>NZ_CP139482.1:2202500-2885000 GCF_041222825.1 Candidatus Thalassolituus haligoni
ATAGGATGGTTACAATTCAGCGTATTTCCTGTACCTGAATAATTTTTATAATATGTCTTATCCTCTTCCAGGATGTAGAAAATCGAATTATCTAAACCTCGAAAATTTAACGTCGGTCCCAAATGGTTTCCTTCGGAGGTATGATTAAATACGACATCGAGAATGACTTCGATACCAGCTTTATGTAACGCTCTTACCATCGTCTTGAATTCATTCACGGCGGCGCCATGGTAATCGCGACTTGAATAACTTTCTTTTGGGGAAAAAAAACCAACGGTGCTATACCCCCAATAGTTCTTTAACATCGTTCCGTCGACAGGGTTCGTACGCGGCAGTTCATTCTCATGAAACTCTTGGATAGGTAATAACTCGACAGCAGTAATTCCAAGCGATTGCAGATACGATATCTTTTCCACAACACCCAAGTATGTACCGCGGTTCTCCACGCTTGACGAATGATGAGCAGTGAATCCACGCACGTGCATCTCGTAAATAATGGTATCGGACCACGCATGTTTTGGTGGACGATCACCCTGCCAATCAAATTGTTTATGCTGAACCAAACACTTGGGTTTATAGCCGGCATCACGGGCCACCACTGCCCTTCCTGCCTCTTGAAATGTATGTGTACAGCAACGACCAAAGTCCCAATAATCCGTTCCCACCAAGGCTGTTGCATAAGGGTCAAGCAACGCCAAATTGCCATTGAATCTATGCCCTGCCCTTGGATCAAAGGGACCATCGACCTGCCATAGATAGAGCAGTGTGGCATCCGATGAGGCGAAACCAAGATGCCAAATATCACCTGTTTTATTTTCAACAGGGTCTAATCTCATAATCGCACGCGGCGATTCATCTTCAGGCGTTTCAAAAAGCAATAAGGTCACCGCACTCGCATGACGACTGAACAACGAAAAATTGATTCCATCGCAATCATGAGATACGCCCAGAGGTAAAGGACGGCCCGGACCGAAATTGGCTTCCCGGGCCCCAGTTTTTTTGGTCATAAGGCTTATGTTAGAGCCTTAGCCTTCGTAAACTTTTCGTTTACTTCAGCTTCTGCTTCTAACCAATCATCAAGTTGAGCATCACCTTCAAAATTTCGTGCCAGTGCACGCCGATAGGCGGTCTCTTCGATTAGCTTTTGTCGCGCTTCAACCGATAGTTCATCACCAACACTCTCGGATTCTTCTATACGTTTCTTAGACTTACCACTTTCAATTTTAGGAAGTTCCTTTTTTAATTTATTACTCTTCTTGCGTGTTTTTTCTTTTACTTCAGTCATTTTTATCTCCTCAGTTGAACATATCAATAAAAAGCGGCCATCAATTTAGATTGGAATGACCCACCGGATAATAAAAGCTGGTCCAAGACGCAAGTCAATACCTTCAACCCTGTCTAGGTAATCACTTTCTCATGACGCACACGCTTTTGTCCGAGTTCAGGTTTGTTAACGCGCACGAGAGTCGGCCTGTGAGCGTTCGATGCCTGGAAGAATCGAAAGGACTATCGCAACAAACACTACCACCACGCCTACCCATTGCCAAAGAAGCAGTGATTCCGAAAAATAAACCCACCCTAGAGCTAAACCAAATATGGGGGTTAAGAAACTGAATACATTGAGTTGATTGAGTGGCGCTTTATCCATCAGCCAATACCACAATAAGAAGGGTAGCGCTGTGCCCGGAATGGCCAGTGTCGTAAGAATGACTATGTAATTTAAATTTACGAAAAGTACAGGAAATGTTTCTAGTGAAGGAGCCAAGGCCAACAGTGGCAGTGAACCGATCACCAGTTGGCCGCCCATGGCATAGAAAATATCTATCCGCTTAGCCACTTTTTTGAGCAAGATATTACTGATCGCAATGCCGAGGGCCGCGCAGATTACGTAGATAACGCCATATACAGTCTGCGCATTATGTTCCAGTGCGCCGTTGAGTCCGATAATGGAAATACCAGAAAATCCAATAAGAATACCTACGAGCACTTTACGATGGATGACCTCTTTGAGAATGATCCCTGCCAAAACACTGGCAATGAGCGGCTGGGTGTTCGTCAGTACTGTGGCCAAGCCCGGAGAAATCAAGCTCCCCGCGTAGAACATGCCCCAAAAGCCGATGGTGGTAGCGGTTAAGCCAATCGCTGTAATAGCCACCCAAGCATGCAGGGATCTGGGAAATGGGCGCCGCAAGACAAGAGCGCATAACAATAGAAACAGTCCACCGAGGAGTGCTCGCAAGAAAGCCGTTTGCATCAAGGGAGCATAAGGCATACTCAGAACAATCAGTGGATAACAGACAGCCCAAAGTAGCATGACGAGGCTTGCTCCCAACGCGACAATGATCACGGTTGAACATGCCCGTTGTAAGATGCGTTGTCAGTGACTAGCATAAAGTGTCTATTCCCCATTATTCGGATACCTTACTCGTGACCGACTCTCTTCCCCGTGCAAGGATGGGAACCACGATCGCAGCAACCAAAGCTGTGATCACAGTCATCACAACCAGTGCCATCATGGCGTGATGCGTAAGATGTGCCTGCTTGAGCCCTAATGCGGCAATGATCAATCCGACTTCACCACGTGGGATTAACGCGACACCCAGTAGCCAGCGGTCCCTGGCTGAAATCGACAAGGGAACGGCCCATACGGAAAATATTTTCCCGACAATAGCGGCAAGTGTCACCGCGATAGAAAATATCCACAATGTTTGTGACGCAATGGAAACTGCTGTGATTTGCAAGCCAATGGCTAAAAAGAATACCGGTGTTGCGACGCTGAATATGCGCTCGAAAACGCTTTTAGGAAAAGTAAACTTCTGGGCTATACCGGACCAAGCCATCACAGCACCCGATAAAAAAGCGCCCACCGCTATGGACATATCGACATACCAAGTAATAAGACCAGATCCCAGTGCGGCAAGAAAAAGCAAGACCGTCACTATGATGACTTTTTGATGGAAATAAGTTTTCTTTAGCAATCCCGCAAAGCCGATGTTGACTAGGGTGATGAGCAACAGTACAACGGCGCCTATGACTAAGCCAAAAAACATGCGCCCTAGATCTCCCTGTGCGCTTAAACTTGTATGCAATGCCGAAAGAAAATACATTGCAAGCACATCATCAATAATTGCCGCGGCGAGGAGTATTTGACCCATCCGGGTATTAAGTAAATTCGCCTGTTTTAGCAGGGGCACGCTCAGCCCAATACTGGTGGCCGCCAGCGCCACACCAACGTAAAGGGCTTGTTCCATACTCGATTCGAAGTTCAGGCTTACAAGAATTCCAAGCACGGCACTCAGAACGATCCCTGACAGCGCGACACAAAATCCTGGCCTCAGAGCGACAACGAAGCGATCCCATTGCACTTCTAGTCCTGCATAGAAGAGAATTAAGACCACGGCCAATTCAGAAAACAGACGAATACTTTCCGTAAAACCCAAGAGCGATAATCCCGCTGGCCCAACTACTATTCCAGCAAGAATGACTAGGGCGGACACGGGAAGCCTGAGCTTTTCCAGCGCTGGACGCAACGCGACTACACCGAGTACAAGCACGACAAAAAGAACGTCTGTAACGTTAATTGGCATGGTGCACGTCACTCTGTTTTTCAGAAAGGAAAATCACATTGCAACCGAACGTATGAATAGCCATTAATGCAGTTTTAACCTTGGCCGAAGTTTGCGGTTGATCCGTCCAACAATCATCATTAAAAAGGTATTAAAATAGCCATGGAGCGCGACCTGATGAAGTCGATAGAGCGAGACATACAAGTATTTGGCGATGCCTCCTTCCACGAAAACCCGATGCTTGGTCATATAGCTCAGCACACCCACAGAAGTATATTCAGCGAATGACACTAAAGAGCCGTGATCCCGGTACCGGAAGGGTTTTAGTGCTTGGCCTTTAAGCTGTCGTTGAATGTTTGTAGCGACAACCGCTGCCATTTGATGCGCCGATTGTGCTCGCGGTGGCACTAAGGTACCGTCGCCTTGTTCGAATGCAGCACAATCACCCAGTGCAAAAATTGACTCGTCGTCTTCCGCTTGCAAAACCGAGTTGACAATAATTTGGTGGTTGCGGTTTGTGGGTAATCCGCCAATATGATCAAGCACTTCCTGACATTTTACGCCTGCACACCAGACAGTAATATCCGAGGGAAGAAATGCACCGTCATCAACAAAAACACCCGTTGCGCCAACACTCTGGACTTTTGTGTTCACCAAGATTCGAACACCTAACTCATTGAGTACCCGCTCGGCCATCACCGCAATCCGCGGCGGTAACGCATTGAGTATCCGTCCGGAAGCTTCGATCAAATTAACAATCAACGAAGAGCGATCAATGTTTGTAAAACCATATGCACGCAAATAGTCTGCTACCTTATAAAGTTCGGCGGTGAGTTCTACCCCGGTCGCCCCAGCCCCAACAATAGTGACTGTTAAAGGTGAATCTTTTTTTTCGGCTTTAATTTTGAGGAATTGATTCAAGAGCCCTTTATGAAAGCGCTCCGCTTCATGGGTGTCATCAATGGTCAAGCAGTGCGAGCGTACACCAGGAATACCAAAATCATTAGTGATCGAGCCAATAGCGATCACCAAAATATCGTAATCGATATAACGTTCAGGAATCAGAACCGCGCCGTCATCATCCAGGATCGAATCAAGTGTGATCTCTTTGCGTGTTCGATCTAAAGTATCGAGTGTGCCTAGCTGGAATTCGAATCCGTGGTTAGCCGCGTGTGAGCGAAAATCTATGCCATCCATGTCCACATCCAGTGATCCTGAGGCAACCTCATGAAACAAGGGTTTCCATACATGGAAAGGGTGTTTATCCAGAAGCAACACAGATACAGCTGTCGACTTTCGGTAAGCACGGCCAAGCTTTGTCGCCAACTCCAGCCCCCCTGCTCCGCCACCCACAATCACAATTCGCATCGTAGGTGTGTCGTTCAGAACTTCGGCGTCCGAAGCGCGATTAATTGTCACTCGTCCCCTCTCCTACTTGATCCGTTGCCCGTTTACACATCCGCCTTACCAAATAGCTGCAAAAACAGTTTGCGCATTCCATCATCTCGCGCATCGCTCATATCGTGCAGGGCGTTGGCTATGTGCTGGCCGGTCGTTTGTTCAGCTTTATAGAAAATACCTTCGGGGTGAGTTTCGGTTCTATGCTCTTCCACTGTTTTTGCCAACTGTTCTATATGCCACATCCATGGGTTGACCTTTTCAGAAAAAATTTTCCGACTTACGCGCATAGGGTGGATGTTCTTCAATATCTCAGCACTCAGTGGGTTGGCAAATGCCTGCACCCACGGGCGCAGCATCCCTCGATAGAGTCTATCATTTAGCTCTGAAATGCGGCGCACGGTATCAAATGGCTCACTTGGCATACTCTCACACAGATCTTCAATCTGGCGTTCTTCAAAACGTACTTCATATTGATCATGGCTGCAATCCGGGTCGCCGGTCGGGTTGATGATTTTCATTTCGTATAGGCCTGGGCTTAAATCCTCCATTTCCCGCACATGCTCCAGGATGGCGCGGTGCTCCAGCTTGGCCACCTTTGCTGAGACAAAAATACCCAAATGCCCGACATTCGGATTGATCATATAGGCGATTCTCTGGCCTGCATTTTTAAGCGCATCGGTACTAGGATAGACTTGGCGTATCCAGTGTAATGCCTGACGAGGTGGGGTAATATTGTCACCGTGTGAGGCAAAAATCAGCAGTGGATTAGCGATATTTTTGAGATCTATCGTGCATCCGTCATCCAACTGCAGCTCGCCTCGTTCGAGCTTGTTACCAATAAACAGATTTTCCACGGTGGCGGTAATCTCTTCCTCGCTGAGGCTATAAAAGCCCGTCCACCAACGCTCGAAGTCCAGGAATTTCTCTCGCTCGGTATCAATATTGGCGTAGAGATTATAGTATTTCTGCCATAACGCATTGGCGGGATTTAGGTTCTCAAAATTTTGCACCAGCCATGCGCCATCAAGTGTGCCATTACTCACATCCGCAAAAAAGCGCGCTAGCCAAACTCCACCCGCCAGGCTGCCATGCATCTGCATGGGGTTGCCCTCTTCACTGCTTGCCCAATACGAAAGCGGTGAGCCGTTGGTGATCACTGGGCCGGTTAACCCCTTACAGTCAGCAGCAAGGATGGTCAGCATCCATCCCGCCTGGCAGTTACCATAAAGAATTGGCGCTTTACCCTCGTGGCGTTTTTTGGTGGCCTCTATGAACACCCTGAGTGCCTGCAGTACATCATTGACCGTCTGGTGAGGCGCAGGGTCGGGATAAAAAATTACAAAATAGACTGGATAACCTTCGTGAATAGCGATCCCGACTTCCGAATCACGTTTAAAACCACCAATACCTGGGCCATGTCCGGCACGAGGATCAACAATTATCACAGGTGGCTTTTCGGGATCTAAGCAGTCCGCCAAGCAAACATCTTCAACCTGAGTGATTTTCAGCAGTGCGTAATTGGCAGGCGAGTCAAAGGTCCGGGCATCAAGCACCATTTCGTAGTGAAAATCCAAGAGTGGCGGCATACCATTTTTTTCATGTTCGATCATGTTATCGGCGCGCTGGCGCAGCGTATCTAAAAACAATACCGAGCGCTGCCACGCATCGACATGATAGTTCAAAGCGTCAAATACCCAGTCACGTGATGATGTGATTTTCTCAGCCCCCTCTTTTTTCTCTTTGTCTGTCGCGACTAGCGCAACTGATGGTGCTGCGGGTGATTGCGTGGCTTGGGTGATATGAGCCATTTTCGATTTGCTTGTTGATTTAGGCATGATGAGTATCCTGGTTTCTAGATTGTTTATCGCAGCAGGTTTGCGGCGCATGGGATGTGCAGCTAATAACAGTCGCTTCACATGCAGTTGGGGTTAAATCGCCCTTGCTACCATGTTCAATATGGGCGGCGTTGGCTTCGTCAGTATCGATATGCATTTCGGTAACGAAATCAGGGTGGACGCGAATGGCAACATCCCGAAAAATCAGGTCACGCCCATCGGAGTCAACAGCCATCGCCACCACGTCACCGTGTTGTAACTTGTATTTCTCGGCATCCTTGGTATTCATATGGATGTGCCGCTTGGCGACAATCAGCCCATCCGTTTCAACGCTGCCCGCTGGCCCACGCAATGTTACGGTGGGCGTATCTTCCACATCACCGGAAAGCCGTATATCGGCATGAATACCGAGCTTGAAGGTTTCCGTTTCTGCGATTTCAATTTGATTGTGTGTGCGGCATGGCCCCAACACCCGCACATTAGTTATTTCGCCATCGGGGCCAATAACATCGACTTTTTCTTCCGCTGCCCAGAAACCCGGTTGAGATAATGTTTTATATTTGGTGAGTGTGTGGCCCTTGCCAAAACACGCCTCAACCGCTTGTTCGGTTAAATGCACATGATGCGCAGAAACCGCCATCGGGATGGACGGCAGAGGCTTGCGTTTTTCTTCGCCTTTGAGCACCCGTAAGGCTTCCTGCGCGATCATCCATTGTTCGCGGGTTCGGGTGACCATCACCCGGATACGCGAGTGGGATTGCTGTAGCTGCGGCGCTTCAAACCCCTCCAGTTTTACCCCGCGATTGGTATCCTCATCAAAATATAAACCGAGGTATTCCATGCGCTGACAGATGCGGGCACGCATTGAAGCAGACCCTTCACCAATACCACCGGTGAATGCCAGTACATCAACCCCGCCCATCGCGTTGGCATAGGCACCAATATATTTACGGACGCGGTACGCATAAACCTGAATGGCCAGCTGGGCATTGACATGCCCTGCAGCGGCTTTTTGCTCAATATCACGCATATCATTACCGATACCAGACAACGCTTTGAGACCACTACCATGATATAAAATATCTTCCACTTGCTTGGCGGGCAGCCCCACCTCACGCGCTAAAAAAGCAAAGATGCCGGGATCAACATCACCAGAGCGTGTCCCCATCACCAAGCCTTCCAGCGCCGTCATACCCATCGAAGTATCCACCGATACGCCGCGATCAATGGCGCACACACTGGCCCCATTGCCAAGATGGCAACTGATGATGCGTAAATCCGTGGGCAATATATTCAATTCCTGCGCGACGCGATGCATGACATATTTGTGGGACGTGCCATGAAAGCCATACCGCTGCAGCCCCATATCCCGCCATGCTTTCGGTACGGCGTAGGTAGTGGCATAACGCGGCATAGTCTGATGAAATGCTGTGTCAAACACCGCCACTTGTGGCACGTCCGGCCAATATGTCTGCGCCATCCGAATACCCGCCAAATTGGGTGGATTATGCAAAGGTGCCAGCGGACTGTTGGCCTCGATGCCGCTGATAACCGCATCATCGATCAGGCAGGCATCTTTGAACACCTCCCCGCCGTGCGCGACGCGGTGTGCTACCGCCTGCGGATTGTCGATGTCGTTCTTTATCAAAATATCAGGAATCTGCGACACCGCCGCTACGACGTCATCCAGCTTATCCAATGATGATTTAAAAACGCTCTTGTCATCCGCAAAGACGCTAAATTTAACCGATGAACTGCCTGCATTGATGACTAATATCCGCATCTTATGCTCCCATAATGTTATAGCCGGCATCGATATAGACGGTACTGCCGGTAACCAGGCGCGCTTCATCACTTACCAAGAATCGGGCATATGACCCTACGCAGTTAATGCAAACAAGCTCATGCTCCGGCGACTTTTGCTTTGCTCGCTGTAACAGTTCATCAAAATGGGCAATACCGCCCGTAGCACGGGTAGCAATTGGTCCTGGGGATAACGCGTTGACCCTAATGTGTTTTTCACCCAACTCCGCCGCAAGATATTTCACTGTACTTTCGAGAGCAGCTTTTACTGGCCCCATCAGACCATAATGCCCCACCACCTTTTCGCCACCATAATACGTTGTGGTGAGTAAAGATCCGCCTCTCTTCATCAATGGCTCAGCCAGATGTGCCAGCCGGATAAACGAATAGCAGGAAATATCCATAGCCTTGAGAAAGCCCTGCCGCGAACAATCCGTAACCCGTCCTTGCAAGTCTTCTCTTGGCGCAAATGCAATGGCATGTACTAAAAAGTCCAGCTCACCCCAGGTGCTGTGGATACGATCAAACAGCGCTGTGACTTGCGTTTCATCCGACACATCTAACGGCGCAATGATGGCGGCGTTAGCCCTATCGGCCAAAGGCCGAACATAGGGTTCCGCTTTTCCATTGAGATAGGTGATCGCCAGCTCGGCACCGGCTTCGTAAAACGCTTTGGCACAGCCCCATGCAATCGAATTCTCATTGGCGATGCCAACGACCAGCCCTTTTTTACCTTTTAAGTCTATGGTCATAAAGACCTCCTAAAATCATTGATGTAACACTGATCTGTGTCGTGGCCACCCTATTACTCGAAGGAGTTAGTTAATTAGCGTCTGCCGTTTCTCTCATTTGACGACTTACGGAAGCACGCGCAAGCGCTCCAACGGTCTAATCCCGTCGTATTGATACTATTAGCGCGATACCTACCCGCTGTACGAACATCAACACTTATTGCAAACGGTTGTAAATCCCGGCCAGCAGCCATCCGGCGACACCCGCCGCAATGGACCAAGCAACCAGTCCTTTAACGAACCCATAAAGCGTCAAGTGCCAGCCCATATCATTAAGTTGCATATGCAACATATCGCCGGACATAGATAGCATCGTGGTCGGTATTACCATAACCAACACACTGCAAATCAGCCACAAAACCGCTGCACTGACTGCACTGGATATACCAAACTTGAATACGCTGAGTGTCATGGTGATCTCCGTACGTGGTAGTAGTATGTAAGTATAAAATTAGATTTTTACATGTCTTCAAAACGATTGGCCGATTGAGACATTCGCATCATTTCGTGCTCCTCCAGCGAGCTGAGCCCCTCCAACAACTCTCTCGATGACGGAATGTCTGCCCGTGATGCAAGGTCGCGATACAGCTCGATAACTTGTTGGTGTTGTTCGACAATCACCGCCATGATTTGCGTGGCATCAAGTTCGGCAAAGGGCTTGTCACAATGCACATGCTGAACGATCGGATGTTTTTGAACATATTCATAAAACCATGTATTAAGGGCATGTTCTTCGCCCGACTTTTCAAATCCGTTAACGACATCTGTAAGGTGTTTTTCGTGATCGGACAAATAGGCCAGAATCATGCGTGCGCGCTCATTAATATTATTTTCAGCGCAATGCGATAAGCACTGGCTTAGGTGCTGATGAAATTCTTTGGTCCAATGCAGAACATCTCTTAATGTTTCAACTTGCATAATAGTTTCCTCTGGTATCAATTGACGCGACAATTACATATGAAAAATACTGTGACAGCTCGCTTGCGCAAATACATTTTTACCACTTCACGCATAGAACTAATGGCAGCCCCCTTCTTCAGCGGGGTGCGCCAGATTCTCTAATTCACACTCTTCGGTGTAATGAATCCAACCCCGCTTGATACGATCCACCATAGGAGAACCAAGCTTTCCAAGTACACCCTCAATTGTTCGTTCAATATCCTCTAGCGAGACTTCCATCAGGTCGTAAGTTACATAAACAGCTTCGCGATTCGCATTAAATTCCTTAACGCCCATCATACCGCTCACGGCCTTGGATAGTTCTGTAATGTTTTCCGTCGAGATTGTTTCGGAAAAAACAATCTGGTGGCGTTTAATTTGAATGCGGCCTTGCTGCTTTTCCGATGGACCTGTTTTCGGACGACCGCAATACAACCCAGGGTGCGCAATAAAGCGATCTACGCACTGTTGGGAACAAAAATAGTACTGAACACCAAGATGTATTCGCCATAAGTCATCGTGTATGGCTTCCATGCCACACACGGGACAGAGGCGCTCATTTGCAACGAAATACTTAACGCGAGTCATTTTACATCTCTCGTTGTAGCCTCACTCAGAATTCGGTATAAGGCGCTGTCCGTCGTCATCACCAACGTAGTTTTATTGTCGACAACGCTTCGATAGGTCTCCAGTGTTTTTACGAAGTCATAAAGTGCGCGAGACTCTTTCGATTTATTGTATGCGTTGGCGTAAATTTCCGTGGCTTTTGCATCGGCATCCCCCTGAATTGTTTGAATTGTTTTATAGGCTTCCGATTCAATTTCTTGAAGGTCTTTTTCTTTATTACCGATAATTTTGTTCGCCTCGCCTGCACCTTCGGAACGAAATCTCTCAGCAATTTGTTGCCGCTCACTGATCATGCGTTGATATATCTTTTGGCGCACACTTTCATTGTAATTTACTCTTTTAAAACGAATATCCAAAAGCTCTATGCCAAATTCAGATAGTTTGTTTGATGCAGCGGTGTAAATATCTTTCTCCACTTGTCGGCGGCCTCTCAGAATCGGAAGCAAGGTACTAATCTTTGCGATCTCCAACAAAGGGTCTACCTCAGGCTTACGATCTTTAGTTGTACGAATAATCTCTATGAGTTCGTGTTTGGCTACAGCGTTGCGAGTTTCGCTGCCCAGAATATCTTCAAGTCGTGATTGTGCACTACGCTCATCTCGAAGCCGTAAGAAATACTGCAGTGGATCTTTAATTTTCCACCGCCCAAAAGTATCAACCGTAATATACAATTTATCTTTTGTGGGCATATCATTTGCCGCGCCATCCCACAGTAGAATACGTTTTTCGATACGATTCACTTTTTGAATAAACGGTATCTTTAACTTCAGCCCTGAATCCGAAATGATCTTACCCACAGGTTTTCCGAATTGCGTAATGATGACTTGCTCCGTTTCATCAACACGATAAAACGACTGCACGGAAAGAAGAATGACGGGGAAAATTAATAGCGCAAAAATACTCAGCAATTTATTCATTATCTTGCTCCTTTTTGACGATCAAGATTGAGTAGAGGCAGCACATTTCCGGCCTTAGCATCGAGGATGATTTTCTGTTCAACATTTGGCAGGATTACCGCCATAGTTTCAAGATACAGGCGGCGTTCTGTGACTTTCGGAGCTTTAATATATTCTGCCAGTAAGGCATCGAATTTTGATGCATCACCTTGCGCTTCGTTCACACGTTGAATAGCATAACCTTGAGCACCCTGTATATTTTGATCTGCCGTACCCCGTGCGCGCGGTACCGCTTTGTTATACTCACCTCGTGCAACATTAATCATGCGTTCGCGTTCTTGTTGGGCTTCGTTCACTTCGTCAAATGACGCCTGCACAGGTTTGGGCGGATTTACGTTTTTGAGTTGTACCTGGTCAATACGCAGCCCCATTTCGTATAAGTTAACCACTTTTTGCATCTGTATTTGAGCATTGGTTTCAATCTCCTGACGACCAATCGTCAGTACTTCATCGACTGTGCGATCACCCACAACCTCACGCATTACCGACTCCGATATATCACGAAGAGCTTCACCGGGATCCCTCACTTTAAAAAGAAAATCGAAGGCATTTTCAATGCGGAATTGAATCACCCATTCGACAAGTGCCGTATTTAAATCACCAGTTACAATCGTAGTTTCCAAGGCCCACTGTTGCTTCGAACCAACTTGATCTTTAAACGTTGCTCCTGGCGTTCCAAAACCAAACTCTTCTTTAAGTTGTCGCTTGATTGGCACCTGAATAACAGTATCAACACCAAAGGGAATTTTGAAATGCAACCCTGGTTCTACAACACGGTGGTAGTGTCCGAAGCGCTGTAACACGCCGACAGATTCTGCGGAAACCGTGTAATAACTACTGTAACCAAGGTATAAAACAACTGCGGCAACAATGCCGAGCACTATGGTTTTAGGGGACAAATTTAAATCGGGTAACTCCTGCTGTGCTTTTGACATGGGATACTCCTAAGTGGCTTTATCAGTACCGATTTCAACGATACTGTCGTTAATATATGTATGTGGTGGTACGATGAGGTTGGTAGGCGCGGGCACACCTTTATAAACGCGGCCTGCAAGATCAAATTTCGAACCGTGGCAGGGACAAAAGTACAAGCTGTGAATCACACCTATCATTCCGTTCGCCCGATACTCCGGCACACATCCTAGATGCGTACAAATACCCACAACAATTAAAATCTCTGGCCGAATACTTCGCGTGTTGTTTTTGGTATATTCGGGCTGATTATTAATGTCAGATGCGGGATCACGCAGTTGACCAAGGTGTTCTTCGCTTTCCAATATGGCGAGACTCTCTTCAGTTCGACGTAATAAGAAAACAGGTTTACCCTGCCACGCTACACTCACCATCTCTCCCGGCTCAATTTTATCGACATTCACTTGCACCGGTGCGCCGATGGCTTTCGCCTTGGCGCTGGGCTGCCACGATCCAATAAAAGGAATCGCCGCCCCCATCACACCGACTCCTGCAACAAAACCGGTGGCGACGCCTAAAAAGCGTCGTCGATTGTCATTGGGTTCTTTACGTTCCACACTTTCACCTTGTTATACAGACAAATTGTTGGGATTGTCTGGTCACTCTAAAACATCTTATTGTGAGCTCACTGGACTTTTTACTACTACAAATACGCCTCGCACACATAACGGCGCATCATGCGATGACTGTTAAAAAACGTTCCATTTTTTTGAATACAGATTTTCATCATTTTGACCCAGTCGGAGCGACGCTCGTAATACATTGGCAAAGCATCACATTCGAGCTTTTGGTAAAGGCTTAACGCATCGTTACCGTTTTCTGATTCCGAGACACCGCCAATAGCCCAACCAGTTTGTCCCTCGACACATCCCTCTATCCACCATCCATCCATGACACTCAAGTTGGCAACACCGTTAATAGCCGCTTTCATTCCACTGGTGCCCGAGGCTTCAAAAGGTCGTAACGGCGTGTTTAGCCAGATGTCACTGCCCGCTACGAGCAATTTGGCTTGTCTAATATCGTAGTTTTCTAAAAAAACAACAGGAATATCGCCTCGAAGCGACTCACTGAGAATATGCAATTGTTGGATAAGGTGTTTTCCATCAAGATCATTTGGGTGCGCTTTACCACCAAGGACTATCTGAAATGGGTACCGGGCCGCTATCTGCTTAAGGGTGTCGATGTTTGTAAACAATAAATCCACGCGCTTATACGATGTCATTCGTCGAGCAAACCCTAGTACCGGTAAATCATTTTCGAGTAATACGTTTTGAGTTTGATTAATATGATTGATCAACTGAGTTTTTGCGGTTTGATGGGCCTCCCATAATTGATCGCATGGGATTACATCAACGTTTCGTAGTAATTCAGGCTCATGACACCAACCAGGTAAATACTCGTCAAACAATTCAGCGAGTTGCGGGCATACCCATCGATGTGGATGAATGCCATTTGTAATCGCGTGAATACGGTAACCAGGAAACATCTCACGCGAGACATCAGCGTGTTTTTTTGCCACGCCATTCACGTATTGACTTCCGTTCAATGCCAAGCGCGTTAAATTGAGACTTTCGTCGCCAGCCATTTTTTTAAGAATAGTTACTTCGATTTCGGCGCCAATCACGTCCTCCACTAAATCGTAACCAAAGCTGTCATGTCCTGCACCAATCGGAGTATGCGTCGTAAAACAACATAAATCTCGAACACGCGGTAGGTCAAACGGAAACTCGCCAGCCTTAACATCATCCGACCGGAATGGAAATTGTTTAAGAAGTTCGGGAACCAAAAGTGCAGCATGCCCTTCGTTCATATGGTATCGAAACACACTAAATCCCAAGGACTGTAGAATCCGTTTTCCTCCTATACCTAGAATGGCTCCTTGTTTTAATCGGTAACGTGAATCACCTCCATATAAATAATGCGTTAGTTTTTGGTTTTCGGGAGTGTTTTCATCAAGATACGTATCCAACAACAAGATAGGTATGGTTCCATTCATATGTCCGTTGAGTTCGTACAACCACGCTCCGATCCAAACGTCTTCGCCATCCAAATGAATGGACGTTTTTACATGTAAACGAGTTGCATGCTCAGAAGGCTCCCACGTTTCGGGTGATTCCGTTTGCCTACCGTGCAAATCAAGATGCTGACGAAAATAGCCTTCACGACTTACCAAAGTCACTCCTACCATTGGCAAATCCAAGTCGGCTGCGGACAACATGGAGTCGCCAGCAAGCACGCCTAATCCCCCGGAATACGTCGGCAAATTTTCATGCAACGCGATTTCCATGGAGAAATAGGCAACACGAGATTTATTGATAAAGTCGTTTAACATATTTTCGTCCTATCACCGCAATTATTATTTTTTTCGCTTTGTAGGTTGACTTGCACTGCCATGGCAACTCCAAGGCTCTGTCTTTGCATTCTCCTGGATATTTTGATCAACAAAGCGGTAGTAGCCTTCTTTGAAATGCGTCCACCAGTCGTGACTGACTTCAATTTCATGTCCTTTGAGGATCTCTTCCAGCCCGTCAATACAGGTTCTGGTCGCGTCGTACGCGAGGTTGAGCACGTGAGACTTTTCATCAAACGATACTGCGTCAATTCCATAAACCTGATCAATTTCAGCTAATGCCTGTTCCAACGTTTCTTTCGTAGTTGTTTCAAGCTTCAAATGACGCACTACCAAGCTTACTTCTGAAACGCCTAATCGATGTTCTGTGTTTGTCATGAGAATTTTCCTTTACTAGTGTGAATGTGTTGGTTCTTTTGCGACATTCCACGCGGGAATCCATGCAGGCGTACGGTCTTGATAAGCCCGATATTCGTCACCAAATTCGGCCAAGGCCATGGCCTCTTCACGCCTGGCCAAACGGATATATACCCAGACCAATATCGGAAACATGACGACGGTAGGAATGGTTGGCCACTGCAATAAAAATCCAAACATAATTAGAATAAAAGCAATATATTGAGGGTGTCGGCAGCGCGCATACCAGCCAGAGGTTGCGAGCGATCGCGTTTGCTGAGCTTTATGCAAAACCGCCCAGGCGGAGGACAATAGAATAAACCCAAGGAAAATGAGTAGATTGCTCGCGATATGCAAGGGATCGAAATGTGCGTTCCCCTCAAATCCGAATAAGGTATGCAGCAAGTGGCCGTTTTCATGTGCTAAAAAATCGACACCCGGATATTTTTCCGCCAACCAGCCAGATAAAAAATAGATCGTCAGTGGAAAGCCATACATTTCTGTAAACAACGCGACAATAAAAGCGGAAAAGGCGGTAAGGCTTCGCCAATCCGTTTTCGTTTTCGGTTTAACAAAACTAAATGCGAAAAAAATAAAAATGGCGGAATTTAAAATCACCAAAGTCCACAAACCGTATGAAGATTCGCCGTGCATAATACGCCTCCTTAATGTGAGTTATGTTTATGAGTTTGTTTGCGACCCTCTTCCAGGCCACGCTTATAGGCTTCGGACTCATTACCTGAACCCTCACCCTGTTCATCGTGCTCAGCATGATCATCGTGCCCTCCATGACCTCCGTGCATAAAAATGTGCATTAGTGGGCAGAGTAAAATAATAATAAAAGGCAAATACAGAAACAGATGCTGCCGATGTTCCATCAGCAAAAAGTACGTCACCGATGCAATAAGTCCCATAGATGCAAAGCCCTTAGGGCTCATCCAAAACGATTGTTTTTGGTTACTCATGAGAAGCTCCTCAGAGAATATTGATAGAGAGTAACAATGCACCACACTGTTACCCATGAAAAAAAAGACCAGGCCAACAGCCCGACTACGAATGTATCCATCCCCATTTCCCAATCCCATTGAGAAAGATCAAGATGCATCATGGCGCCGGAGATATAGCGCAACGTATCTGGCGCAATTACGACTGCTATTGAACAAAGTACCCAAACACCAGCAACGTAACCTGCGGTAACTGTGGCGATTTTTATTGAATTAATGTTCATTGCGAGACTCCTTAAACGAAAAATCACTCGCTCGCGCCGGTCTCTTATCATGAATCCAGCTCAGTGCCTGCACAGGAACAACGGATACAAGACCTTCACTTTCAGAACCGCTGTAAGCTACCTCTGAAATTAAGCGACAAAGGTCATTAGCCTGTTCATTGGCTGCGTAGATTTCCATCTGAATATGTTTAATCAAATGGTTTTCGTTAAAGCTATCAAAGTAGCGACCACGACCCCTAACGGGATGTAAGGTAAAACCATGAACGCCGTGTTTGATTAATTCATTTTCTACATTTTCCAAACGAAACTCATCAAAAATAGCGACGACTTTACATAGACTCATGCTGTACCCCCTTCCACTTTTATGGAGCCTTTGTACATTTGCATTTGGCAGTGAAATGCGTACTCACCAATACTTAAATTTGGAATATGAATTTTAATCGGCTTATTGAGTGGTAACGTTTCACTGATGTCCAATTCAGGAATCAATAGAGTTTCTGAACAAGGGGATGCATCTTTTCTAAGAAAGGTGATGTCGTGAGAAGTACTCCCATCCAATAAAATATGAGAGGGCTTATACACACCATTTTCGACAACCACGACTACGTCATTTCCACCCAATATTTCCGCTTTAGGCTTGTACAACCAAAACCACCACACGATGAGTGCAATTAAAATTAGTCCACCTATATTTACAATTAACATACTATTTACCCTCAGTGTTCTTTAGCTTTAAATAGACGTAGACGATTTGCGTTAGTCACGACCGTCAATGATGAGAAAGCCATCGCGGCACCAGCGATGACAGGGTTCATCAATATCCCTAGCACGGGATAAAGAATACCGGCAGCCACAGGAACACCCGCCATGTTGTAAACAAAGGCTCCGAATAGATTTTGTTTAATATTGCGCAATGTGGCTTTACTTACGGCAATGGCATCGGCTAGGCCGTGCAGCGAACCGCGCATAAGTGTGATGTCCGCACTTTCAATGGCTACGTCTGTTCCGGTACCGATCGCAAACCCGACATTAGCCAATGCCAACGCAGGCGCGTCGTTGATACCGTCGCCTGTCATCCCGACAATTTCACCGGCCATTTGCAATTCTTGTACTTTTTTTGCTTTATCCTCTGGGAGAACTTCGGCTATAAATTCCGAAATTCCGACTTTTTCTGCCACCGCTTTGGCGGTATCTCGGTTGTCGCCGGTGAGCATGACGACGCGAATCCCATTTTTTTGCAGACGTTGTATCGCTGAAATGGAGTCTTCTTTAATGGGGTCCGCGACTGCAATAATGCCGGCGAACTGACCATCAATGGCAAAGTACATGGGTGTCTTTGCTTCGGCCGCTAGCAATTGGGCTTTTTCGACAAAATTAACTCCCTCTATGACCAACGAAATATTACGTTCATGCATGAGCTTTTCATTGCCAAACAGCACCTCATGCCCGTCAACGTTTGCTTCGACTCCCCTAGCGGTAATGGCGTTGAAGGAAGAGGCTTTACTTAATTCGATAGACTTTTCTTGCGCTGTTTCGATAATGGCGATCGCTAAGGGGTGCTCGGAACCTGCTTCAACACTTGCCGCCAACTGCAACACCTCCTCTTCGGTGCGGCCAGGGGCTACAACAATATCGGTAACTTTGGGTGATCCCAGAGTTATCGTGCCGGTTTTATCGAGGATCATTGCGGTAATTTTGGAAGCCGTTTGCAGCGCTTCGCCATTGCGGATAAGCACACCAGCTTCAGCAGCCTTACCTACCCCAACCATCACCGACATCGGTGTAGCGAGGCCCAAAGCACAAGGACAGGCAATAATCAGAACCGTCGTGGCGGATACAATGGCAAATGCTATCGCGGGTGCCGGCCCAAAATTGAGCCATGCTAAAGCGCTTATGACAGAGACAATCATGACAACAGGGACAAAATACGCAGAGATAAGGTCTGCCAAGCGTCCTATTGGCGGTTTCGAATTTTGCGCGCGTTTCACCATATTGATAATTTGCGCCAGCGCCGTGTCCTTGCCAACACGGGTTGCCCTAAAAACGATGCTACCGGTCTTGTTTAGCGTACCTGCGGCCACCTTGTCACCTTCCGCTTTTTCGACTGGCATGGGTTCACCGGTTAGCATGGATTCATCGATCGCCGTGTGTCCGTCCGTTACCGTACCGTCCACCGGAACTTTTTCACCGGGACGGGCTCGTACCAAATCACCCAATAAAACCTGTTCAATGGGTAGATCGATCTCTTTGTCGTCTCGAATCACGCGTGCAGTTTTAGCTTGTAATCCAATTAAACGTTTTATGGCTTCACTGGTACGACCTCGTGCCTTGATTTCAAGCGCCAAGCCCAAGTCAATGAGGCCAATAATGATCGCCGTCGCCTCAAAATAGACGTGTCGCGCTTGGGCTGGTACAGCCTCTGGGAAAAACACCACTACCATGGAATACAGCCAGGCAGTACCGGTTCCTAGCGCTATTAGCGTGTCCATATTGGCAGAGTGATTGAGGAAAGATTTCCAGGCACCCACATAAAAATGACGTCCAGACGCAAGCAGTACCCCGAGGGTGAGGATCCCAATAATCAACCATACAATTCGTTCCGTTGTCGTATTAACGCTCATCTCACCAGTAATTAGCGCATAAGCCATTAGTGGTGCGCCCAAGGCTAACGCTATCCACGTCTCACGCATTAATTTTTTGTAGTACGCCAGATCTGCTTGTTCTTTTTCATCCAATGCGTCTGGATCCGAGCCGGATGAACCGACTTTAGCGTTGTACCCTACACTTTCCACGGCGTGAATTAACGCTTCTGGATCTGCCGTCCCTGAGACACTTACGGTACGCTGCGCAAAATTCATTTCCGCGTGCTCAACACCCGATACCGCTTTCAGTGCACCTTCAATTTTACCTACGCAACTGGCGCAACCCGCTCCTTCAATAATTAATTCAGTCATCAGCGACGACGTTGATGTCACTGCGGAAGATTCGGCTTGCTCAGAATGGCAATGGCCTTTGGTTTCACTCATCGTTTAATCCTCGCGTGTTATTAGGTGAAAAAATTTCGATTAAGTGGCAAATCATATGCCCCGTGGGTTCGGCATCAGGTAGTCCGTTCCATTCACGCACCGCGTGGCGCATTCGATCCCGCAATTTCTTGGTTTCCGAAAATTGTGCCTCAGTTTCCAATAAACGCTGCTCGATCAACAACCTCACAACAGGACACGGCGTGCTCTTTTTGTCCGCCACCGCTAAAATTTCACCAATATCTGCCACCGTAAACCCAAGTGCCCTCGCACTGAGAATAAAACGCATGCGAGCCTGGTCTCTCGCACCATATTCCTTATAGCCATTACCGGGACTCTTAGTGGGTGACAAGTAGCCTTTACGGGTATAAAACCTAACGGTTTCTGCACTGACGCAAAGCTCTTTGGCTAACTCTTTGACTCGCATAATGTGGCTCTCTCAATCACAGTAAAAAGAAATTCCTAGGTTTTAATCCTATGTTTAATCTTTTTTTGCACTCTAAACCTGCGTGCAAGACACAGGTCAAGTAGTTTATGGGTTATGTTTTTCTCCTTTCATCGTGGCTTTATAATGCTTATGTGTTTTAGCCTGCTCTAAATCATCTTTAGTCTTTTCTTCCTCCTTTTTATCTTTCGATTGGTCGGTATGGGCTTGATGAGACTCACCTGGCATGGTGGCCTTGTAATGCTTATGGTGTGTCTTTTTCGACTCCTCAGTCGAAACATCTTGCTTACTTTGCTCTGCGTTTTTATCCACATATTCCTGATGCGATTTTTCTGGCATGGTTGCCTTGTAATGTTTATGTTGCTCATTTTCGTCCGCCAAAACGACGACAGAAAAACCAAACACCACTGAAATAATTGAAGCTGTAGTAATTCTTGCAAATTGAGTTTTCATTGTTTAGTACCTTTAGTATTTAGTTAAGTTATAGGTTTTTTAGATAATCCAACAACGCATCGATTTCTGCGCCATTCAACGGCATTTTTGGCATGGGCGACGAAGGATTATTGAATTGGGGGTTTTTGAGTTTTTGGATAAAAAATTCCTCACTCTTGCTGCCAACAATTGAATCTAAAGCTGGACCAACGCTACCGCCTTTACCTTTTATACTGTGACAACCCTGACAACTGTATTTTGTAAATAATGCTTTCCCGCTTAAGGTTGGTTGGTTGTTTTGAAAGGTATTACTTTCGCCAATATCATTTTTAACCAATGCAACAAACTGCATCACGGCATCCGTTTCTTTACCCGTTAAATGTGCCTTTTCACGCATGTGCGGCATGATCACGGCCCACTCTTCGAGAGAAAACTCATCCAGTGAACGCGCATTGTGGCAACGCGTGCAGTTGTTGTTGAACACCTCCGCACCGTTTATGGGCTGTGATTCTGCGTTCGCCCACGCTACGTTAAACGCCAGCCACACGAATCCAGAAATGTATAGTGGTGATTTTTGTAATATTTTTGAAAATGATTTCATGGTTAAATTCTCCTAGAAGCCGTAACTTAATTGAATGGCAAGGCGCTGATCATCTTCACCCTCTTCCACATCGGTGTCGTCATAAGCGATCTTGATAACCGCGCGGGCATCTAACCAATAATTAACGCCCACCATCCATCGGCTGGCTTCTGCCAATTTATTGGTTTCTGCGTATTCGAGAACCAATTCAGTTCCCGCTAACGATGACCAAATCTTTCCTGTTTGCAGAGTACTTTGTAGATACCAACCATCTCGTTTAAAGGTGTGGATCTCAGTCTCGCCTTCCTCTTCCTCAAGACCATCCGTTTGAGTTTCGATATACTCACCACGCACCAAATAATGTGATCCAATCAGATTTACATCAAATCCTTGGGCCGTAAAATCTAAGATTTCATCGTCATCATACGTGGCGCTGTAATAGGAAGTGCCGACCTCAATACCCGGCAACATGGCATAAGCCACGCGTCCACCAAACGCCTTATTTTTATTGTTGTCACCACTACCAGCTTCGAACGCAAGCTCTGGAAGCTCTGCATGTCCATCTTCTTCCGTAGCTTCTTCTGCGAGATCTTCCTCATGCTCATCCGCTTCTATTCCTGGACCATTGGTGCTGTATAAATCGACAAAGATTTTTTGATGATTACCTATAACAAAGGTTTGCTGAATGGCAACCCCAACATCACTCAAAATGGGCAGCAATGCTTCCATTGCCTGGCTACTACCGTGAGAGCCATAAATTCCTGGCGTCCAAGGGGAACGATTGATCCAACTGGGGTGAATGTTTGGCCCGAATTGACCAAAAGGAACCAAAAACTTACCGGCCGTAAGCGTGGTGGTATCAGTAAGAAAATAATGCAAATCGGCGTATTCCAGTTCAACTTCGGTTTCGCCTTCTGCATTTAGACTGATCTCCGTTTCAGCTTCGACATGAATCTTGTCACTTAGACTAAATAAAAATATCGGCACGAAACGTGCGCTATAAGCACTACTGTCCTGAAGCTCGCTGGTTTCGCGTATTTCACGTCACCGTAACCGCTAAGTACGAATCGCGCGCTATCAATTTCACTAGCATTTGCAGCTGATAACGAAGACGCAGCGACGGTTATCGCCGCCAAATATTTAACAGGCATTGAATATCTCCCCTTACATGCCGGCGCAATATTGCACATGCACAAAAAAATGAAAAAAATGAAAAAAATGAAAAAAATAATATTGGTATAAAGAGGGAGGGTAAAAATGTTGTCGCTTCAGCTTCACATGCCGCGGTAGACACATGCACGGGAAGAGGATTTATTTTCCAGATAACAAATTTGGAAACGACAGACGGATTTGCCCTAGGTTAGGCAAAAATGGGAGGACGAATAAGAGACTGATCGTGTGCAGCCAATACATAAGTGTAATGAACTGTAGGTTCAAAGTCAGAAAAGCTTTTAAGCATTACCCCGAGCCCCATGTGCGTTACGGCATGGCACTGACAATGGCTCATATCTCCATTTAAACAGGGGCCGCAGTCATGCGTGGACATCACTTTTGTAGCAGCATGATGGTCATGCGCTGACGTTTCGTGAGTGTCAATACTATGATGCTTTTCTTGCACCATTTGGCCTAGGTTGTTCTCAATGGAAGCATGATCATGAGAACTATGATCATGTGAATCGCTTGCAGGTGAACAAGCAAACGCAAGCGATAGTAGGGGCTGGCTGAGCAGCACCCAGACTAACACTATCGCTTTAAATCGCTTGCTTGTCATAGTCTCACCTAGAATATTAGCTTTCGCTATTGTAAAGGGTATTATCTCAGTTTTGAGCTTTCATTATATTGATTTAAGTCAATCAGATTAGACCTAGGAGTTATTTTTTGTCTTGCATAGAGCCAACGAAAACATGTGTTTTAAAATCAACCGTCATTCAACTCGGCAGAAACGGAACCCACAAAATATCTCAAACCTTTTTGGCACACCAATAAACCTAAGCGAATGAACATTGAAGATGTATTACTCTATACGCGAATAGTTTCTCCGTATAGGAAAGCAACGATATTCTCCCCAGTATAATTATCAGTGCGAATGACCGCCATGACCGCCATGACCGCCATGACCGCCATGACCGCCACTATCTCTTGGCGTATAACCTGTCGTTTCACAAGCGCTCAATGTACCTATAACCCCTAAAACCATAAGCCCGAATAAAAGATGTTTTTTCATCGTATATTCTCAATTGATTAATAATGTGATCGCGACATTGCACCGTCACGCTATTTTACGCTATCCAACAGTTTGTTTACTTGCTTAAGAAAACGATCGCTTGATTTTAATGTACGATCCAGCTCCTTAAAATAATCTATTTCCGAATCTTTATTTATGCACCGGCGTACGGAGGAGTCCGACGCAAGCTCGTTGCGCAACAAGAGCAATCTCGATCGAAGTGAATTTAGCTGAGCATCCAAACTTTTTCTCATCCCCTTTAAATCACTCTCGGACTCAAATTCCGATTGATACGTAGTAATGTACTCCGTACTCTTCCTCAACTCCCTGTTTGGATCCTCACCATTGTGTGCATAAGCTTTTCCAGCAGAAACTATTAAAAATAGGGCTATTGGTATTAATTTTAATCTCTCATTCATGATAATGCTCATTGTCCTTAAAAAATGGCTACCCAAACCAGCAACTAAGCGGATAGCTAATATCAGGCGATGGAGCCTTCTTTAATGACGCCCATCATTTTTCACTTTGTTCTCGTGCGGTAATTATTTGGTATTGCTCTGTACTTAGATCAGGTAAGCGCTGAAGAAATGCCACCATTGACCAAATCCGATTATCATCATGGCCTAGCCCCCAAGCAGGCATTCCTGACGCCTTGATACCATGCTTAATTATCCAAAATTGACGCGCCGCTGCTTTTTCGTCACTCAGTTCATGCGCATGACCATGTTCGTCATTTTGCATGCTTAAATTTGGCGGCATTGGATACAAGCCCTCACTGAAATCAGATCGCATTTTCCCTGGCTTCAAATGGCAGCTCGAACACATATCATTATAGTCAGCACCACCAGCCAGTAAACGATCTGGATCATCCAAATTGGCTGGCACAACTACATTTTTTGCCGCTCTAGCTATAGACTGCTCTCGTAAAGTTTCCAGCACCCAATAGGTTAATTTATTGTGCGGAACATCTGCCCCCATTGGATAAATTCCCGAATATATAAATCCAACACCGCCAATAAAAATAGCAAAGGAAATTATTGCAGTGTATTTAATGATTTTCATAGAGATCTCTTTTTATAAAAATGATACAGCCATGCGATTCAATTATACGAAAAATATAAACGTCCTAGAAATATATTCAAACAAATCAGTGGGATCCATGATCATGGGATGACGATTTATCATTTTTTGTGGATGAATCCTCTTGATGATCATGACCATGGTTTTCGCTGGCTTCGCCAACCTCTTTTATACTGTTAGATTCATCATGTTTCATCTTACCCATACACTTTTTCATCATCGCTTGCATAACAGGATCATTCATATCCATTTTGCTGTGGTCCATTTTTTCCATTGGTGCACAATCTGGTTTTGCAGCTTGTTCCATATGCTCTTTCGGATCATGCGCTAACGTGGACACTGTGTACAACGCACTTGAAAATGCTAGACATAATATGACGATGTTCTTTTTCATTTTTTAAATCCTCTAATTAAAAATATTACTTACTTTTTTACAATTAAAACCAAAAACGCAAGCCCGCGACATAACGTGTTTCAGAGCTTGTCTCACCAGCAGAACGCGCAAAGTCGGCTGTGTTGCCAAACATTTTTGTTCGTTCAACGCCGACATACGGTGCAAACTGTCGAGAAAATTCATAACGCAACCGCACACCGAATGCTGATGAAGAAAGGCCTTGTCCAACACCGTTGAATTCATCGTCTTTACCGTAGCCGGTTATTTCAGCGCGAGGCTGCAGTATCAGTCGCTGTGTAAGCATCAACTCGTATTCGACCTCTACAGCGAGCGCGGTTCTACCATCAACATCAACGTAGCCCGCCACATCCAACTCAAACCAATAAGGCGCTAAACCTTGTACTCCCACGGCCAGCCATTGTCTGGACTCGCCCTCTTCAGCACTGTCAACTCGAACGCCTATTTGGGTGTCCCAAAAAGTGGATATAGCATGACTCCAAAGAATATCGGTTTGACTTTCTTTGAGCGTGCCCTTGTTAATATCGCCTTCAGCCTTAACAACCAATCGATCGTAAGTCGTGCCAACCCAAGCTTGCACATCATAAAGACTTATTTCACTGTCACTATCGTATTCAAAGCGATTGGCGAGAAACGATTTAAAGACATGCTCATCAGCAAGTTTTAATTGTCGCGGCCCGCTTTGCACATATGGCCCTTCGGTAAGGGTATATCCGCCAGAGTAGGCATGCGGATCACGAAGATCAGATACATTTGCTCCCATATTTGTGTCGTTATCCATTGATCCGGAATTTCCACTTAAATGAGGTTTGGACGTCTCTAGCATTTCAGTCTCAAGCTCGCTTTCATGGCCCATTTTTTTGTGGTCCATTTTTTCTTCGGTCACTTTTTCCTGGTTCATCGTTCCATGACCAGAATGTTCTTGAGCCTGAAGTAACGGACTTATAAGCGTTAACGCACCAACTGCAAAAGCTGTTTTAATAATTTGTTCAATTTTCATAATTCTCATGACACCACCACTTCGCGGAACATGCCTGCATCCATATGAAAAAGTAGGTGACAGTGCCATGCCCAACGCCCGAGATCGTGCGGTGTCGTTACGAAGCCTATCCTCTGAGCTGGCTGAACAGGAATCGTGTGTCTGCGAACCAGCGGCTCACCTTTATCGTTTTCCAGATCACTCCACATTCCGTGCAAATGCATTGGGTGGGTCATCATGGTGTCGTTTTGCAAAATGACGCGCACGCGTTGACGGTGCTTCAGATGCACCGGCGTGCTTTTGCCGAACTCTAAGCCGTCAAAGGACCAGCTATAGCGCTCCATATTACCGGTGAGATGCAGTTCGATTTCACGCTCGGGTATGCCACTATCAAGAATGCCATCTCGCGATCTCAGGTCGGATAGCGTCAGCACTCGCCGACCATTATTACGTAAACCAACGCCCGGATCGTCGAGGCTGGTGCGAGGCATATCCACACGCATATCGACAGAAGGACCAAATTCCGTGCTGGCATGACGCACGGTTTGTGAGGGCATTGCTAAAGGGTTTTGATGTGTGGAATGAACGCTGTGGTCCATCGCCATGCCACCGTGATTCATACCCGGCATGGAATGACCCATCGCCGCGTGATCCATCGCAGCGCCGTCATCACCGTGAGACATCGAACCCATCATATCCTTCATCTCAAGCCACTCAACGGGGTCGAGGTCTGGAATTTCTGCGCTAAGGCCTCGCTCGGTCGCTAATGTTCCACGCGCATACCCTGTTCTATCCATGCTCTGTGCAAAAACCGTATACGCATCGTCTTTAGGCTCCACCAAAACATCGTAAGTTTCACCGGGACCAAAACGAAATTCGTCAACGCTGACAGGTTCGACATTTTGCCCATCTGCTTGCACAACCGTCATTGCCAACCCTGGAATACGGACATCGTAAAAGCTGTTGCTCGCGGCGTTAATAAACCGCAGCCGAATTCGCTCGCCCTTCTTGAACAGACCGGTCCAATTTCCGGCAGGTGTGGTGCCATTCATCAGATACGTCAGTGTTGATGCGGATAGGTCGGCCAAATCCGTAGGATTCATACGCATTTGGTTCCACATCCGTCGCTTTTGCATGGCGTCTTTTATGCCGCCATTTGAAGCGTCACGTAGAAAATCTATAACCGTTGGCTGGTTGAAATTATAAACGTCACCCTGGATTTTCAATTTACTGAAGACACGCATCGGGTCCTCATCAGTCCAGTCGGATAGCTGCACCACATAATCCTGGTCTGATTGAATGACTTCTTTTTCACGGGGCTCAATAATCAGGGCACCATACATCCCTGTCATCTCCTGGAACCCACTATGAGAGTGATACCAATATGTACCACTTTGCTGGAGCGTGAACCGATAGACAAACGTTTCACCCGGCGCAATACCTCTAAAACTGATGCCCGGAACGCCATCCATCTGAAACGGAAGAATAATCCCATGCCAGTGAATCGATGTAGGCACTGATAGTCGGTTTGTTACGCGAATCGTGACGTCATCCCCTTCACGCAGACGGATCGTTGGCGCAGGAATTGACCCATTAATTGTAGTGGCTAGACGAGTCACACCCGTGAAATTCACCGGCGACTGCCCAACCACTAAATTTATCTCTGAACCTTGCAATACAGGTGCGGAGCCTAAGCGAGTATGGGGAGACAACTGCCCAGCCCTCAAAACACTTGGCATTGTCGCCAGAACGCCACCAAGCGCTAGCCCCTTAACAAAGCGTCGGCGTGGCAACATAAGATTGGTCATATCGGAATCACTCATACATCACTCTCGAACTAAACAATGCTATACACCATACTGCCCAAGGCTTTCACACACATGACCCAAAGATGACAATTCTGTAATCTTACCGTCACCTTGTTGTTGGTTAGATTTGACATACTATACGCTTAGGATATCGAGGAGCGGCATGCGACTTTTAATAGTAGAAGATGAACAAAAGACCGGCGATTATCTGAAACAAGGATTGAGTGAAGCTGGGTTCCTCGTGTCGCTTGCGAGAACTGGACTCGATGGACACCATTTAGCCATGACAGAAGAATTCGACCTTTTGATTCTTGATGTCATGCTTCCCGACGTGGATGGTTGGCGTATTCTTCAGTCAATACGCGAATCGGGGCAAAAGACACCCGTGCTTTTTCTGTCAGCCCGAGACAATGTCGACGACCGAGTTAAAGGATTAGAGCTTGGCGCAGATGACTATTTGGTTAAACCCTTTGCGTTTGCAGAAGTATTAGCGAGAGTTCGTACACTGTTGCGTCGAGGTCAAGCTCCTGCAATAGTGGATCAGCTTCAAATTGGCGATTTAATACTGGATATTCCTCGACGACGCGTCACACGACAAGGAAAGAAAGTTAACCTAAGCCACAAAGAGTTTTGCTTGCTGGAATTATTGGTTCGCCGACAAGGTGAAGTACTCACCCGCTCACTCATCGCTTCCCAAGTGTGGGATATGAACTTTGATAGTGACACTAACGTCATTGATGTCGCCATTCGCCGCTTACGCAAGAAAGTGGACGAAGGTTTTGACGTTAAGCTCATCCATACCATAAGAGGAATGGGCTACACCCTAGACTTGGAACGCAATGATGATTAGCCATACACGACGACCGCTCTCTTTGACGCTGCGTGTGCTTTTTTTTGTTGCTACCGCATTTGGTGTAAGCCTGGTAGTGATCAGCCAATTATTGCTTTCTTCCATAGAACATCATTTCATCGAACAAGATGCGGACGAAATTAATGTGATGGTTAACTCGATTAAAAAAGCACTTCACCAATCGCCCACTGACATACTCAAGAATCAAGAGGCACTCTCTCAAGCGATATCTGGACATCATGGCGTTTATTATCAAGTCGAACGCAATGGCGTCTTGCATTACAGCTCATCAGATATAAATTTTCGTCCGCCAACCACGGACTTTCCTGTGGTAAAAAATATTACGGCAAACACACTGCAAACATGGAGAAATAAAGATAGAGGCTATCGAGGCATCGTAACCTTGGTAACCATCGATAAAAATCAATATCGTATTATAAGCGCGATCGACAGAGATTTTCACCAAGGCTTTCTCGAAAACTTTACGCAAAGTGTTGCGTTGATTCTATTTGGTGCCGGTGTTCTTACATTATTCGCGGCTTGGCTGGGCGTTCATCAAGGGCTGAAGCCTCTACGAGGACTAAGCGATCAAGTGGATTTTATCCAGACCGATAAATTAGATTCTCGGCTCGATATGCACTCAGTCCCTGTAGAGTTGAAACCGCTAGTTCAATCGTTTAACCATATGTTAACGCGTATTGAAGAGGGGTTTATTCGGTTATCTCATTTCTCTGCTGATATAGCCCATGAGTTAAGGACGCCGCTGACTAATATTGTGACGCAAACACAAGTGGGATTAAGTAAAGAAAGAAGAACTGAAGACTACCAAGAACTATTGTACTCAAATCTTGAAGACATGGAGCGACTGAGCAAAATGGCGAGCGATATGCTGTGGCTTGCCAAAAGTGAAAACGGATTAATCACCCCAAGCTTCGAGACAATCAATATCCAGGAGGAAGTTCAGTCGCTTTTCGATTTTTTCGAAGCACTCGCAGAAGATACTCACATCACCTTGGCGATCTCTGGCAACACCTCCAATATATCTGGGGACCGTGAATTAATACGACGAGCATTGACCAACTTACTATCGAACGCCATTCGGCATACACCAGAAGGAAAAACTATAAAGGTAGTTCTCGTTGATACTGCCAATGATATGGTTGGTATTTCTATCACGAATGAAGGCAGTACAATTTTATCGGAACATTTGGAGCGTATTTTTGATCGATTTTATCGCGTCGACCCTTCTCGGCAACGGCACGGGGACGGTACCGGGTTAGGACTCGCCATTGTTAGAACCATCGTTGAAGCTCACAAGGGTGTAATTCACGCACAATCCAATAGCCATTCCACGACATTCACCATACATCTTCCAGTCGATGGCCCTTCTCATTAAAATAAATTGAAAGGACAAAATATGTCTCAAGAAACTGAACGATCAAGTCATTATAAATCGAATAGTTTGTCTTTATGGGGCACTGTAATGCTAGGCACAGGCGTCATGATCGGCGCGGGTATTTTTGCGCTTACCGGTCAGATCGCCGAGATGACCGGCCCACTTTTTCCGTTGGCCTTTCTGGCTGCAGCAATTGTTGTGTCTTTTAGCGCCTATTCCTACATTAAGATATCGTCTGCTTACCCCTCCGCTGGAGGCATAGGCATGTATCTTCATAAAGCTTATGGTCACAGTTTGCCCACGGCCTTCAACGCACTATTAATGTACTTTTCAATGGTGATTGCTCAAAGTTTTCTCGCACGAACATTCGGTTCATATAGCATGCAATTGTTCGGAGGAGATCAAGACGGTTACATGGTTTCACTTCTTGGCGCAGGTCTTATTATTTTTGCTTTTATTGTCAACCTGTTAGGCAATCAACTAATTCAGAGTATTGCTTCGTTTATTGGCGTTCTCAAGATCTCTGGCATCATAATATTTGGTTTGATCGGCGTGTGGGTTGCAGACTCAATTAACGTTGACTTCGCCAGTCAATCTGAAGCGGGAGGTAGCATCGGCAATTTTCTTGGCGCTACGGCACTCGGCATCCTTGCATTTAAAGGGTTTACCACTATTACAAATAGTGGATCGGAAGTTAAAGACCCCAAAAAAAATATCGGCAAGGCGATAATTATTTCCATTTCTGCTTGCGTGGTCATTTACTTATTAGTGGGGTTCGCAGTTTCCAGCAATCTATCACTTGATGAAATCATCGAGACCCAGAACTACTCTTTGGCCGCAGCAGCCAAGCCAGCACTCGGCGACATTGGCGTTTGGTTCACCGTTGCGATCGCGATCATGGCAACAACCGGTGGCATCGTTGCAAGTATTTTTGCGGTGTCACGTATGCTCGCGATGCTAACGGAAATGAAACTTGTACCTCATAGCCATTTTGGCATGTCAGGTAGGATTCAAAAGCATACGCTTGTTTACACCGTTGTGTTGGGTTTAATTCTCACAATATTCTTTGACCTCACGCGCATTGCTGCTTTAGGCATCGTTTTTTACTTGATTATGGATATCGCTATTCAATGGGGTGTTCTACGTCACTTGCGTGAAGACTTAAAGGCAAATGCAGTGATACCCAGCATTTCTATTTTTTTAAATTTGGTGGTTTTGGGTGGATTCGTTTGGGTAAAAATAAATTCTGATGCTTTCGTTATCATCATTTCAATACTAACAATGACGGCTATTTTGATCACTGAATGGGCTTTTCTCAAGTATGGAAAAAGCAATAAAAATGAGCATGCGCATCATTAACAAGAGTATGAGTACAGCGTGCGCTCAGCCGATTTAACATCAATAGTCGGGAACTAAACAAAAATAGTTAGAGGATATTATCATGCAAATTGAAACCTTAAGAGATGTACTGATCTGGACCAAGGAATTTCACCAACACTTAAGTCAGTGCCTATCTCACTGTGCAGATAAGAACACCGACGAACGAGCTAGGATGATTCTAGCTTATCTCTCAGATCACGAAGAAAGCCTGACAAAGGTTGTCAATGGCTTTGAAACCACAGGTAATGAACACGCACTGAATACTTGGTGCTACGAATATGTCAACAAACGGCCTATCGTTCAGCATGCACACTGCGATGCACCTTTCTCCGAGCTTGATTCCGAGCAGATAATCGAGATAATTGTCAATCAGCACCAGCAGGTAATTGAACTTTATCGTTTTCTCGCCTCGCGGGCGGATATACCTTCTGCTCGGGAAATGTTGACGTCACTCCGATTGTTAGAAGAGCACGAAATGATGCGCATGGTGCAATCGACAAATCGCTTTGAGGATATGTAGATGGCCAGTTCTTGATTTTAAATACTAAAAGTAAATTGAAATCAATAGATCATTATTGCAGTCGACTTTACTATGGTTAATCTATTAGCCCTTCAGTACTAATGATCAGGGAGATGCGTCACTGTTCCCCTACTTTTAACAAAAGATTGTCGGTCCTGGATTTAGTCGTCAGTCAGGAGCTAGGTCAGCAATAAAGACTGGCGCGAAGCCACCACCCTCAGTTCTAAAATTAGTTGTTTGCCCTTGATAAAGACGGGCCGCCAATAATTGAATTTCGCCGGCATAAACATAAGCGCGAAGATCCATCTTCAAAGTCGTTTCTTGTCCATCGACTAATATACCTCGCTTACTCGGCATCACTATTTTTTGCGCGACATAGTCACCTTTTAATATTTCATTCCATACTCGCTTGGTGAGTTTGTCGCCACGATAAGTCGCACGACTACCAAAGCCCGCAGCAGGCTTGAAAAAGAGTTGCTTTCGGTCTTGCCATAGCTCCGTAGCGTTCTCATTCGTAACTCTATATGTGGCTGGAATACCTGCCTGTAAAATAGCAATATCCCCTTCATTTGCTCCCAGATGAGCTAATGCATACCCATCACTTAATAGAATGAGATTACGCTTATTTGCGTAGAGTGCGTGATGATATGGATTTGGCGTCACAACTACTCCATTAGTTTCAAAAGCTTGGCGCAGTGCTAGATTTTCTTTCTGTTCTAAGGTGAAATCAGTTAACCGATTGTAAACTAAATCAATAATCTGATTTTGACATTGAAGTTTACCATCAATAAGTTCTAGCTCACTAGGGTCGGCAATAACGGCGGTTAATCCTGCTTTTTCGAACAAACGTTGCGCCATTACAAATTCAGGATATAAAAATTGTTGCTTTGGATTTTCATCAATAATAGCGATGACTTTAAGCGGCTTGTCTTCGCGCTGTAATGCCCACTCGTGTAAAAACATAGCCATGAACTCTGCTTCAATGTCTGTTTTTAATAGTGGTAAAGGTATATTTTCTACACGACAACATTTTACTTGAGCATTCGCTAGCGCTGCATTTAGTAATGCACCACCTGCATTGGTATTAATTTCAATAAGTTTTGGGCCTTGTTCACTCATGTGAAAGTCATAGCCCATAAATACACCTTCGGTCTCCATACCATTCGTCCCTATGTTAGGAGCCTGCTCTAATACTTGTCGCTCGTATCCAGAAAGTTTAACAACTTGTGCAATCGCACCAATAATGTGACGCATTTGCTCTGCATGAAGTGGCGAAATAAAGACGCTCGTATTCGAGAACAATTGTGGATGGGTGGCGAGTACATCTTGATTGAGAGTATCGGTCTGCAAAAAGGTGTGGAGCTGCGTGCGGTCCAATGTTTTACAAAAACAACTTCGATTTAATCGGTCCGCAATGCTATCACTCACGGGCTCACTGCCGTGATCAGGTACGTCGTTTATACTAGCCATACGTTTGTCCCATTGTAAATACGTTTACGCCTTCCCCGACGCGAGTAAGACCAGGCGCACGGAGCGATATTTATTGCCAAACTCATCCAGCATCGATTTCTTTTCTCTTCTTGCTAACAAATCTGGACAATTACGATTCTTACCCGAAAACCAAGACAAAACGACACTTAACCCCGAAGTCACAAGGTTAAGTGCAGCCACAAACTACTTATTTTTCTGCGATATCGTATATTTTCACATCCCCATCCAGCACTTTTGCTGTAGCGTAATGTTCATTTACGATAGTTAATATTTTTACGGTCCCGACTTCGACTAGCTCGTAATCCGACTCTCCGTCTTCAACCACATCTTTTCTAAACGTTGAACGCACAACACGAAACTCATCCCCCTCACTCGCGCCTTCTCGGCTACCGATACACATCATTATCTTCCCATCTTCAACATCTACAATCTGACCTTTCATTAGGGCTTTATGATAGGTCTGCGAGCTACATGCACCCAATGCAATAATAACGACTAAAACCACACTTGAAAGTAACATTTTATTTTTCATTTATTCATTTCCTTTCTTGTTAAAAACTAGCCAGGTGCATAGTTAAATGCACCTGGCTTGGTTGTTACGAGACACGTTTTTTCCACATAAAATAAACTGCGGGCAAAACTAGTAGTGTTAAAAATACAGCGCTCACCATACCGCCGACCATCGGTGCTGCAATACGGCTCATTACTTCTGAACCTGTGCCGCTCCCATATAAAATTGGGAGCAAGCCTACAATCACAGCCGCTGCAGTCATCATTACCGGTCGAACACGAAGTCCTGCTCCATCGGTAACAGCCTGACGCAGCTCATCTAAGGACAAAGTCTCTTTACCTGACTGTTCTTTAGCACGAAGCCAAGCTTGATTGAGGTACACCAACATGATTACGCTTATTTCTACGGCTACACCTGCCAGTGCAATAAAACCCACACCTACCGCGATAGAAAAGTTGAAGTTTTGCCAGTACATAAGCCAAATACTGCCAATCAATGCAAAGGGTAAGGTGCCCATTAAAATTGCGACCTCAATAAAACTTCGGAAGTTTATAAACAGCAAAATGGCAATAATGGCCAACGTCAAAGGAATAACGTAATTTAATTTTTCTTTGGCTCTTTCCATATATTCAAATTGACCCGACCAACCCACTGAATACCCCGCTGGCAAATCAAGTTGTTCTGCTACGATTTTTTGTGCATTTACCACGTAAGTGCCGACATCGATGCCGTCAATATCAACGAATGTCCACCCATTGATCCGGGCATTTTCACTTTTAATTCCTGGAGGTCCGTCGGCAATGATGACATCAGCAACATCACCCAAGGCAATCCTCTCACCTCGGGCGGTGACAATAGGAAGCAAAGCAAGTTGCTGTGGAGAATCCCGATAGGACTGGGGGTACCGTATATTGACTGGATAGCGTTCAAGCCCTTCTACCGTTTGGGTAACGTTCATTCCACCAATAGCGGATGCAATAACTTCTTGCACATCAGCGATATTCAAACCATAACGAGCCGCTTTAGCGCGATCAATATCCACATTAAGATATCGTCCGCCAGCAACACGCTCAGAGTACACCGACGCTGTGCCTTCTACATCTTTGAGTATCACCTCTAACTGCTTGCCGATATCTTGGATAACCGATAAATTCGGACCGGCGATTTTTATCCCCACGGGGGTTTTAATCCCGGTTGCCAGCATGTCAATGCGGGTTTTAATGGGCATTACCCAAGCGTTTGTAACACCGGGTAGTTTTACTAGAGCATCAAGTTCCTTTTTCAACGATTCGGTAGTAACCCCGTCGCGCCATTCACTTTGTGGCTTTAGTTGTATGAACGTTTCAATCATCGTTAGTGGAGCGGGATCAGTAGCGGAATCTGCTCGCCCTATTTTCCCAAATACAGTTTTAACTTCCGGCACGCTCGCGATTAATTTGTCGGTTTGCTGCAACAGCTCTCGGGCTTTACCAATTGAAATACCGGGGTAAGTGGTGGGCATGTACATCAAATCCCCCTCATCCAATGGCGGGATAAATTCACTGCCGATCTTTCCGAGCGGCCACATCACTGTAGAAAGGAGCAATACAGCGATAACCAGCGTCATTTTCGGAAAAGTGAGCACCTTTTTCAGTACCGGCATATAGACGGCCGTAAGAAAACGGTTTATCGGGTTCTTATGTTCGGGCAATACTCGACCCCGAATAAAGTAGCCCATGAGAACAGGGACCAAAGTGATTGCGAGTGCAGCCGACGCCGCCATGGCATAAGTCTTGGTAAATGCCAGCGGACTAAACATCCGACCTTCTTGGGCCTCCAGCGTAAACACTGGGACAAAACTCACCGTAATAATGAGCAAACTAAAAAATAAAGCGGGCCCGACTTCTGACGCGGATTCAGCCACAATTTGCCAGCGGTTTTCGTTTGTCAGTGGTGTTTTTTCCATATGTTTGTGCATATTTTCAATCATGACGATAGCACCATCGATCATCGCTCCAATCGCAATCGCGATACCTCCTAGGGACATAATGTTGGCGTTTATGCCTTGCGCGTGCATGATCATAAATGCTGTTAGTATGCCGACGGGCAAACTGAAAATAGCCACTAAAGATGAGCGAATATGAAACAAAAACACCATGCAGACCAACGCCACAACCACAAATTCTTCAAGTAACTTGTGCCATAGATTTTCCACTGCACGATCAATCAATCCCGAACGATCATATACGGTGACAATTTCCACCCCTTCTGGCAGACCTTGTTTTAATTGCTCCAACTTTGCCTTGACGCCATCGATGGTTGTTTGAGCATTTTCGCCAAAGCGCATCACCACAACTCCGCCAACGGTTTCACCTTCGCCGTTGAGCTCGGCAATTCCGCGACGCATTTGTGGGCCGATACCGATATCCGCAACATCTTTTAATAGCAAAGGCGTACCGTTTTCATTAACACCCAGCGGGATATTCCTAAGGTCCTCTTCACTCTGAATATAGCCGGTCGCCCGAACCATATATTCGGCTTCGGCCATTTCTACTACAGAAGCCCCTACTTCCTGATTCGCGCGCTTAATGGCCATTTGAATATGCGATAGTGGAATATCAAACGCGCGCAGCTTTTCTGGGTTCACGGTCACTTGGTATTGCTTAACCATTCCGCCAATAGCAGCAACTTCAGATACGCCTGGCACGGTTTGCAATTCATATTTTAAAAACCAATCTTGCAAGCTGCGCAACTGGCTGAGGTCATGTTTGCCTGTTCTATCAATCAGCGAATAAATGTACACCCAGCCCACACCCGTTGCATCCGGCCCTAATTGTGGCTTAGCGGCAGGAGGTAAAGACGGAGCGACTTGACTTAAATATTCCAATACACGACTTCTCGCCCAATAGAGGTCCGTTTTTTCATCGAAAATGATGTAAACGAATGAGTCGCCAAAAAAGGAATAACCACGCACAGTAACCGCGCCAGGCACTGACAACATGGCTGTCGTCAGTGGATAAGTCACTTGATCTTCGACCACCTGTGGTGCTTGTCCGGGGTAAGACGTTTTAATAATAACTTGGACGTCACTTAAATCCGGAATTGCATCCACCGGTGTTTGCTTCAAGGAAAACAGTCCAACACCGACAAGAATAAATGTAGCGAGTAGCACAAAAAAACGGTTGCCCACAGACCAACGAATAATGGATTCAATCATGATCTATTGCCCTCCGTGGTTCATGTTGTCTTGGTCCATGTTGGAGTGATCCATCTGACTATGGTCCATTTGAGAATGATCAATCTCGCCATTATCCGTTTGACTGCTAGTTGCCTTTGTTTCATTCATTTGACCATCGTTCATTTCCGTATGATTCATTTGACTGTGACCCTTCGTGGAGTGATCGGCTGCTTTCGAAGCATCATCCTTTTCGGATGCAGAAGACATAATATGTGTTCCCGTTATTTCGTACTGACCACTGTCCAACTTGGTAATTTCCATATGTAAACGTGTTCCAGGGGATAAAGCCTCGATATCCACTTTAGGATTCACCTGAAAATCCATGGTCATAACTGGCCACTCCCAGGCATCAATGGCTTCGTGGGTGACTGTAACCATTCGATGATTGAGCATAAGACTTTGGATTTCGCCTGGGACCCACACCGAACTTGGCTTGTCATCGCCATGATGCATACGTTTGAAATCCGAGGTTTTGCTGGATTCAGAATCTAAGAGAAACTGCGCCGACGTCACGACTTTTTCACCTTCTTTAAGGCCATCGAGTATTTCAGCAATGGATTGGTCCTGCCGACCGACCTTCACGGCAACCGATTTAAAACTGCCTTCTCCAAGTGCGAGTACGACGCGATCCTGGCTCCCAGTACGTATCAGCGCTTCACGAGGAATGACCAACAGCGGCTCGGAGCTATCTGCATGCACCGAAACTTGGGCAAACATATTCGGTTTAAGCGCTTCATCTGGATTGTCGAAACGCAGGCGCAATCTCACTGTGCGGGTCTTACTGTCTAGTGTTGGGTATATATAATCGACGCGTCCTGTCCAGGTCTTACCCGGTAGATAATCCAGGGTCATCGTGACGGGGTCGCCGACACTCACAAGCGAGGCTTGACGCTCGAAAATTTCCGCCTCAACCCACACTTGGTCGAGCGCTCCAATGCTCAGCATGGTCGTGCCCGGCTGAACAAAAAAACCTTCTCGGATATTAAGGTTATCAACTACCCCTTTTTGTGGTGCATAGAAAGTTACTGTTTGTTGAATCGCGAGAGTACGCTTAAGTTGCTGAATAAACGCCGGCGGTATTTGTAAGGCTTTCAAACGATCTTCTGAGGCCTGAACTAAACGCGAATTTTTACGGTTTAAGGCGAGCATTAACTCCTCTTGCGCATTCACCAATTCAGGAGAGTAAAGTGCATACAGTGGCGCACCCAAGTCGACTCGGTCCCCCGCCGCTTTCACGTAAAGCTTCTCAACCCAACCGGAAACGCGAGGATGAATATGAACCAGCTGATCTTCGTCATACTTGACGTACCCTACTGTGACGATTTCACTGTGCAGAGGCTTGCGCTCGACCAGCCCAGTCCGCACACCGAGATTATTGATGACATCAGGTGAAATGCTGATCGTACCGGGCCCTTCGTCATTCGCCTTTTCACCACCTTCGTAGACGGGAATTAGGTCCATGCCCATGGGCGATTTACCAGGTTTATCTCGGCGGTAATTGGGGTCCATTGGGGCCACCCAATACAGTGGTTGTTTTTCCGTTGAGGCGGATTTCCCGCTATTGGTTTCTCCTCCTCCTGCAAATATCAACGTAAGTACAATACCTGCGACGAGGCCTCCAATTGCTGCCGCGATAGAAATGGGAGTGAGTTTTTTTGAGTTATTCATGGTCAATTAGCTCTCCAGAAGCACTGGACACATCGGTCAGTACTGCGCTATTTTTGTTGTGGGAGGGATTCAGGAAGTAGTTCAGCTGCGCAACGATTTTGTGAATGTCGACCTCGACATTCAGTGCCTCAATACGCGCGTTGAGTTCAGCAATACGTGCACGAACCACTTCGGCAAAATCACCGTCGTCGTGGGTGTAGGCTGTCAATGAGGCCTCCGCCTGCTCAGACATTTCAATCAAAAGCCGTGAGCGGTAGAGTTCTCGTCGATCGAGTAAGCGGCGGTACTGACTTTCGGCCGCTTCAAAGCCTGAACGCAATTGACGTAGCACCAAGGTACGTTCGGTTTTAATAGCTTCGCGCTCTGCGACTGCCGCTTGCACTTGTTTGTCTTGACGCTTACCGGTGAATAGCGGTACATCCAAACTCACCCCAACAGAGAAAAAATCGGCTCGATCATTACCCATTGGATCGGCATCACGATACCCATAGCTAGCATTGATTCCCCATTGTGGCTTATAGCTTTGCTTCGCCAGTTTCACTCCCGATTCTTCGGCGCTGATTTTCTGGTCAACACTTCGAATCTTTGGGTGTGCCATCAATATTTGTGCGAGTTTCTGAGTCCTTATGTCTGTCTCAATTTCATTAATCAGGGGATCGTTGAGATGTCCAGCTCCCAAATTGCTCGGCATTTCGATATCCAGTTCATAGCTGGAATCTGCCAACCACTCCCCCAATTGTGCCAATTGCGATTCCCGTCGCTGTCGCAGCACCGTCAAACGGTCTTCCAAACGGGTCAATTCAAGCTGCGCCCGAATCAGATCTTGCTGCCGAGTTCGTCCAGATGCCGTGGTGTAACTTGACTGCGCCACATCGACAAGATGCTCGAACAAGCTTCGATCTTGCTCTATTAATGCGATGGTCTTTTGACTGCGATACACCTCCAGCCAAAGCTGAGCCACTGTCACCGACACTTGTGCCCTTCTATCCTCCCGAACAAGCGGCTGCATTTGGCTCATTTTTTCTAACTTTTCCTGGCGCAGGGCCAGTGTCTTGCCCCGCGGAAACATTTGGCTAACACCCACCTTAAACTGCGTCATTCCTTCCTGTGCAAAATCGAAGCTATCGATAGGTAAATTAGCAATCCCGAGACTGACCGTCGGATCGGGAAGTGTGCCCGCACTAATACTCAAAGACTCTAAGCTTTCCTCACGAAACCGGCTCCCATCGAGCCATGGGTCCTGTGTTTGTGCTTTTTCGATGGCCTCCAGCAAACTGTATTGCTCAGCATGCAAATCGACTGAAATGCCGCTCCAAACTAGCGCGAGCGCCACGCACAAAGGGCGTATTTTGTATTGTGAATTGCCGATCATTGATGTTGCTCCTCAAGGGACGCGACTTCGGCATATACCTCGGTAGTACCGTCCTTTTTCACCAGAATCACACTGTATGGTTTAAAACGATCGCCCATTTCCATTCCCGGACTTCCGGTTGGCATTCCTGGCACGGTCAATCCAGCGGCGTTTTCCGGCGGGTTAGCTAAAAAAGCCGTAACAAACTTTGCAGGAATATGCCCTTCAAAAAAGTAGCCATCCGCACTCACTCCGGTATGGCAAGATTGCATATTGGCGGGAACACCCAGCTTTTTCTTAATGCTATCAAGCGAGTTTTGATTTCGAACGGTGGTGTTAAAGCCCGATTCCTCAAGATGAGTGACCCACTTACCACAACACCCACAGGTTGGACTTTTGAAGACTTCAAGCGCAATTCCTTCCTGCGCCTTTGGCGCCTCAGACGCAGAACAGGCAGCCAATACGGCAAAAACAAATAGAATTAGACTTTTGGTTAAAAGATTCACGAGAATACCCTCGATATTCGGCTCCATTAATCGGAGCATGAAATTTTTGAGGGCAAATGCCCCCGCTAACGGTCCGACTTTAGACGGACTAATCCTGTGTTAGCGGAGAATTGGGGGACGATAGAGGGAGCTGGATAGTTTTGCGACTAAACCCAAGTTAACATTCTGACTTTGCATTTGACGCACGTTAAATACAGGAGTGTTCAGGCTGCCGACTAGTGCGCTGGCGGTGTGACAGCCCATCATAGTACAGCCATCCTCACAACAATCTGCAGGGGTATTATCACTGTGGGGTTTGACCGACTTATCGTGGTCACCATGACACCCGCTCATCATTTGGTCAGCAGGAGCAGATGCTGGATTATCCATGGTACCGACAAACGCTAACGACTGTACCGAATAGGCCAGTAGCGCGATGAACACCCAAAGAAGGCGCCTTTTGTTGGTATATTTTGAAGTCACACATCAACCCAAATTAAGATCAATCTCTACATAGGATAACCCAATTGCATAATGGTTCAAACCTACACTTGAGAGCTTGACCCAAATCAAAACCGGGCGATTCAGTATGATTGTGCTCTGAGGTCCGGGAAGGGAGCGAATGAGGGGATTAGATACACATAGTCATTGGATTGATTTGGCTAGGTCTAACTGCGCCTAGCACGCTGTAACTGTGCATGGAAAGTGAAGCTCCGTTTTCAGCGGATTTTTGAGAGCATTACGTCAAGTCCTTCATGGGGATCGGCACCGATGACACGACAGTACTCTACAAATTCTAAAAGCTCGATCTTGCGGCGATCCTGCTCCATCTTCCCGATCACAGAATGATGACGGCCTAATTCCTCGGAGACCGCTCTTAAGGACAAACCGCTCTCCTCACGCTTTTGCTTCATCCAAGCGCGCAGTTTATCGTAATGAGGTGAGTAGGAGGACGGTTTCATTGTCTCGATGATAGAGACAATGTAGAATGTCGCGAAATTCGAGACAAAACACGCGACAAAATACCTCATGAGTACGATTCAGATAAAACCCGAACTCCTTCATGCGCTCACCGAGCTACAAGGAGACTCCTTCACGGTAGCGGTGTTGACGACATACTATCTGGATCGCCCAGAAAGTCCGCACAAAAGTAAGAAGCCGGCGAGACAGTTTGTCTATCGAAATATGGTGCGTTTGATGAAAGCGGGACTAATGGAGAAATTGCCAGACGATGGTGGTTGGCCTAAATACCAGCTTACTCAAAAGTTTAGATCTCAGTATTCCAGTATAAAGAAGCCGGCCAGTGCACTCTCTACTTTGCCACCCAAAGCTGCCCCGCCAGTAAAAGCACTAGCAAAAGCAAAACCCAAAGAGATTCCGCCCAAAAAACCTGTCGCGGCATTACGTGAGAGACTCAGCAAGCACCGATCCGACATGTTGTGTGCATTGGGCGAGGCAGAGGAATACGAATCTCTTTGTAAAGAATTGCCTGAATTCAGCGAAGAAGCACAGTCTCTTTATGCTGAGGCAAGGGAACGTAGCGCCCTGCTCCTCGGAAAAATCAAGGCATTGGAAAGTCTTCTCTCATCGAACAATTTGCGGTAACCCCTTATGAAGTTAAGACGTTGGCAGCGTGAAGCTGTGTCACGCTGTTTATCTCGGCACCGTAATGGTCAAGCCCACTTTCTCTGTCTGGCCACGCCTGGTGCAGGTAAAACTTTCATGGCGTCTACCGTTGCGAAAAAACTACTGAATAGTGGTGAGATTGATCTAGTGTTCTGCTTCTCCCCTTCCATCAATGTTTCCAGCTCCTTTCAGGCCACATTGGAGGGCGTTCTCGGATATCGATTGGATGGACTGTTGGGAGCGAAAGGCCATGTGCTGACCTATCAATCCATGCTCAACCTCGACCAAACGTTCTGGTCACTACTGACGTCGCACCGTACGCTGGTGATATTTGATGAAATACACCACTGCGCAGGCGATCATCTCGGTAACGCCAATGCCTGGGGCCAAAAAATCATCCAGCATATTCAAGGTAATGCGACATATAGTCTTGCGCTGACGGGCACTCCATGGCGTTCGGATCGCATCCCTATTGCATTGACGTCCTAATGTCATGAAGGAACGGTCCATTGCGACTATACCTACGGCTTGGCGCAAGCAATCAAGGATGGCGTGTGCCGCACTCCTAGAATTACCGGCATTGACAATGAAAAAATTTCCGTGAAATGCGAAGGCAAGGAGGATGTGTATCGTTCGATTAATGATCTCCTAAAGAGCTCGCATTGCACCTACCAGCAACTTCTTGAAAACAGAACGCTCATTCAATACTTAATAGAACTTAGTCAGAAAAGCCTAAGCTCAATTAGGAAGTCCAATCCCAACGCGGGTGGACTTATTGTGGCGGCTTCAGTAGAGCATGCCATGCTCATCGCTACAATTTTAGAAAACATCTGTGGAGAGATTCCGGCCATAGTTACCTACATGCATGAAGACTCCCAGCAGGCAATTCAACAATTTCGTAATGCGAACACCAAATGGATTGTTTCGGTAGGAATGATTAGCGAAGGGACTGATATTCCGCGTTTACAGGTGTGCTGTCACCTTACTAGAGTCAAGACGGAATTGTATTTTCGACAAGTTCTGGGGAGAATTTTGAGAGTGCAAAATAATGCACATGAAGACGCACTGCTCCTCATGCCCGCCGAACCTAAATTAATGGAATTTGCGCACCGTATCGCCGAGGATATCCCATCGTCCACTGCGGTCTCGATAAAGATGATGGAGGAGAGCATAGCGCCGGACTCCACTGCAGAAGAAGGTTTTACTGCAGTCCCGCAAGACACCACGGAACATATTGAAAACTTGTCTGATCTAACATCTTTAGCGCTAGGTGACCCAGACGATGGCAATACTCCTCTTCCCTTTACCAGCTTGGCAGAAGCCTACGAAACTACCCTTGGGCTATTTGGACGATTCAAAAAACGCATGGTCAGCTTTTCGCCGGTTGCCGGATGAACATCAAAGAATCTTTAGAATAACCCAACCAAACGACGTTTCAAAAAAAACGCACTAGCGGCAAAGCTAAGTTTGCAGCTATTCGAAACGGTCGTTGGAGTAAGGAAAGATTTGGCCACAATCTTTCAATAACTGCCTTACGCCGTCGGCCTGATGGGACTCTAGTACTAACCGAAATTATCCCGCGCTTCGATACCAGCATAAACATCTAAATATCACCAAGCCAAAACTTGTCAGTCTGCTGTAACACCCTAAAAGGTAATCGGCCATATATGCGAATGATTCTTATTTGCTATGGAGGAATTCGGGGTTTTGTTTAGGATTTCCCGTTTACGGACACGGACGGTGCCGGTTTACGGACACGGACGGTGCCGGTTTACGGACACGGACGGTGCCGGTCCCTACGACAGGTTAACGTGCCCTCGACCGCATGGTAACAAACTCCTCCGCTGCCGTTGGATGGATGCCGATGGTGCTGTCAAACACGGCCTTGGTAGCACCGGCGTTGATGGCAACCGCCAGGCCCTGCATGATTTCACCCGCATCCGCACCTACCATATGCACACCCAGTACCTTGTCTGTGCTGGTTTGCACCAGCAACTTCATGTAAGAACGCTCCGGCATGCCGCTGATGGTATGTTTCATCGGACGAAAGCTGGATTCGTACACACTCAGATCACCGGCAAACTGCTCGGCAGCAGCGTCTTCGGTCAGACCTACCGTAGCAATATTGGGCTGACAAAAAACAGCGGTGGCGATGTTGTCGTACGACAGAGGCTGGGTATCATTGTCAAACTGCTGACCAACAAACTTCATCCCTTGAGCCAGTGCTACTGGCGTTAATGCGGGCGTTCCAATCACATCACCCAGTGCGTAAATACTTGGCACCGATGTACGGAAAAAATCATCCGCAACAATAGTACCGTCCTGGCGGGTTTCAACCCCCAGGGCTGCCAGGTTCAGGCCATCGGTCATCGGCCGCCGACCGGTTGCGTACATCACACAGTCAGTGATCAAGGTGTCGCCATTGTTCAGTTTGCAGACAAGTTCTCCCTGCTCATTCTTGCTGATTGCCTCGATGTCGGCGTGGGTCTGAATACGAATCCCTTTATTGGCAATCTGCTCGGCGGCAAAGGCCTGTACGCCGGAATCAAAACCTCGCAAAATTTGTTCGCCGCGATACAGCAAGTCTGTCTCAGCACCAAGGCCATTAAAAATACCGGCGAACTCCACGGCGATATAGCCCCCACCGACGACGACAACGCGTTGTGGGAAGGTTTCGAGAAAAAAGGCTTCGTTGGAAGTGATGGCCAGATCTGCTCCGGGAACATCCGGCTTGAAAGGCCAGCCACCAGTGGCGATCAGAATGCGCTCGGCGCTGTAATCCTTACCTTCGACGGTAACGGTGTGGACATCTTTGATGCTGGCGGTGCCGTTAATTGTGGTGACACCAGCGTTACCCAGCATCGTGCCGTAGATGCCGTTCAGACGTTCTATCTCACGGGTTTTGTTGTCACGCAGGGTCGGCCAGTCGAAACTTTTTAATTCTCCGTCAATACCGAACCCTTTTGCTTCGGCAAATTTTTCGGCGTATTCCGAGGCATAGACAAACAGCTTTTTGGGGACACAGCCGACGTTAACGCAGGTGCCACCTAGGTAACGGTTCTCCACCACGGCAGCTTTTGCTCCTTTGGCAGCGGCCATACGTGAGGCACGCACGCCACCGGAACCGGCACCTATCACCAGCAAATCAAAATCAAACGACATAAGGGTTCTCCGTGAGTGACCAGCCGCTTCGGGGAGCCAGTCAAATAACTGCAGTCGACACCCGAAGCAGTATAGTTCGGGCTGCCACTCTGCAATGGAATCTGGGCCACATGCTAGCTTGTTTCGGGTCAATTGCGAAATTGTTATAGCTATAAGCTATCAATTGGTAGCCATTCTTTGTCAAGCGATCCGGCAGCGTCGTCAGTCACTCGCCAACGTAGCCCGCACATCAACCCGACCAGGCATCTCGGCTGCATCGACGGTGATCTGGCTAACCCGGATGCTGTGACGAATTTGCAAGGATTCAACCCAGGCGATAAATACATCAAATTCGATTTTGTCGATCCAGATACGCACGCCGTTGCCATCCTGCTCGTACCGATCCAGCTTGATATTGCCGCTGCGTGCGGCCTGTGTCACCAATGGCAGAATTGGCCCTGATGTTTTATCGAGCGATGCCCCGCCAAACTTGCCTGCGTTTTCCGCAATCAAATTGTAGACTTCCAGTTTTTTGGTCAGATCCCGCTGCACCATGTGGTTTTCCCGTATCAAGGGGGCAAGCACCAGTATATAGACCAGTGCGGCAGCCAACAGCCAGGCAAGAACGCGAACCACCAGACGGTCGCGCGGTGGTAATGCGCCATACCAGTTTGTTGCACTCTGAACCTGCGGAATGGCAGTCAGGCGCTGGCGCAGCTCAAGCAATGAACTCATGCCGACTCTCCTATTTTCAGGCGACCTTTAACCAGGTTGTTCTCGTTGCTGGCCGATGCCACTTCAGCACTCAGACCTCGCTCGGACAAGGCTTGTCGCAAGGTCTGTAAATCGTTGAGATTACTGGCCTGAACCTCGATAACCAGCTCTTGCTGCCGCTCGTTATAACGTGCTGAGTCCAGTTTGATGGTTTTGATATTGACTGCCTGAAAGGCACTGGCAGTGACATTAATCAGATAAGCGAAGCCATGACTGGAGTTACCATTCCCTTCCGCCAACTTGCCGCGAAACTCCCTCTCCAGCGCCCGCACCCGAACGCCGGGAAACAGTTGTTTATAGAGTGACAGGCTTTGTTGATAAACATACTGTCCCTGACTGCTCAGGTGTTGATTCTGAACAAACAGCGTCGCAGCTGCGATCACCAGGCAGGCTGCGGTCATGGCTGCCAATGGTCGCCACCAGGAGCGCGGATTGTCTTCCTGCGTCTGGCGAATCTGAAACGGGCCAACCAGCATATTAACCATGCGCGTATTGGCGGTTAACGACAGCGGTGATTCACTGGCGGCGGAGGAAATATCAATGCGCTCAAAGGCATCGGCAAACCCGGTTTCAATGGTGGTGCGCAGCAGATTGGCTTGATCAAGACCCGCCGTATGAATGGTCAGTATGCCCAGATCGTGCTGGTTTTCCAGTACCGATTCCAGCACCGGCATCATGGCAAATTCATTCACCCAACCTTCAAACACACCAGGCAACTTTACCAGCCAGCCCTGATCCTGCCAGACCGCCGTGGGTGCTTCCGGTAACAGCTGGGTTTCCGGTATCAGCTCGCGCACGCTGAGGTGTAAATGTTCGGCTTGCTCCAGCAAGCGTTCGACCAGATCGCAGGAGGCTACGTAGGCCCGTGCCCGGATTCCTATCTTGCCAGCTGGAACGATGAGGTATTCACTGATGTCGTTGATCAGGTTTTCTTCCAACGCAAAAGGTAAGGCCCGCGCCAGATGTCGGCCAGATACACCTGGCAGCTCGATCCAGTGACAGCTGTAATTGGCGGCCGACAGCACCATGCGTATCTGGGTCAGCTCGGGCTGTTCTGCAGCCCAGCTTTCAAGGCTGCGAGCCGGGCCGGCATTGCTGCTGATATCCGTCACCAGCCACTGGGCGTCACGCCCGTGCCAGCTCACTTTGATTGTGTTCATGCTGTTTCTCGCTGCATATCACTTACGCTTAGGTTTAATTGGTCAATACGTTCTGGTTGGGCAACTCTGGTAAACGTCTTGCCTCCCGACGGGAATAGTCGCGATACAGGGTGCTGAAGTTGCCATTACCGGCATCCCGTTTCAGCAGGAATTCACAGGTGCCAGACCAGTCGCCGGAGGTGCCTATATCTACCCGACCAAACACTTCAAAATATTCTGTCTTGATGGTGAAATCATCCGCTGACCATTTGTTTTTGGCGGTGCTGGATGAGCTTGTACTGCTGTTTTGATTGTCAGAGTCGTCAGTATTGTCTGTTGTGCTGTTGTCTTCACCTGAAGCAAAACCTTTGACGGCATCCAGCGCCATAAAATCACTGACACTGGCCAGGCCGCTATCACCACGAGCGGTAACAACCGCTTGTGCATCGGCAATGGAGAAGTTCGCATCCAGTGCGGACATCACCAGCTCCGACGCGGTATTGATATTGAGCTGGGTGGTCACCGGCAGGCACACCACATAGGGTTCCAGGGCAGTATAGGTATCGAGATCGACGCCTTCGAGCAACATCAGATCCGAGGTATGTTTGCACGTATGGTAGGCTGGCCGATAGGACGGCTCCAGGCTGAGATAATCGTTCTCGACCTGGCTGTCGGCGTCCATCCAGTTAGCCAGTCGCCCGGCGATATCAACATCCAGCCCCAGTTCATTCAGCAGATTATAAAAGCGCTGTTGCCACACGGTATGATTGTTAGCAGCCGGTGCCAACCAGTTGAGATTGAATTTACCCTGGGCATCGGCAATACGAACAAACACCAGACCGTTATCCATCGGGAAGGTACGATCAATAGCCCAATCTTCCAGCCCATGGTCGATATCCGGGTCATTCTCCCAATCCAGATACAGGCCACTACGGACAACGCTGTCGACGCCTTGCAACAGCACCCGCGCTTGCTGTCGTGCCAGTTGCGCCGTGGCACGCTGTATATCCCGCGACTGGCGCTCAATCAGCACCGTTGCCAAAACGCTGACTACGGCAAAAATCAGCAGCACAATCAGCAAGGCTATTCCGGTTTGTTGGCGGCGCATCAGAGATCCTCGCCATCATGGGGAAGGACCCAGAGTCGCGTTGCATCACCAATCACCGGCAAGGTCATTTCCCAGCGCAGACCTTGTGGGATGACGGATTCATTACTGCTCTGCAATACCGGCCAGCTGCTGTACCACTCCGAGCCAGTGCGTTCGCCATCACTACTGATGGTATCGGCCAGCAAGGATATTTGCAGTCCATCTATCTGATCCAGTACCACCATACTTCTTGGCTCGCTGTCGTAACCACGATCCAGTACCGGCCAGACATAACGCACCAGACAATCACCCTCAGGTTCTTCTATTCCCCAACCAGCGAGTCGACGCCTGGCCGCCTCACAGGTATCGCTGTCGATGCTTTCCAGCCGGTAGGCAATACGCTGTAATTCCGAGCGAGGATTTTCTATCCCGGGCCGATTGCGCCAGCCGGTGCGGGTCAGCTCCAGCAGGTAATCGCCATCTTCGAGCCGCAGCGATGATTGCTCATCGCCGTACTCATCAAGAATAGGCCGATTGATGAATTGCTCGACATCACGACTGACAACGGCATTCAGGCGTTGCAACGCGACCAGCTGTTCCGACCGTGCTTCCGTCGAATCCCGTGCCACAATGATGGTATTCAGCAGTTGCACCGAGCCGACGCTGATTGAGGCCGTGATGGCCACGGCGACAATCACTTCCAGCAAGGTAAAACCCAGAGGACGATGCATCATCCGTGCTCACCCATCACCGTAGTGAGGTTAACAAGCGAATAATCAGGGTCATTGTCCAGTGACACCGATACAGTCACGCGCACGACAGCGGGAAAATCGGTTTTTTCCACCTTGGTCAGAGTAATCCACTCACGGTTGACCATTTTGACGGAATCCCGGGTGGAGCCTGTTTTTGGCAGGCTATGACTAAGACGCATCTCGGTGAGGCGATTTTCGGCGACCCAGGACGCCATCGTTTTGTTTTCCAGCGTCAGCAGCGTATTGGCGGCCTGGCTGGTGGTGCCACTGATCACAATGGCGATGGAGGCAAAAATGGTCAGTGCAATCATTACTTCCAGCAGCGTAAAACCACCCGCTCCTGATCTGGAGTTAATGCTCATAACGCACCAGCTCCTTCCAGACCGGATTAAATCCATCACCATGAATGACAAAGGCAAAGCGACTGTCAGCGTCATGACCGATGGTCAGGTCAAACGCGGTATATTCTTCGGATGATAGAAACTGCAAGGCGGGTAATGGACCGTTGTCGTTGTCCAGCAACGCTTCAAAGTCGACTTCGGCATCGTCAACCTCCAGTGTCATCGTCATACCTTCAGGCACTTCGGGTGCCCCCAGGGAAGCACTGGAGTAAGCCTGCCAGGGATTTTTGGCGATCTCGCTGAGTTCTTCAACTGACAGAGTGCCCTTGTTGGCCTGCTGGCGAACATCTTGCCACGACAGCAATATCAACTCGTCCCGATCCATTGCCAGACCAAGGTCAAGATTGCGATAGGCCGCTTCTTCCCGGTAAAGATTCATCTCAATCACCAGCGTGGTGGCAAAGCGCCCGGTTTCATCCTGGATCTGGGTGTCGCTGGCATTCAGATTCACCAACGATAACAGGCCACCGATGATCACCAGCACAACCATCAATTCAAGCAGGGTAAATCCGCTCGACTGACGCCGCAACCTGAGTGGATACACGATCTGACGGGGAGATGTCACAACAAGGAACCATTTGCCGGGCAAGGCCCGGCACCAGGTAAGACATTATTCCGGATAAGAAATATCGGCGTATTCTGCTTCACCGCCTTCTTGTCCATCCGCGCCCAGAGAGACAATTTCGTATTGACCTTTCTCTAGGTAATACAAAAATTCATTACCCCAGGCATCGGTCGGCACCTTGCTGCCTTTCAGGTAACCACTGCTCCGGTAGTTCTTTGGTTCCGGCGAAGAGGATGGTTTCTTGACCAATGCCTCCAGGCCTTGTTCGGTGGTTGGGTAGGTGAAGTTGTCCAGCTTGTACATATCCAGAGCGCCCTCAATCAGCTTCATCTGGCTCTTGGTGGTTTTAACCTGAGCATCCGTCGCGGAACCGATAATGTTGGTGGCGACCAGTGCCATGATGCTGCCAATGATGGCCAGTACCACCATCACTTCGAGCAGGGTAAAACCTTGTACGCGCTTGCGGGTTTGCATGTATTTCTCCTAACGAACCATATTTTGCAATTCAAGAATGGGCATCATGATAGCGGCAACAATCAGGGCAACAATCGCCCCCATGGTCAGCAGCATCATGGGCTCAAAAATTTTGACCATCGCTGAGACTGTATTTTCCAGCGTAGTTTCCTGCTGCTGGGCGGTTTTTGCCAACATGGCATCAAGCTCACCACTGTTTTCACCGCTGGCAATCATGTGCAGCATGATCGGGGCAAAGTAGCCGGTGTGATCCAGCGACTTGTGCAGACTGCCACCTTCGCTGACTTCTACTGTAGCTTCGGCCAATGCTTTCTGGATTGGTATGTTTTCAACCACCTGGCTGGCGATACGCATGGCTTCAACCAGTGGCACACCGGAACTGGTCAGAATCGCCAACGTACTGCCAAATCGTGCGGTATTGGCATCCTTGGCAAAACCACCTATGCCGGGTATTGCCAACATAAAAGCATGAAACTTCCCCCGAAATACCGGACTTCGCATGGCCTGGCCAAACAAGAGCACGGCGGCAACAACGGCAATCAGAATATACAGGCCGTAATCGGTAATCAGATGACTGAGGTCGAGCATAAATTGCGTTAGTGCTGGTAGTTCCTGACCATTTTTCACAAACACATCAACAATGTCGGGGACAACGTACGTCAGCAGGCCAACAACGATGCCAATCGCCACAATACTGAGAATAAGAGGATACATCGCCGCCAGCTTGATCTTCTGATCGGCAGACTGCCGTGCTTCGGTGTAATCGGCCAGACGATTCAAGACGCCATCCAGATGTCCGGCGTGCTCGCCGGCACTGACCGTTGATCGATACAGATGCGGAAACGCCTTGGGATATTCCGCCAATGCCTTGGCCAGGGTGTAGCCTTCCAGCACCTTGGCTCTGATCGCCAGGATCATCGCCTTTATCTTGGCTTTGCCGGTTTGTTCGGACAGTGCTCTCAGCGCCTCATCAATGGGTAATCCGGCACCGATCAAGGTTGCCAGCTGCCGCGTCAATAATGCCAGATCCGGCACCGACATACCGGGGCCTCGTCCGCCGGCACTGCTCTTCTGCTTGACACTGGTTGATTCCACCGACAGTGGCATCCAACCCTTGTCACGCAGCTTCTGACGCACCTGCCGAGCGCTGTCGGCCTCAATCACGCCTTTAAGCTGCTTGCCCTTTGCATCGAGCGCCTGATAAAGAAATGCAGCCATAATTATCCCTTGGCAACCCGCAGCAGCTCTTCGATGGTGGTGCTGCCAGCCAACACTTTGCGAATGCCATCCTGATTAATACTGGGGCCAAGGTTACGGGCATGTAACGTCATCGCCTGCTCCCCTGCCCGATCATGAATCAGGGTTTTCAAGCCTTCATCCACCTCAATAATTTCGTAAATCCCCTGGCGTCCGCGATACCCCAATTGATTGCATTTGTCACAGCCTTTGGCGTGGAAAATTTCCGGAGCCTGATCCTGGGGAATGCCCAGCAATTCACATTCGCTGGCATCTGCGATGGCTGCCACCTTGCAGTCACTGCAGAGCACGCGCACCAGTCGCTGGGCAAGAACACCCACCAGGCTGGATGACAACAAGAATGGCTCAACGCCCATGTCTTGCAAACGGGTTACCGCACCCACGGCGGTGTTGGTGTGTAGCGTCGACAATACCAGGTGGCCGGTCAAGGATGCCTGAATGGCAATTTCGACCGTTTCAAGGTCACGAATCTCACCAATCATGACGACGTCTGGATCCTGCCGCAAAATAGCCCGCAAGCCCTTGGCGAAGGTCATTTCGACCTTGGTGTTGACCTGGGTCTGACCAATCCCCGGCAGGCTGTATTCAATCGGGTCTTCAACCGTCAGAATGTTACGGCTGGTGTCGTTCAGATCACTCAGTGCGCCGTACAGTGTGGTGGTTTTACCCGACCCGGTAGGGCCGGTCACCAGAATAATGCCGTGAGGCCGACTGATGATATTGCGCATGGTGCGCAGATCGCGTTCTGACATACCGAGCTGGGAGAGACTGAGGCGACCGGCCTTTTTGTCGAGCAATCGCATGACGACCCGCTCACCATGACTGGACGGCATGGTCGACACCCGGACATCGACCTCTCGGCCACCAATGCGCAAGGCGATACGACCATCCTGCGGCACCCGTTTTTCAGCGATATCCAGTTTGGCCATGACCTTGATACGGGAGACCAGCAAGGCTGCCAGGGCGCGCTTGGGCTGCACAACTTCACGTAATACGCCATCAACCCGAAAACGCACAACCAGGCGCTTTTCATAGGTTTCGACGTGAATATCCGACGCATTTTCCTTGATGGCCTCGGTCAGCAAGGCATTGATCAGCCGAATAATGGGTGCGTCGCCGTCCTGCTCCAGCAAGTCTTCCGTTTCAGGAACGGAGTCAGCCAGGCTGGCAAGATCCATTTCATCACCCAACCCCTCGACCATCTCCATGGCTTCGGACGAGTCGGTTTGATAGGAAAGCCCCAGGCGACGGTCAAATTCATCATCGGCAACGCCTTCGAGCCTGAATGGCAGCGACAGAAAACGCTGCACCTCCATGATGGCCTCGGCACTAACTGGCACCCGGTGAACCACTTTGAGACCATCGGCAGCCCCTTCAACCAGCACCCCAAAGCGTTTGGCGAAGCCAAAGGGCACACGGGTAGCCAGACTGGTAGATGGTGTATTCTGGCCGTTTTCAAGGAGTGACGACTGGCCGACCAGTGACGCTACTGCACTGTCTAGGGCGTCTGCGGATTGATCTTGTAAAAGGGTAGAGCTCATGAATTATCCAACGTTGCGGCCAACACCTGAGTAATCAAATCCCTGGGCCAGAAGCACCTGGGGATCATACTGATTGCGACCGTCAATAATAACTGGCTGCCGGAGCAGCTTCTTGATAACGATGAAGTCTGGTTGTCGAAAAGGTTTCCATTCGGTGACCAGCACCAATGCATCAGCATCGACCACTGCATCATACTGATGGTTCGCCAGCTCTAACACTCCATCGGTAAAATATTGCGATGGAAAGTGCTGTCGAGCCAGTTCATTACACATTGGATCATAGGCGCGCACCTGTGCACCGGCAGTAACCAGCTGATTAATCAGGGCAATGGCACTGGATTCATGCATGTCGGCCGTTCCGGGCTTGAAGGCCAAACCCCAGACGGCAATCGTTTTACCCTGCATGTCCTCGCCAAACCGCTCAGCCAGCTTTTCGAACAGACGTCGCTTTTGCGCCTGGTTACGGGCTTCTACCGCGTCCAACAGGGTCGCTTCAAAGCCGTTTTCCCGAGCCATACCAATCAGCGTGCGAACGTCGCGAGGGAAACAGGAACCACCATAGCCACAGCCCGGATAGATAAACGAGTACCCTATCCGGCTGTCCGAGCCGATACCCTTGCGAACCTGCTCGATATCCACACCGAGATACTCGGAAAGCGTCGCCATTTCATTCATAAAGGAAATCCGGGTGGCCAACATTGCCGTAGCGGCAAACTTGGTCATTTCGGCATCGCGAATACCCATGTAGAGCATTTTGTCACGGTTGCGAGAGAACCCCTGGTACAGCTCTTCCATCAAGGTACGGGCGCGATCACAATCAAGACCCACAATGATACGATCCGGACTCATAAAGTCGTCGATGGCACTGCCTTCTTTCATAAATTCAGGATTGGCGACCATGTCAAACGATACGCCGTCCCTATCGGCAAGACGGGCTGTCATGACATCGCGTATCTTTTCAGTGGTACCAACAGGGACGGTGGATTTTGTGGCAATCAGCGTATAACCCTGCAGCCAATCAGCCAGCTGTGCCGCTTGCGCAATAATCTCGGCAGCATCGGCAACGCCTTCACTCTCACCCGGATTACCAATGGCCAGAAAACACACGGCAGCATTTGCTACAGCCGGGCCGAGGTTGGTACCAAACAACAGTCGGCCAGCCCGGTAATTATCGAGAACGATACGTTCCAGGCCTGGTTCAGCAACAGTCACCAGACCATTATTCAGCTGCTGGATGACCTCTGATCTCGGATCGACACAATGCACCCGGTTACCCATCTCGGCAAAACAGGCAGCAGTGACCAATCCAATATAGCCAGCACCAATAACGACAATTTCCACAAAACAATCCTTTTTCAACAAGGCGGCACGTCGGCGCAGCTTATGTCCATTTAATGACAAATCGGTGACAAAAAAAAGCCCGGACTCAGCCGGGCTCCTTCAACACTTTGATGTTAAACGAGTTTTTCTAACTCGGGAACCGCATCAAAGAGGTCTGCAACCAGGCCGTAATCCGCAACCTGAAAGATAGGTGCTTCTTCGTCCTTGTTGATTGCCACAATCACTTTGGAATCCTTCATACCAGCCAGATGCTGGATCGCACCCGAGATGCCCACCGCAATATACAAGCCTGGCGCAACAATCTTGCCGGTCTGGCCGACCTGGAGATCGTTGGGTACAAAGCCGGCGTCTACTGCTGCGCGGGATGCACCCACTGCCGCGCCCAGCTTGTCAGCCAGGCTGTACAACATGGCAAAGTTATCGCCATTTTGCATGCCACGTCCGCCAGAAACGACGACTTTGGCTGCGGTCAATTCCGGACGATCCGACTTGGCCAGCTCTTCACCAACAAAGACGGCCTTGGCGTAATCGCTAATATAAGCAACCGTTTCAATGGCAGCCGCCCCACCTGATGTATCAACGGCATCGAAGCCCGTAGTACGCACAGTCAGTACCTTGATGGCGTCGCTGCTTTGGTAGGTTGCGATAGCGTTACCCGCATACACCGGACGAGAGAAGGTATCGTCAGATACCACCTCAATCACATCAGACAGCATGTTAACGCCCAGCAGTGCCGCAGCACGGGGAAGGAAATCTTTGCCTGTCGTGGTGGCTGCCGCCAAAATATGCGAGTAGTTGGTGCCGATGTTGGCAACCAGATCCCCCATTACTTCACCCAGCTGATGTTCATAAACAGCATTGTCCGCCAGCAACACCTTGCCAACACCAGCTACTGCCGCTGCTGCATCTGCAACGGCTTGGCAACCAGCGCCTGCAACCAGTACTTCTACGTCACCACCAATCGCGGCAGCCGCTGCCAGAACGTTCAGCGTGGCGCCTTTCAGAGTAGCGTTATCATGTTCCGCTATTACCAGAATACTCATTTCATCTACTCCTGTTTACAGCACTTTCGCTTCGTTCTTCAGTTTTTCGACCAGCTCTGCAACATCGGCCACCTTGATACCCGCCTGGCGTTCTGCCGGTGGAACGACTTTCAGCAGCGCCAGGGTTGAACCCATGGTCACACCCAAATCTGCTGGCGTAGTCAGCTCCAGAGGTTTGCGCTTGGCCTTCATGATATTAGGCAAAGACGCGTAGCGAGGTTCGTTCAAACGCAGATCTGTTGTAACAATCGCAGGCAGATCCAGTGCAACGGTACGCAAGCCACCATCCACTTCGCGAGTCACCTTGACCTTGTCGCCATCAATCAGCACTTCAGAGGCAAAGGTGCCTTGTGCCATGCCGGTCAGGGCACCCAGCATCTGGCCGGTCTGATTGTTGTCACTATCAATGGTCTGTTTACCCATCAGCACCAACTGCGGGGCTTCTTTCTCGACCACTGCCTGCAGCAAGCGAGCAACGGTCAACGATTCCAGCTTGTCTTCGGTTTCAATCAGGATGCCACGGTCAGCACCCAGCGCCAAAGAGGTGCGAATCTGTTCCTGTGCCACCTTGGGACCGATGGAAACAACGACGATTTCTGTGGCAATACCCTTTTCCTTCAGGCGCACCGCTTCTTCAACAGCGATTTCGCAGAATGGGTTCATGGCCATCTTGACGTTATTCAGATCAACATCCGAATTATCCGGCTTGACGCGCACCTTGACGTTGTAGTCGATGACGCGTTTTACAGCGACGAGAACCTTCATAGATTCCTCTTATCTTCAAATGATTGGATTTCCAACCCCAATTTGCACAATAACGCGATGATACGGCGCTACTCAGGGGACTTTCGACCAGCAGAATTATTCTGGTCTTTTACCTTTACGTCAATAGTGAGGTCTGTTTGTTTCCAAAACGGCAGCATTCCCAAGCGATTCAGTTGCCTGAAACAGGGACGAACGTATAATGCTGCACCTTTAAACAATTAAACAATATGTGTTTTCTCGATGATTTGCTAATCGTCAACAAGAAATCAAATCTGAATAGCACCGCTTTAGCCAATAATTCTAACTGTTAACAGGAGAGATCCGAATGGACCGTGATGTGATGGAGTATGACGTTGTAATCGTCGGCGCAGGCCCTTCTGGTCTGGCAGCCGCTTGCCGCATCAAGCAGGCTGCCAACGAGGCAGGCAATGATATTTCGGTCTGCCTGGTCGAAAAGGGCTCCGAAATTGGCGCCCACATCTTGTCGGGTGCCGTCATTGAAGACCGCGCCCTGACGGAACTGTTCCCGAACTGGAAAGAATCCGGTGCGCCACTCACAACGGCTGTCAGCAAAGATGAAGTTTACTTCCTGCTCAGTGACCGCCACTCTGTGCAAGCACCCGGCTGGGCGGTGCCCAAACCAATGCACAACCACGGCAACTATGTCGTCAGTGTCGGTAACCTCTGTCGCTGGCTGGGCCAGCAAGCCGAAGAGCTTGGCGTTGAGATTTACCCGGGCTTTGCGGCCGCAGACCTGATTGTTGAAGACGGTGTGGTAAAAGGGGTCGTCACTGGCGATATGGGTGTCGACGCTGCCGGCAACCCGAAAGACAGCTACATGCCTGGCATGGAACTGCGCGCACGTTACACTCTGTTTGCAGAAGGCTGTCGTGGTCATCTGGGTAAGCGCCTGATCAGCGAATATCAACTGGATTCAGGCAAGGATCCCCAGCACTATGGCATAGGCATCAAGGAGCTGTGGGATATCGACCCCGCCAAACATCAACCAGGGCTGGTCATGCACGGTACCGGCTGGCCACTCAATGAATCCTCATCATCCGGTGGCTTTTTCCTCTACCACAGCGATGACGGTCAGGTCGTGGTCGGCTTGATCACAGATCTGTCGTATTCCAATCCACACGTCAGCCCCTATGATGAATTTCAGCGCCTGAAGCACCATCCGGTGATTGCGCAATATCTGGAGGGTGGCAAACGCGTTTCCTATGGTGCCCGAGCCATTACCAAAGGAGGCCTGAACTGCCTGCCTAAAATGACCTTCCCTGGCGGCCTGCTGATTGGCTGTGACGCTGGCACGCTCAACTTTGCCAAAATCAAGGGCGTTCACACTGCAATGAAAAGTGGCATGGTGGCTGCCGATGCGGTTATCGCTGCGATTGCCACCGATCGCCGTCATGATGAACTGACTGAATTTACGACGGCATTTGAGAGCAGCTGGGCCTGGCAAGAGCTGCAGCGCAGCCGTAACTTTGGCCCGGCACTCCACAAGCTGGGTACTTTGGGTGGTGCTGCGTTCAACTTTATTGATCAGAACATCATGGCCTTGCCGCTGACGTTGCATGACACCCGAGCGGATCATGACACCCTGCGTCCAGCATCAGAATGCAAACCCATCGACTATCCCAAGCCGGATGGCAAATTAAGCTTCAGCAAACTGGACTCGGTTTTTATCGGCAATGTTAACCACGCCGAAGACCAACCCTGTCACCTTAAATTAGCCGACGAAGACATTCCCCTGGAGGTAAACCTGATTCAGTGGGATGAGCCAGCCCAACGCTACTGCCCGGCCGGTGTTTACGAAATCATTGAAGATGAAGCCGGCAAGCGCTTTCAGATCAATTCGCAAAATTGCGTCCATTGCAAAACCTGCGACATCAAGGATCCATCCCAGAACATTACCTGGGTGACACCAGAAGGCAGCGGCGGACCGAACTACCCGAATATGTAATCCCCCGCCAGATCGGTAAAAACAAAAAAGCCCGCAATCAACGCGGGCTTTTTTGTTTTCTTGACGTACCGGTTCGAATCAGGCGCCTGGACGTTTGATCTCGACATTTTCCTGCGACCACTTGCGGTAACTGGTCATGCTGTTACGAGCCGAACGATTTTCGATCTGGGTTCGCTCTTCATCACTGGCAACCAGGTCAGCCAATTCGGGAATCTGAATAGCATCAACCCGGACAACGGTAGCGCCACCCTGAACATCAACTACGTCCAACTCTCCCTGCTGTAGTGCGAAGGCCCGCGACTGCGCAGCGCGCGGAATTTCGGCAGATTGCGAGTAGTTCACCGCGACCGATACCCATGCTGCCGACGTTTCTTCACCCGCTGCAATTTTGTCAGCCATCGCACGCGCCAGTTCTCCAGCCTTGTCGCGCTTAATCAGGTTTTCAACCTGATTACGAACAACGGTTAATGGCAGGGTTTTCGGCTCATCATGTTCGGAGACGGCAAAAACATAGACTCCCTCTTCCGTTTCAACCAGATCGCTCAACTCCCGATCCAGCAACATGTTTTCCGCAAATGCCTGCTGGCGCACCGCATCACTCGCCACAAAGCCCTCACCAAAATCACGGGTAAAAAGACCAGACTCCTGAACCTTCAGCCCCAAGGCATCAGCAACTTCATCAACAGAACCCGATGAAAATGCCAGATTACTCAATTCCTGGGTTTGCTCGGCAATCTGCTGACCGGCTTTTTCATTACGAATCCATTCCGCCAACTCGTCATGACGCTTCTCCAAGCTGTCTGCTTCAGGCGCTTTGATGTCGAGCAACTGAATTATGTGGTAACCAAACTCGGTTTTGACCGGCTGGGAAACTTCGCCCTTTTGCAATGCAAACAATGCGGCTTCAAATTCTGGTACAAACGCCCCATGGCTAACATAACCAAGGTCGCCACCGTTACTGCCACTGGCGATATCATCAGAATCCGATTTTGCCAACTCGGCGAAATCTGCTCCGGCATCCAGCTTGGACTTCAGTTCATTCGCTTTGGCCAGTGCCTCTTCGCTGGAGCGGTCAGCACCCGCCTCAATCAGAATATGACGAGAACTGCGCTGCTCTTTTTCAGAAAGATCGCTCAGATAGTCTTCATACGCCTTGCTGATCTCATCTTCAGAAACACTCTCATCAGCTGCCATGGCGGCACGATCAAAGCCAACGTATCGGACTTTGGCCTGTTCCGGCGTCTGAAAGCGGGAGCTGTTAGCATCGTAGTAAGACTGCACATCGTCGTCGGTGAGCTGAATATCATCCATCAGGTCGCGAGCACGGATTTCAATGTAAGAAATTGTTCGCAACTCGTTATTCAGCATGGCGCCAAAGCGGGCCTGGAACGGCGTCGGAATGGAGGTCATGGTGAGCGCCTGTCGGGCTTGATTTACCTTGATGTCTTCGGCCAGATTGGCGCGAAAGGTCAAAGGTGTCCAGCCATTCAGACGCAGAACACTAAGGAACTGTTCCTTGTTGAAACGACCATCCAGCTGAAAGGCCGGAATATTGACAATGGCTTCATCGACAACAGCAGAGGCTGCATACAAGCCCAGACGATCGGCCTGAACGGCATCCACATTCTGCTGAATCAGCTGTTCAATAGCCGATTGGCGCAACAGTTGGTCGTTAAACAGGTTTTCATCAAACTGCTCGCCAAACTGACGACGCAGGTTGGCTTTTTGCTGTTCGATCACCCGTTGAACTTCAGGTTCTGACACCTTGATATCACCAACTTCAGCAACCGGCGTATCGCCAGACCCGATATTGACAATGCTCTCGACCCCCCAAAGGGCGAAAACGAAGATAATAAAAAACACGATGACCTTGGCAATAATGCCCTGAGCATTATCACGCATTGTTTGTAGCATGGTTCCTCCAGGTATTCGCTACAGCAACATAAAAAAAAGCGCATCCAGGATGCGCTCTTTTTCTGGGTGGATAAAAACAGCTAAACATCAACGTCTTCTGTTATTACCCCGTCCGGCATGCCAGACCGCCTATCAACCAACCAACTTACCAGATCAAACCAGATAAATCAGTTGACTGCATCTTTAAGCGCTTTTCCTGGCTTGAAACCAGGAACCTTGGCTGCCTTGATTTGAATGGGCTCACCTGTTTGAGGGTTACGGCCAGTACGCTCTGCACGCTCTTTCACCATAAATGTACCAAAACCAACCAGGGCAACCTGATCACCCTCTTTTAACGCAGTACCAACACTTTCGATCATGGCATCCAGTGCGCGACCAGCAGCTGCCTTTGGAATATCAGCTGATGCGGCAATGGCGTCGATTAACTCGGACTTATTCACACTTATCCCCTCACTCTGTGTGCAGTATTAGATTCTTGTTATGCGACTGGGCGATCGCTACAGGAAATTCAAGAGCGTCGATTTATACCAACTGGGTTATGTACCGTCAAGCAGACTCAATGCGTCTTTGGGCGAGAACCCTCGTCCTTACTGACGCTTGCATCTTCTGTCGGAACAATTGGCGCAGAAACACCATCCGGGCTTGACTCAAGCGCCAAATCCAGAACCTCGTCGATCCAGTCTACAGCAATGACCTTCAGGTCTTGCTTGATGTTTTCCGGTATATCCCTAAGGTCTTTTTCGTTTTCCTTGGGGATAATAACCGTCTTGATGCCACCGCGATGTGCGGCGAGCAACTTTTCTTTTAATCCTCCAATCGCCAGCACTTTGCCCCTCAGGGTAATCTCACCCGTCATGGCTACTTCGGCCTTAACCGGAATACCCGTCAGGACAGATGCCAGCGCTGTTGCCATCCCAATGCCAGCACTTGGGCCGTCCTTGGGTGTCGCACCTTCCGGCACATGCACATGAATGTCATTCTTTTCAAAAAATTCCGCATTAATCCCCAAGCTTTCAGCACGGCTTCTAACGACCGTCAGAGCTGCCTGAATGGACTCCTGCATTACATCACCCAACGAGCCTGTCTTGATAATACGACCCTTGCCAGCGGTTGCTGCAGCTTCAAGCGTCAACAATTCGCCACCTACGGAGGTCCAGGCAAGTCCTGTTACCTGTCCCACCTGATTACTGACACCCGCAAGGCCGTAGCGATACTTGGTGACACCAAGATATTCTTCCAGCAGTTCTTCGGTAATCACGCGTGTTGTCGTGGTCTGATCAAGCATGTTTGCCTTGACGACACGGCGACACAACTTGGCCAGTTCTCTTTCAAGACCACGAACACCCGCTTCACGTGTGTAGTGGCGAATAATGCTGCGTAATTGAGTTTCCGGAAGCTCAATTTCATCCGTTTTCAAACCATTTTGCTTAATCTGTTTAGGTAACAAATAGCGCTGGGCAATATGAACCTTCTCCGCTTCGGTATAGCCGGGAATGCGGATGACTTCCATACGATCCAGTAACGGGCCAGGAATATTCATGCTGTTCGAGGTACAGACAAACATCACATCGGAGAGGTCATAATCAACCTCAAGGTAATGATCGGCAAAGGTGTTGTTTTGCTCAGGATCAAGCACTTCCAGCAGCGCAGAAGCCGGATCACCGCGATGATCCATCCCCATTTTGTCGATTTCATCCAGCAAGAACAAAGGGTTACGTACGCCGACCTTGGTCATGCGTTGTACCAGCTTGCCCGGCATTGAGCCAATATAAGTACGACGATGGCCACGAATTTCGGCTTCATCCCGAACTCCGCCCAGCGACATACGCGTAAACTGCCGGTTAGTTGCCCGCGCAATCGATTTGCCAAGAGAAGTCTTGCCGACACCTGGAGGCCCGACCAGGCACAGAACTGCACCCTTTACTTTCTTGACACGATTCTGCACCGCCAAATACTCAAGGATCCGCTCCTTAACCTCTTCCAGACCATAGTGATCGGAATCAAGTATCTCTTTGGCACGTATCAGATCGTGATTGAGGCGTGAGCGTTTTTTCCAGGGGAGGTTCAATACCCAGTCAAGATAGCCTCGAACGACTGAGGCCTCAGCCGACATCGGTGACATCATGCGCAACTTGCGTAATTCTGCTTCAGCCTTTTCCTTTGCTTCGCGAGTCAGGCCGACGGTTTCAATTTTCTCAGCCAGCTCATCAAACTCGTTGCCGCCATCTTCAAGGTCGCCCAGTTCTTTCTGAATGGCTTTCATTTGCTCATTCAGATAGTACTCACGTTGACTTTTTTCCATCTGCTTTTTGACCCGGCCGCGAATACGCTTTTCGACCTTGAGCAAATCAATTTCAGATTCCATCAGCTCCATCAAGTGCTCAACCCGCTCTTTCGGATCAAACATCTCAAGCACTTCCTGCTTTTCTTCCAGCTTGAGAGAGATATGTGCGGCAATGGTGTCACTCAGGCGACTGACATCTTCGACGCCGGAAATAGTGGAAAGCACTTCACTGGGGACTTTTTTCGACAGCTGTACGTACTGTTCAAAATGGCCGGTCAGTGAGCGAGTCAGAATCTCGTTCTCACGCTCATCGGGTATTCGCGTCCCGGCTGGCAGCACCTGACCACGAAACAGATCGCTTTCATCGATCAGGCGCTCCAGCGTGGCCCGCTCTTCACCTTCGACCAGCACCTTGACCGTTCCATCAGGAAGGCGCAGCAACTGCAAAATGGTCGCCACCGTACCGACGGAATGCAGCCCATCAATACCAGGCGCGTCATCGGCCGCGTCCTTCTGGGCAACAAGCATGATGCGTTTATCACCCGCCATCGCTTCTTCCAGAGCATTGATTGATTTTTCCCGCCCCACAAACAGGGGAATAACCATAGCGGGAAAGACCACTACATCACGTAGTGGCAGGAGAGGTAACACTTCTTGATTCATCAGATTAGGTCTCTGCTACAAAGCAATATTCTGAGAGTGGGGGCTTCGACTACCAAAAACAAGCGACAAATAAATAAAAAGGAGCCATTGGCTCCTTTTTATTTATTTTTGGGTAGGCATCAATCGTTTTCTGAAGAAGCCCGAGCAACATCACCACTCTCATAAATCATGATCGGCTCGGCAATACCATTAATGACAGTATCTTCGATGACGACCTTGGCAATATCAGGCTCAGAAGGAACGCGGTACATGGTCTGTAGCAACGCTCCCTCTAGTATTGACCGCAAGCCCCGTGCGCCGGTCTTTCGCTCCATCGCACAATTGGCAATGGCATCCAGAGCAGAGTCACGAATCTCAAGCTCTACCGATTCCATTTCAAACAGTTTCTGGAATTGGCGAACAAGAGAGTTTTTCGGCTCGGTAAGAATTCGAATCAGGGCGTCCTTGTCGAGTTCATCCAGTGTTGCCACCACTGGCAAACGGCCAATAAATTCAGGAATCAGACCGAACTTGACCAGATCGACCGGTTCTACTTCACGCAAGGCAGCACCAATCGATTTTTGGTCTTCCTTGCCTTTTACGGTTGCGACAAAACCAATCGAACTACGCTCCGATCGATCACGAATGATCTGATCCAACCCGGCAAATGCCCCGCCACAAATAAACAGGATATTGGAGGTGTCGACCTGCAGGAATTCTTGCTGCGGGTGTTTTCGACCACCTTGTGGCGGCACGGATGCAACGGTCCCCTCGACAAGCTTCAGCAACGCTTGCTGAACCCCTTCGCCCGAAACATCACGAGTAATTGACGGGTTGTCAGACTTGCGTGAAATTTTGTCAATTTCATCAATATAGACAATTCCGCGCTGAGCACGCTCAACGTCGTAATCACACTTCTGCAACAGTTTCTGAATGATATTTTCCACATCTTCACCAACGTAACCGGCTTCTGTCAGCGTGGTTGCATCAGCAATTGTGAACGGCACATTCAGCAGACGTGCCAGCGTCTCTGCCAGTAAAGTCTTGCCGCTACCCGTTGGGCCAATCAGCAGGATATTACTTTTAGACAGCTCGACATCGCCTTTTCCCTTGCCCTCGCCAAAGCGCAGGCGTTTGTAGTGGTTATAAACCGCTACCGCCAGAACTACCTTGGCTTTATCCTGACCGATAACGTATTCATCCAGAGTCAGACGAATTTCCTGTGGCGTAGGTAGTTTGTCAGAACTGCCCTTGTTATCGGCTTCCTGGACTTCTTCGCGAATAATGTCATTACAAAGATCAACACACTCATCGCAAATAAACACCGAAGGCCCGGCAATCAGCTTGCGCACTTCATGCTGACTCTTACCGCAAAACGAACAGTAGAGCAGCTTGCCGCCGTCTTCGCCCTTGCCTTTAGTATCGTCGGTCATTCGACTGCCTCATTCTGGTACATAGCATTCATATATAGGTGCACACTGGCCAGGTTTCAAGCCTCCCACCCCATGTCAGGCAAAATTTATTGACCTCGATGGGTCAAAACCTTATCAATCAGACCATATTCGAGTGCCTGATCCGCTGTCATGAAGTTGTCTCGCTCGGTATCGGCAGCAATGGTGTCGTAACTCTGGCCGGTATGATGAGCCAGAATTCGGTTCAAGCGTTCCTTGGTATGCTGAATATTACGGGCATGAATCTGGATATCCGTTGCCTGTCCCTGAGCACCACCGCTTGGCTGGTGAATCATTACTCGTGAGTTTGGTACACTGTAGCGTTTACCCGCCGCGCCAGCAGCCAGCAGGAAAGCCCCCATACTGCATGCCTGCCCAATCACCATGGTGCTGACGTCCGGCTTGATAAACTGCATGGTGTCATAAATCGACAAACCTGCTGATACCGAACCACCTGGCGAGTTGATATACAGATGAATATCCTTATCCGGATTTTCAGACTCAAGAAACAGCAGCTGGGCAACCACCAGGTTGGCCATGTGATCTTCAACAGGCCCCACCAAAAAAATCACCCGTTCCTTCAGCAGGCGGGAATAAATGTCGTAAGAACGCTCGCCGCGAGCAGACTGCTCTACTACCATAGGAACCAGGGCATTCTGAATCACTTCTGATCCCTGAGTGAATTGATCATTCATAAAGCATTACTCCCATACAAAACCAGTATCGAACCATTATTACAAAAACAGCCGCTATTTAGCGGCTGTTTTCGAGTTTAGCCATTGGAGACGAGTATGTCAGTCCCCAAAATACCAACTATTACATTGCTTGGTTGGCATTGGCAGAACGAATCACGTCTTCGTATGAGGTTTCAACCACAGAAACAGTCGCTGCAGCCAGGACTTTTTCAATCAGCTGATCTTCCAGCGCCAGAGATTCTACCTGGGCCTTTTGCTCTGCATTAGTTGAATAATACTCACGTACCTGTTCAGGCTCTTGATACGTTGAAGCGATCTCTTCAATCAGCTCTGCCACTTTTTCTTCGGAAGGCTTCATGTCTGCCGCTTCAATCGCAGCACTCATCAACAAGCCAACCTTGACGCGTTGCTCAGCCTGGCCCTTGAAAATCTCTGCAGGCAGCTGTGAAGCATCCATTTGGCCGCCAAACTGCTTGACAGCCTGCTGTCGCAGGCGATCGATTTCCCTCTCAACCAGAGGCGTAGGTGCATCAATCTCATTACCAGCAACCAGAGCATCAATCACCTGTTGCTTGGTCAGAGTACGCAAAGCGCGCTTTAGTTCGCGTTCCATATTGGTGCGAATCTCAACGCGGAATTCAGCTTCATCTGCAGTTTCAACACCGAATGAGCTGAAGAACGTTTCATTCATCTCGGGCAGCTCGCCCTTTTCGACTTTTTGCACAGTAATTTTGAATTGTGCAGGCTTACCTTTCAGCTCTTCCTTGTGGTAATCCTCAGGGAAGTTCACATCAATAGTTTTCTCATCGCCAGCGACAAAGCCGACAATTGCCTCTTCAAAACCAGGAATCATTGAACCGGAACCCAATGTCAGCGTGTGGCCACTGGCCTTGCCGCCATCAAAGGCTTCACCATCGACAAAACCTTCAAAGTCGATGACTACGCGATCACCGTCTTCAGCGGCCGCATCCGTTTCTGACCAGGTGGTGTTCTGCTGACGCAGGGTATCCACCATCTTTTCCATGTCTTCGTCAGTGACGGCAGCGGTTTTTTGCTCAACGGAGATGGTTGAGAAGTCACCCAGAACCACCTCGGGATACACTTCGAACGTGGCCTTGAATTCCAAATCCTTGCCATCTTCATTGACGACAGGCTCAAAACTTGGCATTCCTGCCAGCTTGACTCCTTGCTCTTGCACCGTCTGGAAAAAAGACTGCTGCATTTGCTGGTAGATGGCTTCGTAACGAGCTTGCTGACCGAACATGCGCTTGATCACTGCAGGAGGAACCTTGCCTGGGCGAAAACCATCAATACGACGACCTTTGGCCAGTTTCTTCAGTTCTGCTGTTACTTTTTGTTCTACTTCCGCAGCAGGAACGCCAATAGTCATACAACGCTGAAGACCACTGGTTGTCTCGATGGACACTTGCATAGATGCCTCTCAGATAAAGTGTTTTTTACGATCACTACCGGACAAACGCCGGTCATCAATTCAGAAAGCCGCGAAGTATAGCGCAAGCCAGAGGACGAATAAACGAGAGAAAACAAACCGCTGCAAATTGCCATCACAGGCAAAACACAAAACGAAAAAACAAGACGAATGACTGGGTACGGAACATGGCAAAAACAGCATCCCGGCGGACTGGTCAAGACGAGCCATAAAGTAATGACCGTCAATAACGACCGCAGAAAACCTGAACAAAAAATGATGAGAAAAGCTGAAGATTAAAACAGAGGAGTAACCATCGAACAGATACACCCAAGCCTGGGCGGCCAAGTCGGTAGATACTGCTGAATATGCTTGATAAGTGGGGTGGCCGACGGGGATCGAACCCGCGACAACAGGAATCACAATCCTGGACTCTACCGACTGAGCTACGGCCACCATATCAATGCTCGGGATGCCTTGATGGCGCACCCGGCAGGGCTTGAACCTGCAACCCCCGGCTTAGAAGGCCGGTGCTCTATCCAATTGAGCTACGGGCGCATGTCCATCTAACCATTTAGATTAAATGGTCGGGGTAGAGAGATTCGAACTCCCGACATCCTGGTCCCAAACCAGGCGCGCTACCAGACTGCGCTATACCCCGTCACACAACCTGAAAGTAGTCAGTGTTTCGACCAACCCCCTCAAGTGGCTGCGCATATTATAGATCACCCCTTTACAGGTCAACTGAAATTTAAAAATAATTCGATAAAACAAATACTTCACACTACTTGCAGAGAAAAAGCCTGATGACAGGCACGACACTTGCGTGCCGCTTTGTTTTCCTTCGCCAGCATGAGAAAATCGCCACAGATGCACTTATACAACAGGTTTTTCATTTCATGACAGCACAACTGATTGACGGCAAAGCCAGGGCGGAAGCTATCCGTAACCATATTCACCTGCAGGTATCCGAGCGCCTGAAGCAGGGAAAACGCCCGCCGGGGCTGGCCGTCATTCTGGTAGGTGAGGATCCTGCCTCCCAGGTGTACGTTTCTCACAAGCGTCGTGATTGTGAGCAGGTGGGGATTGTCAGCAAGGCCTATGATCTGCCGGCCACAACCTCTCAGCAGGTATTGCTGGATCTGATCGAACAACTGAACCAGGACGCCACCGTAGATGGCATTCTGGTTCAGTTGCCACTGCCTGCCGGCTTGCGGGCTGATGAAATCCTCGAACAAATAGACCCCACCAAAGATGTCGATGGCTTTCACCCATTTAATATGGGCCGCCTTGCCCAGCGCATCCCCCTGCTTCGTCCCTGTACACCGGCAGGCATCATTGATCTGCTAGACACCACCGGCAAGGATATTACCGGCATGCACGCTGTTGTGGTTGGCGCGTCCAATATTGTTGGTCGGCCAATGGGGCTGGAACTGTTATTACGTGGCTGCACCGTCACCACCTGCCACCGCTTCACCAAAAACCTGGAGCAGCATGTCCGTCAGGCCGACTTGCTGATAGTTGCCGTCGGCAAGCCCGGCATCGTGAATAGCGAATGGATCAAGCCAGGAACCATTGTTATTGATGTGGGCATTAATCGCACCCCGGAAGGCCGTCTGATTGGCGATGTGGAATTTGCTGGCGCAGCCGCCAGAGCCTCCCATATCACACCAGTACCGGGTGGGGTTGGCCCGATGACCCGAGCCAAACTACTTGAAAACACCCTGTTTGCCTGCGAAAACCTTCATAGCTGATTTTTCCGCGACAAAACAAAGCAGCCCGGCTATTTGCCGGGCTGCTTTGTTTTCAAACAACCAGAAGCGACGACAAGCGCTACTGCTTGATCCAGCTAGTGCCTTCAGGGCCATCTTTCAAAACAACCCCCCTTGCCACTAGCTCATCGCGCACCGCATCTGCCGTCACAAAATCCCTGGCTTTTTTGGCGTCCAGGCGTTTCTGGATCATCTCCTCGATCCAGCCCGCATCATCGCCAGCACCCGCTTGAAAGAAGGCCTGTGGATCAGACTGCAAACAACCCAGAACCCCCCCCAGATAACGTAACTGCCCAGCCAAAGCTGCCTGTTCTTCACCTTCAGACTTATTGATGGCGCGAGCCAACTCAAACAGCACTGCAATGGCTTCCGGTGTATTAAAGTCATCATCCATAGATGCATGAAACCGTAGCGAAAAATCGTTTTCTACATCGGCGACCGCTCCCACTCCAATACCATCCAGGGCGTTGTAGAAACGCTCCAAGCGGGTCTGGGATTCTTTCAAGCTGTCTTCGCTGTAGTTGATGGCGCTGCGATACTGGCTCGACAGCAGCAGAAAACGCACCACTTCAGCGGGATACTTGTCGAGAATTTCCCGAATGGTAAAAAAGTTGCCTAATGACTTGGACATTTTTTCGCCGTCAACACGCACCGCCCCGGCATGCATCCAGGTATTCACAAAGTGCTTGCCATTGGCTGCCTCAGACTGGGCAATTTCATTCTCGTGATGTGGAAACTTCAAGTCCGGACCGCCGCCGTGGATATCAAAGGTATCTCCGAGACAGCATTTGGACATGGCAGAACATTCAATGTGCCAACCCGGGCGACCAATACCCCAAGGAGATTCCCAGTGCGGCTCATCCGGCTTGGCGGCTTTCCAGAGTACAAAATCCAGTGGATCCCGCTTGTGCTCATCCACCCCGACACGGGCACCGGCTTCCAATTCATCCAGTACCTTGCCGGATAATTTGCCGTAACCCTCAAACTTGCGCACCGAATAGTAGACGTCGCCATTTTCGGCTGGATAGGCAAAACCCTTTTCGATCAGAGTTACAACCAATGCAATAATATCGTCGATATGGGCCGTCGCACGCGGCTCGGCATCAGGCATTTCGACGCCCAGCAGCTCAGAATCCTTGTGCATCTCGGTAATAAAACGTTCGGTCAGCGCATCAAACGCCTCGCCGTTTTCATTGGCACGAGTGATGATCTTGTCGTCGATGTCAGTGATATTACGAATGTAATTCACCTCAAAACCGCGATGACGCAGATATCGCGCGATCACATCAAACGCCACCATCACACGGGCGTGGCCCAGATGACAGAAGTCATAAACCGTCATGCCGCAGACATACATGCCCACTTTGCCGGGCACCAGAGGCTTGAATGCCTCTTTCTGACGGGTCAGGGTATTGTAAATAGACAGTGTCATAACGGGGATTAATCCTTTTTCAGTTCTTTATCTTCGCGCAGGCCGATGGTCAGGTTAAAGACCGGCGCTGCCGTCGTATGGTCTTGACGATCGGACACATAATAACCTTCACGCTCAAACTGGAAGTGGGTTTCAGGAGTTACCGCCGCCAGTGCTGGCTCTATCCAACCATGAACAACCATCAAGGATTCAGGATTAACAAACTGCATCAGGTCGCCATCGACCTTGTCCGGTGTTGCGTGGGTAAACAGCCGCTGATACAGCCGTAATTCAGCTTTAACACCCCGGGTAGCAGATACCCAGTGCACCACGCCTTTCGGTTTGTCGCCATCTTCTGGATCAACACCCAAGGTGTTGGCTATCAGCTTGGCGCACACCAGTACGACCTGACCGGCATCGTTCTTTTCGTAGCCAGTCGCCTCGATGACGTAACCATGGCGCAGGCGAATACGCTTGCCGGGTGTGAATTTCTTCTTGAATTTTTTGCTGTACTCTTCTTTGAAGTCATCCTGATCAATAAACAGTTCGCGAGTAAAAGGCATCTCACGACTGCCGAGATCCAGCTCTTGATGATAATCCGCAGTGAGCATTTCCAGATGATCTTCTTCAAGATTATCAATCACCACCTTGAGTGGATTGATCACACACATAGCCCGCGGCGCGTGGCGGTTAAGATCATCACGCACGGCGTGTTCCAGCATGGCAACATCTACCATGCCATCGGAACGGGTGACACCGATCATCTCGCAGAAATTACGCACAGAACGCGGGGTGAAGCCGCGACGGCGCATGCCGGAAATGGTCGGCATACGTGGATCATCCCAGCCGTTGACAACCCTATTATCAACCAACGCTTTTAATTTGCGCTTGGATGTAACGGTATAATCCAGATTCAGGCGCCCAAACTCATACTGTTTTGGCTGCGCCGGCACCGGCAAATGCTCGATAAACCACTCGTACAAAGGGCGATGGTCTTCAAACTCCAGCGTACAGACGGAATGAGTTACCCCTTCGATGGCATCGGATTGACCATGAGTAAAGTCGTAGGTCGGGTAAATACACCATTTGTCACCCGTTTGATGGTGAGTCACCTTGCGGATGCGATAAATAATCGGGTCGCGCAGATTCATATTGCCGGAGGCCATATCGATTTTGGCACGTAAAACACAGGCGCCCTCATCAAATTCACCCAGGCGCATTTGTTCAAACCGCTGCAGATTCTCTTCAACCGTGCGCTCGCGATACGGGCTGTTTTTACCAGCCTCGGTCAAGGTGCCACGATACTGACGCGCTTCTTCCGGGCTCAGATCACAGATATAGGCATTACCAGTTTTGATCAGGTGTAGCGCCCATTCATGCAGCTGGTCAAAATAATCCGAGGCGTAATGAATATCGCCCTGCCACTGAAAGCCCAGCCACTGCACATCAGACTTGATGGCATCAATAAATTCCTGGCTTTCCTTTTCCGGGTTGGTGTCATCAAAACGCAGGTTACAACCACCACCAAACTGCTCGGCCACGCCAAAATTCAGACAGATGGATTTTGCATGACCCACATGCAGGTAACCGTTAGGCTCCGGCGGAAAACGGGTAACTACCCGCTGTACTTTGCCACTGGCGAGATCTTCTTCAATGATTTTGGCAACGAAGTTGTTACCACGAGCAGGAGCGTCTGTCATAACCACCTTAAAGCAGAAAATAATAAGCCAACACCCGCTACTGTCACCGGAATGGCATTCGCTCATGCCAGACAAGTGCTTGCAACGCTGTAAGCCCGTAAAAAAGGCGCTATTATACCCGCCCGTACACGCATGTGTTACACGAATTCATACGTATCACCACAGGTGATGCAACAACCGGAAGACAGAATATGATCCTGCTTAAAACCAATTTCGGCGACATCAAGATTGAGCTGAACCACGAAAAAGCCCCAAAAACTGCAGCGAACTTTGAAAGCTACGTCAAAGACGGTTTTTACGATGGCCTGATTTTTCACCGCGTCATCGATGGTTTCATGATTCAAGGTGGTGGTTTTGCCCCAAGCATGACTGAAAAACCCGAAGGCAAGGCGCCGATTGAAAACGAAGCCGACAATGGTCTGAAAAACACCGTCGGCACACTGGCAATGGCACGCACCTCGGATCCGCATTCTGCCAGCAGCCAGTTCTTTATTAACATCAAGGACAATGATTTCCTCAACCACACCGGCAAAAACATGCAAGGTTGGGGCTACTGTGTCTTTGGTAAGGTCGTTGATGGCATGGATGTTATTAACCGTATCAAAGCAGTAAAAACCACCACCAAGATGGGCCACCAGGACGTGCCAGCCGAAGACGTTATTATCGAAAAAGCGGAAATCATCGACTAATGGCTGTTTATTTCATCTCCGATCTGCACTTGACCCCTGAAAAGCCAGCGATGACGGCTGGCTTTCTGGCATTTGTCCAGCAACTGGACGATGCCGAGGCATTGTACATTCTGGGTGATTTTTTTGAGGTCTGGATCGGGGATGATATCGCTACCGGACTCACCCGTCAGGTAGAGCAAGCGCTGGCTGATTTAAGCCAGCGCGGCTGCCACATTTTTATCATGCATGGTAATCGTGATTTTCTGCTCGGATCCGACTTTTGCCAGCGCATTGGTGGCAGTCTGATTGATGAATACACCACCATCGCATTGGGCGATTCGAAGATCCTGCTACTCCATGGCGACAGTCTTTGCACTCGCGATACGGAATACCAGCAAGTACGGCAAATGTTTCGCAACCCACAATGGCAGCAGCAATTCCTCAGCCAAAGCATTGACGACCGAATTGCCTTTGCTCGCAAAGTCCGCGACCAAAGCCAGAAAAGCGGCCAGATGAAAGACAATAACATCATGGATGTTACGTTGTCAGAAGTAGACCAGGCGCTGGATAATGCGAACGTCAATAGCATGATTCATGGCCACACCCACCGCCCTGCCACCCACCAATGGCAACAACAGGGTGTCCAGCGTCAACGCTGGGTTCTGGGTGACTGGAGCGACAGTCATGGCTGGATGATTCGCTGGACCGTAGAATCTGGACTGGTACTGAGCGAATTCTCTTTCTAATCGCCAAAAATTCGCGGCTCAGGCTCCAGTTCAACACCAAAACGCGCCCGTACCGAGTCCGCCACAGCCTGTTGCAAAGCCTGTACCTGCGCCAGCGTTGCCGGTTCTGGGGCGGTTAATACCAGCGCCTGCTGCTGATGCATACGCACTGGCCCAAGCCCCCGCCCCTTCCAGCCACACTGATCAATCAGCCAGCCAGCGGCGAGCTTTTGCTGCTGTTTCAAACGTGCCGGATACAGCGGCAAATCGGGATGACAGGCTTTTAACTCTGCTGCCATCACGCCAGTCACCAACGGATTTTTGAAAAATGACCCGGCATTAGGTAGTTGCAGAGGATCGGGCAAGCGGGTTTGACGGATGGCACAGACGGCCGAGACCAAGGCTTCAGGAGTGAGCATTGGTTCATTCTTGTCGGACAAATATTCAGCGGCCCAGTGTGCCAGCGGCGCATAGGAGACATTGGCAACGAACTGCCGCCTGAGTGAAAACACCACCCGAACCACAATAAAATCATCCGCCAACTCATGGCGAAAAATGGAATCCCGATAATCAAAGCGGCATTCCTGGCGCGACAGTATGCGCCACTGACGCGTACTGAGCTGAAAGCCTTCTACCTGCTCAATCAACTCAGCCACTTCAACGCCATACGCACCAATGTTTTGTACCGGTGCTGCACCAACAGTGCCAGGGATCAGCGCCAGATTTTCAAGACCATGGCCAAACGAGAGGCTTTTTAATACCCAGTCATGCCAGCAGACTCCAGCATCAACAGCCACGCTTATCATCTCTTTTGTTGCCGAGCGCATCGCTATCGAGGTCATACCGGATTGCAGCACCAGCCCGGATACTCGAGGAGGCATCAGGACATTACTGCCCCCCCCCAACATCCGGATTGGCAGTTGTTGAGCAAACGCCCATTCAACACAATCCAGCAGCTCGGAAGCACTTTCAAAGCGAGAAAAATAGTCACTACAGCCAGGCAGTGCCAGCGTGTTCATCGCAGAAAGATCAACGTCTGAACGTATCACCTCAGGGTGGATCAAGACGGTTCGACTCTCTTTACCATGCTAGCGGGCGACATTGGATGATTGCGACTTGTCGAGTTTTTCATCGACCGACAGACGACGAGCCTCACCTTCGAGCATGACCGGAACCCCATCACTGATTGGAAAAGCCAACCCGTCAAAAGTGCACAGCAGCTCCTGTGCCTCGGCCTCGTATTTCAATTTGCCCTTGCACAGTGGGCACACCAGCATCGCCAGTAATTGTTTATCCATGGTATTTCTCTCCCCAGGTTGTCAGCAAGGTATCCAGCGCCAGTCGGGTAGCACGGTTGGGCACCGCATCTACGGGTAGATACCAGCAATTTTTATTTACAAACGACCGGCATTTCACCCAGTCTTTTTCGGTCATTACCACGGGCTTGTCATCACCAAACATCAAGTCCTCTGGCGTAAAGGGGTGGTGATCGGCAAACGGATGCTCAATCGGTGTCATTCCCAGTTGCCGCAAGGTGCCAAAAAATCGCTCCGGAGAGCCAATGCCCGCCACGGCGTGTACCTCTCCGGCATCCAGTGTCAGCAGGTCAGCTCGTTCGGCAGTGACTGCGTTGATCATCGCCAATGGCTGGAGTACAAAATCCTTGCCGTTGACAATCACCCGATCAACACTGTCGAGTCGGGTTTGCGGTTCCCGCAACGGCCCAATAGGCAATAACCAACCATTACCAAAACCGCGCTTGCCATCGACAATAACCAACTCAGCGACCCTTGGCATGGCGTAATGCTGCAGGCCGTCGTCACTCAGCACCAGATCAACCTTATCGGCCAGATATTCCACTGCCCGTCGGCGTTTCGGATCCACCACCACCGGACATCCCAAGCGTTCAAACAACAAGAGAGGTTCGTCGCCACAGACGTCAGCAGGTGTGTCTTGTGTTACTTCCAGAGGATAATGTTCAGCAGAGCCGCCATAACCACGACTGACAATACCAACCCGCATATTCAGCTCGCGGGCGCGATTGGCCAGCCAGACGATCAGTGGCGTTTTACCCGTGCCACCAACGCTGATATTACCGACCACAATCACCGGAACCGCCACCGCCGCTGGCGGGAACAGCGCATAAAAAATACGCCGCGACATCACCAGCAGCCAGAACAGCCATTGCAGTGGCAACAACCAGGCGTTAAAAATTGGCGAACGGTACCAGTGCTGTTCGATCCAGCTTGCCAGTCTGGTTGGTTTTTTTCCCGCGACCGGCATATCAGCTTTCCGATCCAAACTGCATCAGATACAGCTGGGAATAGATGCCGCCGTGCTCCAGTAATTCATGATGGGTTCCATCTTCAACCACTTGTCCGCCATCCATTACCAGAATCCGGTCAACACGTTCAATCGTACTGAGACGATGAGCAATCACAAAGGTTGTTCGCCCCTTCATGACTTCTTCCATGGCAGCCTGAATATGACGTTCAGAGCCGGTATCCAGAGCCGACGTTGCCTCATCCAGAATCAGCACCGGTGCATCCTTGAGAATGGCTCGGGCTATAGCGATTCGTTGGCGTTGACCACCCGACAGCAAAACACCGTTTTCACCCAAGCGGGTATTGTACCCTTCGGGCAACTGCTCAATAAATTCATCCGCATGGGCTGCATGGGCAGCAGCCAGTACTTGCTCGTCGGAATACTTCCCCAACGTACCATAGGCGATATTGTCACGTACCGAGCCATCAAACAGGGTCACCTGCTGGCCGACAATAGCAATTTGCTGGCGCAGATTGGCCAACGTCAGCTCGCGCAAGTCAATGCCGTCGAGCCGTATGACCCCGGCGCTGACATCGTAAAATCGGGGCAGCAAGTTCACCAGACTGGTTTTACCACTACCCGACTTACCAACAATGGCGACCGAAGTACCGGCAGTGACATCAAGGCTTACGGAGTTAACCGCTGGCTCAACCGCGCCGTCGTAGCGCAAGACCACGTCATCCAGTGACACGTCCCCTTTGGCCCGGTCAATTTCCCGAGTTCCCTGGTCGTGCTCTTCATCAGCATCCAGCACTGTGAAGATCGATTCCGCCGCCGCGATACCGCGCTGAATCATGGCGTTGACATCGGTCAGAGCCCGTAACGGTTTGGCAATCAGCGACGCTGCGGTAATAAACTGGAAGAAGTCCGCACTGGTCATTGAGCCATCGGCAACGCGCTGAAACATGATATAAATCATCACACCCAGACCGATGGATACAATCTGCTGGCTCAGTGGCACGCTGATGGCGTTGGTCAATTCAAACTTGAGCGCCTGCTTGCGATTGTATTCACTGGCCACCATAAAGCGCTTGCGCTCATATCCCAGACCGCCAAAGGTGCGTACTTCGCGATAACCCTTGATGCTGTCGTTGGTCACCTGGGTAACATCCCCTACCGACTGCTGCACCCGGCGACTGTAGCGGCGAAAGAAGCGACTGGCCAACCCCACCACCGCCACAATAAACGGCACCAGCACCAGAAACACCAGCGTCAGGGTGTAATCCAGATAAATCAGATAGCCCATCAGGAAAATGACCGTCAGACCTTCCTGGATCAGTGTGGTCAGAGCTCTGGTCGACGCCCCGGACACCTGATCAACATCAAAGGTGACCCGTGAGATCAGCCGACCACTCGACTCGCCGTCGTAAAAAGCACTTGGCAGCCGTGTCATTTTATTGAACAGTTCAACCCGCAAGGCGTGTACGACATTACGACCAACAATGGCGATAAAATACTTGCCCAGAAACGTGCCAAGGCCACGATAAAAAAACGTCCCCATCAACAAGCCGATCAGCAACAGTATTTTCTGCTCCGTTGGCTCGCGCAGCGTCTCTTCAACCAGCCCCATCAAATGAGCCAGTACCGGCTGCGCCGATGCGTACAGAGCCAGCCCGACAACGCTGATCAAAAAAGCCCCTTTATGGGGCCAGACATAGCGTAACAGACGTTTATAGAGGGTCTGGACGTCGAACGTCAATGTCGTGTTCGCCACCTGGGCGTCATCGGTATCAATGCTCATTGGCTGGCTGTCGAGTGGTAATGCTGATATTGATCAGCCCCAGCTGACCGGCCGCATCCATCGCCCGGACAACTGACGCATGCGTCGCATTGGCATCGGCGGTGATAATCAGGGGGGCGGTCTTGCGACCATCCAGCACCTTGAAAATGGCTCTCTTTAACGTCTCCAGTTGCTGGTTAACAAGCGGCTGGTCATTAACGGAGTAATCCCCTGCCGTTGAGACCACCACCTCAATCGATGCCGGTGGCACGCGCTGGTCATTGGCGGCAGCTTCCGGCAAGTCGATACTCAGATGGCTTTCCTGAGTAAAGGTGGTCGATACCATAAAAAAAATCAGCAACAAAAAAACAATGTCGATCAGAGGCGTCAGATTGACGGTCACCTCCTCTCGCTGCTGGCGTTTGAAATTCACTTCCGGGCCTCTGAGTTATCGACGACTTCCCGATCACCATGGAGAACATCGACCAGCTTGATGGCTTCCTGTTCCATAAAGACGACAATTTCATCTACCCGGCGCTGCAGCATGCGATGGCAAACCAAGGCCGGAATGGCAATCACCAGACCCGCTGCCGTCGTGACCAGTGCTTCTGAAATACCGCCAGCCAGTACACTCGCCTGCCCTGTGCCCTGAATCATGATTTCCGAGAACACCTTGATCATGCCAATAACGGTACCCAGCAACCCCAGCAAGGGGGCAACAGCGGCAACCGTACCGAGTGCATTCAGATAGCGCTCCATGGCATGAATCTCGTGGGAAGCCACTTCCTCAATGCTTTCTTTCATGATTTGACGACCGTGACGGGAGTTAACCAGGCCAGCAGCCAATACCCGCCCCAGCGGACAGGAATCCTGTAACTCGCGGATACGTTCAGCATTTAACTGCTTATTTTTCATCCACGACCAGACCTTGGCCAACAAGTCCGGGGGAGCAATCTGTACTGCACGCAGCGTCCAGAAACGCTCCACACTGATGCCTAATGCCAGTACCGAACACAGAATGATTGGTACCATCATCCAACCACCGCTCTGGATGATCTCAAACATGCACAGTCTCTCCATAAGTCAATTTGCGCGCTACTCTAGCACAAGCCCCCGGCTTGTATAAGCCTATCACCAGTGCCTTCCCGACAGGCTGAAACCCCGGTCACATCTCCGCTGACAGCCCGGTCATGTTGCTGTTGCATTATCATCACCTGACTACTGGCCCGTTTTTAATCTGACGCTCAAGGTTGCCGCCAAGGGGGTAACCAGGCATCCCGAACAGCCGTCACGCGCCCGCGCTGATCCATAGAGATTGCGCCACTATCAATGGTGGATAGCCAGTCCATTCCCAAGTGTTCAAGGCGGGTAATAACGACGGGGGACGGATGCCGGTAGCGATTGTTAAATCCTGCCGAAATCCACACCTGCTGTGGATCCACCTGTTGCAAAAACACCTCCGATGAGCTGCTGGCACTGCCATGATGGGACGCAACCAGCACGTCCGAGCGCAACTCAGCGCCATAACGATCGACCAGGGTTTGCTCAGCCGTGCGGGAAATATCGCCTGGCACAAGGATTCGATGCCCAAACCACTCAAGTTGCATCACACAGGAGGCATCATTGTCATTCTCATGAAGACGCTCAGACGTCCGCAGAAACCGCCATCGAACCGGTAACACCGCAGTGTGATCATCGGTCAAATTGCGCCATCGATCGTCATTATGACAGCTGCGCACGGCGGCTGTTGGCCACCGCACAGCCGTATCCCGGATCAATGACCGATAAGCCTCTGGCGGTTGCCCCAGCCAGATCCGGGCGGCGGCACCGGAAAAGCCACTGACATGATGCGTCGATTGCTGCAACCAGACTTCCAGCCCACCGGCATGATCAATATCGCTATGACTGAGAATCAAGTCGGTTACCTGAGGATTACCCAGCCGCCGCAAGGACGGCAATAGCATAAATTCTGTGGCACTAAAATCGGGCCCGAATGCCGGGCCAAGGTCATACACCAGCGCCCGCCCGCCAACACTGGCAACCAGACTCTGGCCTTGGCCGACATCCAGCAAGCGCAACTGTGGCGCTACCGGGGCGTGCCAGCTTGCGGGGGAAAACACCACAGCCAGAGCCGCCAGCATCACAAGAAAAGACACCCCGGGCCGCAATCCCAGATACACCAGCGGTAGCAACAGAATAAAAGTGATCAGCAAGGTATCAGGCAGCGCTGTAACCACTGGCAAGGGCCAATCGAGAGCCATCTCCAGCCCCTGCCACCAGAAACGATCCAGCTGTTCAATCCATTCGATCGCCCACTCTGCAGGCCAAATCAGCACCAGAAAAGCCAACGGCAATAACGTCAGACCCAGCAGCGGAATGGCAACGGCATTACACAACAGATGTACCAGTCCAACTGCCTGCCCCCACCACAACATCAGTGGCAGCAGCGCACAAAACACCAGCCATTGCGGCAACCAGACGCCTTGCCGCCAGCTCACACGGCGCCCGCCCAGAAACAACAGCAAAGCGGCCACCGCCATCATGGAAAAGCCAAATCCGGCGGCGGTAAACATCAGCGGGTTAACCAGCAGTACAATCAGAAAGGCATAGGACAGTGCAGCCACCGGCGCCAGACGACGCCTGAGCCCCAGCACAATCAATACCACCAATAACATGATCCAGGCGCGCTGCAAGGCAATGCCAGCGCCTGCCAATACCGCATAAACCAGACACATCCCGGCGATCAACAACCCGCTTCCCCACAAACGCCAACGGGCGTTGATTTCATACGCCGGTGCCAGCAAGCGCACGACCAGTCCAACCAACACGCCACATACACCGGCAACCAGCCCCAGATGCAAGCCGCTCACCACCAACAGGTGCAGGGTTCCGGTATCCCGCGCCAACTGCCAGTGGCGGGGCAAAAAGGCATCCTGAACCCCAAATACCAGACCCGACACCCAGCGTCTAACGGCTTCAGAGGGGATTTGCTGTAATTGTGTCAACCAGCGCTGGCGCAGATTCAACAGCAAAGACTCGCTGACCAGAGGATGTGGCTCTTTCAGCTCACCCTCAGCTGGAATAACAGCGCGAATATAGCCACGGGCATCCACGCCTTGACGCAGCATCCAGGCTTCATAATCAAACGGCAAGGCATTGGCAAAAGCGCGGATCGCCCGTAACCGGACACGCACCTGAAGTGCCTCCCCGACTCGCAGCTCAGGCTCGCCCTGATAATAACCAAGCACCAGACGCCGCAAGGGTGGCAAGGCCTGCCCCTCCGGCAAGTCAGCAACCGACAACACTTGCACCACATCAACGGTCACTTTTTGATAGATATTTGGTTGTGCTGGCTTGCTTGATGAGCCGGATGCTGGCGAGCTGTCGCCCTCGCGAGCAACAATACGCAAAACCAGCTCGACATCAGTACCATCCAGACTGGCTGACAAGCGGTGCTGCAATTGGAAGGACAGCCAGATCTGGCCATATAGGCTGGCGATCAACAACGCCGACACGACAGCCAAAACCCGGACATTGTTGAGAATACGGCAAGCTGCGCCCGCTAACGAAACATCCGACGGAGCCAGACAAATACGGCATAACTGCCGCCCGACAAGTAGCATGATCCACAGAGCCAGTAAAAAACACCCGCTCCCAGGAACCAGAACTCCCAGTATCACGCCCGCGCCCGCTGCCACACACAGATGTTGCATTGCCACTCCCTGGCAGAATCGGCATAATCGCCGCGCATTCAAGCAACGGCGGCTCTCATGCCAAAGAAATTTTTCAAGCGTATTTTCCCGACACCGGAACAGGTTCAGGCCAACAAGTCCCTGCAGTTCCTGTCACCGTTATTTGCCAAGACCAACCTGTGGCACCTGAATCGTCGCTCCGTCGCCAGAGCGTTTTTGGTTGGGCTATTTGCGGCATTCCTGCCGTTGCCATTTCAAATGGGTATAGCCGCACTGATCGCATTTTACGCCAACGCCAACGTCCCGATCTCGGTTGGCTTGGTCTGGATCAGTAACCCGGTGACCATTCCACCGCTGTTTTACGCCACCTACTTGCTCGGAACCTGGATGCTCAGCACCCCGACGCGAGAATTTCATATCGAATTGTCGTTAAACTGGGTACTGACCGAACTCGCCCAGGTCTGGGAGCCATTGGTGGTCGGTTCACTCACGACCGGTATTGTACTGGGAGTTATCGGCTATTTTATTGTCGATTGGAGCTGGCGCAAGCACGTCTGGGACAACTGGAAAAAACGCGCGGCCCGAGTCCCGAAAGCCGTCAAGGAAGCGGTGACAGGTCATCACGACACTGCCACCCCTCCCGCCAGCAACACACACAACAGTGTTACCGACACCAACGAAGAAATCGACAACAAGCCCTGAACCGGCAAAGAGCGAACAAGGAGAGAGTTGGTAGTGGTGTCAGGCCGACGCCACCACGGCATCCACCTCGACAGGCACCAGTGTTTGCCCTTTGAGCCGCAAACAGCGATTCATGCGCCGCGCCAGTGATTCATCATGAGTCACCAGTACAAAAGCAGTATCTACCTGTTCGATCAGCTCCAGCATCACCGCCTCAACCTGAGCAGCGGTTTGCTGATCGAGATTACCGGTTGGCTCATCCATCAACACCAGCCGTGGCCGATTGACGATTGCTCGGGCAATAGCGGTACGCTGTCGTTCGCCACCCGACAATTCGGACGGTTTGTGATCACGCCGCGATGCCATCCCCAGACGTTCCAGGCATTCTAATGCACGCTGCTCGGCCAAGGGCGTCGCAATCCCGGCCAGCAATTGTGGCAGCATCACGTTTTCCAGCGCAGAAAACTCCGGCAGCAAATGGTGAAACTGGTAAACAAAACCAATACTCTGGTTACGCAAACGGGTGCGCGCCGCTTCTCCCAGCGCATGAACATCTTCACCGGCCAGCAGTACCTGTCCTTCATCCAGCGAATCCAGCCCGCCCAGCACATTCAGCAAGGTGGTTTTTCCGGAACCAGACGAACCAACAATCGCCAGCGTCTCGCCAGCCGCCAGTTCTATATCCACGTCTTTCCAGACAGTGACCGACTGTGGGCCACTGGTGTAGGTTTTACGTAATCCCCTGGCAATCAGAACCGCAACCGAATTATTCATAACGCAGAGCCTCCGCAGGCTGTACTCGAGAAGCGCGCCAGGATGGATAAAGTGTGGCGAGAAAACTCAACAACAAGGACGCCGACATGATCACCGCCACATCACTCAACAACAATTGTGATGGCAGGTAGGAAATAAAATAGACATCGGAACTGAGAATCTGAAAACCGAACAGCTTCTCCGCCCAGGCCACCAGATCCGAAATCGTCAAGGCAGCAATCACACCCAACACCGTACCCAGCACCACCCCGACGATTCCGATCGACAACCCCTGCACCATAAAAATCGCCATAATCGTACGGGGTTTGGCACCCATAGTGCGCAGTATGGCAATATCTGCCTGTTTGTCGGTGACCACCATCACCAGGGTAGAAATAATATTAAAGGCCGCCACCGCAACAATCATCAGCAGTAACAAACCAATCATGGTTTTTTCCATACGGATGGCAGAAAACAGATTGCCCTGGGTACGAGTCCAGTCACTGCCGGAATACAAGCCGTCGAGTTTATTCACCAGCTGCCAGATCAATGTCGGTGCCTCAAACAGATTAGTGAACTTGATGCGTAACGACTCGGCTTCACCGTTCAGGCGGCCCAACTTGGCCGCATCCTGCAAATGAATCACCGCCAGATTGGAATCCAGTTCGGCACCGACGGAAAAAATACCCACCACCGTCAGCCGCCGTACACGGGGAATAACACCCGCCGGGCTGAGGGTTGCCTCTGGCAGCATCAGCGTCAGCTTGTCACCCACCACCACATTCAGGCTGCGTGCCAACAAATCACCCAGCAGCACACCGTACTCACCGGGTAACAGATCGGTTATCGAACCTTCTGTCATATGTTCAGGAAGAATAGAGACCCGTGCTTCCGCTTCGGGTGCCACCCCCGTCACAATCACTCCCCTGACACGACCGTTCGCCCCCATCATGCCTTGCAGTCGTGTCAGCGGCGCACTGGCTTCTACACCGGGAAACTGATCCACCCGTGCGGCCAGCTCTTGCCAGTCCTGAATGCCACCGGCCTGATACAACACACCGTGTGGCACCATCCCGAGAATGCGCTGGCGCAACTCCCGATCAAATCCGTTCATCACCGACAACACCAGAATCAGCACCGCCACCCCCAGAGTCATGCCCACCATGGAGGATGCTGATATAAACGAAATAAAGTGATTGCGGCGCTTGGCCGACAGATAACGCAGACCAATTCCCAGCGGCAAACTGCCCGGAGACAACGACATAATTAACCCGTTCCTGTAATCCGAAAGACATCTGATGGCACTCCAGCCACTCAGGGAGGCGCAAGTTTGCCCGAGAGCGACGACAAAGGCGAATCTCGCCCTGTACCCGGCGGCAAAAGTTGCGATAATCGCGCCATTGAGAACCTGCCCCCTGGCCAGAGTTCAGCACATTCGTTTGCCGCCAGCAGCGGCAGCAGCATCGAGAGAGCCCGTCATTGAAGAAACGCATGCCCGCCGAATGGGAACCGCAAACTGCCGTACAACTCACCTGGCCGACCAGAACCAGTGACTGGGCACCCTTTTTACCTCGTATCGAGCCGGTCTTTCACGCCCTGGTTTCCTGCATCAGCCAGCATCAGCGAGTCATCATCAGTTGCGGCTCTGATCAGGATGCCAGTCGTCTGCGGCATCTCTACCAGAATCATGCCCAGGTAGCCATTTTTCGCGCCGACAACAACGACACCTGGGCACGCGACCATGGCCCGATCAGTGTGTATCGCAACGGCCAGCTGACGCTGGTGGACTTTCTGTTTAATGGCTGGGGTGGCAAATACAGTCATGACAAAGACAACCAGATCAGTGCGACACTGCAGCAATTGGGTGCCTATGGCGACACCCAATTACATGCTGGTAGCTGGATTCTGGAAGGTGGCAGCCTCGAAACCGATGGTCGTGGCACCTTGCTGACCACCGAAAACTGCCTGCTGAACCCGAATCGTAACCCCACCCTGACCAAAGGCATGATCGAAGCACGACTGGCCGAAGATCTCGGCATTGACCGGGTATTGTGGCTCAAGCACGGCCATCTGCAAGGCGACGACACCGACGCTCATATTGATACCCTGGCGCGCTTTTGTTCACCAACCAGCATTGCTTACTGCAAGGCTCGCCAGTCCGATGACCACTACCCATCCCTGCATGCCATGGAGCAGGAATTACACACCTTGCGCCAGCGTAATGGCCAGCCCTATCAGCTGATTCCACTGCCGCTGCCCAGTCCGATTCTGAGCAGTGACGGCGAACGCCTGCCCGCCACCTATGCCAACTTTCTGATCATCAATCAGGCCATATTGTTACCGATCTACGGGGTTGCCGAAGATGCCATCGCTGTCGAGCGCATCATGCAGGCCTTCCCCAGCCACTGGGTTCACCCGATCAACTGCCGCCCCGTCGTCGAGCAGTACGGTTCCCTGCACTGCTTAACCATGCAAATTCATCAGGAGACCAGCCATGTCTGACTCAACCCAGTTACAAGTCGCTGCTATCCAACAAGCCTGGCATGGCAGCCAGGCCGCCACACTGGATCGTACCGAGCAATTGATTCGGGATGCCGCGGCCCAACACGCCCGACTGGTGTGCCTGCAAGAGCTGCATGCCGGGCCGTATTTTTGCCAGCATCAGGACGCTGGTGTCTTTGATCTGGCAGAAGCCATCGACGGACCCACCGCACAACGCCTGGGAGCACTGGCCGCTGAACTGAAGCTGGTGATCGTCGGTTCCATTTTTGAACGCCGTGCCAAGGGCGTTTACCACAATACCGCGCTGGTATTCGATGGCTCGGCTGAACTGGCCGGTTTTTACCGCAAAATGCACATCCCGGACGACCCCGGCTTCTACGAGAAATATTATTTCACCCCTGGCGATGCGGATGAGCCAGGTTTTCATCCGATTGAAACGTCTATCGGTAAACTGGGGGTACTGGTGTGCTGGGATCAGTGGTATCCGGAAGCCGCCCGTCTGATGGCGCTGGCAGATGCCGACATCCTGATCTATCCGACCGCCATCGGTTGGGAACCCCAAGAACAGGCGGATGAGAACGAACGTCAGACCGACGCCTGGATCACCGTTCAACGGGGTCATGCCGTGGCCAACAACCTGCCGGTTATTGCCATCAACCGTATTGGCCACGAAGCAGACCCGACCGGCGTCACTGACGGCATTCTGTTTTGGGGTAACAGTTTTATTTGTGGCGGCCAGGGTGAATTCCTGGCCCAGGCAGACCGCACCACCGAACAAGTGCTGATGGCCAGCATCGACATGGGCCGTACTGAACAACTCAGACGCATCTGGCCCTACTTTCGCGATCGCCGGGTAGATGCCTACGGCGACCTGACCAGACGTTATCGACGCTGACCAATCGCGACTTGCTTGCGGGCAGCGTTCCAGGCTTTATCACTTACGCTGTCCCGGCAAGGAGTCGACGTTATGACTTTTCAGAACAAGACCTACCGCTTTGCACCCAACAGCCTGTCTTCATACCTGCAGCGCATCCTGCTATTAATGATCCTGCCCGTTACCCTGCAGGCAGACCCTGCCCTCACCGAGGCCCAGTTGTGGCAACAATTACAGCAACCCGGCCACTTTCTGATGATGCGCTCTGCCCGTGCTCCCGGATTTGGTGACCCGGCCAACTTTGACCTGACCGATTGCACCACCCAGAGAAATTTATCCGACGATGGCGAAAAACACGCCAGCCGCATCGGCGACGCCCTACGCCAGCACGGCATCAACAGTGCGCAACTGTTCGTCAGTCAGTGGTGCCGCACGCAAGACACCGCACGACTGTTAATGCTGGGGGCAATCAACACACTGGCCGCACTCGACAAACTCCCTCATGGCCAGGATAGTCACCGCCCACAACAAGAAGCGCTCGACCGCTGGATCAGTAGCCAGACATTTCCCACGCCCACCATGCTAATCACCCACCAGGCGAACATCACCGCCAAAACCGGGGTACATACCCGTTCCGGTGATCTGGTCGTGCTCGAAAAAGAGGCTGCTGGCAACGTTACCGTGCTGGGGACATTACACATCGATTAAACCCGGCCTTGCCACACTTAATTGGCCATGCGACAGGTACACCGGATTGGCGATGACGTCACCTGCGTTTCGCTTGCGTCTAAAAAGTCGGGTGACGTCATCGCCGCATCCGCATAAAGTAGGCGCACTGTCCGAGCAACGAAAAATCCGCCATGTCCAGAAATGCCCGCCCACATCCGTTTCTTTTTCTTTTTACCTATCAATTGCGAGTTGTTGTCCTGCTGGCGCTGACACTGCTGGCCGGGATCGCTCAGGGTGCATCCGCAAAAAAAGACGCCAAACCGCTGGATGACTATGAACAGCGCATCGCCGATCAGGCGTTATGGAAAGAATTGAGACAAAACCCCGGATACGTATTACTGATTCCGGCCGCAGAAGCGCATGGTGATCAACGCCCTGCCAGCCCGGACACTGCCAAGTGTTATCAGCGTTTTAACCTGACCGATCATGGTGCAACGGTAGCCCGCCATTTTTACAACTCACTGCGGCGCCACGATATCCGCAAGGCACTTACCTACTCCAGCCAGTGGTGCCCGGCACTGGAAACCGCCACGCGACTGGGGCTGGGTTATGTGCATGAAATGGCGCTACTGAACGACTTGCCAGCCGACTCCGAGACGGCCCGCAAGCTGCAAATCATGCAACTCAAAAGCTGGGCCAACGATCTGCAATACAACCACAAGAATCTGTTGGTGCTGGTAGCCCACACCAGCATCATGGCGGCACTCAGTGGCAACACCCCGGAGCCGCAACATATGCAGGTGATGAAATACAACACCCGCGACAAACTGATCTACGTTGGCAGCGTGCCTCTGGACTGACCCTTGGGACTGTATTTTTGACCTGACAACACCAATCAGATTCGTCGCAGTGGTGGCAGCGAGTCCAGCAACAACTTGCCGTAACGGGTCGAGGTCAGCCGCCGATCAAGGATGCTGATCCGGCCACTGTCGGTTTCCTTGCGAATGAGCCGACCGCAAGCCTGCACCAACCGAATCGATGCCGCAGGCAGGGTCAGATCCATAAACGGATTACGACCGCGACTTTCCAGCCACTCACTGGTTGCCGCCTGAATCGGGTCATCCGGCACGGCAAATGGAATTTTCACAATCACCACATGCGTCAGGTAATTCCCCGGTAAATCGATCCCTTCAGCAAAGCTGGCAAGGCCAAAAATAATACTGCCTTCGCCCTTGTCGATCCTTTCCTTATGACGCCGCACGATCTCGCTTTTGGGTAAAAACCCCTGGCACAATAATTTTTCGTACCAGTCCCGAATAAAGGTATCTCTGGTCGCCTCCAGCTGGGCGCGGGAGCTGAACAACACCAGTGTGCTCTTGCCAAAATCCAGCTGTGTCCGCATCCATTGTTCAATGTCAGCCTGAAACTGATCACTCTTCGGGTCAGAACCCAGCTGTACCACTTCCAACTGACCCAGGTTCGGATAATCAAACGGACTGGCAACCCGATGATACCCGGCCCAATCCGGCAGACCGGTTTCCCAGGTCAGATTGCCAAAACTGTTTAACGCCGTCAGGGTCGCAGACGTCACCACCGCACCGTGACAGCGCGACCAGAGGTTTTTACGCAACTGGTCTGCCACTGCAATCGGCGAGGCGCTGAGCTTGATATCCCAATCTTCACCAAAGGGCGTTTTTGACAGCCAGCGAGCAACCGGCAACTCCCCTTCCTTCTCGGCGGCAGCCATCCAGGTCACGGCTTCCCACAAGGCTTCTGCACGCGCCAGCATCATCCCCATCGGGGCCTGCCAGCTTTCGGCGATATCCAGGCTGAATTCACCCTCACCCTTGGTGTCCAGCGAGGCCTGTAACATGTCGTTGAGCTTGTCCAGACCCTGCAAGAGTGGTTGCAGCGGTGCCTTGATGTTATTCAGCAGGTCGCGCAAATTTTCCGTTATACGGCCAAATTCAAATCGTACCCGGTCGCGCTCACCCAAGAGGTCGAATGCCAGCGGCCACAGTAAATTAAAATGATTGTTTAACTCACGACACTGTTCAGGAGCAGCCTGCAAGGAATGCATGATTGACGGTGGCAACCCGGTAGCAGCAACAAACTGCTCGACGCCCTGCTCCAGTTGCTTTAGCCACTGACGCTGGGCACGCACGCCAAATTCCAGTCGAAAGTGATTCAGTGCCTTGTCGGCCAGATGATGGCCTTCATCAAAGACATAAATGGTTTTTTCCGGCGCAGGCAGCACCACGCCACCACCCAGGCTGAGATCCGACAACACCAGGTCGTGGTTAGCGATAATAATATCGGCATCTTCCATTGCAGAACGGGCCTTGAAAAAGGCACAGTTATCGAAATGCGGACAACGTCGATTGGAACATTCGCGATGCGTGGCCGTGAGGTGACTCCACTGATTGTCCGCCACCTCATCATCCCAGCGATCACGATCACCATCCCAACCACCACTGGCATACTGGTTCAGCATCAATTCGTAGAGTTCACGATCCTGCTCTTCCGGGGTTTGTTCAAACAGATCAACGGTGGACAGAATCCCTGACAGCTGTTGCAGTGACTTGTCGAGCTTCAGCAAGCACAGGTAACGACCCCGGCCCTTGGCCAGCGCGTAGTTGAATGGCAACGAAATGGTTTCTTTCAGGTTGGGCAAATCCTTGTCGAGAATTTGCTCCTGCAAGGCAATGGTGGCAGTGGAAATCAGCAGTTTCTTTTCCTGCTCGATCGCCACCGGCAAGGTGGCCAGCAAGTACGCCAGGGTTTTACCGGTACCGGTGCCAGCTTCCACCACCACGATACCGGAATCGTTATTACGCTCGCCTTTATCGTCGGTGGTTATGGCCCCCAGCGACTTGGCAATTTCAGCAATCATCACCCGCTGACCGTACCGGGGGGTCAAATCGAGTTTTCTGATGCACTCGCGATACAGGGCCTGAATACGCTCTTTGCTTTCCTGACTCAACACTGCGTACTACTCCCCAATGGACTGCCAGCCGCTATTGCGGTTAATCGAAAATGGATAACCATCGACGTCAAGGACGATACCGGTTGGCGTAATGGTCTGTAAGAATACACCTGGCACAATCAGATCACCTTCATACCACTCTCGGCCATTCATCGAGACCGTGCGGGCGCTGCTGTCCTGACTGTAAATATGGCCGGTAATGATCAGATCCGGAACTTTGCGTAACGACGACAGCGGCGGCAAATGGCGATGTTCAATCGACGATGACGATGACGATGACGATGCCTGTGACTCTGGCGCTTCCGGGCGCGGCATTGATGAAGCTGACACCACCGGTGCTGGCAACGCGGTGACAGACACAGGCTCAGGCTCAGGCTCTGGCTCTGGCTCAGGCGCTAGCGTTACCACGGGTTTTACTTCAGCAGGTACAAAATCGGTAGCACGCACCACTTCCGGACGCAGTTGCGGCTGTACTTGAGGGGTTGATTGCAGCGCGACGGTGGACTGACCATCTGTTGGTGCAACCACCACAGCCGCTTCGGTAGCAGGCACTGGCTCTGATTCAACCGGCTTGGCGGCGACCGGAGTTGTTTGCTTATCGGGATAAGAATCAGAACCCGTGCCCGCGCTAAAAAAATACAGCCCAAACGCGCCGATCACAGCCAGAAAAACAATCACGACCAGACTCAGCGGCAAGTGCGCCTCCACCGAAGCCGCCACGGCTGGCGTCGTCAACAGCGGCGTTAACGCACTATCGCCTGCACCGTCAGAGCGTTGCTGCTGGGATTTTTTCAGCGCATCCAGAATGTACGACATTACTTCGCCCCCTGCTGCGCCTGATAGGCCCGCCGCTGCAAATACAACAGCGTTTGCGGGCCAATAATCCGGTCAGCGGTCAAACCCTGAGACACCTGAAACTGCGCCACAGCATGCGCCAACAAGGGGTCGTAAAACGCCGGATCCGGCCCTGCTGCTGGCGTACTACTGCTTGTTGGGCCGATCCTCTGCCAGTCACCATGCCACTCAACACCCAGCTGGGTTCTGACCCAGGAGACCACCTCCGACACGCCACCAGGACGAATCAGTCCGTGATAACCGGACGGCGCTTGCCAGATCACCAGCGCTTTGATCACGCGAGTCGGCAGCAGCCGACTCGCGTCCACGTCAGTCAGCTGTTGCCAGCGCCCTTCGTGATAGACGGCTGCCTGATAACGTAACGGTTTGAGCTGGGAATAGGGCCAGGCCACCCAGAGGCATTGCCAGCCGGCCTCGGATAATTGCCGACAATTGCCAGCCTCCAGCCCCATGGCCCGACTCAGATCCTCTGCCGCCAGCTGACGCTCATCGACGACAGGGTCAGAAGGCGCTGGCGTAGCCGCAATCGTATCCGATGATGGTATCGCCTGCTCCAGATCCACAGCAGAAGGTGCTGCTGACATTGCGAGCTGCGATGATGTTACCGGACGGGTTGGTGCAATCCATTCGGCAACGGCCATTCGCCAGGAAGAAGGCGATGCCCATTGCCAGCCGACAATAACCAGCAGCAGCATTACGGCCCCCAATAGCCGCCATAGAATCTTTGCTGAAAACACAGCCCCCGGGCGTTCTTTTGGTGGCTCATTAGCGGCATCACCCAGCACTTCTGCCAGTGCCTGACGGGCGACCGTACCGTTCACGTCGGCATCACCTCGGGCATACGCCCCCAGCAAGGCACGGTCAGCAACACTGTTAATCAACCGTGGCACACCTCCGCAGCCTTGCCAGATGATTTTTGCGGCGGCTTCTCCAAACACTTGCCGCTCGCACCCTGCCGTGGCCAGCCGGTGGCGCAAGTAGGCATAGGTTTCTGTTTGGCTCAAATGCTTGAGGTGATAACGCGCGGTGATACGCTGATTCAGCTGGCGTAATTCATGCCGCATCAACACCTCACGTAGCTCGGGCTGACCGACCAGTATCAGCGTTAGCAGTTTGTTATCGCTGGTTTCCAGATTGGTTAACAAGCGGATCTGCTCCAACGATGGCACCGGCATCGCCTGGGCTTCATCGATTACACAGATAACCCGCTTCCCTTCGGCATACCAGTCCAGCAAGGAACGATTCAGTCGTTGATAAAGTGCTTGTTGGCTGGCATCGGAGGCATAGGTTATGCCCAGCTCATCACACAGCGCCTGCAGCAATTCGCGCTGGGAAAGCTGCGGATTAAACAGATACGCCGTTTTGATATCCGCTGGTGTTTGTTCCAGAAAGACGCGACAGAGGGTCGTTTTTCCGGTGCCAACTTCGCCGGTCAGGCAGACCAGACCACCATGCCCGGTCAAGGCGTAATGCAGATGTGCCAACGCCTCCTGATGCCCCTCCGACGGAAACAAAAATGCCGGATCTGGCGCAATGGTGAACGGGAAACGGTCAAGACTGAAATGGTCAAGGTACATGCAACGCCCGAAGAGCAACAAAAGCGCGCATGATACCGGAATCGACCCTGCAAGCGTACAAACACAGGATTTTGGTCATAGGTACTAATAATCCCACCAATAATACTAATCAATTGGCTATTTTTTAAAAAGATAACGATAATGGAACAGTTGAATTTCAAACACACACCAAACTTTTTCCAGATCTGACACTCAGTAACAGTACGGGTACTTTTGGAAATGTACGCACCGTCGTATTTGGATGTGCCCGTGCGCTACAAAGGAGAACCCATATGCTGACCTGGTCCATTATTATTCTGGCCCTTGTTGTTCTGGCTATTGTTACACTCATCGTACTGATCAGTACGGGAGTAGCTCCATGGCTGACGTCCATCGTTTTCAAAACATTAGCTTCACTGTTTGTGCTGACGCTGCTTGTCACTCTGGTGCTCCGTAACAAACGCTCAACAGAACGCCGCAAACCTGCTCATCCATCCAACCTGCAATCATGAGAATCCCATGAATCCCAAGTTCAAAATTGCCATCAACTCCTTTTTGTTTATTTCTGCTGCGTACTTGAATGTATCGACTCAGGCAGACAATGCAGACGCTGACGATCAGGTTGATTCAGACATCACACTCATGTCTGAACAAAACCCTGACAATCGTTTGCCAGAAACCCTGATCAGGGAGGATTAGAGGCTGCTGCTGTTATTCCGTGTTTTATAATTGGAGGCTGATTGGCTCGAACCGGCGTTGGTTTTTGATAACGGCCGGATAATTGAAGCAGAAGTGTGGTACTCCTTCAAACTAAAAAAGATAACGGTATAACTTGAGGTTGTTGGCACAACAACGCTGGCGACTCGACCCTCCTGCAGGCACTATGCGGATCAACCGCTGCTATCATCGTTAACAACAGTGCTGATATAGCCCGACCTGTCGCCCAAGGAGTCACCCATGGAAACCAGCCTGATGCTGGCCCTGATCGCATTTGTCGCACTGGTTTGCCAATGGCTGGCCTGGCGCAGCAACCTGCCCGCTATCCTGTTTTTGCTACTGGCCGGTTTGCTTGCTGGCCCCGTCAGCGGTGTGCTGGATCCAGACATGATGTTTGGCGACCTGCTGTTTCCACTGGTTTCTGTCTGTGTCGCCATCATTCTGTTTGAAGGCAGCCTGACGCTCGACCTTGCCGAAATACGTTCTCAGCGTACGGTAGTCAGACGTTTAATTACCCTCGGTGCATTGGTGACCTGGGTAATCGTTACCTGTGCTACCCACTGGCTGTTTGCGCTTGAATGGTCGATCAGCGTGTTATTTGGTGCTCTCACCGTTGTGACCGGCCCGACCGTTATCATGCCGATGCTTCGAACCGTCAGACCCCGTGCCGAACTGGGTAACATCTTGCGCTGGGAAGGCATACTGATTGATCCCATCGGCGCGTTACTGGTGGTGGTGGTGTATGAATTTATCGCCGCCCAGAACCAGGCAGCCGGGGTCGGCAGTGGCCTGCTTGCTTTTGTTGAGGTACTGCTTTCAGGCACCGTGCTAGGACTGGCATGTGGCTGGCTGACTGGCGTTGCCCTGGCACGCCGTTGGCTGCCGGAATATCTGCAAAATCTGGCCGTACTGGCCGCTGTCTTGCTGGCCTTCACCGTTGCCAACCATCTGGCCCACGAATCCGGGCTATTGGCGGTCACCCTGATGGGGATGTGGCTCGCCAATCAGAAGCACTTGCGGCTGGCAGAAATCCTGCATTTCAAGGAAAACCTTACCCTGCTACTGATCAGCGGTCTGTTTATCTTGCTGGCGGCACGACTGGACATGACAGCAGTCAGCCAGCTTGGATGGGCACCGCTGATCTTGCTGGCGGTGATGCAGTTTATCGCCAGGCCGCTCACTATTTGGTTATCCGCCATCGGTAGCGACCTGAACTGGAAAGACAAGGCACTGCTGGCCTGGATCGCGCCACGAGGAATTGTTGCAGCAGCGGTCTCCGCCCTGTTTGCGATCAAATTGCAGCATCAGGGTGTTGACGGCGCAGCGGTGCTGGTGCCGCTGACATTTTGTGTGATTTTTGGCACTGTGGTTTTTCAGAGCGCAACGGCGCGACCCGTTGCTCGCTGGCTCGGCGTGGTAGAACCACCTGCCAACGGCATTCTGTTGCTGGGAGCGAACCCGATTGCCCGTGCCATCGCCAGCGAGCTGACCAAACAGAATATCCGGGTACTGCTGGCCGACTCCAGCTACGACAATATCCAGCGTGCCCGCATGGCAGGTTTGCCGGTCTTTTATGGTAGCCCGATGTCGGACTACGCCAGTGACCGACTTGATTTGGCCGGACTTGGCAAGCTGATGGCGCTGTCACCCGATAACCACCTCAACACCGTCGCCTGCATGCACTTCCGTGATGAATTCGGCTTTGAGCGCGTCTTTGCCCTGCATAGCAAGGTATTGGCACAAAAGGAATCGGGAACCAATAATCAACGCCATAAAACCAAACATCACAGCGCTGCAGAACAACGCGGATTGCCGTTATTTGATGCCGAGTTGAGTTACGGCAAGTTCGCCAGCCTGCTATCCCAAGGGGCTGAATTAAAAACCACCCGACTGACGGACACCTTCGATTTTGCCGCCTTTAAAGCACAAAATGCCGACCGGTCGTATTGGCTGCTGGCCATCACCCCGGAAGGCAAAGTCCGCATGAAAGTGGCCGATCAGGAACTCTGCCCCGAATCAGGATGGCGGCTGATCAGCCTGTGCAAGCCGGAAACCTGAAAAATATCCCGATGCAGCTTACCCTCTGAGCGCTACCAGCTGAAGCGCAGCCCGGCAGACACATCCAGATCGCGGGCAAAGCCGGAGCGGATGTCGTCACTGGCGATGGCAAGCTGCAGCCAGCGATGACTGAACGACAGCCCCAGCTGGGCGGTGCTGTAAACCGCCGCACCCAGCTCGATACCGCTGACCGGCTGCCAATGCTTTTCAATACCCAGGCGGTCGTAATCGCCGTGATGATAGACCAGAACACGAGCCTGCCAGGGCAGATAATTAACAGCGATACGAGTCGTCGGCCGCAGCCGGGCAACAAACGCCTCCTCTCCCGACTTGCCCGATGCCGTTGCTGAACTGCTGCACACCGGCAACGATGGCGAATTAAAATTGATACAAGCGCGGGTATAACCGGAATCTGCCAATTGCCAACGGTTCAGAATATCCTGCAACTGTAACGATAGCCGCCAGCGTTCGCCATCAGACCATTCACTGGCCAGATCCAGGCTCAGCCCCCAGCCATGGGACGGATCAATCTCATAGGCGAGAATCTTGTCTTCACTGAAATGGTAATCCAGCGTTGCCGAAGCCGTTTCGGTTGCACCACCTTCGGCGACCCCCGCCAGCGAACCAAACTGCCACTCCGACACCCGATACAACGCCAATGCCGGAGTCACGGACCAGCGCCCGACGATACCCAGGGCAGCGCTGTCCAGCTGCCACTCCGCACCGGTTCGTACGCCACTGGCGACCAGCATCCGGGCATCAAGTGCCAGTGCCTCATTTGCATCCAGCTCACTGCCCTGTTCAAGTGAATAATAATAACGGGACATGCCCCTGGAAAATGACAAGTCGTAATGCCAGCGCCGTTCCCACTCAACAAAACTGCGCTGCAAGCCGTTCCCGTCAGCCAAGTGCATTGAAGCACCCAGCGTGACACGGGCATCGGCATAGGCATACTCCCCGGCTTCAAATGGCCCATCCCAACCACTGACCATATCCAATACCGGTACAGGTTCGGAGCTGGACACCAGCGTAACCGAGGAATACACCACATCAGCGACGGCGGTTTTTACCGTAACAGCCAATAACAAAGCGGCAGCAACAAAACAAGAACAACAACGTACAGGGACAGACACAGGCACAGACATAAAAAGCCACCGCCGAAAGGAAGCTGCCATTGGAACAAAGACCGGGCGGCGGCAACAGATCTGATAGACAAAAACAGACAGTTTTATCGCGATGTCTGCAGCAGGCAACCATACGAGCCAGCCTTACTACTGGACACTACCCAAGCCTGGCACTGTAGGTTTGCAATACCGCATGGGCGACCTTCAGATTGGGTGCTGCCATACCCGCCGCCTCCGCCCGTCGTAACATATCACCCACCAGGTGTTCACCTTCTACCGGCAACCCCTGTTTCATATCCCGATACATCGAGGCATTAAAAGATGAGTTCGGATTAGTCAGCGTCCGCTGAATACCACTAATGACCTTGTCGGATAACGGATAGCCACTGGCGGCAGCGGTGTCTGTACATTCACGGATGGTTGCCAGCGCAATCTCACCCCCCGCCTCACTCTTCATATAATCCCCTACGGATCCCTGCAACATACAATTCAGGGCGCCCAGCGCTGCCATCAAACAGAACTTCTCCCACATGGCCAAGCCGATATTGGAGCCATCACCAAGCAAAACACCGGCGTCGGCAAACAGTGCATTGATTGCCCCGGCGACAGCGTTCTGTTCAGCCGATCTTGCTCCTATGGTCAGATTACTGCCCGGACTGTTGACCGCCACCGTATTGGCATCGGCCAGCGTTGCCACGGTTTTGGCGATACCGCCCAAAACCCGCGCCGCGCCGAACTCGGCATCCAGCACATCGAGCTGTCGAATACCGTTCAGCAAGGGCAATATCAGCGTCTGTTCCAATACCACTGGCCGAATATTCTCAATCACACTGGCCAGGGCATACGCCTTGTTGGTGAGCACAATCAGATCGAACACCGGCTTTGTGGCCGCCAGCTGGATCGCAGTGCAGCAGCACGGCTGAAAACTGAAGGCGTTATCTGGCAGCTGTACTGTCAAACCGCCAGCCGCCAGCTCAGCCAAGCGGTGCTCACGCACCAGATAGGTCACGGCTACGCCCTGGCGCTGCAACAGACCACCAAATAACCCGCCGATTGCGCCTGCACCTACGATCAGAATTCTCATTTCTACTCCGTCCCAACAGTTGTACTGACATACTACACAGCGACCCGAACAGCACGCCAGCAAGACCAATATTCATCAATATTTACTATGAGATTCATTTAACTTAATTGAATGAAATTATAACAAACGTGTCTATAGTGAACACATGGATTGGACAGCAGCCACTGCCAGAAAAATACCCCGGAGGCGAACCTTTCCAGCCAGCAGCATACCAAATACCGTAGCTGCCAGATTTATTTCATCCTGGGTGGTTACCATTGTCCCGACCATCCCATTAGCAGAATCGGAGTCTCATTATGGATAACAAGCAATCTTCTGCGGGCAAATGCCCGGTCATGCATGGCGCAATGACATCCAGCGGTCAAACCAACAGCGATTGGTGGCCTAATGCACTCAACCTCGACATTCTTCACCAGCACGACAGCAAGACCAACCCGTTGGGTGAGGACTTCGACTACGCCGAAGAACTCAAGCAATTGGATGTAGAAGCATTGAAGAGCGACCTGCGTACACTGATGACTGAAAGCCAGGCCTGGTGGCCAGCTGACTGGGGCAGCTATGTCGGCATGTTTGCCCGCGTTGCCTGGCACTCGGCGGGTTCCTACCGTCTGTCGGACGGCCGTGGTGGTGGTGGTGCCGGTAACCAGCGTTTTGCGCCATTAAACTCCTGGCCAGACAACGTCAACACCGACAAGGGTCGTCGCTTGCTGTGGCCGATCAAAAAGAAGTACGGCAACAAGATTTCCTGGGCTGACCTGATACTCCTGTCAGGCACCATAGCTTATGAAGTGGCCGGCTTAAAAATCTACGGCTTCGCTTTTGGCCGCAAGGATATTTGGCATCCCGAAAAAGACACCTATTGGGGGGCAGAAAAAGAATGGCTGGCGCCAAGCGACGGTCGTTATGGCGACGTCGACAAGCCGGACACTATGGAAAACCCGTTGGCCGCAGTGCAAATGGGCCTGATTTACGTCAACCCGGAAGGTGTCAATGGTCAGCCAGACCCATTAAAAACCGCTGCCCAGGTGCGCGAAACCTTCGCCCGCATGGCCATGGATGACGAAGAAACGGCGGCCCTTACCGCCGGTGGTCACACCATCGGCAAATGCCACGGCAACGGTCGCGCCGAAGACCTCAGCCCGGATCCCGAAACTGCCGACGTCGAATACCAGGGCATTGGCTGGATGAACACCAAGGGCCGCAGCATTGGTCGTGACACCGTCGTCAGCGGTATTGAAGGTGCCTGGACCGCCAACCCGACCCAGTGGGACATGGGCTGGTTCGAAATGCTGTTTGGTCACGACTGGGAATTAAAAAAGAGCCCGGCTGGTGCCTGGCAGTGGGAACCGGTCGACATCAACGAAGAAGACATGCCGGTTGACGTGGAAGATTCATCCATCCGTCTCAAACCGATCATGACCGATGCCGACATGGCCATGAAGGTCGACCCGATCTACAACGGCATCTGCCAGAAGTTCATGCAAGACCCGGAATACTTCTCTGCTTGCTTCGCTCGCGCCTGGTTCAAACTGACCCACCGCGACCTTGGCCCGAAAAGCCGTTACATTGGCCCGGACGTACCGGTGGAAGATCTGATCTGGCAAGACCCGATCCCGGCAGTCGACTACACCCTGTCTGATGCCGACATCACCGCGCTTAAAACCACCATTCTGGCCAGCGGCCTGAGTGTCGCGGAACTGGTCGCTACCGCATGGGACAGCGCCCGCACCTACCGCGGTTCCGACTACCGTGGCGGTGCCAACGGTGCCCGTATCCGTCTTGCGCCGCAAAAAGACTGGGAAGGTAACGAACCGGATCGCCTGCAGAAAGTACTCAGCGTCCTGGAAGGTATTCAGGCTGGATTTGGCAAGCCGGTCAGCCTTGCCGACCTGATTGTTCTGGCGGGTAGTGCAGCAGTTGAAAAAGCGGCGCAAGATGCTGGTGTCGACATCAGCGTACCGTTCGCACCGGGTCGTGGTGATGCCACCGACGACATGACCGATGCCGCATCGTTCGACGTGCTGGAGCCCATCCACGATGGTTTCCGTAACTGGGTGAAAAAAGACTACACCGTCAGCGTCGAAGAACTGCTGCTCGACCGTAGCCAGTTAATGGGCCTTACGGCACCGGAAATGACGGTACTGATCGGCGGCATGCGGGTACTGGATACCAACTACGCAGGCACCCGCCACGGCGTATTCACTGATCGCAAAGGTGTATTAAGCAACGACTTTTTCGTCAACCTGACCGATATGGCCTACAACTGGAAACCGGCTGGCAAAAATCTGTACCACATTGTTGATCGCAAGACCGGTGATGTGAAATGGACAGCAACCCGCGTAGACCTGGTGTTTGGCTCCAACTCCATCCTGCGTGCCTACGCCGAAGTGTACGCCCAGGACGACAACCAACAGAAGTTTGTTAAAGACTTCGTCAAAGCCTGGGTCAAGGTGATGAATGCCGACCGTTACGACCTGAAGTAAATACGGAGGCGTAAAGGCAAAACCGCCGGAAGGCCAATAAAAAACGGGAAGGTGGCGACACCTTCCCGTTTTTTATCACACCACACTCAGACAAAGCCTGCGATTGGTGTTTTACGGCGGTTTTACTTACTCGGTTTTACTTACTGTGCGGCCTTGTACTTCAGACGGTAGGCGTGCAGCAAGGGTTCGGTGTAACCACTCGGCTGCTCCTTGCCCTTGAAGATCAGGTCAGACGCAGCCTGGAAGGCAATACCATCCAGTGCCGGTGTCATTGGCGTGTATTCAGCATCACCAGCGTTCTGCCCATCCACGATTGCAGCCATCCGCTTGAGGCTGTCTTCAACCTGTTCTTTGGTACAGATACCGTGGTGCAGCCAGTTCGCCACGTGCTGGGAAGAAATACGCAGAGTGGCGCGGTCTTCCATCAGGCCGACGTTGTTGATATCCGGCACCTTGGAGCAACCAACACCCTGGTTAACCCAGCGCACAACGTAACCCAGAATACCCTGGCAGTTGTTGTCGATCTCACGCTGAATCTGCTCTTCCGTCAGCGCTGCTTGCTGTTCTTCGCTCATCAGCGGGATGGTCAGAATGTCGTCGACTGATGCGAAGGCACGTTGTTTCAGCTCTTCCTGTACCGCGAAGACATCAACCTGGTGGTAGTGCAGCGCGTGCAGAGTGGCAGCCGTCGGTGAAGGAACCCAGGCGGTATTGGCACCGGCTTTTGGATGGCCAATTTTCTGTTCCATCATCTGACCCATTTCATCCGGGATCGCCCACATGCCTTTACCAATCTGGGCGCGACCTTGCAGACCGTACTTCAGACCGGTATCGACGTTCCAGTTTTCATAGCTGTTGATCCACAACTGCTGCTTCATAGTGGTTTTTGGTACGAATGCACCCGCCAACATGGAGGTATGGATTTCATCACCGGTACGATCCAGGAAGCCGGTATTGATGAAGACCACCCGGTCTTTGGCGGAACGGATACACTCTGCCAGGTTAACGGTGGTGCGACGTTCTTCGTCCATGATGCCCATTTTCACGGTAAAGCGCGGCAGACCCAGAACATCTTCCACCCGGCCAAACAGTTCGTTGGCAAACGCCACTTCTTCCGGACCGTGCATTTTCGGTTTTACGATGTTTACCGAACCCGTGGTGCTGTTCTGAAATGGCGCATTGCCGTTCAGGTCATGCATGGCGCACAAGGTCGTTACCATGGCATCCATGATGCCTTCTGGTACTTCGTTGCCGTCTTTGTCGAGCATCGCCGGGTTGGTCATCAAATGACCGACGTTACGGATAAACAGCATCGAGCGGCCTTTCAGCTTCACGGTGTCACCGTTGATAGCGGCATATTCACGATCCGGATTCATACGACGCGTGAAGGTTTTACCGCCCTTGGTCACCTGCTCTTCCAGGTTACCTTGCATCAGGCCCAGCCAGTTGCCATAGGTAATCACCTTGTCTTCGGCATCCACGGCGGCAACCGAGTCTTCACAATCCATGATGGTGGTCAGAGCCGATTCCATCAGAATGTCTTTGACACCTGCTGCATCAGTGGCACCAACCATACTGCTGGAATCAATCTGAAGTTCAAAGTGCAAGCCATTGTTTTCAAAAAGAATCGCGTCAGGTGCTGCAGTATCACCGAGGCAACCTTTCAACTGCGCTGCGTTGGCAAGGCCAGTGGTCGAGCCATCGGCCAGAGTCACTTCCAACTGGCCATCAACGATGACGTAAGCCGTAGTGCCTGCATGGGAACCCGTCGTCAGCGGGATAGCCTGATTCAGGAAATCGCGGGCATAAGCAATCACCTTGTTGCCACGGACTTCGTTGTAGCCTGTGCCCTTTTCTGCGCCACCTTCTTCAGCAATCACATTGGTGCCGTACAGACCATCGTACAGAGATCCCCAACGGGAGTTGGCAGCATTCAGCGCAAAGCGGGCGTTCATGACAGGAACCACCAGCTGCGGGCCAGCCATCTGACCGATTTCCGGCTCGACGTTGCGGGTTTCTGCTTCAAACTGCTCTGCCTGGGGTAACAGGTAGCCAATAGCTTGCAGGAATGCTTTGTATTCTTCCGGGTTGTGTGGCTGACCCTTGCGTTCGGTATGGTACAGGTCGATTTTGGCTTGCAGATCGTCACGCTTGACCAGCAACTCACGGTTTTTTGGTGCCAGATCGTTAACCACCGCATCAAATCCGGCCCAGAAAGTATCGACGTTAACGCCGCTACCAGGAATTGCCTTTTCATTTACGAAGTCATACAGGGCTTGGGCAATCTGAATGCCACCCTTCTGCACGTATCCAGTCATCTTTGGGCCTCTATGGTCATAGTAAACTCCGGGAAAAACACCCAAGGGGTAGCCGGAGCAACTCAGGAGCTGGCGGACTATTTTGCCCGCTTATGTTTATACAGTCGGCGAGTATAGCCGCCTGGCCCACACTCTGATAACCGGTATGAAGGACATACTTGCCATTCATCAAACAAATAAAAGATAACGGTATAAATAAAGGCCCCGCCACCGCCACAAAACAAACTGACACACCATCAATCAGTGCCGGGCTGATCGTTGCTTCAGTACCGTTGTCATACGCGGCACCAGCCAATGTGCAAACACACCACCCAGCGCACCAATCACGCTACCCAGAGAAATATCCAGCAAGCGGGTAAAAACCAGCTCGTTCATTTCCAGGCCATGACTGGCGACTCCGGCAAAAATCACCGTCAGTGGCGTAATAAAAATAACGGCATAACCGTAATTCCTGGGGATCAGCATCTCGATCACAAAACTGAGAATCACGATAGCAGCCGTCAACATCCACGGCCCATCAATCAGCTTGAACAGCAGAAAGGCTAACACCATCCCCACGGCCGTACCGGCTATCCGGTGAATCTTGCGGAGCCAGACCATACGCAAATTGGCACCTTGCATAATCGCCGCACAGGAAATAGGCACCCAGTACGGATTGTGCATACCAATTTCATGGGCAAACCAGTAGCCACCGCCAACAAAGATGCCCATCAAGGCGGAATGCAACACCAGGGTACGGATGCCGTTCTGACTCAGCGGCTGCAAGTCCGCTGCCGCCACCGGTGCCGGAAACAATAACGAATAAACAAACGCAAACAGACAGGTTGCCATACTGCCCATCACCAGCAGACCAATACGCTCAGGAATAGCCGCTGGTTCGTGAGGTACTACCGTCGCGATGGCGGCCAGCATAATAAAAAAGAAATTTCCCGGCGGCGCGATCCTGAAATACCCGGCAACAAGACTGACCAGAAATGCCGTCACCGCCAGCACGGCGGCAGAGACCAACGGATGGACACTGCCCCACAAACCAAGGAAAAAGCAAAACGCGAAACCACACGTACAGGCAGCCAGCGTCAGCATTCGCTGTGCGATACCGGACGTCGGCAGATACAAGATAATGGCCGACCCCATCACCGCCATCAGCCCTTGCTGAAAATTCCCCATCAAGGTGCCTACAAATGCCGGAAAGGCCATACAGATGCCGACCAACAGGCCATATCGATACGGCCTTGAGCTGGGGTTAAGAGCAAACAGGGAGCGTACAAACGAAGCATCGCGGGGGGTTGGCTGGGTTGGCATTCAATGATCCATTAGTGCGTATCAATACACATATTAACAAATCAACGGCCGCAAAACTGCATGATCCGTTGCAAGGCCGTCACGGCAACCAGAATGTCGCCACCAGCAACAATACCCGTCGTTTGATCACCACAAACACTTGCCGTCGATCAGGTCAGTATCGGCCAGCCATGGGTCACCTGTGGAAATCCGTATCACAGTGCGTTAACGGCCTTCGAGCCACTGCTGATTAACACGGGCATATTGTCGCGACAACGTAAGTGACATGTCATAACAAGCAGCCAACGCCTCGGCATCACACAACAGACTGGCATCTCCGGATGCCATTACCCGGCCATCGCGGAGCAGCATTACCCTGTCGGCCCAGGATGCTGCCAGTGCCACATCGTGCATAACAGCCAGCGCACCAATATTAGGGCCGACCATGGCAGCCACCTGATTCATTACCGCATGCTGATGCGCAGGATCCAGAGCCGAGGTGCATTCGTCAAGCAACAGATACGCTTGCTGACCACCGGATGGATATTGATAGTGCCAGAGCTGCAACAGCACCCGAGCCAGCTGCACGCGCTGCTTTTCACCGCCAGAAAGCTGGGGGTAAAGACGATTCCGCAAATGATGTACTTCCGTTGCTTTCATAACGTCCTGCTGCCAATCCAGGGTCTGCTGCTCATCCCCCCAGGGCGAACGCCCCATGGCCACCACCTGCCACACACGAAATGGAAACGCCAGTTCAACCTGTTGCGGCATCACCGCGATACGCTGCGCCCGTTGCCCCGGCAGCAAATCAGCCAGGTTGTCTGCCCCCAACCACACCTCCCCGCCATAATCGCTGTTTTCACCGCACAGACACGACAGCAAGGTTGACTTGCCAGCCCCGTTGGCACCCAGAATGGCCAGCTTTTCTCCGCTGCACAGCACCATGGAGGCAGATTCCAACAACGAGCAGCGTCCTTTTACCACCGACAGTGAATCAGCCCGTATCATCGTCGCTGACCGCCAGTCTGCTGTACTAACAACAACAGAAAGATTGGCCCACCCAGCAACGCCATCACCAGACCAACAGGCAAGTCGGCCGGTGCCATCCAGGTTCGGGCCAGCGTATCCGCCACCAATAAAAGTAATGCTCCACCCAGCGCCGACGCCGGAATCAGACCACGATGGTCAGACCCCATGACCATACGCAGCAAATGGGGAACGACCAGACCAACAAAACCGATAATCCCGGTGACAGCCACCCCGGCCCCCACCATCAGTGCTGCAAACGCCAACAACCAGCGTTTTGATCGCTGCACATCAAAACCCAGGTGTATCGCCACCTGCTCGCCCATCAGCAAGGCATTCAGTAGCCGCCGATAACGCAAGCTCAACAGCAGTGGCACCCCAATCAGCCCAGCCAGAGCCATCACATCCTGCCAACGACCGCTGGCCAGACTACCCATTGACCAAAACGTCATATCCCGCAGTTGCTGATCGTTTGCGGCATAGGTCAGCACCCCGGTCGCCGCTCCCGCCAGCACATTGATTGCCACACCGGCCAACAACAGCATACCAACCTGGGTTTGGCCGCCACGGGTACCCAACCGGTAAATCACCAACGTCACTCCCAGACCACCCATAAACGCCGCCAGCGGCAAAGCCAGCGGCCCGGTCAGTGAAACCCAGCCAGACAACAAGGATTGATTCAACACAATCACTGCGACCGCCGCCAACGCTGCACCACTGGATACACCGATCAGCCCAGGATCCGCCAGCGGATTACGAAACACCCCCTGGGTGATAACCCCTGCCACCGCCAGACCGGCTCCCACAATCATCGCCAGCAAGGCCCGAGGCAAACGTAACTCACGGACAACCCAGTCATTGGCAGACCCGGTCGGGGCCATACTGAGAGCCTGTCGAAGGCTGAACCAGACGTCAGTAATGGCAATAGACACCGGCCCAACCGTCAGGCCAAACAGAAAAACCACGACCAGCATCATACCCAGCCCCAGCAACACCAGCCGCTGACTGCCCGCGCCATAAGCCGACAACGACGCTCGACAACTGAATACGGCATCACTCAGCCGACGGGAATAAACCAGAGTGCGTGGCATCATCACATTCCTACAGCATGCTGTTTGCGAGCAATTTCAAACTGGCCCGAACGAGGATAAAGCAACGCCATCAGCTGCTGCATGGCCTCTGGCAAGCGCGGGCCAAAACCCAGCATCAAACTGACGTCCACCGAAAAAATACGATCATGCTGGCTTGCCGGAGTCATCGCCAGGGATTGCAAGACGGCTGTCGGCACTGCGGCTGCGCCGACTTGCGCCACAAAGACAACCTCAGGTGCGGCTTGCAGGGCACCTTCAGCACTGACCGGTTTATAACCGCTGTAACTCATCGCATTAGCGGCCCCCACCAGCTTCAGCATCGCATCGGCCTGGGTATTCTCGCCCGCAGCCATCATGCCTCGGCCACCAGCACCCAACAGAAACATCACCTGCGGGATCTCCTGCGGAGAGTCATTAACCGGTATTTGCTGTAGCAGCTCACGACTACGGGAGTCGATACGCTGCACCAGCGCCCGCCCTTCGGCCTCCTTACCAAGCGCCTCAGCAACCGAGGTAATCTTGTCGAGCACACCCTGCAATGAATAATTATTATCCACCCGGACAATCCGCACCCCGGCCTGCCGTAGCTGGGTAAATACCACCTCTGGGCCTGCGGCCTGCGTTGTCAGTACCAGGTCAGGCTGCATCGACAATATCCCTTCTGCCGAAAGCTGGCGCATATACCCGACATCGGGCAATTCAGTTGCCGCCTTAGGAAAACGACTGGTGGTATCCACCGCCACCAGCCGATCCTGGGCACCGAGCTGATAAATAATTTCGGTAATGGAACCATCAATGCTGACTACCCGCCGAGGCGTATCAACCGCACCATGCTTGTTATCGTCGTCAGCCCACGTCGGGGGAGAACACACGACCAGCAAACAACCCAGCCACCCAGCCACCACCGGCAGGACACATCCTGACAACACTCGCAGTTTAGCCATCAGGCGACTCCTTCTTGCTCCAGTACGTACTGCTGCTGCAACTCATCCAGCACAAAACGCCAGCCAGCCAACTCCTGCTGACCATTTTTACGTTCACCGAACATCAACGCCAGCTGGTTACCTTCCTGGTCGTACAGCTCCAGCGAGCTGACAATACCGTCCACTGTTGGTTTTCGTACCAGCCAGATCTGATCAATCAAGGTGAGTCTGGCGTGCAAACTAAACGTGTCATCCAGAATATTGAACCATTCACCAGTACGCACCAGATTGATCACCGGGCCGGTATGAATCTGGATTACACCATCGCTGCCAACAAACAACATGATCGACAGACCCACATCACGCGCCATCTCCAGGGCGGCGACAAATGCGTCCGGGGCCAATGCCCGCGCGTATTCCGTACCGATGACGTCATAGGCCGCGATTCGGCTCAGACCATATTTTTTCAATAACGCCTGAAAATGATGGACATCCTGCAGCGCTGACCAGTCTTGCCGCAAGGCCGTGACATCCAGGTCGGGCAAGGGAGCAGCATCGTTCGCGGCTGGCGCTGGCTCCACAACCATACCCGGGGTTTGAGCGGTGCTCTGGAACCGCTCCAGCAACTGAAAATACTGATCCAGATCCGAGGCGTCCGTCAGGTAGATTTTATGGATCGCGTCACCCTGAGCATTAAAGAACTGCAAGCTGCGGCGTACACCGGCGGTGGTTTCCGCTGCCACATCCTCAACCGCAAACCCATGGACAAAGCGGCTGAAAAAAATCCGCAGGTCAATTACCCCCAACGCCAGGCCCATATTGCCATTCACCGTCAGCCCCTGATATTGCCCGGTCTTCTCGTGCACCATGGCGTCATTACGAGTCAGCGCCATGACTTCGCCAAGCAACTCAATGTCGCGTAACAAGCGTTTGAAATCCCCTTCCAGACGCACGACCCGCCCTACTGATGGATTTTGTCCTATACGAGTGGTCAGCAACTCCCCTTCACTCACCCCCAAACGTAACGCCGCATCGCGGATACGTAATTTGGGTTCTTGCTGACACAGCATTTGCCATTGCCCGGACAACGCCTGAATACCGGTTACATTTGTCATGATTACTCTCCTGTCGACATCAACTGAAAACGGATTTCCGGACTGCCAGAAGCACCCAGACTGTAGTAGTCCGCCACTTGCAGGGTAAAATAATCAGCACTGTCATCCGTGCTATCGAGGTCAATCAGATAGGTGCGAAAGTTTGGCCACAACAAATGGCCTTCGTTAAGGTTGTAGGCATACCAGCTGTTGTCAGTAAACGGATTGGAACTGCTGTCGGCAGCGTAGTGCGCCGAGATATCGTAACTGTCAACCATCGTGGCGCTGGTATAAGCCGCCAGCTCTGTTGCCTCGATCGTGCCAAACACCGCGCCACTGCCAGCGCCGTAAACACCGCCATTAGTCCAGATATTGACCGCCCGAGTCGCAGTATCAATTTCATAACGAAGATCCCAATCACTGCCAGCATCATCGCAGTCCACCTCGGCCACAGCATCCAGATCCAGACACAACACCGTGGCATCGGTTGCCAGAGTCGCGCTGACCGTTTGTTCAGGCCCGGCAAACTGCACCGTGTCCGCCGCCTGAGAGGTAAAGCGAACCGTAATATCCGTGTAATTAGCCACATCCAGAAACACCTTGCTGTAAGTGCTGCCATCAGCATGACGCAACAGCCAGCCAACCGAGGTATTCGCCGCAATCTGGTGTGTAGTGGCATCGTAGACATACCAGTCCGACCAGGCCGGTTCATTGGCATCGGTACTGAAGCTCAAGGCTGTTGCGTCATAACTGACGGTCAGCGCTTCAGCCTCGGTATCGGCAACAGCATTGGTAAAGACCGATACATCAGCATCACCTTCCGAGTCGTAAAATTCTTCCTGGGCGTCAGCCAGCGCTACCTGAACAGTACCACTGCCGGAAACACCGCCATTCAGCTTGATGGCAGTACGGCGGAAAGCCAGTTGCCAGTCCGTCGAGGTGGCAGCCTCTACATCGGTCAAATCCAGCACGTCACCGGTCGCCAGGCTGACGTACTGCCAGGCATCATAATCGGCGGCGTTGATTTTCAGACTGGTGTAACTAACATCGGACTCGTCGGAATCTCCCGTCGATGCATCATTATCATTGTCGTCGCTGCTGCTACCGCAACTGGCCAGCAGCATTGCGGCAACCAGTACCGAAAGAGATTGATAGCGCTGTTTCATACACACTCCTTGAATAGCGTTGGTGTTATTGGATTGTTTTCATCGTCATTCCGATGGCCACAGGCATGGCCATATGCCGGTGACCACAGGCGCTGTCATTCACATCAGCGGATAGCGGATACAGCGCCAGTTATGGATCAGGATGGGTCAAAAGGTCAGTTCAACCCCCAGGTATGGAAAACGCCCGGTGGATGGCCGTCGGTCATAGGAATCACGGGGATCGCGGACGCTGTCAGCAAGATTATTGACCCCGGCATACCAACGCAGCGTCGGACTGAGACGCCAGTCACCTTTCAAATCCCATTGCCAATAGCCTGGCGACATGTGGTTCGCCGTACCGGCAGAGGAATCGGCAACTTCGGTATAAGAGGCACCGACGTACTCCGAGATCAGCGTCAGGCCAAGATCCGCAGAGACATCCCACAGCCACAACCCCTGAATATGATGACGCGAGCGATTCACCAGGGCTGCGCCGATTTCCAGATCACGGGCATCCAGCAACGAGTACGACAGCCGCTGTTGCAGCGCATCGGATATCTGCCACTGGGCCGACACATCCGCACCCCGTGTCATAGCGCTGGCAATATTGCTGTAGCGATAAATCACCACCGTGCCATCCTGCTCGGTCTCCCCCGTCGACACCGCTTCAATCAGATCCTTAATCTGATTGTGAAACGCCGACAACTCCAGGTGCAGGCGCTTGCCGTCGGTAATCATCGCCGACACCTGGACACTGCGAGTGTGTTCGGGCTGCAGCGTCTCGTTACCCAACACCTTGTAGCCATTGATGCTGTGATCAAAAATGTAATAGCGGTTTTTCAGATTCGGGACGCGATAACCAACCCCGATTGATTGACGTGTCTGAAGTTTCCAGTCTGTGCCCGACATCGAGAGCTGCCATTGCTGCCGACTCCCCAGCGTCGGCGATAGATACGGGCCAAAACCGCTGTCGTTCTGCCAGCGGATACCGGGTGACAATTCCAGTTCTTGCAGACCTGAGGCAGCGCCCTTGTCAGCAACGCCATTGTCGATAGACCGCGCCAGCGTCCCCTGCACAAACGCCTCAACACTGCGACGCTGTTCCTCCGGCACTTCATTAGTATCAACCAGGCAATAACCGCTACCCAGCTCAGTCGTGGTGGAGTTGCTGCCCACCCCGGAACAACTCAGTTTCATCTCCTTTTTTTGTTGCTCCAGTTGCTCACCAAAACCCTCCAGCCCCGTGACCAGCTGCAACGCCGTACGACCCAACAACATTCGGGGTGCCTGCCACTGCCCCATCAATTTGTATTGGCTGTAGTCCGCCGAGCGCCAGAGGTTACCGGCAACAATGTCGTCATCCACCGCCAACTGTGCGGTGTCGTCACGTTGCTGCTCATACAACATACTGGCTGACACCTGACCGACAGACAGTGACTGCTCGATATTGGCCGCCAGCCGCCAGCGTTGAAGATCCTCTTCCTTGATCCCGTCCTTATTGCTGGTGGTCAGCCGTCGACCGACCAGATCTTCACGATATTGCTCCACCCGTAGTACGGCATTCCCACCAGCCACCCCTGGCTCTGACGACCCCCAACGCTCCCGCCAGGAAGCCGCCAGAGTGGTTTTGGTGCCGTCAAAGCCATTACTGGTCCAACTGCCATCGTATAAATCGAAATCCGAGCTTTTACGCTGGTCGGCACTGAAACCCAGCTGGCGCGTGTCCGTCAGCGCCAGATCAGCCGCTGCCAGATAATGACGTTGTGGCAACCATTCATCCGACAGCTCCCGCGCCTCACCATAACTACCGGCATCCATCGCCAGCCGCAGCCGTGTCATACCTTCCACGTTCCGGGTAATGATATTGATCACTCCCCCCATCGCGGCGCTGCCATACAACGCCGAAGCAGCGCCTGGCATCATTTCAATATGGTCGATATCCAGCGACGACAGTTGCGACAGATCCACCGTCGACCCGGTTGTCGCCGATACCGGCATGCCATCCACCAGCACCAGCACCCGCTCGCCATCCAACCCCTGAACCTGAACCGCCTCACCGGTTTTACCGTGAATTTCCCGCAGCTGAATGCCTGGAATAACCCGTAACGCATCACGTACATCACGGCTGTGCAAACGCTGGATGGTTGCTTCATCCAGCAGCAAGGTTCGAAAAGGCGTATCGGCCAGGGGTCGTTGGGTACGCGATGCCGTCACCACCAGGGCATCGAGATAAAACACATCGTCTGCAGCCAACGCCGCAGACGCACGCTCCTCCGCCAACGTCACCGCAGAGAGAGAAGCAACCGACAGAAGACCAACCGCCAACCAAGCGAAATGCATTTTTTACCACACCCAAATAGGAATGATGATCATTATCCATAATTATCAATCAAATACAAATGCAAACCACTATCATTTTAATCGAAAGAAAAATAGCTTCCAGCACATTTTCCAGACCCGCTCTCTCACCGAGCCAGAACCTGCGCCACAAGCTCGACCACGGTGAGCAGCCATTGAAAAGAAAACGAAGAAAACGAAGAAAACGAAGAAAACGAAGAAAACGAAGAGAGGAGATGAATAAAACAAGAAAGATCAGCCCTGCAGGGCTGATCCTATAAACCAGTGAGCGCCATTAGTGCCGCCCGACCAGAAAAGTGCTGTTGCGCGTACTGATATGCTTACCCAGCCGAAATTCAAACTGCAGCCGGGTTTTCCCCTGTGCCGGGTTCAGGGCACAAACCCGATAGTTCTGCCAGCTCGCCTGACTCTGCGCCAGGTCGATACCCTCTGGCCCCAGCAACTCAAACTGACCTTCATTAGCACCGACAGCCACCAGCTCCCGCACGATCACCTGAACCTGGGTTTCTCCGGGTACAAAACCTTCCACCTTGAGCCGATAATCGTTACACACAGTGTCGTCCGGGCGAATACTGAACAGTTCGGTGCGGTCGCGCCGAACTTCCACCACCATCGCCGTTGCCTGTGTAAATACCCAGATCACCGCACCAACAGCCATCAGGGCAATGGCCCCGTACCCCAGCAACCGGCCACGGAACAACGGTGACGATTGCCCCTGCAACTGCCGCTCTGACGCAAAGCGAATCAGCCCTGGCGGACGCTCAAGCCGTGCCATAACGCCATCACAGGCATCAATACAGGCACCACAATCAATACAGGCTGCCTGCAAGCCATCACGAATATCAATCCCGGTCGGGCACACCTGTACGCACAAACTGCAATCGACACAATCCCCACCACTACTGTCTTGTCGACGGGCGCTGATACGTGGCTCGCCGCGTGCCGCGTCGTAACTGACGGTACGGGTATCCAGATCAAACATCACACTCTGAAAACGCGAGTACGGGCAGGCATGCAGGCAAATCTTTTCCCGTACCAGTCCGGCATTGGCATAAGTCAGCGCTGCCATAATAATGACCCAGAGCCACACGCCAGAGCCAAATTCCAGCGACACCAGCTCGGCAGTCAGCTCGCGCACAGGCACAAAGTAACCACTGAACGTCGCTGCCGTCGCCAGCGCCACAACCATCCAGACGCCATGTTTAACACCGCGCCGAAGCCAGTCGGTTACTGACAAACCCCGATTCTCCCGTTTGCGCACCACCCGAGCATCGCCTTCGATCAGATGCTCGATACGAATAAACAACCAGGTCCAGACACTTTGCGGACAAGCAAAACCGCACCACACTCGCCCCCAGGCCACCGCAGTAAAAAACAGCAGTGCCGCTGCCGCAATCAACATGCCCGACAACAACGGCAAGTCGTGCCAGCTCAGATTCAGTCCAAACAGAAAAATACGGCGCTCCTGGGACGAAAACAGCACCGCCGGATGCCCATCCCATGGCAGCCAGACCACCAGAAAAAACGCCGCCATCAGCGGCCAGCTCAGCCAACGGCGAAGATTCTGATAATGCCCCGCCATAAGGCGGACATAAAACTTACCGTTCACCTGAGCCATCTTTGTTGTTGACGGCTCAGAGTCGAGCGCCACGATCGGGATGTTTTCCATCGGTTACCTTTATTATCAGCCAGCTATCACAAAGGTCAGATTACGCCGCGAACGCTTTGCGATTCAGGCCTAAAAAACTTATAAACAATAGGGACAGATGAGAAGAGCCGCTTGGCAGCACTGACAGAAACGACTAACAGAAACTACTGACAGAAATTGCTGATAGAAAGCATGATTGGAGAACCGGATGAAACCCGACTTTCGCTACCAGCAACTGGAGCAAACCCTGTTACAGGGAATTGAACAGCAACGCTGGCCACCGGGAACACGCCTGCCCTCCATTCGCACACTGTGCCAGCAACACCAGCTTTCCAAAGCAACGGTTGTCCATGCACTGCAACGACTGGAAGCACGCGGCTTACTGGAAGCAAGACCCAAATCCGGCTACTACGTCAGCCATCGACCCGCCAACCCCAGACTTAGCAACACCAGACCCGCCACCAGCGTGCCAGCGCCCCAGCTCAAGATTGATGCCCCACGCGCGGTCAATGTCAGCGAACTATTTCTCGACATCATGCGCCGCAGCGCGGCCTTCGATCTGCTGCCAGAGCGCAGCTCCGACGACCTGCCACCCGGCATTGTGATATTAAACCGCGCCCTGGGCCGTGCCTTGCGCCGCCAGCGCGGAGATGATTTCCAGTATTACGACGATCCCGCAGGGCTGCCCATGCTACGCGAACAACTGGCTCAGCAACTGCAACGACGTGGCTGCAACCTGACTAACGAGCAACTGTGCATCACCTCCGGCTGTCAGCACGCACTGTTTCTGGCCCTGATGGCCAGTTGCCAAAAAGGCGATGTCGTGGCGGTGGAAGCGCCCGGCTTTTACGGCGTTTTGCAATTACTGCAGCAGCTGCAGTTACAGGCCGTTGAAGTCCCGACTTCAACCACCACCGGTATGGATATCGATGCACTGGAAGTCATACTCCAACGCTGGCCCGTGCGTGCTTGTGTGGTTGCCCCCGCTTTCGCCACACCCGGCGGAGCATTGCTGCCCGACAACGCTCGACAGCAATTACTCAATCTGGCCGAACAGCACAATCTGGCAATTATTGAAGATGATATTTACGCCGACACCGCGTTTAACCGCGTACCCGACCCGCTCAAGGCTCGCGACCTGAGCGGGCGAGTGATGTTATGCAGCTCATTTTCCAAATCCCTGTCACGGGATCTGCGCCTTGGCTGGATCAGCGGTGGCCGCTGGCATGCCGATATTCTGCGACTGAAACTGGTCACCCAGCTGGCCAGCAGCCGTTATCTGCAACAGGGCGTGGCAGACTTCCTCGCCGATGGCAGCTACGCCAGTCATTTGCGACGTCAGCGCTACCAGCTACGGCAGCAACGAGATCAATTGCTGTCTGTACTCAGTCAGTGGCCCGGCGCACCACAGTTCAGCGCACCGGACGGTGGCCTGGCCTTGTGGCTGGAATTGGGAACCGACACGACCAACCCACCGCATTCCCCAAAGCGCCAGATCAACACCCTGGCGCTCTATCCCGAGGCCCTGGCTCATGGCGTCATCATCACACCCGGCCCGCTATTTTCAGCCTCCGGACAATTCACCAACGCCATTCGGTTGAGTTTTGCCCATGCCTGGACAGCGCCACGACGGGCAGCCCTGCAACGACTTTCTTTGCTGCTGAACGGTTCAAGCACTGAATAATTATCCGTTACTCCCTGGCGACAAGAATTAACGAAAAAAACAAAAGAGGGAGAAAATACCGAGAAAAAGAGAAGAAGAGAAAAAGCTCAGACATGCCAGTTAAACAAATGCGACCCAGAGATATAAGCACTATCCACCACCATCTCTGGGGTAGCAAACACATCGGCAGTCGCAATTCTGAGGATTTTCGGCACCCGGTCATAACTGACCAGGAAGTAACGACCATCCGTCGTCAGCGTCGTCCCCCGTGGCCGCGCCAGCGCCAACGAATGCACCATTTTTTGCTCAGCAATCGACCAGAAAGTAATCATATCGGCATCCGGGTGAGTCACCAGCGCAACCCCGGAACGGTTATCAATCACCACACTCAGGGCTTCCCCCGTCATATGATCCACAATCGCTTGTGGCGACGTCATCGACAACATTGGCAAACCCTGCGGACGAATACTGACGCCACCGTTGTCCTTAACACTCATTCCGGTACGCGGGGCCGATACCACCACCAGACTGCCATCGTCGGCGATGGCCACATGCCCGGTATTAATATCTTCACGGGTTAACAACACCCGCTCCAACAGCTGTTGACTGGCAACATCAACAAAACTGACGCAGGGCGCAGCGCCATCAAGAGGCCCACCCGCATTGGTGATCACCAGCGTTTTACCGCTATCAATCAACTTGCACTCGTGCGGCTCCTTGCCAAAAGACGGGAATTCGCCAAGATACGCCAGCGAGTTGGCATCCCGCACCGCCATCACACCATCCAGCCCATCCAGCCGGGTTTCAGTGCTGAACAGCAGCTGGTTGTCGGCAGAATAAACACCATGACCATAAAAATAACGCCCCGGCTGGGACTCAATCACACGGGTAAGCTGCCGAGACACCAGATCCAGCTCACAGGCATGTGGGCCTTTTTTCTCAAACACCGCCAGCCGATTGGGAGATTCCGGGTGCCAATGGATACCGTGTGGATAAAAATCCAGATCAATCAGATCCGTTTGCTGCCGCTGTATATCCACCACCGCCACCACATGACGTTGACCGCTGCCATCCGGCTGGACGAAGCGCCCGCCACCCAACAGCAAGGTGCCGTTACGCTGACTGCAACCAGTGGTTAACAGCGCCGCCATCGACAAGGATGTCGCCGGAACCGTAGTCGCCAGCCAACCGAGCAGAGTACGACGCGATACAGTCATGATTTATCCTCGTTTGGCCAGCAGTTCGTCATCCCAGAATCCAGCAGGACAGGCGTTGTTACGCCAGCTCGTCAACCGCTACCTTATAGTGGGGATCTTCAATCACATTCACATCACACAAGCTGCCCGCCTGTTTCAGCAACGTGCGGCATTCCTGACTCAGGTGCAGCAAATGGATTTCCTTGCCTTCGGCGATATACCGCTCAGCCAGCGTATCAATCGCTTCCAGTGCCGAATGATCCATAACACGGCTATCGGCAAAATCGATAAGGACCTTGTCTGGATCATTGCTGATGTCGAACAGATCCTTGAACGATGCCACCGAACCAAAAAACAATGGGCCATACAGCTTATAGAGCTTGGAGCCATCTTCCTGCTTCTGGCTTAACACGTGGATGCGCTTGGCACCCTGCCAGGCAAACACCAGCGCCGACACAATCACCCCAATAATCACCGCAATGGCCAAATCGGTCAGCACCGTAATCACCGACACCAATACCAGCACAAACAGATCGTGTTTCGGGATTTTGCCGACCATCCGGAAACTGGCCCACTCGAACGTACCAATCACCACCATAAACATCACACCCACCAATGCCGCAATGGGGATCTGTTCAATTAACGGTGAGGCAAACAGGATAAAACTCAGCAAAAACAACGCAGCAGCAATGCCCGACAAACGGCCACGACCACCGGAACTGACATTAATCATCGACTGGCCAATCATGGCGCAACCACCCATACCACCGATAAAACCGGTAACAATATTGGCCGTACCCTGAGCCACACATTCCTTGTTACCCCGGCCGCGAGAATTGGTCATTTCGTCGATCACCGTCACCGTCAACAACGACTCAATCAAACCGATCGCGGCAAAAATGCCCGAGTACGGCAGAATAAACAGCAGGGTTTCCATATTAAACGGCACATTCGGTATCGCAATTGGCGGCAAACCACCGGCGATACTGGCCAGATCGCCGACCGTTTTGGTGTCCAGATCCAGACCGAAAGCCAACAGGCTGGCCACCAGAATACCAGCCAAGGCCGACGGCACCGCCTTGGTCAGCTTGGGCAGATTAATAGTAATAAACATAGTCAGGGCAATCAGACCAAGCATGACGTAAAGCTGCATGCCGCTGAACCACTCACCCGTCAGCCAACCCCATTTGCCTTCCGGGGTACTCACCTGCAACTGTGGCAGCTGCGCCAGAAAAATCACGATCGCCAGACCGTTCACAAACCCCAGCATCACAGGGTGAGGCACCAAGCGGATAAACTTGCCCAGCCGCAGCGCGCCAGCGGCAACCTGAATTACCCCCATCAGCACGACGGCAGCCAGCAAATACTGCAGTCCCATGCCATCGCCATACAGGCGCTCCGCATCAGCCACCAGTGCCACCATCACCACCGCCAGCGCCCCGGCCGCACCGGAAATCATCCCCGGACGACCACCGATACAGGCGGTAATCAGACCTACCATAAAGGCAGCATAAAGCCCGACCAGCGGGTGAACACCGGCAACAAAGGCAAACGCGACGGCTTCTGGCACCAATGCCAAAGCAACCGTCAGACCGGATAACACATCCGTTTTGATGTTGGGCGAGAATGTTGCGGCAAACTCACGAAATAAAGATGGCATGGTATCGAATACCCCCAGGAATCGGAAAGCCGCGCACTATACCAGTACGAGCCGTCAAATTCAGGATGGATCGGCAGCAATGCAAATCATCTTCATTCAGAAGCCACCGCCTTCATCAAACAAAGAATGTCATTCAAAAGATAATATGAGCATCAAACAGCAGACAACCCAGCGTCTTTTAGGTAATGGACTTTTTTGTCATTGGACTGATTTGTCCGGCTTCCGGTATCTCTGAGCCAGTAATCAACCAATAAGCGTATTCTGGCCACAGTCTCCCCAAGGCCTCCAGCTCTTCGGCATAGGGCTTTGCGATCTTGCCACTCATATTTTCCCAGCGCTTTGCCTTGATCCCCGTCGCCTTTTCAAGCATCGGTCGAGTGTACCCCTCTTGCTTTATAACAAGATTGATCCGTTCAACGAGTTCCATATTCCAAACCAGTACTTCCCTAAACATCAGTAACTCACTAATATTTAGGGTGAGTGTTGAAGCCACTCGTTAGTATTAACCCAAACCCGAAAGCCTATCACGAACTGCCACTTTCTCGGCAGCCTCGCTGAACACGGAGGTTTTGTGTCTTGTTTGTACTATTTCCCCAAAATTATGGCGGGTATAGAACCAGTTGATGCTCGGGCAACACTCATGTTTGTCACTGGTTGGTTATCGGTCAGGCCGGATGCTGCGCGTGACAGATCACCGGCAGTTATTTCGCATTCTAGTCATTTCAACCCGTGTGTTTTTTAACCCCAAGGTAAGGAAGGAACCTGTGCAGCCAATTCATTGGAGCCCGGAATTTGAAACCGGTATTGATATTATTGATTCTCAGCACAAACGTATTTTCGACTATTTACAAGAAGTTGATGCTGCCATCAAGCAACGGGATGACCTTAAAATCCGGGCTGTCGCCAAAGCGCTGATCGACTACTCCATTTCACACAACGCATTCGAAGAAAGCCTGATGGAACAAGCGAATTACCCCGTCTTAAAGGCTCATGCCAAAGTTCATGAAGCCTTCCGGCGACGAGCGGTCAGTTATGACCAGCGACTGGAAAATGGCGAAGACAGCATCAAAGTCGCCAAAGAAGTGCGTTCGGATATTGGCTTATGGTTGACCAATCATATTCAACGCGATGACAAGCACTATGTCCCTTATGTCAAAAAAACGCTGGAAGGCAACTTTGTGCGGCGCATGGTGAAACACTTTTTTGCTTAAGTGTAAATAAAGCCAGTCTGCATCCGTGAACAGAATGGCACCCGATTATGTGAATTATTTGCTTGTTTTTTAGAAGGACCGACTACCGACTTTTTTAAATAGGACTTTATTTTGATCCTGTAAGTGGCGCGCAATTGTGGCAAAAATCCAACCCGTTTTATTATCGATTTTATTACCTTGCGGGTATGCAGGCTTTTTTAAATCAAGTTGCTCTTTGATATAGGTTGCAGACACCCAAGATTCACTAAAGCCAGATTCAGAAGATTTAATAAATTTACAAACTTCATCTGACATTGCATTAAACAACTCATCTACTTTCGATTTATTAGACACGAGGCCTCCTATTCACATAACTCTTACATAAGCGGAAAATTATAGTTGGCTATAATGTTTGAGGAACGAAAAACAGCCAACTGTAATTTTTCCGTTTAATGTTCTTGTTAGCTTTAGACTTTAGCCCAAACTCGAAGCAACACAGTGAAGTCTATACAAGAAGACCATATGCGCTTTGCTTCACACTCTAATTCGGGTAAATCTATAGATATACCATCACTTTTTAAAGTAGAGACTTTGAACTTTAAAAACTCGCCTGACATGTCAGCATAAACAGGATTATGAGCAACAAGATTTCTATATTCAATGTCATCTGACACTTGTTCAAACAAAGAAGTAGCTAATAAGTTAATGCCACATTCGTTATTATATAATTCTTGAATTCGGGCAAGGCGTTCTTTAAAGCTATCTTTAAAATATTTATTTTTTGAGAAGTGTGATTGATACTTTATTAATAACTCACCTTCCACTCGGGAAAGTGACATCACTATTTTACCTACAGCAGACTCCCATCGCTCAAAATCTAATTCATCATCCATGCTTGCCTCTAAAGCTAACAGTTTATTCATGCGCAGGCGCGTTTTTCTGGTGGCACGATTTATTGCGAGAGGAAGGCAGGTATTTGAATTGATTGATGATTTCCGCTTTCACCGAACTCTCCTCCCTGGAAAAACACGCATGCTCGTTTTTCTGTTTTAACGTGCGCATTAATTTTGAGTTAAAAACGCAAAACCATTAAACTTCATGAGGTTACGCTAACACCAACCGAAAAAACACGCAAGCTCTCTGGAAATACGCGCATGGATTTTCTCTTCGATTTTATTATACTGATCATGCATACAGTTCTTTCAGGAGGAGTAGAACCATGGGTAAAAGTCCGTTTTTAAACCAGATCTCGCGTTTCATGCGGCTGAATGGATACAGCCTTCGAACAGAAAAAACTTACCTCTACTGGATCAAAGCCTACATACGCTTTCAGCAACGCCAACACCCGGATCTGATGGGGCCTGTTGAGGTCATGGGTTTTCTGGATCACCTGGCATCTGACCAGCATGTGTCATCGCCAGCATGAGTCATAGAATAGCCAGCGAGTTGCCCTGAATGCTCTGGTATTTTTGTACGACAAGTTTCTTCAGCGTCCTTTGAGCGGGCTGGATTTCAATCGAGCGAACAAACCGAGGCGTATTCCTGTCGTTTTGAATCGCTCAGAAGTTCAGGCAATTTTTAATCAACTGGGCGGCCGTAACCGTCTGTTATTTGCACTGCTCTATGGTTCTGGACTGCGGATCACCGAATATTTGAGGCTACGAGTCAAGGATATTAACTTCGATGCCGGGTCTTTGACGGTTCACGATGGCAAGCGTGGCTCAAAACCGGACATTAATCCCGGTCCAATCTGAATTGCACTAAATATATACAGTTTTTATAAAGCAGCGACCCATGACTTCCAGCCCGTTTTTCAACGAGATCGAATTCAAGGGTCAGAATTCATGAGGTCAGGAATTCACAGCATTTTATTACTGGTTGAATCAGTGGATTACCTCACAGCTTACACAGCAGACGGCAAGCTCCACAGCAGCAATGCTCTGGCAGAAAACGTCACCACCCCTTCTCCATTGGTCGTAGTGGCTTTTTGCTGCAGGGCGCAAGAGGTCAGTGCAACGTGCTGCTCTGAAGCGCCCATTTTTCTGTGTGATTTTTCCAATCTAACGTCAGTTGGAAGCAGCACATTTGAAACCGAAGTGCCAGGAGCCTGCCGGACTGATTAATAATTCCTGATCAGACAGGTAGAAGCTTTGCAGGCCGACCTGAAGTGCACTTATATCTCCTCTGGTTTCAATACAGGACGCCCCGCCAGCTTGTTCAGCAGCTGATCCAGCAGCACATACAGGGCGGGCAACACCAGCAAGCAGATAAAGGTGGTAAACAGGATCCCGAACCCGAGCGATACCGCCATCGGCGTAATAAACTGCGCCTGGCGGGAGGTTTCAAATACCATCGGAGCCAAGCCACCAAAGGTCGTCAGCGTGGTCAGCAAAATGGGGCGAAAGCGCCGCACTCCGGCTTCGCTGATCGCTTCGAGCGCCGTCAGACTCCGCTTCGCCCGGATGCGGTTGGCATAATCGACCAGAATCAGACTGTCGTTCACCACTACCCCGGCCAATGCCACAATGCCCATAATGCTGATAATCGACAAGCTGTAACCCAGCAGGATATGGCCGAGGATTGCCCCGGCGGCACCAAACGGGATCACCAGCATCACCAGTAATGGCTGGCCGTAACTGCGGAACGGAATCGCCAGCAAGACGTAAATCAGTAGCAAGGAGAAGAAGCCGTACAGCTGCATGGCACTCATGCTTTCCCGCGTATCGGCCTGACGTCCGCGAAAATCAAAATCCAGCGTCGGGTATTGGGCTTGCAGGTCGACAAAGGCTTCTTGCTGTAATACCGTCATCACCGCCGGAATCTGCGTCCGGGGTTCCACATCGGCGGTCACACTCACCACTTGTTTACCCGCCCGCCGCGAAATACTGGAAGGGGCCACGGTTTTTGCCAGCGTTGCCACTTCTGCCAGAGGCACGTAACCACCCGCTGGAGTGCGGATCATCAGACGTTCAATATCGGCACTGTAACGGCGTTCATTTTGTGGCAGCCGCACCAGTACCGTTACTTCATTCCGCTGCCGCTGCTGACGCAAGGCCCGAGCGCCGTACAACGCCGCCCGGACTTGCATGGCAACGTCGTCCGACTCCAGCCCCAGGCTGCGACCCAGGTCGTTAATTTCCACGTCCCATTGCGGTTTGCCACTGCTAAAGCTGCTGGCAATATCCTTGACGCCTCCCAGCTGTGCCATAAACACCGCCAGGTCGTCACTGGCCCGAGCCAGCAAGCGGGTATCGGTGCCACGCAGTTCCACAGTCAGGCCGCGCCCACCCGATGGGCCGCCACCCCGTTCAGAATCAAAGGTGATACTGCGAATGCCGGGGATTTCTCCCATGGCTGTGCGCCAGCGTTTGGCGACTTCATGAGCAGAAATCGGCCGAATTTCGGAATCCACCAGCCGCGCTTCCACTTCAACGGTTGAGCCATCGATGCTGCCTTCCACACTCACCAGCAGCGGTGTTCCTGCGGCCTCGACCGGTGCAACAATATCGCGCAGCCGCGCTTCCAGTTGCAGCCGAACGTCCAGCGCCTGCTCAAAAGGCGCATTGGATGGCAGCTCCACCTGAGCGACAGTAAATTCACCTTCAAGTCGTGGAAACATACTGAAACCCATGCGGCCACTGAAGGCCCAGGCCAGCACGGTGATGCCCAGCGCCAGTGCGATCGCCAGGGTTAATCCAGGGTTACGCAAACTGCGGCCCAGCAGCGGGCGGTACACCCTCTCGATAAAGCGCCCAAGCTGGCCATCCACTGCCTCTTGTATGGCATCCAGCTTGCGCCCCAGTCGGCTCTCCGGCTTTTCTTTCAGATGCGCCAGGTGCGACGGCAGAATAAACAATGCTTCCAGCCAGGAGATCAGAAAACAGCTGATCACCACGATCGGAATCGCCAGGAACAGCTTGCCCATCATGCCGGGCAGCGCCAACAGCGGTAGAAACGCCGCGACGTTGGTCAGAATTGCAAACGCCAGCGGACTGGCCACTTCACGAGCGCCCACCACTGCCGCGTCGGCAAACGGCATGCCCTGCTGCATATGTTCGTAAATATTTTCACCGGCAATAATGGCGTCATCCACCACGATCCCGAGGGCAACAATGAAGGCAAACATCGAGATCATGTTGATGGAAACATCCACCGCTGGCAGTAACAGCAAGGATCCCAGAAAGGCCGTCGGAATGCCCATGGTGACCCAGAACGCCAGTCGGTATTCCAGAAACAGACTGAGCAACACCAGTACCAGAATCAAGCCGATAGCGGCATTTTTGATCAGCAAGCCCACTCGCTGATTGTAGGTTTTGCCATCATCATCGGTGACCACAATTTTGACACCCGGCGGTAGCCAGCTGCGAATGTCATCGAGTTTTTCATGTACTGCGGCCGCCACCGTCAGCGGCGTTTGCTGCTCGGCACGATAGACGTCGTAGCGAATTGCTTCCTGACCGTCGTAAGTCACCAACCGCCGGGCATCACCAAAGCCCTCTTGCACATGGGCAATATCACCCAGCCGCAAGCGCACACCAGCGGCATCGGCAATCACCGGGATGTCATTAAACTCCCCGGCCCAGTAACGACGTTGGTCCAGTGCCACCAGAATATCGCCGCCCGGTGTCTTGACCGTACCGGCGCTTTGTTCAATGGCGTTATTGCCAACAGCGCTGGCGATGTCCTGCAAGGTCAGACCGTAACGCTGCAATTCTGCCTGGGGGATTTCTATATGGATTTCTTCATCCGGGGTGCCGGTCAGCTCGACCTTGGAGATATCCGCTGAGGACAACAGTTCATCTTTTACCTGTTCGGCCAAACGCTTCAGCGCAAAGGTATCCAGCGGTCCAAAAATCGCCATTTCCACCACACTGATATTACGGCTGGCAATTCTGACGATGGGGGTTTCCATTTGCGCCGGAAAGGTCGTGATCCGATTCACCGCCTGCTGCACATCCTGATAGGCCTGCTGGCGGTCGGTGCCATTGTCGAGTTCGATATTGATTCTGGCACTGCCCTGGGAGGCGGTGGAATTCACTTCTTTCAGGCCATCAACGGCAGCCAGCTCGTTCTCGATAGGCAGTACAACACCTTGTTCCATCTCCGTCGGCGTCGCCCCCGGATAGCCAACCTGAACGATCACAGCCTCGGCTTCGTAGGATGGAATAAACTCCTTGCGGATCGTCAGCGACATCATAAAACCACCGAGAATCAGTACCGCCATCAGCAGGTTGGGAGCCACCCCATGACGCGACATCCAGGCGATCGGGCCATTCCCTTGCGCCACACTCATGGCCGGACTCCCGCCGACGTAGCGGTGTCAGTCGCTGATGCACGGGTCGCCAGACGCACCGGCATGCCTGCCGTCACGCTATCCAGGCGATTCACCAACAGTTGATCGCCTGGCTGTAATCCAGAGCCAACCCAGGCCAGCGTTCGACCTTGATAAAGTACTTCAGGTTTACGCAGTATCATCTTGTTATTGTTAACAACCCATAGGCTGCCGTCGTCGTTCATCTGTTGCAATGGCACCGTAATGCTATTGCGGATGGGCTTGCCTTGCAGCTCGACTGAGACAAAATCATTCAGCAGCAGTACCGGCTCAGCAGGATGATTCAGACTCAACGGATCACGCACCGCCACCATCAACCGTGCCTGACGGTCGTTGCTATCCACTCCGGGCAGCAAATTCAGAATCCGCGCTTCTCGGGTCTGACCGCCCCAACCAGGATGATGAAGCAGCACCGGGGCCTCCGGATCCAACCACGGCAAAAAGCCCCGAGGCACTTTGACTTCGACCCAGAATTCATCGGTATTAACCAGTTCAAACAAAGTCGCTGAATTGCCAACCTGGCTGCCAGTCGCCACACCGCGTGACTGTATCTGGCCATTAAAGGGCATCGTTACCCGAGTACGGGACAGATTCAGTCGTGCCTGATTTACCGCCGCACGGGCATTGAGCAAAGCCGCTTTGGCACTGGCAATTTGTGGTTCACGTAACACCAGCGCCCGATCCGAAGCTGCCAGCTGACGTGCCGCCAGCTGATACTCATCGGCGGCCAGCGCCGACGCTCCCTGTTCAATATCCAGACTCGCCTGTGCCTGCACCAGAGCAGCTTCGCGCTGCTGTAATATCAGCTCGTAATCCCGTGGCTCGATGGTCAACAAGGCAGCACCCGCCTTGAGTGTGGCCCCTGGCACTGCCGCAGCCGCCACGGCCACGACCCGGCCGCTGACCTGCGCCTGCAGCGATACCTGCTCAGCCGCCATCACCTGGCCCCCGGCCTGCCAGACCGGACGAACATCCCCGCTGCCTGGCGGTTGCACTTCCACTAGCCGCGCCTGAACGTCAGGCTTGACTCGTGTTGGCACCGGCGCTGTTTTTAGTACGACCCAGGCAGCCGCACCGCCCAGTATCAGCACCAGCAGCACCAGCCATACTTTACCTGCCTGTTTTGTCATGCCTGTTTGTTGCTTCATTCTTGTGGCTCTCCAGCATCAGCCCCGGTGAAATCTCCGTGACTGACGGAGCGATACAGTTGAATTCGATACTGCAGTTGTTGCCAATGCCCATCAAGCACCTCTCGCTCCAGCGCCAGTACGTCCTGCTGGGCATTCAGTAATGCCAGAAAATCGCCAACACCACGACGATAGCGCGCCAGCTGGAACCCTTCGGTCTGACGCGCCAGGTGCAGCTGTTTTGTCAGGCTGACCAACAGATCGCTGGCCTGCTGTTCCTGCACCAGCACTTGCTGAACCTCTTGTGCCGCTGCCAGTAATGTTTGCTGATACTCCGCCACGGCGGCCCGCACACTGGCCTGCGAAGCAGCCAACGCTGCCCGGCGACTGCCACCATCCAGCAATGGCGCGACCAGTCCGGCAGCCAGGTTGCCCACCCAATGATCAAAGACATCGGCCAGGTTGGCATCCGCAGCAGAGTACGAAGCCGACAGCGTCAGCCGTGGGTAGCGGTTTGCCACTGCCACCGCGACTGCCGCATTGGCCGACTGCAAGGCGAACCAGGCTTGCTGTACATCCGGGCGCTGCTGTAAAGCCGTCAGAGAAACAAGCGGGGGTTGCAACGGCAATTCAGGCAAAGAGCGAGACGCAGCCAACTCGGGCACCGCATCGACTCGCAACCAGTCACTGCGCCCAAGCCAGACAGCCAGTTGCTGCTGATAGATCACTTGCTGGGCGCGGTCGGCCACCAGACCGGCAACAACGCCTTCTTGCAACTGTTGCTGTTGCCAGACATCCGAAACCGCAGCCTGCCCGCGATTAAAACGCGCCTCGGTCACGGCCAATGCCGACGCAATACGCTGCTGCTGCCGGGTTAACAATGCAATCCGGCCTTGCTGACGTAACCAGCCAAACCAGCTACCAGCTACCTCACCAGCAAGGGTATTGGCCGCCACACGTACCGTTGCAGCACTACCCAGGGCATTTAACTGGCCTTGCTGCTGTAACGCGCCAATCCGGCCCCAGAAATCAATTTCATAAGTCGCCGACAATCCGGCATTCCAGTTATTGGCAGCGGAATCAGGACCAAATGAACGACTGCGAGACAGGCTGGCATCCAGGCTCGGATACTGTTCCGCACCGGACTGCCGCGCCAGAGCCTGACTCTGCTGCAGCCTGGCCCAGGCAGATTGGAGGGTAAAGTTGTGTTCCAGACCGGTCTCAATCAGCTGATCAAGATAGTCATCATGAAAGGCTTGCCACCAGCGGGCATTCACTGGCTCGCCAGCGGTCATACTGGCATCGGCCAAACCCGGAATATCCAGTGACTGCGGCTGCACCGGATCAATCGTGCTACAGCCGACCACCGTCACCAGCACCCACCAACACGGCAACAACAGCACGCGCGACCATCTCCAGTCGAGCCGTGCGGAAATAGATAATGCAACATTCACCGGGCATCTCCCTGGCAGTTAAAACAGCGCATAACACGCATGGTCAGATAACACCCGCAACGACATCCCAAACGACATCCCAAACGACATCCCAAACGACATCCCAAACGACCATCTACAGGGCAAACTGCCGCGTCAGACTCATCGCATTTTTGAAAAGTTCCGTCAAGGATCGTCAACCACAACCTGTAGATCAGCTGCGCCGCCAGCGAGGCATAAGCAGGCTATAAAATAGTCCATCACGCCGGGAGGGAAACAAGGAGATAATAATAAAAGAGATTGCTGTTCAAACTGCAGCAACCAGACAGGTTGCCGCCATGCGGTGCCGAACGTCGTAGCTATCCGGCAATCACCCTGGCGCGATCCAGGCGACTACTGAATACCACTTCGATAAAAAACGGGCCAGCCTTGGTCTCGAACGGAATCACCAGCACCGGGCCGTTCACCGCATGGGCCACCAGATCATCACCAAACAGCAGCTGCGGTTGGGCCATTTCAAAATCAAAGCCTTTTTCCCACAGCAACTTGCGCGCCCCACCCGACAGCATGTTGGTCAATTCGCCGGTCAGATCGCGGCAGGAGTCATCCAGCTGGCTGATTTCTTCACCCAGCATCAGGCTGCTGATCATCAGAATAGCGCCTTCAGAAAAGCTGATCGCCAACGACCCGCGTACCGTGTCACCGGCCATGGGAATCAGACCCGTCACCACACCCAGCGGCGCATCATCCGGCTTCACATAAGGCTTTTTATACTCACAGGTCATGGATGCCATGGTCGCCAGTATATTGTTGATGGTCTCAACAAAAGGATTGATATACTCAACGTTCATGAATCAAACCACCTCCGGGGGAGCCAAACCAGACCGTCATATCTGCACCTAAACTCCAGCTACGATATCGCCAGTGTAGTCCAGCGCGCCATTCCGGAGCGTTGCCGGGTCTATATTCCAACCCCCAAAACACCCCGACCTGTCATTCCAGCCTAAGCTGTCATGGCCATCTGTTACTTTATGACCAGTACCTACACCAAACCCAAACCCAAACCCAAACCCAAACCCAAAAAACATGACCTGCAGTTAGGAGCCTACCGACTGTGATCGCTTGCCACCACAGCCAGTCTTCAACGGCTATCACTCATCGACATCAAAGACCTTAACGACTCAAAGACCTTTAACCGCATAAATACCGGGCGCATTGCGCCAAAAACCCCGGTAATCCATACCGCAACCAAACACATAGCGGTCTTCCACTTCCAGCCCAACAAAATCGACTGTCAGCGCGCTGGTTTTACGATCGTGAATCTTGTTCACCAGCACCGCCGTAAGCACTTCCCTGGCACCCTGTTGACGACAGGCTTCCACCACCGCCGCCAGGGTATGTCCTTCATCAAAAATATCGTCGAGGATCAGCACCGTACGATCAGCCATGGGCACAGACGGAGGTGCTTGCCATTGCAGCTCGGCGCTGCCGGTCACATCTCCCCGGTAACGGGTCGCGTGCATATAGCCAACTTCCAGCGCAAAACCCAGCCGTGGCAACAACAGTCCGGCTAGCACCAGCCCCCCGTTCATAATGGTATAGACCACAGGAACAGACTGCTGCAATCGCTCGGTAATATCGGCTGCCAGCCGATTGATCGCGTCATCAACCTGTTGTGGCGTTTTCAGCAAATCGGCTTCTTGCAACACAGCATCCAGCTGTTCTTTGGTCGGCATATCGCTCATGGAGGTTTCCCGGCATGTCAGTAAAAAGCGGTATAGTAGCACGCAGCCGCAACTGCGGGACGGCCTGCAACAACCGATTGGCCAGAGCAAAGTCTGGCGGCAGGAACCTTCTGCCCTGCCACGTAACCAAGTAGCAAGAACGCGCCGTTATCCTGCTTGGCGGACCAGCGGCCTTTGCCAACCACAGGGAATTTGAGGGAACTTGGCTTATGCACTATTTTCGCAACACTGACAGCAATATCGACAGCAACGTCCATCCTACTTCTGGCCCTGTCTCTGGCCGTATCCATACTGACCTCTATGCCGACATTTATGTTCCCATCGCCTGTTTTTTGCACCCAGCGAACAACAGCAGCCATAAACGCCCACGTATACGCCCAGGACTGATCGGGCTGGCTTTATTGCTGTCCGGGTTATTATCCGGCTGTGCCAGTTACCCAAAATCAATCTCTGTGGCCAATCCTGACAGCCTGCCAGACCTGCAACAATTACAAGCCAGCCCCGACCAATATCAGCACCAGACCGTCGTGCTGGGTGGCCGGATCGTCAGCGTGATCAATGGTGCTGAGCACACCACGCTGGAAATTTTGCACCGCCCGCTGTGGAGTTCCGGCCAGCCACACGCCGACAACGATCAATCTGGTGGCCGTTTCCGCGCCGAACTCGGTTATTTTGTTGACCCGGAAATTTACCAGCCAGGTCGTCTGGTCACCGTCAGAGGGCAATTTACGGGCATGGAAAATGGGCAAATCGGTGATCATGCCTATCGCTTTGCCCTGATCAAGACCGACGGTATCGAACTCTGGCGCGAAACCGTCCCGACGGAAGTCTACTACTACACCGGCTGGGGCACATGGGGAGGCTGGCCTTATTACCCGCCGCCATCCCGACGCGGAGCAACCATTATCTGGACAGATCCGTTGAAGCACGATGGCGAAGCACCAATCCCCATGAAGCGCCCAGTTAAAATCAAACCACTGGCGAACTGACCAACACCAACAGCGCCAGCGAAGCGCGGCAGCCGGGTGTTGTCCGGGATGGCCACCAACACATCGCCTCACCCTATACCCAGATCAAGGCTGTGGTATTATCCGCGGCCGTTTTTGACCTGAGCCAACCCCAGGAGTTGTCATGTCCCCTACTTTGCAACTGGCTTGCGATCTGATTGCCCGCCGCTCCGTTACCCCGGAAGACGAAGGCTGTCAGGCATTAATGATGGAGCGCCTCGCCAACGCCGGATTCTCCAACGAGCCACTGCGTTTTGAAGAGGTCGACAATTTCTGGTCACGGCGTGGCACCGAAGGCCCGCTGGTCTGTTTTGCTGGCCATACCGATGTTGTCCCCACCGGCCCGGAACACAACTGGAAATACCCGCCGTTTGAACCGCAGATCGTTGATGGCATGCTGTATGGCCGGGGCGCTGCCGATATGAAAGGCTCACTCGCCGCCATGATCATTGCGGTCGAAAACTTCGTCGCCAAATACCCGGATCACCCCGGTTCAATTGCTTTTCTGATTACCAGCGATGAAGAAGGCCCGGCACACAACGGCACCGTCAAAGTGATTGAAACCCTGGAAGCTCGTAACGAAAAAATCGACGCCTGCATTGTTGGTGAACCCTCGTCTACCCATCGGGTTGGCGACACCATCAAGAACGGCCGCCGTGGTTCGCTCGGCGCAGTACTGACCGTCAAGGGTATTCAGGGTCATGTTGCCTACCCGCATTTGGCCAGCAACCCGGTGCATCAGGCAGCTCCAGCATTGGCCGAACTGGCCAGCGAAGAATGGGATCAGGGCAACGCATTTTTCCCAGCCACCAGTTTCCAGATTTCCAATATCAATGCCGGCACCGGGGCAACCAATGTGATTCCCGGCGCCATGACGGTGGTGTTCAACTTCCGTTTTTCAACCGAGCTCAATGCCGACATCCTCAAACAACGCACCTGCGACATCCTCGACAAGCACAAGGTCGACTACGACATCGAATGGAACCTCAGCGGCCTGCCATTCCTGACCGATCATGGCCCATTGGTTGACGCCTGCATTGACACCATTCGCGCGGTGACCGGCCAGGAGACCGCGCTATCGACCGCAGGCGGCACCTCCGACGGTCGTTTTATCGCCCCGACCGGTGCCCAGGTGGTTGAACTTGGCCCCCGCAACGACACCATCCACAAGGTTGACGAATGTGTCAGCGCCGCCGACCTCGACACCCTGGCCAGCCTGTACGAAGGCATTCTTGAGCGCCTGCTGGGATGAACACCGGCACCCCACTCAACACCACCAGGTCAGACGATATTTTGGTCTGCCCGGTGTGCCAGCAAGCACTGCCAGAACTGGCCGGAGCAACCAACAAACGCGGCCAATTACAACGTCGTGCCTGTGCTGGCAACCACAGTTTTGATCGCGCCAAGCAGGGCTATTTCAACCTGTTACTGGTCAACCAGAAACGCTCACTCAATCCAGGCGACAATCTGGAAATGGTCAGGGCCAGACAACAGTTCCTGAACGGCGGTTATTATGAGGCCATTGCCACCGCCATCAATACTGCACTCACGGCCGTATTGAGCACCATGAAAGAACAGGCTCAAGCTGAACAAACTGCAGAACACACTCAGGCAGAACACACTCAGACAGAACAAAGCACAACACAACCGCTCCATATTGCCGACAGCGGTTGTGGCGAAGGCTACTACACCGAATTCTTGTCCCGCCACCTGACGGCAGCCAATATCAATCACCGCCTGTACGGCATCGATATTTCACGAGATGCCGTACGCACCGCCTGTCAGCGCAGCAAAGAAATTGAATGGCTGGTTGCCAGTGGCAGCCGTCTGCCATTTTTGCCCGGCAGTCTCGATGCCATCTTCAGCGTTTTCACCCCGACCATGGCCGACCGCTGGCCAGAGCTGCTCAAACCCGGTGCGCCGGTCTGGCTGATTACCCCGGCCCAGCAACACCTGCAGGAATTACGGCAACAGATTTATACCGACGTCCGTACCGACAGCTACGATCCGGCAGACGACATGGCAAAACAGGGATTTGAGCGGCTCACCAGCAGTGAATACAGCAGCCAGGTATTCATTCCTGCCGATGCCCTGCCCGACCTGCTCACCATGACCCCGCACGGCTGGCGTATCACGGCCGAAAAACGCCAACAAGTACTGGCCCTGAACGGTCTTAATGTGACCCTCCACGTCCGTATTTCCCAATTTTCAGTCAAACCGTCTGACGATCGCCCGGCACTGCCAGACAACGCATAAAAGATCCGCCGTTAATGCTATCAACCTGTTTGAAAGCACCCCCTAACCGGGGTAGCATTTAGCTCATTATTGACCCAGGACAACTGCGGCCACGCCACGAATGACAGATATTCTTTTTTATGTACTGGCAGCGACCACCATCGTCGAACAACAACAATTCGTGTGCCGCCTGACCGAAAAAGCCCTGAGCCAGGGCAAACGCGTCTATATTCACACCGGGTCTCGCAACCACGCCGAACAACTGGATCGGCAGCTGTGGGAGTTCCGTGACAGCGCCTTTGTGCCGCACAGCCTGGTGGACGAGCAACGGCCTGTTGGCCAGAGCCCGGTGCATATTGGCTGGCACGAAGCACCGCCAGAGCAGCACGACGTATTGATCAACTTGCACCACCAGTTGCCATCTTTTTTTGGCCGTTTTGATCGACTGGTCGAAGTCGTCATCCAGCACGATGCGGTACTGGAACACACTCGCGACCATTTTCGTTTTTTGCGTGACAGGGGCTACCCTATTACTCACCAGGATATGAGACTACGCACATGAGCACCGAAAACGATTCGCGTAACCTGCTCGACGAACTGGAAACCTTGCAACGCGTCCTCGACGATGCAGCCGGTGAGCAAATTGACCTGGAACGCGCACTGACCCAGCTGAACACCGTTGACGAAGTGCCGGTACTGAGCGACCTGTTCAGCCGGGATGAACCACCCGCACTGCGCAACATCAACAAGCCTGGCAATCGCCCGTCTCATTTATCGGCGGTTAAAACGCCACCCACGACACCGGCACCCGCCATTATCTCTGGCGACATTCTTGAACACCTGCGTCAGGAGATGCTGCGCAAGCACGCAACCGACCACAGCACCGACACCCTTGATGCCCTGCTCGGCCCCATTGACGGCGGCCATTCTGCCGCTGACGGCCTGATGATTACACCTTTCAACCTCTCTCCGGCAGCCACTCCGGTCCCCCCTGCGGCCAATCACTTGCCCGATCTGAAGAAAGACATGACCGAAGCGGACATCCCCACATTGACAGACAGGGACACGGACAACAGCCTCCACATTGAGCCGTCTGCGCCAGCGGCCAGCCCAGCACCCGCCATTACCGCCAAAATATCTTCCAACCCATTTTTGCCACAATCGGTGCTGGATCGCCTGACCTCCGAACGACTGGCCGCCCAGCACAGTGCCGAAGAAGCCCATCGCACCATGCAACGAGTGATGGAACAAAAGCAGCAGCGCGATTCCGAAGCCATCTCACGCCTCGAAACAACGGAAAAAAACCAGCTGATCGAATCCCTGATCGATGAACTGACCCCCATTATCCAGACCCGACTGCGTGAAAAACTGCGCAACATCCTGATGGCCAAGCCACGCTGAGAACGCCTGCGACTACCTGATCCCCTGAGTATGCGGGCTGCTGGCCCACATACTTATCCAGCCCCATCCAGCGGCTGAACCCGCGCTCCGATTCCGTTATACTGACCGCCATTTTTTCATCGTTTAATCAGTCGCTTGCCAAATCTGCCGAGATGGCTCGCTGCGTTACCATTGAGATCACACCATCACCATGGACAAGACCTACAAGCCCGACGCCCTCGAACAAACCTGGTACCAGCAATGGGAAGAAAAAGGCTACTTCAAGCCCTATCAGGATGGCCTGGATGGCGAAGGCTACTCCATTATGATTCCGCCGCCGAACGTCACCGGCTCCCTGCACATGGGCCATGCGTTCCAGCACACCATTCAGGATGCCCTCACCCGCTATCACCGCATGCTGGGTAAAAAAGCCCTGTGGCAAGTCGGCACCGACCACGCCGGTATCGCCACCCAGATGGTGGTTGAACGCAAACTGGCCGCCGAAGGCCAGCCGGATCGCCACGCATTAGGCCGCGACAAGTTCCTCGAAAAAGTCTGGCAATGGAAAGAACAGTCCGGTGGCACCATCACCGGCCAGATGCGTCGCCTCGGCAACTCCGTTGACTGGGACACCGAACGCTTCACCATGGACGATGGCTTCTACAAAGCCGTGCAAGAAGTGTTTATCCGTCTCTACAACGACGGCCTGATCTACCGTGGCAAGCGTCTGGTGAACTGGGATCCGAAACTACACACCGCCATCTCTGACCTGGAAGTCGAAAACAAGGAATCCAAAGGCAGCATGTGGCACCTGCGCTACCCGCTGGCCGACGGCGAAACCTACACCGACGCCGACGGCAACACCCAAAACTACATCGTCGTGGCGACGACACGTCCGGAAACCATGCTCGGTGATACCGGCGTTGCCGTAAACCCGGAAGACTCCCGCTACCAGCACCTGATTGGCAAATTCATCGAACTGCCGTTAGTTGGCCGCCGCATCCCGATCGTCGGTGACGAACACGCCGACATGACCAAGGGCACCGGTTGCGTCAAAATCACCCCGGCTCACGATTTTAATGACTGCGAAGTTGGCAAACGCTGCGGCCTGCCGATGATCAACATCCTGACCTTCAACGCCGACATCCGCGACGAAGCCCAGGCGTTTAATTCTGATGGCTCGGTCAATACCGACGTCGACACCAGCATCCCGGAAAAATACCGTGGCATGGAACGCTTTGCCGCCCGCAAGGCCATTGTTGCCGACTTCGAGACACTGGGCCTGCTCGACGCCATCAAAGACCACGACCTCACCGTCCCCTACGGCGACCGTGGTGGCGTCGTCATCGAGCCAATGCTTACCGATCAATGGTACGTCGATGCCAAAACCCTGGCCAAACCCGCCATCGAAGCGGTCGAAAACGGCGACATCCAATTTGTCCCGAAAAACTACGAGAACATGTACTTCAGCTGGATGCGCGACATCCAGGACTGGTGCATCTCCCGCCAGCTGTGGTGGGGACATCGCATTCCGGCCTGGTACGACGCCGAAGGCAATGTCTTTGTTGGCCACGACGAAGCCGAAGTGCGCACCCAGAACCATCTGGCTGACGACGTTGAACTGATGCAAGACAACGACGTCCTCGACACCTGGTTCTCTTCCGCCCTGTGGACCTTCGCCACCCTCGGCTGGCCCAACACCGACGACAAAGAAGTCGCCCGTCGCCTGGCTGACTTCCACCCCACCGATGTACTGGTTACCGGCTTCGACATCATCTTCTTCTGGGTTGCCCGCATGATCATGATGACCATGCATTTTTGCAAAGACGATGCTTCATCGAAAACCCCAGGCAAGCCACAAGTTCCGTTCAAAACCGTCTACGTCACCGGCCTGATCCGCGATGAAGTCGGCCAGAAAATGTCCAAATCCAAAGGCAACGTCCTTGACCCACTGGACATGATCGACGGCATCAGCCTCGACAAACTGATGGAAAAGCGCACCGGTAACATGATGCAGCCACAACTGGCGGAAAAAATCGGCAAGCGCACCCAAAAAGAATTCCCCGACGGTATCGCCCCCCACGGCACCGACGCCCTGCGCTTCACCCTGGCTGCCATGGCCTCTACCGGTCGAGACATCAACTGGGACATGAAACGCCTGGAAGGTTACCGCAACTTCTGTAACAAACTGTGGAACGCCTCGCGCTACGTCATGCTCTCCATTGCTGGAGAAGAAGCCGTCGAAGCCGCAGCAGCCAACAACACCAGCATCGCCATTACCGACGACATGCTGGCGGCTTGTGGTGCCACCGGTGAGCCTGCCGCATTATCACTGGCCGACCGCTGGATCATCTCGCGCCTGCAACGCGCCGAAGGCGAAGTACGCCGCCACATGGATCAATACCGCTTCGATATGGCCGCCCAGGCGCTGTACGAATTTATCTGGAACGAATACTGCGACTGGTATCTGGAACTGTCCAAGCCGGTACTGTGGGACAAAAACGCCAGCGCCGAAACCCGACGCGGCACCCTCGGCACCCTTGTACGCGTCTTAGAAGCCACCCTGCGCCTGGCCCACCCGATCATCCCCTTCATCACCGAAGCGGTATGGCAACAGGTGAAAGACCTGGCTGGCAAAGGCGGCCCAGACGCCACAGCAACCATCATGCTGGCGGCCTACCCGGCACCCCAGGACGCCCTGATCGACACCGCAGCCGAAGCCGACATTGAATGGCTACAAGGCGTCATTACCGCCGTACGTAACATTCGCGCAGAAATGAACATCGGCCCCAGCAAAGAACTCGACGTACTGCTGAAAGACGGCGACGACGAAGACTTCCGCCGCGCCGACGAAAACCAGACCTTCCTCGCCAAGCTCGCCAAACTCAGCAACATCACCTGGGTTAACGACGGCGACACCATCCCCATGGCCACTACCCAACTGGTTGGCCAAATGGAAGTACTGGTGCCCATGGCAGGCCTGATCGACAAAGACAAGGAAATCGCTCGCCTGAACAAAGAAGCAGAACGCCTGGAAAAAGAAATCGGCCGCATCAGCAACAAACTGAACAACGACGGCTTCGTCGCCAAAGCCCCGGCTGCCGTGATTGAAAAAGAGAAAGAAAAACTGAACGGCTACGAACGTGACCAAGGCAAGATCAAGGAACAGATCGAAGCCATTAAAGCACTGTAAAAACCGCCAGACCTGGCTCCTCATGCGCCCGCGTGGGAGCCAGTACAGATTTTCTTACCCTGTCGAGTCACGCAGTGATTTAGTGCTTGCACACCCACCCTTCTCCATTCCCCCAGCCCCATCGGCTTTCGACAACCCCCAACCCTTTCGCTACACTCTCCGGCATGACACTCACCCATCATCAGCGCCAGCAGATTCAACACAACTTGCAGCAGCAAGGGATTCTGGCTGCCTGGCTGTATGGCAGTTACGCCAAAGGCACCGCCAACCAACACAGCGATGTCGATCTCGCCGTGCTGTTACTGGAAGATCAGGACGACTGGCAAATTCTGCCAGAGCTGGATTATGAACTGTCCAAAGCCCTGCACCTCACCGTTCATTGCGTATCCATTGCCAAAACACCAACCCCGCTGGCCTACGAAGCGGTCGAAGGCGAACGCCTGTTCGGTGATGCCGACGCAATGTTTATGGAACAACGTATCTGGTCAAAGTGGGATGAGTGGCTTTACTGGAGCCAACGAGCATGACACCAACCTACATTGAATCCATGCGCCAGCACACACAAGAACAGCTCGATACACTGGCCGAGCTGGCCGAGCTGGCAACCCAGGCACCACTGAGAAAGATTGAACGTCTGGCCGTCGAGCGCAGCTTGCAAATACTGGTAGAAGCCGCCATCGGCGTCGCCAAACACTGCTGCAAACAAGCCAATATTCCAGCTTCTGGTGATGGTTACGGCACCGCTCTAAAGGCCCACGACATGCTGCAAAGCCAAATACCCCATGCCGTTTTAAAAGGTGCTATCGGCATGCGTAACGCCATTGTTCACGATTACCTCAATCTGGACTGGACACGTATAGAAGCCGTGCTGGTATCACACGGATACAGGAAGATCGGAACATTTATTGACGAGGGGCTGGGGTATCTGTCCAGCCAGCCTTAGCGGGCGTTCTCAACGATTGCAGCGGCCCTGTTGCTGAGTAGCGGTCAACAACGCCCCATGCGGTGTTATTGGACTTGAAATAGGCTGGCCATTCTCTGCGTCCAACGCCTTGCCTGACGGGATTTTCCCTCCTGACAGGCCACGTTAAATAATCGAGAATGACCTAAGAGCCTGTCGGGCTTAGGGCTGCCCTACTGCGGAAAAGCTGAATCTGGCTCTTTTTTGAGCAAATTCTGGTTAAATAGAACCACTATTCGCCTCAAATTTGCGCAAAAATCGCTCAAACCAGTCTTTCCCTCGCGACGAACGCCTAAGTCCGACAGGCTCCTAGTATTCCTGCGCCATCCCAAAGCGTTTCAAACGCTCGTTAGTACCGTAGTAAAAATCCCGCAGTTTTTTGGGTACACCGTTAAAATCGGTTTCGGTGTATTTTTTCACGGTAACGCCCCGCTCCCGCAGCTGTTGCAAGTCTGCCTTTTCGGACTGTTCCAACGCTGCAAAGGTCGTCTTTTCCGCCTGGGAAAAAGCTGCCGAAATCGCTTGCTGCTTGCCTGATGCAAGTGCAGCCCACCAGCTTTTTGAAACCACAAACACCCCTGGGAATGCCATGTGGTTGGTATACATCAGATTGGGTGCCTGATCGTATAGCTGCAGATCAACGGCGGTGGCGAGGTCGGTATCGATAGCATCTATTTTTTCTTGTTCAAACCAGAGCCGGATATCCTGAATCTGGATCGGCTGCGGGTCAGCGCCCAGCTGCCGATACCAATTGTAGAATACGTCATTTGGAAAGGTGCCGACTCGCTTGCCTTTCAGATCACTGGCGCTGGTCATCAACGTTGGCGTCATAATCACACGCATACCGGAAAAGACGTATCCCAACGCCACCAGATTATGACGCTCCAGCCCGGCCAGCATGGCTTTGGCATCATCGCTCTGTGCCGCAAGGCGCAACTGGGCAGCGCTTGAAAATTGATAAGGCATTAACCAGCCATTCAGGGATGGATCGAGTGTGGTCAAAGACCCTACCGCAACAATGGCTGCCTGAAGCTGACCGCGACCCAGTAATTCGATAATACTGGATTCACCACGCACCTTGGCAAAGCGGGATTCGCGTACTCGAATGGCATTACTGGAGCTATTTTCCAGGCTGCTTTTGAACTGTTGCATCAACCGTGACCAGGCGTGGTCTGGTGTGGTGATCATACCGAAACGTATCGTCTCGGCCGCAACCGGTACTGACAGTAGCAGTACCATCAGCATTTTTATCAGGTTCTTTTTCCGGTTTTTTATTATTTTTATCATGTTGGGTTCATTCCGTTACGTGGAGCCGTCACTCAATAGCGCTTCGTTGAGCTGCCCGCTGACCGATCCGCTTTAGGTTGCGTGAGCCAGAATCGAGGAAATAGCTGCTTGCAGCCAAAATTAGCGCCGAGGCCCAAAGTAGCGCCAAGGCATAGTGTACGCAGCATCCATCCGCAGGCCTGGAACAGGAATAATACTTACGGGTTTGAATGACACTTCTTTAGCCGCTAGTACTTCTGCCAAGATAAATAGCCACGACAGTCAGCTACAGATCCAGACGTCCTCACAATACCGGCCAAGCCATCTTCTGTTCACAATCGATCTCGCCCTGTTTGTTAACCCTGTGACCAAACATGCAGATATCACCATCCACGCCAATATCCAGCCGGAATTTCACACTGGCCCGCATCAGCCTCGCAGACCATCCAGTCAACGCATCTATGTAACAAAACGGATACTAAAATGTCATAAACATGACAAGTGCACTTTCCGACAAATCGTAACTTATTGAATTTAATAACATTAATACTGGAATAGATTTTGCTGAACCTATGTAAACTTGAAGGAGAAATACACATGTTGCAATTCCAGTGGGTGCCCGAGTTCGAAACCGGGATTGATGTGATTGATTCTCAGCACAAGCGGATATTTGAATACCTGCTTGAAGTCGACAGAGCCATTCGACTCCAGGATCCAGATGTCGTGAAACAGATTGCCAGGTCACTGATTGACTACTCAATCTCCCACAACGCTTTTGAAGAGACCTTGATGGAGCGTGCCAGTTATCCCATTCTGGCGGCTCATTCCAAAGTACATGAGGCATTCCGTAATCGCGCTCTGGCGTACGATCAACGCCTTGAAAACGGCGAAGACTGCTTCAAAGTCGCCAAGGAAGTACGGTCGGATATCGGCCTCTGGCTGACCAACCATATTCAGCGCGACGACAAGGACTATGTGCCCTACGTGCGTAAATCAATCGAAGGTGGTTTTGTCAGCCGCATGAAAAAACGCTTCTTCGCCTGAACAACAACAGCCCCATGGGCATGGGGGCTGTCACGCCATCCATGCGGCATATACATGCTCGTATTACGTAGTATGTCTATGTGCGAATGGCGTTGACTCAATCCAGAGCGGGCCTCGGGTTCGCTACAGGACACAAGACAGCCCTAAGCCTGCCAGGTAGCCGTTTTAAATGGCCTGATCGACGTACACATGAATCTGTGATTATTGTCTTGGTACACAGCACGATGAACTCTGCCGCAGACACACAATGTAGACGCAATCACATCACATGGATTACTGCCCCCATCACCCACTCGTACCCATATCCGTCACCCACTCATACCCATATCCGTCACCCACTCATACCCATATAAAGTGGCGCAACACAGCGGCACTATCAGCAGTGCGTAGTAGCGATTGGCCCACATCATGGCGCGAGCGCTCATGCCAAAGCGGGCTTGCAAGGTAAGCTGAATACCAGACAGCGGCGACAACCCGACGCCCACGGCCCACCCCATCAGCAAGGTAAGTCCGAGCAGGTTAGGGTCGGTGACGCTGGTTGCCAATAAACTGCCAGCCAACACCACGCTGGTTACCGGGTGCATACCAGCGACGGCGACCACAATTAATATAACGAGTGTGATGCAGGCTTCGAGAGCGCCGAAGTGTTCAGGGGCAACAGAAATATCCAGTGTGTTCATGGTGGCAGAGACCCCGGCGGCTAATACTGCTGCGCCTAAAAACAGAGCGATTTCACTGCACAGCCCTGGCAAGCCGACCGTGATGTACTGACCCACGTCGTTCAGACCTTTGATCCCGCGTGTTAACGCCAGCCAAATAAACGAAAACACCATGGCAATCAACGTAACCAGTGTCAGTACCGCCAGTTCTGACCAGATCAAGTGGCTGATAATAACCAGCACGGCCAACACCAGTGGCATCCAGAGTGACGACCACTGCAACGGATAACCAAGGGCATTTTCAGCCTCCGGGTTACGGCTGATTTCCCAGGCAGAAAACAGCAAGGCGGCCAGTGCCAACGGCAGGCCGAACAATACCAGCGTGGCCAGCTGAGAGCCGGGCGCGCTCAACAGCGTCAGCCCCATGGCGGCGAAAAACGGCGACCAGAAGGCACAGGTTGAAAATGCCCGTAGCAACACCACCCCCTGCTCTGGCTGTAACGGCTGGTTGTTACGTGCGTGTCGCAGCCGGTCACCCACAATCAGCGCAGCAGAAATATTCAGCACGGAGGCAAACAGATGGGTACTGAGCAGGGTTTGCTGTAACGCTCGCTGTCCTCGTGGAAGCTGTTCAGACGCGGTTATGCCAGCCAGCGCCACCAGCCGCAAAAAACTGACGCCAATCAGCATGGCCAGTAACATCTGGTTACCCTCCACGGCTTTTAGCAAGTACCGCCCACCCGAGCCACTCCAACCGGCAAAGACCAGCCCGGCGGCCCCCACCAGCAAGAGCACGCCAATCTGTTTGCGCTGGGCCACTTTGATTTGCGGGGCCAGTAACAGGGTGGCAACCCACAACGGCACTCCCGCCATCCATGCCGGGAAATTGACCACCAGCGCATTGGCCAAGACCAGTAGCAAAGCGAACAGCAGCAGCAAGCCAGCAAACAACTTGATAGCCGGGGCACCTGCTAGCCAGCGTTGCAGGGGTTGGTTCAACAGCAAGGAGCCAGTCACGTTGGGGTATCCGCAAGATCAGTCAGGAGAAGGGCCATACTGCCAGTTGTCTGCCGCGATGAGCAGTGGCGCAGCATGAATATAGTGTTGCGTAACAAGATTGCATAAACAGAGCGACGTTGGAGCCTGAGTCATATCCCCAGCCGCAAGTTTGGTTCTACTTCCCGGATTAACGAATCAGGCACATCCGCCGCAGCGGCGAGTGTTTTCCAACCAGAGACCACATCCTGAGTGGCATCAAGAATGGCGTTGATTCTGGCTCGGGTGAACAGCGGGCTGAGTTTTTCCAGGGAATAAATGTCCTGCCGGGTAAAGTTGTCCCGTTTGCCGTTGAGGCTCATCCAGTGGCTGTTGACCCATTGGCTGCCCGGTTTGTAGCTGTAGGCCAGGTCGTAGGCGGGTGCCAGAGACCACTTATTTCCCTGCAACATAAAGGCGAAGTTTTTGGCGTGATCGTCGTGGTTGCGGGCAACGATATTAAACGTCATGCGTTTAAGCAGTTGTTCCGCTTCTGACGCCGACAGCCGCAGTTGCCGGGCCACACCAAACAGTTCGGCATAGGAGAAGGAACCCGGTTTTTTATAATCGACATGGGCAATGCCATTCAGGGTCTGGACGTGGATTTTACCCTCGTCATCAGCTGAGGCCTGGCGATCGAATCGCTGGGTAATAAAGTGCCGCCGAGGGCCTTCGGCAAGCAAGTGACAAGGCATCATGTCAATACCGCAGGCGGTCGCCATTTGGTAGTAAACATATTCCATCGTCCCAAAGCCCATAGGGTCGCCAAAGGTTTCCTGCTGTTTGCTGTGCTCTCTGACACCATCAAATTTCATCAGGTAGTGGGTGAAGCCATCAGGTACCTGTGCCTGGCCGGAACGTACCTGTTTGAAGTTGTCATCAAATGCCAGTACGGCTTTCGCTCGGGCGCCACCGGCACTCATACCAACCGAGAGCAAAGACATCATGGCTTCGCGGTCTTCCTGGCCGCCGTGGCTCAGCTTCACGGCAAAGTCATCACGACAATCCACCACGTCCTGGGCGATGGCGACCAGGGATTCAATCGCTACAGAATGTGAGGCATTGAGGCTTTTGATGCGGGTGGCGGGCAGATATTCCAGCGCACCCATACCCCGTATCCCGGTGTATTGAAGCCGCTGCAACGGTGTGATATCGGCAGGCGACTTGCCTTGCGCCGCCACCCAGGCATTCAGCACGGCGTTACCGAAGTCGTCCGGGAGCGAATCAGCGATCAAGCCTGGCAAACCTTTAAAGGTGTTGAAGTCCAGCTCCGGAAAGCTGTAGATACGTTTTGCCAGTGGCATTTTCAGGGGCGCAAGCTCGATTCCCTGACGTATAAAGGCCGGATCGTATTCAAACGCGCCGACCCCCGTGGTGGTATTAAAGCTCACCGCTCCGACGTCTTGCTGCTGGTAAATCACCCGAACAACTTCCATTACCATTCTGTGTTTGCCTCCTGGTCAGGATGTCGTTGCCCGGACGCACGCTGCCGCTGCTTGCCCTGCAGCTTGGCCAGCTGGATGGGTGAAATCTCTTGCTTGGGCAAAAACAGCTCCAGTTGATCCGTCAGTTCCAACACCGCCAGAATGGCGATAAAGATGTCCAGCTGGGCCTTGCCCTTCTCGGCATTAAGGACGGTTTTTCTGGCGATGCCTGCTTGCTCGGCAACATCAGCCTGTGTCAGGTCGCGGTTCAACCGGGCTTGCTTCAAGCGTTCGCCCAGCTCGGCTGCAAGTGCTGTCGCAGAATTTCCAGATAGACTCATAACGATACCTATTGAGGACTTTAGTGCTTTATTTTCACTTAACGAGTACAAATTAGCACATTAAAATAAAATAATCGAAATATAATTTAAAGTCCTTAAAGTAGAACATTAATTCAATATTTTTTATTAAAGTACCTAAAAAAGAACATTACAACATTATCAATTAATATTTTCCGCACAGACAGCAACCCGCATTGTCTTAAACTCGGCATGAATCTTCTTGGATGACATCCTGACCCAGCAGCCTGGCATCAATGCTGCAATACCGACATGGCATTATTGCGGTTGTAACCGCAGTAATGAATTTTGGCAATCTCAGGAGCAGAATATGGAGGTTGGTGCGACAGCAAATGCAATAGCAAACGAAACAGCAACACGGGCTGGCCTGCTGTATCTGGGGTCAATATTGACCCAGTCAGAGGCAGATGAATGGTTGCACTGGCTGCTGCATGAAGTGGCCTGGGGCAATGCCTTTTACGAGGCTTTTGGCCGTCGTTTTCCGATTCCTCGCCAGCAAGCCTGGTTTGCAGATGCTGGTATTCGCTATCGCTACTCCGATAATTTACTGACAACCCTGCCCTGGCCAGAGCGGCTGAACCGGTTACGTCAGCGGGTGGAATCTTTGACTGGGCAGCGGTTTAACTCCGTGCTGGCAACGCTGTATCGATCTGGAGAGGACAGTGTTGGCTGGCATGCCGACGACGAATCGGAGTTGGGGCCAGCGCCGGTGATTGCATCGTTATCGGTCGGGGCAACACGGGCATTCTGCTTGCGTCCAAAGATTACGCCGGGACACCAACACACACATGAACCACAACCTGAACCACAACCTGAAATAGCCGTTCCGGTACATTCGGGTGACTTATGGCTGATGCAGCCGCCCTGTCAGCAACACTGGGAACACGCCGTACCTGCCGAAACCGGCATCCACCAGCCACGGGTTAACCTGACGTTTCGATGGGTGATTCCTCCTGCTTCCTGATGTTCCGTTCCCTGACATCTCCCTCATTTGGGGACTGATCGGCTGAGCGAGCAGGATAATCTTCCAGACAGCCGGCAATCAGTTCGGCCAGGTGCAACGGCTTGGCATCGCTGTGATGACGTATTTGTTGTCGGCAGGAAAACCCGTTGGCAATCACCTGGCGGTCTCCCCGTGCTGCCAGCGCAGGTAGCAAGTCTTGTTGAGCCATGGCCAGGCTGTGTTGCGCATGCTCGGCTTCCAGCCCAAAACTGCCTGCCATGCCGCAGCAGCTGGATTCGATAAAATCGAAGGCATGATCAGGAAGCAGTTTCAGCACCCGCCGTACCGACTTCATCGCACCAACGGCTTTTTGATGACAATGGCCATGTACCAGCGTAGCGCTGGCCGGGCTGGATAACGACAGATTGAGCCGTCCGGACTTGGCCTCACGAGCAAGAAATTCTTCGAATAAAAAACTGTTTTTGGCTGCTGTCACGGCGTCCTTTCCCAGACCAAGCGCCTGGGCATCGTCTCTTAACCCCAGCACACAGGAAGCTTCCAACCCGACAATGCTGTAGCCCTGCTCCACCAGCGGCACTATGGCCTGAATCAGCCGACGGGCCTCTGCCCTGGCCTGATCAATCATGCCTTGTGCCAGCCAGGTACGCCCGCAACAGTAGGGACGCGAATCCTGCTCCGATCGTCCTCCAGATTCTGGCTGCAGCAACATGACCTGATAGCCACTGGCCTCCAGCACACTGATCGCCGCTGCCGCGATGTGCGGTTCGTAGTACCGTGTGAACGTATCAATAAACAGCGCCACCTTATGGCCATTCAGGTTGCCAGAAACACCGGATCCATTGGCACTATCGGGCTGTTTGATCGAGCGCCCTGCCCGCGTTGGCAAATTCACCGCCGGGTTCAGCCCCATCAGCGGATCGACAATTCGGCGCAACAGCCTGCTGCGATTGCGTAGCTGTATGAAGGCATCCATCCACGGATGCTGATGCTGCCACTGCGGCAAGGCGGCCATCAGCCGGGAACGCCAGCTGCGCGGCTGGAGAGCGTATTTTTGCGCCAGATATTCAGCCTTGATCAGCGGCATATCGACATTACTTTCACACTCCCGTTTACAGCCCTTGCAGCTGACGCACAAATCCATGGCCTGTTGCAGCTCGGGGTCGAGCAGTGGCGACTGAGCCTGAGAAGTCGACAACGCCGCCTTGAGCAAACGCACTCGTCCACCGGTAGCCAGATTGGGATCGCCACTGATGCGATAGCTGGGACACATCACCTGCTTGCCGTCAGCTTCGCATTGACGGCTGTTGATACAGGCAGCAATGGCTTTGGCGTAATGGCCACCGTATTTGGGAATGTCAGCATAGGCATCTCCCATACCGGCATCACGGTAGTCAGACCAGTCCAGCTGCAACGAGAGGTCCTGGGAAATCGAAGAATCAGTCATAAACAATATCAACCGGCTAGAGATATGGGGCCAGGGTTGATTGCAATCCCCGTTCCCTGCCGTTGCCGCCGCTGATCAAGCGAATCGTCACCAGCCGTGGGGGGGTTATACCACCCAGCCACTCGGCTGAAACCCGACAAAACCTTGGCCACAGTCTGGCTTGTCGGGTTTGCGACAGCACCTAAGCACCCTGATAACGCCCACAGCGCTGGTTGCCTGCGGCCACCTGACGAGATGACAGCGTGAAGTGATTGGTTATCAATTTGCAGTACCGAGATAAACAAAACAACGCCTTTGATGAAGAGATAACCCCTCATGATGACGCTCTATATGACCCCAGGCTCCTGCTCGACAGGTATTCATATTCTGATGGAAGAGCTGGAGCTGGTGTTCAGCGCCCACGTGCTGAATCTGCCAGCCGGAGATGGCCAGAAACCGGAGTATCTGGCGATTAATCCGAAAGGCACAATTCCCACACTGGTGCTGGACGATGGCACCGCCCTGACTGATTTTGCCGCCATTGCCTGGTGGCTGGCCCAGCGCTGGCCGAAAAAACAATTATTACCGGAAGATCTAACCGCTCAGGCCGTGGCTCTGGATCGACTCAATTATCTGGTCGGCACCCTGCATGGCCATGGTTTTACCCGTATTTTCACACCCGACCGCTACCTGCTACACGCCGATGATCGCGACACCATTGAACGCCAGGGTCGAACACTGGTGCAGAAGGGTTTTCATCAAGCTGCCCAATGGCTGGAAGCATCTGCCGGAGCACTGTTTTATGACCAGTTTTCTATAGTAGATGCCGCGCTGTTTTATAACGAATTCTGGGCCAAGCGCCTGGAAATGACGCTGCCGGACGCCTGTCAGGCTCACTACGAGGCCATGGCTCGTCGCCCGGTTGTGCAGCGGGTGCTGATGGAAGAAGGGTATCGGCAACTGTAACGCGGCATTATCTGCCCTGTTTTTGACTGGCTTGCCTGGTTCTTAATTTGTCGTTCTCTACTCAGACAAAGCCTGGCCGGAGCAACCAGCTCCGCGCCAGCCGTATCATCCATGACTGCCGGAAGCCGGAGCGCACATTTGTAGACGCACCCTGGCGCGCATCCGGATCAGACAGGATGATCGACCGATCCGAAAATACGTTTCAGGGTAGCGCTTACCCAGCCACTTTCCTTACGTAATGACTTGCGCACCAGCTCTGCATAATTTTGATCTTCGTCCTTGATATGCTGCAACAGCCAGCGCATCAGTCCGGTACGTACCTTGCGTGCAACACTCATCGGGTCTGTACCGCCATAAAGCTGCACACTCAGCTCCTCGACCTGCGCAGAAAATCGCCGGTGTACCTGTAAATGGGCTGCCAACAGTGGATACCCGGCCCGCTCCATCAGTTGTTCCTCAAAACTGAAATGGTCAAAAGTATAATCTTTCAGCCGCTCCATAACGCTATAGACTTCCTCCACGTCATTATTTTCAATCGCATGGTGTAAATCGTTAATATAGTCCGCGATACGCCGATGCTGGCGATCGATAATATCAACGCCAATGTCATATGTGGAATCCCAGATAAAATAGCTCACGACCACCTCCAATAATCGCAGAAATACGCCCCGTCAATACCATCCCGAATAACACAGCCTGGCAACGGTTCGTACAGAACGAGGCTGGTAGCCCCAGATAAACAAGGCAGTGATTGTAGCTTCGCGACACACCGGAATAATGATTCAGATCATATCTGCTTTCATATCAATTGATCGATTGGAGCCAATATATCAGGACAAAAAGCCCACGATTGACCGTTAGACCGACAATCCGGCTTATAGTCTGTTGGATATCTGAATTCACACCTGAATTCAGATAATAACCGCACACTTGAACACCCCCCCGAGAGAGACAGGTAACTGGCGTTAGTGCACACTGAACCACAACACATCGGCGGCTGTGCTGTCCCCTCTCGCCAATGGTCTTTATACTGCCCGCTGTTTTTCGCTGCACGTCCGATACGCAAGAGTTGTTATGTCCCGAAAGTCGTTTTCCCGTTCTGCCAACAGCAAACCGTCAGCCCCCCGTGTCCAGAGCACGGCAGCCGGGCTGCATCCTCGCAACCGTCATCAGCAGCGTTATGATTTTGAGGCGCTCATGGCCGTCAGTCCGGAGCTGGGTGATTTTATTCGGCCAACCCCGAAGGGCAATCATTCCATCGACTTTACCAATCCGCAGGCCATCAAGGCGCTGAACCGGGCATTGCTGCGACACTGGTATCAGATTGATGGTTGGGATATTCCTGACGGCTACCTCTGTCCTCCCATACCCGGTCGAGCGGACTACATCCATAATCTGGCAGATTTACTGGCAGCCGCCAATGGTGGCAAGCAACCTGCGGGCAAGCGCATTCGGGTAATGGATATCGGCTGTGGCGCTAACTGCATTTATCCGCTGATCGGCAACAGTGAGTATGGCTGGCAATTTATTGCGGCTGATATCGATCCGCTGTCGCTGGCATCCGCACAACGCATTCTGGCTGCCAATCCTGCGTTGCAACCCGCTATCAGCCTGCGGCAGCAGCCTGACAGCCAGTGTTACTTTCAGCATGTGTTGCAGGGCAAGGAATTTCTCGACCTGACGCTGTGCAACCCACCCTTCCATGAGTCGCCCGAGCAGATGGCCCGTGGCAATCAACGCAAGTGGAAAAATCTCGGCAAGTGGGATGACCAACAGCCCGACAGCACAGCGTTGAACGCAGAGACACCCTTGAACTTCGGCGGCCAGAGTAACGAGCTGTGGTGCGCAGGCGGTGAAGTGAGCTTTGTCAGCCGCATGATGCAAGAAAGCCGACACTACGCCAGTCAGGTGTACTGGTTTACTTCGCTGGTATCACGGCAGGCGGCCTTGCCAGCACTGGAGAAAGTGCTGCGTGACGTCGGTGCAGTACAGCAGCAGGTCATCACCATGACGCAGGGGCAGAAAAGCAGTCGTTTTATCGCCTGGAGTTTTCTCAACGCCGAACAACAAAAAATCTGGCGGCAAATGCGCTGGCAGAGTAAAGGGTGAAGCGAGCCCGGAGTCAGGCCAGATATATTTCCTACGCCGGGCTCACGCTCGCCACAGCCTGGGTGATAGCAGTGCAAACACCGTAAAATACTCCAACCGTCCAAGAATCATGGCACCGGAGAGTATCCATTTGCCAGTATCCGATACCGGTTTGAAGTTGGCTCCAACCTGATCAAACCCTGGGCCGAGTACATTGATGCAGGCAGCAACAGCAGTAAATGCCGACCAGAAATTCAGACCGGTTGCCATCATCATCAGGGTCAGCACGGCACTGGACGCCGCCGCAAACGACATAAACCCCATCACCGACCCCTGTACGTCCTCGGCCACCGGTCGCCGCTGATACTTGAGCGTATAAATAGAGCGCGGATGCAGAATATGCCCCACCGCCTGATTGACCAGCTTGATGGTGAGGATATTACGAATGATTTTGTTGCCCCCGGCAGTGGAGCCGGAACAGCCGCCCAGATAACCACTGAATACCAGCAGGAAACCGGCAGCGGCGGGCCAGCTGACAAAATCATCTGCAGCAAATCCGGTGCTGGTAATAAACGAGATCACGTGAAAAAACGACCGTCCCAGACACTCCAGCACATCGGTAAACACCTCGGTCGCTAACAGGTAGGCAGTCAATATCAGCGACAGGCAAATCACAATCAGCAGAAAGATCCGGGTTTCTTCATCAACCCAATAAACCTTCAGATCAGCCCGGTGAACTGCCCGGAAATGCACTGCAAAACTGATCGCCCCCACCAGCATAAATACATCCGCAATGGCCAGCAGTAGTTGGCTGTCGAAATAGCCCATACTGGCATCATGAGTGGAGAAGCCACCGGTAGAAACGGTCGCCAGACTATGGGCGAAGGCGTCAAAGACGGTCATACCACCCAGCCAGTAACACAGGGCACAAGCCAGCGTCGCCGTGATGTACACCCCCCAGAGATGCCGGGCGGTGTCGGCAATACGAGGAGACAGCTTGTCGTTTTTCATTGGCCCCGGCGTCTCGGCCTTGAGCAGGCGCATGCCGCCAACGTTCAGCATGGGTAACACGGCGACCACAAAAATCACAATGCCCAGCCCGCCCATCCATTGTAAAAACTGGCGATACAGCAAAAACGTCAGCGGCATGTTATCCAGCCCACTCAAAACAGTAGCCCCGGTGGTGGTCAGGGCACTGACGGATTCAAACACCGCATCGGCAAAGCTGACGTGTTCGATATACAGAATTGGCAAGGCTCCGAGCAAACCGGTCACTACCCAGGTGGCCACCGCGTAGAACAGCGCATCCTGATAGGATGCCAGCGCCAAATTGGTTCTTCGCATTTTCCAGAACAACACGCCACCACCAAGCAACATCGCCAGGCCCGGTTCCAGAAAAACCCGGGCCACGTCATCACGAAACAACGCCACCGAGAGGCCACCAAACACCATCTGCACGCTTCCCATCCAGAGTACCGGCATGGCCATAAGACGCGTGGTTACGCGGGCATCAATCACGGGCTTCCCTCACGTATGTTGTGGCTCGAATAAACCTTGGGGTCTGATGCCTGGGGTAATTGGGGCCTGGGGCAATGGAATCATTCAATGTCTTGTTTAATGGATGGACAGGAAAACACGTACCAGCAGTCGCCATCATTGTCATGGCAATTGCTACGGATTGTTGCATTTCGAGCCGTAAAAAGAACGCAAAAAATCATCCGTTCAAAGGCCGTTACCAGAGCAGTCATGCTGCCTGTAGCATCACCCGCCGATTCCATGGACGTTCATCCACGTTCAGGTGTATCAAGGCAGAAAAGGCTCCGACGCCGACGCCAACCCACCACACCAGCGTATAGTTGCCATACAGATCGTAGAGGCTGCCCCCCAGCCAGACGCCCAGAAAGCCGCCAATCTGATGCGATAAAAACACCAACCCATATAACGTACCCATGTAACGCAAGCCGTAAATCTGGGCCACCAGTCCTGAAGTGATCGGCACCGTTGCCAACCACAATCCGCCCATCAACATCGAAAACAGGAAAACCGTCTCCGGTGTCACCGGGTTCATAATAAACAAGGCAGAAATCAGGGTTCGCAACACATAGATACCCACCAGCAAGTACTTGCGGGAATACAGGTTGCCCAGCCAGCCCGCCAGAATCGTTCCGATAATATTGAACACCCCGATCAAAGACAGCGCCATGGCTCCCAGCGTTGAGGTAGAGGTAATCCCGATCGAATGCAGTATGCCGTTTGGTTCGATTGCGCTGCACATTTCGCTGATAAACGCCGGAAAATGCGCCGTGATAAAGGCGAGCTGATAGCCGCACGAGAAAAAACCGAGGAAGATAAAAATAAAGGTCGGATCCTTGATGGCCCGCCGCACCACTTGGCCGAGGTTATCTTCTCCTGGCTGTACCGCAGCGGGTGGCGGCACCTTCATCAATAACAACGCCAACATGGATACACACACCAGTCCGGCGAAGGTCACGAATACCGATTGCCATGGCATCTGATCCAGCAAGTATTGCGCTAACGGTGGGCCAACCACCTGACCGGCCGAGCCGGCGGCAGTGACAATACCCAACGCCAGTGAACGGTATTTTTCCGCCGTTGCACGGCCAACAACGGCAAGAATAACGCCAAAACCGGTTCCGGCGATTCCAAAACCGACCAGCATTTCCAGCAGCTGATGCTGCCCTGGCGTCGTCGCATATGAAGACAGCACCAACCCAGTGGCATAACAGAAAGCGCCTGCCAGAATCGCCTTGCGGTCGCCGTATTTTTCCGCCAGCGCACTGAACATCGGCTGGCCTATACCCCAGAACAGATTTTGCAACGCAATGGCAAAAGAGAAATCAGCCCGTAACCAGCCAAACGCCTCGGCCACTGGAATCTGGAATAATCCAAACGACGATCGAATCGCAAAACCCACCAGAATAATCAGGCAGCCTGCAATCAGTACCGGATTAAACAGAGTATTGGCAGAGGGTTGGCTAACATTGGCAGTCATGGAAACTCGCTTACTGGGCAGGGAATTGGCCAGAGGGCCAACACCAGGTAGTGGACGAGCATTCTAGCAGTAAAACCATAATCCGACTGCCCGGAGCATGAACAGCCCTATGAGTCGATCCACCTGCAGGCATAACAGCCTGCCCAGGTGGATAGCGTTAACGATTTTTAATGGCAAAAGTCCTAACGATACATTTGTTGCAAATGATCCAGACCGGCGCGATAGACCCCGCGAATAGTCGCTTCCGCCTCTGCTTTCGAGACCCCCTTGGCATCAAAGCTGGAACGCCAGGTCACCTCTGACTGACTGGCCCCCACCGCCATCACACTGATCGTGGCATTATAGGCAGCCACTGGCAGCGGGCTGGACACAATGCGGTAGCTATAGCTCATACCACTGTCATCACGAGCGGTTTCCTGTTCAACCATTTCGGTATCGTCCTGCAAGGTCAGGTAACGCTGATCGGACACCTGTTTGCTGATTTTGACCGCCGGATGCCAGCGCTTGAGGTCATTAAATTCCCCCACCAGCTGCCATACATCGGCAGCAGGTGCATTGACCCTGACAGACTCTGTGACGATTGACTGTTCATGCATACCGTTCATATTGGCACAAGAAGCGGTCAGTGCTGAACCGCAGATCAGCAAAGTGGAAAGTGTTTTCTTCATCATATTTGGCCCATGTTTATTGTTATTGGCCTGCCGTAGCATGCGCAGTACCGGGTCTGGCCAACATACTGCTTTGTATCGAGCCTTGACCTCCTTAAGCAGGGTGTTACCCGCACTCCGCCTTGATCGAAGGTTGCAGACAAAACGGGCTAACCAGGCCAGTCGATGCCGCTGAATTCTGCCGCTGTGTTCTTGACCCACCAAGCCCCTGTGCTAATGTGCGCGACTTTTTCTCACGCCCTGTTTAAGAGGAACGCCATGATCTGCGGCTTCGACTACGGTACTTCCAACTGCGCCATGGGCGTTAAACCACAGGATGTCGTACAACTGCTGGCCGTGGACGGCGACCATGCGTTTATGCCGTCGGCGCTGTATGCACTGGGTCGTGAACTGATCTGCGAGCAGGTCGGCCTGGCCATGACTGCTGGCCCGCTGCGGGATGAGTTTATCGCCACTCGACGTGGGCCATTACAGCTGGCCCAACGTGCCCGGCGCGAGCTGGATCTTGGATCAGCAGCGGAAGATATTGAAGCGGTGATGTTGGTCGGCCAACGAGCCTTTGACCAGTATTTTTCCGACCCAGAAGAAGGCTACTTCGTCAAATCCCCGAAGTCCTATCTCGGTGCCAGTGGGTTACGCCCCGAGTTTGTGCATTTTTTTGAAGACATCGTTACCGCCATGATGCAAACGGTAAAGCAGCGTGCGGAGTTATCGCTCGGCCAACCACTGACCCGCACTGTGATCGGCAGGCCAGTCAATTTCCAGGGTGTGAATGCCGAGCACAGTAATCACCAGGCTTTGGCGATCCTGAGCCGTGCTGCCCAGCGCAGCGGCTTTAGTGAGGTCGAGTTTCTTTATGAGCCGATTGCCGCCGGTCTGAGCTTTGAACGCACTCTTGCCGACAACCAGACCGTATTGGTGGTCGATATCGGCGGTGGCACCAGCGACTGCGCCATGGTACGAATGGGGCCAGATCACCGCGACCGCGAAGACCGCAGCGCAGATTTTCTTGGCCATACTGGCGAACGTATCGGTGGTAACGACCTCGATATTGCGCTGGCAGGCAAACAGCTGATGCCATTGTTTGGCATGCACGCCAGCCTCAAAAGCGGTAAACCCATGCCCACCAAAACCTTTCTTGATGCGGTCTGCACCAACGATGTCAGTGCTCTGTCTCGTTTCAGCAGCCTGGAAACCACCCTCCAGCTGCAACAACTGCAGCGCGATTGTCTGCAACCGGAGCTGATCAGCCGCCTGCTAAGATTGCAGGCCAACAAGCAAAACCAGCAACTGGTACGTTGCGCAGAAAATGCCAAGATCGCCCTGTCCGATGCCGAATCCACCCGTGTAGCACTGGACTTTGTTGAAGCCGGGCTTGGTACCGAGATGGTGAAAACCGGACTGGAAGCAGCCATTCAGCGACCATTACAGCGTATAACCGAGCTGATGGCGGAAGCGGTCGCCCAGGCTGGTGTACAACCAGATCGGGTATTTATTACCGGCGGTAGCGCCCGCTCACCGATGATTCGGCAAGCGGTAGCCCGCACCCTGGGTGATATTCCGCTGTTGGATGGCGATCATTTTGGCAGTGTGGTATCCGGCCTGACCGAATGGGCGCAGCGTATCTATCGTTGATTGCCTGGCGTTGATTGCCTGGTTGCGCCGGGCTTGCCTGGCGTTAATCAACCGCGCTGTACACCGCTTGAGCCAGTTGTAAAATCCAGTCTCGGAGCTGCAACAATTCCTTGTCGTTCAATCCTTTAGCGGCTTTTTGCAGACTGCGAGTTAACTGTACCTGCTCCATTTTTGGCAGCTGGTTTAACCGCTCTGACAAGCTGATTGCCTTCAACTCCGCCACCGTGCGGTCGGCATGGGTACGGCGCAGAATCATCTCCAGAAAGTCTATCGCCCGCCCCAGCAAAACAAAGATAAAGGTCAGCTCCCGAGCTGGCCCGGCAGTGAGTGTTTTACCGGCAACAGGGATTCCCTTGATATTGAGCTTTTCCGGCTTCCAGGTCGCCGCCAACGAGGCCAGCCCGGATAACAAGCCACCCGCCAGCGCCCCGGTCATAAAGGAACTGCCGCCCACGCCAACGTCGAGTACAGCGCCTGCAGCAGCACCCGCTGATGCAGATAGCGCGACAATTTTCTGCCGATCCAGCCCATACAGATACCAATGGCTGCTATCAAACAAATCCGGGTAATCAGCACTTAACGCCTGGGCATGAATACGCATATGGGAGTGCGCAAACAGCGCCTGTAACTGACGCTGCATACTGGCTTCGATATCACGCAGACGGTGCTGATACTGGTTTTTTAACTGGGCTTCCAGCGCCGTTTTGACAAACTCGGCGGGCACCCGGACTTCACTCACATGGCTGATCATTTGCACCATGTGCTCAGCAACGATCATGGCACCCTGCGCCGCGATACGATCAAAATAGGTGGTCAGCGCCGCCATCGTCGCCTCAATCGCCGGACGCCAGGGCTCATACAATTCTGCAAAGGCCGACAAAACCGCGAACTGCTTCTGCCGGTCGGCCGTCATCGGGTCAAACACCCGCACCACACTGAAATACTGGCTCAGAGCGTTCTGCCACTCTTCAACATAGGCCGCACCACCAATCGGGTTAATCAGCGCCATGCGGGGCTGCCCGGTCCATTGCAGAATGGTCATCTCGGCTTCAAATTCAGGACTGTAAGGCAATGAGCCATCAACGACATAAATAATTCCGGCACCGGCCAGAATCGGCTGCAACAGTTCGATTTCGTCCTGAAACTTGCTGCCTGGCTCACACCGCTGTTGCGCCACAAAACTCTGCACTGTCTGCTTGCGCTGGGCGGCATTAGGCGCGTGTTGCTGCAACCAGGACAACACCTGACGCGGACGCTGAAACCCCGGAGTATCAATCAGCCGGTAATGACAAATACCATCGACACGTAATTCAAACGCTTGTGCCGCCGTTGTGGTACCGGAAATCTCCGAGATCCGAATCGCATCCTGACGCGTCAGCGTCGCCACGATGCTCGATTTGCCCTTATTCGGGTGCCCGACAACCGCAAATACCGGCGCTGCCACCTTAATGCCCCTTCTTTAATGCGATGTGATGACGACTGGCGAAAAACTGCCAGGACTTGAGTTGGATCTCATAACGCTCGGCATCTATCTGAGTGGATACCAGTACCAGTACCACCACCGTGTTTTGTTGTTGCAACAGCTCGATGCAGTCGGCCATTTCACCGGTGGGTGTCTGGAGCGGATCAACGATAAGGAGTACCGGCCTGGGCCGGGCACTGGCCGACGATGACAGCCACTGCTCGTCTTCCAGCCAGTCGCCGCTGCCAAGGTTTTTCACCACTGGCCAGTCCGATTGTGGTTGCTGCCAGCTGATCAAATCGGCGTTGGTGGCGCGAATATCAATCACATCTGGCAATACCAGCGGGTCATCAGACACCAGCGGATTGCGGCTCGGTTGATACTGCTGCGCCAGCACAAACTCCTCAACATCGGCACTGTTAAGAATGCTCCAGCGTAGCTGGCGGATAAAACGCCAGCGCAACAACAACGCCAGCGCCACACGGGGCAAAATACCGTACACCGTCACCGCCATTACCAGCGTCAACCACCAGCCACGCTGATTGATACCCTGCGCAGCCATCTCTTGGGCGGTAAAACGACTCTGACTGATCAGTTCGACACCCGGCGACGACACCAGCCAATGCCAGGGCCAACTGATCACCGCCATCATTTGCACCATGGTGGCATTATCGGTTATCAAGGTTGAAGACCAGCCAAACTGGTAATCCTGAAACGTCGCCAGTGCAAAAAACGACAGCAATGCCGCCACGGAAAACACCAGCCCCAGCAACTGGGCTTGCCAGACCAGCCAGGGAAACAAGACATTCTGGTATGGCAAAAAGTGTTTCAGCCTGAGTTTGTCAGCCAACTGCAACAGCAACGGATGCCCAGCCACAGACTGACGAGCGCCTGAAAACAACGCAACATACGCACTGCTCAAGGTCAGCAGCAAGGGCAAAAATGCGAACAGCACCAGCGGCACCCAGATATTGATCGGCTGTCGACCCGAGTAATTCAATACCCCCGCCATACTGGCCAACCCGACCAGTGCGACAAGTGATCCCAGCAACAGCAACACCCACCGCGCCGGAGTCGTCAGCGCAGACGTATCGGTCTGTTGCAAGGCACGCTGCTCCCAACGGTTTAAATACTCCGCCGGAGACAAGGTGTCAGCGTCGTAATTTTCAACCTGTGTGCTGGCTTCCAGACGGAGATGTTTTTGCGCCACAAACAAACGGAAGTCCAACCAGCGGCACATCGCCGTGGTGGCACCGTGTCTGAAGAAAAACTGCAAGATGGTGGCTGTCGATACTGATAACGCTGAAGACATAAAAACCTGAATTTCCGCAACAAACACTGTCGGCTTCAATGGTGAACAACCGAACCGATACAGCAAGATGCGCCAGTATAACGGAGAAGCACCAATACGGCTGAATATCAGACAGAGGAATTGCCACCATACCCAATCCACGGTGTAGTAACCAAGAACGACGCTATCCGTGTATTCAGAAACTGTCCGAATTTGATATGGCAGAGAATCTGGATATCCGAATCATTCACACCACTCTGTCTGACGGCTTGAACACTGTTTGCCGAACGATGGTAGAGCGCTCATAAATTTCAGACCGGGCGGCAGAAGCAAAAAAAGCAGCCAGACGGCTGCTTTTTTTCGATCGTGTTCCCAGAAACGTTCCCAAGAAGAGACTTTTAGCGATTAAAAATCAGTAACTAATTGATTTTAAAGGAATTTTAATGGCGGTGAGGGAGGGATTCGAACCCTCGATACCTTGCGGTATACACACTTTCCAGGCGTGCTCCTTCAGCCACTCGGACACCTCACCTTGATTAGGAATTTACCCCTAACAGAGGCCGCGCAATATACTTATCGATATAGAACATGTCAACCAAAATCATCGGCCTTTTCATCGTTACATCCCAAACACGTTGCATCCCAAACACGTTGCATCCCAAACACGTTGCATCCCAAACACGTTGCATCCCAAACACGTTGCATCCCAAACACGTTGCATCCCAAACACGTTACATCCCAAACACGTTACATCAAAGGCGACTGTTCAGCTCCAGCCAGCAGCCTCGCTCTGACGCAAATTACCCGGTCTCCACTTCCAGTGGCATTTCATTCTTGTTTATTCGCCAACATACGATCCACCAAAGCGCTGGAGGCGGCCTCTGTCAACTCAGTTCGCCATACACCTACACCACCTACACTACACCTATAAAGACTCCCTCGTTGTTTTGTCATATTTTAACCCTAGCCTCAGAACATATATCAATCGCATTGCCACCCATCACGGACTCTCCTTGATGAAGCTCACATTTACCGCTATACAGACCATAGCAATTCACTTTATTCAGGGCGGCGTAAAGCCGAAGTACCCTTGGCAGGACTATGAACGACGTGATCGAAGGCATTGACACAGCCCCCCTGACCCATCCTCATCCAGACTACATCGCACGCATTCTGGGCTACGGCACTGGCGCATTAACGATAGCCGCTGGTATTTTTACTCATTACTGGCCTGATAATTTCTGGGCAGCCATGGCGTTTTGCCTGGTGTACCCGCATCTGGTGGAAGTGATTGAGCGTCGCCTCCCATGGAGTCGAAACACCGCGCTCACCTTCTGGACACAGGTAGATGCCGCCATCACCGGCTTGTTACTGGGGCTGGTTCAAGTTCCCATTGAATTAACCCTACCCACGCTATTGATGCTCAACACCAGTCTGATTCTGACCGGCAGCAAGTCCAGCTGGCTGTCCGGGGTATTAATTTCGGCTACCAGCATGTTTGCTTCTTACCTCTGGCTCAGTTCAGGTTCAGAGCAAGCCGCCGCCATTCCCAATAGCCTGGTGATTACTTGTGGGGCTGCCACCGCCGTTTTTTTTGCCGCACTGGCCTTATTCGCCATACGCCAAGGAGATCAGATTGGCGCTATGCAATCGCGTCTTAAAAGCCAGATCGATCGCTATCAAGAATTGTCCACCCAAGTATCACGCTATGTTGCCCCTCAGGTCAGGGAATCCATATTTAATGGCAAACGTGAAGCCAAGCTCGAAACCCAGCGCAAAAAACTAGTCATTTTCTTTTCCGATATTGTCGGGTTTTCTTCGCTTTCCGAGCAAATGGAAGCGGAACCGCTCACCGACCTGCTCAATGGCTACCTTACCGATATGTCAGAGGTGGCCATGAAATATGGCGGTACCATCGACAAGTTTATCGGCGATGGCATTATGATTTTTTTTGGCGACCCGAGCACCAAAGGCATCAAGCGAGACGCCCTGGCCTGCGTCGCCATGGCAATTGAAATGCGCCGCCATATGCTGAAACTGAGAAAGCACTGGACCGAACAAGGCATGACCACCCCATTACAAATTCGCATGGGCATCAATACCGGTTACTGCACCGTCGGCAACTTCGGCACCGAAAGCCGAATGGACTACACCATCGTCGGCAAGGAAGTTAACCTCGCCAGTCGGCTTGAGAGTGCTGCCGATGCCGGCGAAATTCTGATTTCCCACGAGACATTTTCACTGGTCAAAGACAAGATCATTTGCCGACAACGCGGCACCGCCATGGTAAAAGGCTTTCGCGACCCGGTACCCCTCTATCAGGTGGTTGATTACCGCCGCGACCTTGGTGCAAACGCAGGATTTATGAACCATGAAACCGAAGGCTTCTCACTTTATCTGGAATCGGAAAAGGTTCGTGACAGCGAACGCAACAAGGTCGCCGATGCACTGGAGCAAGCAGCCAGTAAACTGAGAAATCAGGTCAAGACCCGAGCGCCAGAACGGCAACCCCCAACGGCACAGCAACGAGCAGCCAGAACGGCCGCCGCGCAGGTAAAATCACAAGACAAATAACAACGGATTCAGCTGTTCAAACCACTACTGACGAAGCGTACGAAAGTTCTCCAGACAGACTCCATCAAGCGAAGAGCGTACCGGGTTGATATCCAACCCACCTCGGCGCACATACCTGGCACAGACTGTCAAAACATCAGGCCGACAGTAGTGGGTTATATCCTGAAACATTTGTTCGACGCATTGTTCATGAAAGCCCTGATGCTGCCTCATCGACACCACGTAGGCGAGCAAGGACTCAGGAATAATGGCAGGCCCACAATAATAGACATACACACTTCCCCAGTCTGGCTGACCAGTAACCGGGCAGTTGGACTTCAACAAGTGCGAGCATAACCAGCCGTCAAACACCCCTGCGGTTGTCGCCAGCAAAGCCCCGTCAGGCTGATAAGTAGTGATATCTACTTCCAGCTCATCAATACACCAGGCCTCCGGCGCAGTGCCAAAATCCTTCCCTCCAGGCAGCAACATCAGCTCGACAGCCACCTCGCTCCCGGACACGGCAGCAAGATCTCTCACCATAAGAGCCTGAACGTCATCTTTGCTATCAAATCGGGTCTGGTTATAAGAATTCAGATACAGCTTGAACGACTTGGATTCAATCAGATTTGCAGCGGCTGCCGGAATTTTGAACTCTCCAATAGCGACCACCGGCTTCCCCCTGGGATTCAGCCACGACACTTCATATGCGTTCCAGATGTCTTCGCCGTACATAGGAGCCAACTCAGCATCAGCCAGCAGTCGGGAGCGCCCCTCCTCACGGGGGATAGCAAACAACAATGACGCGTCATACGCGTCTTTATAGTCAGACTGCTTACCGAGAGGATTTAACTCAGAATCAATCATCGCCATAACTCTTATTGCCTCATGCCGGTGCCACGCTTGAGCAACCACAAGCTATACGCACTCAAAATAACGATAAACAAACCCATCATCAAAAATGAGAATACCACCCCAACATCAGAGACACCCAGAATCCCATAACGAAACGTATTCACCATATACAAAATCGGATTCAACTGGGAGACCCATTGCCAATGCTCTGGCAGTAAACTGATAGAGTAGAAAACACCACCAAGATACGTTAGAGGAGTAATAATAAACGTCGGGACAATTGAAATATCATCAAACTTGCGTGCATGCACACCGTTAATAAAACCACCCAATGAAAACAACACCGCAGAGAGCAACACGATACCAATCACTACGCCAGGATGATGAATACTCAGATCAGTAAAATACAGTGATAACAAGGTGACAATAATGCCCACCATCACACCGCGTACCACACCGCCAGCGACAAAACCCAACAGAATGGTCGCCGGGTGCACCGGTGCCACCATTAACTCTTCCACACTGCGCTGGAACTTGTTGCTGAAAAAGGACGATGCCACATTGCCATACGCATTGGTAATCACACTCATCATAATCAGGCCAGGAACGATAAAGGACATATAGTCCACACCGCCCATCTCTCCGATGCGAGAACCGATCAAATTACCAAAAATCACAAAATATAACGTCATGGTAATCGCCGGAGGCACCAGCGTCTGCTGCCAAATACGGGTAAATCGACGGACTTCTTTAGTCACAATCGTCTTTAATGCTACCCACTGAACGGCCAAATGACTCATTGGTTATCTCCTCGCACCAGATTCACAAACAACTCTTCCAGGCGATTAGCCTTGGGCCGCATACTACGTACCTGGCACCCTTGGGCAGACAAACCGGTAAAAACTTCGTTGATACTTTGACCTTCATCCACCACCACCTCAATCGAATCTGCAGCGACGACCCGAACAACAAATCCACTCAATAACAAGTCAGCAGGCGCATCCGACTTCAGATCAAACACAAAGGTCTCAGATTTCATATTGGCCAACAGCGAACGAACACTGGTGCAGCGAACAATCTCTCCACGATTGATAATCGCAATATTGCGACACAATTGCTCCGCCTCCTCCAGATAATGAGTGGTCAGAATAATCGTGGTGCCCGACTCATTCAGCTCCTTCATAAACGCCCACATCGAACGCCGCAGCTCAATATCTACGCCCGCGGTTGGCTCATCCAGAATCAACACCTTTGGCTTATGTACCAGCGCTCGAGCGATCATCAAACGTCGTTTCATTCCTCCAGACAACATCCGGGACGGTTCATCACGCTTGTCCCACAGATCCAGAGCCCTGAGCAGGTATTCCGCACTCTCGCGAGCCTCTTTGGCATTCAACCCAAAATATCCCGCTTGCGTCACCACAATATCTTCAACCTTCTCAAACTGGTTGAAATTAAACTCCTGTGGCACTACGCCGAGATTTAAACGAGCACCAAACGACTGCTCATTCACATCAAAGCCCATCACTTCTGCCTTACCGGCAGATTTCTGCACCAAACCCGATAAAATACCCAGCGTGGTAGACTTACCCGCGCCATTCGGGCCCAGCAGGGCAAAAAAATCCCCCTGCTCGACACTCAAATCAATCCCCTTGAGCGCCTGAAAACCATTATCGTAAACCTTGGATAAGCCCTGAACCTTCAGTGCCGGAACCATACAAATCAACCTGTTTGAGAAAATACATGAGCGAACAACCAAACCACATCCGCTTGCTACAGAAACTAAAAAGCCGCTTGGAAGCGGCTAGCGAAAGCGAAGTGATTAATACAGATATGATACACCAGCTTGCGGCCTTGATTGATCAGCTGACGCAACAGTCTGAAACAGCCTACGAAGATACCCGCCAATGGCTCAACAACCTGATGATGCACACCCCCCAACTGGCGCCAGCTATCGACCGGGAATTGCTATGGATATTCGGCGGCGACTGCCTGCATTACCTGACCGATGAAGAAATCCGCCTCTTTCAACAGCAGGATGAAGAAAACTAGCTAACACTCCCATCACACTCAAGAGTAGTTGTTTCAGCAATACTTGAGTGTGATAAGCAAAATCCATACGAAAAACGCAATAAAAAAGCCGACCCATCTCTGAATCAGCTTTTTAAAATTTGGAGCGGGAAACGAGATTCGAACTCGCGACCCCGACCTTGGCAAGGTCGTGCTCTACCAACTGAGCTATTCCCGCTAACTCTTCCCTCAATATAACGCCGAGAAGAATGGTATCCCCAAGGGGATTCGAACCCCTGTTGCCGCCGTGAAAGGGCAGTGTCCTAGGCCTCTAGACGATGGGGACACAGAACCAACAAACTACAAATTCAGACCACCTTATGCAACACAGAATGTAAAAGCATAAAATGGAGCGGGAAACGAGATTCGAACTCGCGACCCCGACCTTGGCAAGGTCGTGCTCTACCAACTGAGCTATTCCCGCCTGACACTTCTCTATCACAATACAGAGAAAAGTGGTATCCCCAAGGGGATTCGAACCCCTGTTGCCGCCGTGAAAGGGCAGTGTCCTAGGCCTCTAGACGATGGGGACACAGAACCAACAAACTACAAATTCAGACCACCTTATGCAACACAGAATGTACAAGCATAAAATGGAGCGGGAAACGAGATTCGAACTCGCGACCCCGACCTTGGCAAGGTCGTGCTCTACCAACTGAGCTATTCCCGCCTGACACTTCTCTATCACAAAACAGAGAAAAGTGGTATCCCCAAGGGGATTCGAACCCCTGTTGCCGCCGTGAAAGGGCAGTGTCCTAGGCCTCTAGACGATGGGGACGTCTCTGAAGTGGTGCGTATCATACTTACCTTATTTTTTAATGCAAGCCCCTATCAGAAAACAATTGGGTAGAAGATTGCTGCCATTATCACGAAATGCTCTCCCGGTAAAAAGCTTTCCAATTATTTTCCAAACATCGGACTAACTCTACCAAGCTCCAACCCATCCCTATATTATGGTAACATTTTATTTTTAACACAGTGAACCAGATGGAAACTGCCAGCCCGCTTCAGCCAGAAACTATTCTGTATGTCAGCTTTTCGAAAAGAGGTCAATACTACGCCAATGACGCTTCAGCTCGATATCGTTGTATCTACCAAGCAATGAAAAATTCCGCTGCCGGCATTCAGAGCGATATTATTCATATTTCAGAAATCAAAAAACTGGACTTAACTAACTATTCTAGAATCATATTTCATCGTCCTAGAATATCAATAAAATTAAGAGCATTAATAAAAAAAATTCATAAACAAAATATTATTGCAGAAGCTGATTTTGATGATTTATTATTCCGACCAGATCTTGCTTATTCTTCGCCAACGGTCCTCAGCAACAAAGAAAGTCTTACATCAGCAAAAAAAAACGCCCAGCGCTCTAAAGCTGCTCTGTTATTATTTGGCCACTGTCACATGTCTACCACCGAGCTTATCAATGCAGCAAAAGACATTCACCCTCAGTGCCGCTATACTTTCACGCCAAATCAAATACCATCTTTTGAAAAACCAGTTCAAAATCATTCGATTAAAAAAAGATTTAACAACAAAACCATTCGATACTTTCCAGGAACAGCTCACCATGCCAGCAATCTTAAAATAATTGAATCAACTTTAGCAAAGTGGCTCAAAAAAAATACAAATGCAAAATTGCACATCATTGGGGATATTGAAATTTCTTCAGTACTAAACAACCTAGAACAAGTTCTGCTTAGTAACAGCCTACCTTATACGGAGCTCAATCAGTATATTGATAGCAGTTGGGTAACCATTGCCCCGTTGCTGAACAATCCTTTCAATACCTGCAAGAGCGCCCTGAAATTCTGGGAAAGCGCAGCCCTCGGAGTACCTGTCATAGCTTCCCCAAATCCAGATTTCGAAAGGTACTACTGTGACGGCTTGGAGCTATTCAGCAATCAAGACGAATTTGAGTTGGCTCTAAATATTCTCAGTGATGAACAGAAATACTACAAAGCGTCTCTAAGCGCGTTACAGGCTGCCGAAAATGCTTACTTCACTTGTCCCATCAACGCAATAAAAAAGATTACTAACAACACATCAATCAGCAGCCTAAACAAATTGGAAACCAGGCCAGAAACACATCACCGCTATAAAAAGCAATACCAAAAATTCAAGAAACTTATTCGATCACCAAAACAGTTTTTCAAAGACTCGATACTGAACACATTCAGAAACTAAATAAGAATGAGACCAAATCTACCGCATGTAAACTAAAGAAGCACTCAAGTAACCAGTCGACTCAATACGATATCAACGGCCTTTTTCCAGTCAGACTGAACAATACCCAAACTCCAAAGACTACTACAATCCAAGACAGAAAATGCAGGGCGCGGCGCAGCTGTAGGGTATTCGTCCGTAGACAATTGTTTTAGCAAAGGTGGCTTAGTAATTATCCCCTGAGCTACAGCCTGCCTATGAATTTCCCTTGCAAACGACCACCAACTAACAGCAACATCCCCAGAGAAATGATGAACACCTGACGGAAAAGAGTCTGCCTTCCCAATAGCTACAATAGCCTTGGCGAGATCTCCAGCATAAGTTGGACAACCAACCTGATCCCCAACCACTCCGAACTCATCTCGAGTCTCAGCAAGCCGAAGCATTGTTTTAAGAAAGTTGTTTCCATATTCACTGAACACCCATGCCGTCCGAATGACACACCCTAACCCTCCAAGATTTACAACACTTTGCTCCCCTGCCAACTTCGTTGAGCCATAAACCGTGTTTGGTGCCGCCGTATCATATGGCTGATAGGCAGTTGTTGATGTGCCATCAAAAACATAATCCGTTGAAATATGTATTAATCGGGCGTTAATATTCTTACAGGCATTAGCAAGATAACTCACTCCCAAAGCATTTACCTTAAAAGCGGATATCGTATCAGATTCTGCCTTATCAACTTCAGTATAAGCAGCTGCATTTAAAACAATATCAGGAGCAGTACAAGTTATCAGATCACTTACGGCTATCTCATTCGTAATATCCAGTTCAGAAGAAGAAAAAGTGACAATATCATGTTCAAGAACTAAATTTTCTAATGCCAAAGCATCTTGCAAACAACGCCCAAGCTGTCCATTAGCCCCTGTAATCAACCATTTCATACTGTCGTCCCTATTTTCAATTCACGAAGACACCCCGCATTTAAATCCTTCTCTGACAATTTTAATTGATGTTCCTCTAGCCGATCTAGAGGCCATTCAATTCCCACATCTGGATCATTCCAGATCAGGCTACCTTCATCAGAAGGATCATAGTAATCCGTACACTTGTATTCAAAATCAGCAACATTTGAAAGGACTAAAAAGCCATGTGCCATTCCTGGTGGCACCCAGAACTGGCGTTTGTTTTCTTCACTGAGAATTACGCCCTCCCACTTCCCGAATGTTAGAGAATCTGGGCGAATATCGACAACAACATCAAAGACCTCCCCCTTGACCACACGCACCAATTTTCCTTGTGGCTTTTTTTTCTGAAAATGCAACCCTCTGAGTACCCCCCGGGCTGAGCGAGAATGGTTATCCTGGACAAACTCTAGAGATATGTCAGCCATATCCCTGTACCGATCCGTCTGAAAAGTTTCCAGAAAGAAACCACGTTCATCTCCGAATATCTTTGGCTCAATGATCTTTACGCCATCAATAGATGTCTGAATTACATTCATTTAGGTATACCCATTTAAAAGTTTTTCTAAATATTGCCCATATCCTGTTTTAGCGAGTGCTCTTGCACACATAGCCAGCTGCGAGTCAGTAATCCAACCATTGGCGTACGCAATTTCTTCGAGGCAAGCAATTTTTAATCCCTGACGCTGTTCAATAGTATGAACAAACATACCGGCCTCAATAAGAGAGTCATGAGTCCCTGTGTCCAGCCAAGCAAACCCTCGCCCAAGAACTTCGACGTTCAAATTGCCTTCAGAAAGATATTTATTATTGATATCAGTAATTTCCAACTCACCTCGCGGCGAGAACTTGACATTCTTGGCAATATCGACGATATCGTTATCGTAAAAATACAATCCTGTTACTGCATAATTTGATTTTGGTTTTGCAGGCTTTTCCTCAATACTGAGCGCTTTTCCCGAGATATCGAATTCAACTACACCAAACCGTTCAGGATCACTAACATGATACCCAAATACAGTAGCACCAGTTGTTCGGGAAGCAGCATTTTTTAGGTTTTCAGAAAAGTGTTGCCCATAGAAAATATTATCGCCTAGCACCAGTGCTGCAGGACTATCAGAAAGAAAGCCCTCACCAATAAGAAAAGCTTGAGCCAATCCATCAGGCGAAGGCTGCACGGCATACGACAATGCCACTCCAAACCGCGAACCATCACCAAGCAAGCGCTCAAAAGCAGGCAAATCCTCTGGTGTAGATATAATCAAAACCTCCCTAATACCCGCCAACATAAGAACGGACAATGGGTAATAAATCATGGGCTTATCATAAATAGGCAATAATTGCTTAGAGACACCAAGAGTAATTGGATGAAGTCGCGAACCAGACCCACCTGCCAATATTATTCCTTTATACTTCATACGCCACCCCTATCCGATACGTTCCAATCGATAATTACCTGATAACACACCTTCCCACCATGATCTATTAGAAAGATACCACTCAACTGTTTTTCTAATCCCTGAGTCAAAACTCTCTTCCGGCTTCCACCCAAGTTCAGCCTGAATTTTGGAAGAATCTATTGCATATCGTAAATCATGCCCAGGGCGATCCACAACAAATGAAATCAAATCATGATATTTATTCACGCCTTTTGGCTTATCGGGAGCAAGTTCCTCCAAAATATCGCAAATAGTTTCTACCACGGAGAGGTTTTTCTTTTCATTATTCCCACCGATATTGTATGTTTCTCCAACAGTTCCTTCAGTTACAACCTTAACAAGAGCCCGAGCATGATCATCAACATACAACCAATCTCGAATTTGATCACCTTTTCCATAAACAGGAAGGTTCTTTCCAGATAGGGCATTCAAAATCACATGAGGAATAAGCTTCTCCGGAAAATGATATGGGCCATAATTATTGGAACAATTAGTGATTAACACCGGCAAGCCATAAGTACGCCACCAAGCCCGGACAAGATGATCAGAAGATGCTTTACTAGCAGAGTAAGGGGAGCTAGGGTTATAGGACGTCATCTCAGTAAACAGGTCATCGGTACCATTTAAATCACCATACACTTCATCTGTAGAAATATGATGAAAACGAAAGTTTTCTGGCTTTCCTCTCTGCACCCAGTATTCACGGGAAGCCTCTAGTAAATTGAAAGTCCCTACGATGTTTGTTTGGATAAAATCAGATGGCCCATGAATAGAGCGATCAACATGGCTCTCCGCCGCCAAATGCATAACCACATCTGGCTTATGCTGGTCAAACACCCTTCTCAATTCTTTTATATTACAAATATCAACTTTCTCGAAAACATAAAAATCCGAAGAAGAGACACTTTCTATAGAACAAAGATTCCCTGCATATGTTAAATTATCAACATTAACAACAGTGTGCGATGTTTCACTCATCAAATATCTAACGACAGCGCTTCCAATAAATCCAGCACCACCAGTAATCAAAAATTTCATTTAACTTCCCCCCAACAAATCACTCAGCATACACCAATCGTAAGCACCAAAGAATCAACATCTGTTTTCACTCCCATATCCACACCACACTGATGCCTTCTTCATGAGCACCTCCGATATTTACCGACTGCGGAGGGCAATAACTTTTTCAGAACGGCTTCCGATGTTCAATGGCCTATTTAGCTATGCTATTTTCCTGACCACCCGCACCCTATCAGATACTAATCTTCGCCGAACCAAGGCCACGATTCAAAGCCTCAAGATATTGGCGCCCATGTATCTGACTTGGCTCAAGCATTGCTCCTTCAGCCCATTCATTCCAAGCATTCACGAAAATAATTGCCTCAGGAACCAAACCACTCTCACATCTAGCGATTGCTACTTTTCCCATTTGTGATACCCAATCCTCAAACAACTCAGGAGTGCTTCCGACAAGGATGTGGGCCTCATTAGGCCGACGAGCTGAATTATCCCAATCCGGAGTGGCGCCAAGGTACATATTAGATAACCATTGATCAGGTCGTAAAGCCGCTGCCTTAACGTGTTCGTAACTTTCGAAATAATCCCCTCTCTCAGCCTCGTATGGAGCGACATCATGTGCATCCATCAACGTCCTTGAACCATGCGGCCGAGGGATGCGATGAGGTGGAAATTGTACTGTGAAATCGATGAACGAATCGAACTCTGACTTATAGTCAGCGTTATAAACAGTACCTATGGTAATGTTTTCCCCAATCCGGTTCTCAACCCGTTTACGTAGAGCATTAACGAATTCTTTAGCCGCAGGCAGCTGACTGATCTGATAAATTATAAATGCAGGTTTACTACCAATACGCACATATCGATGGTCACTCATTGCCTTAACCAAGTCATCAACCAGACCATTCAGAGCATTATCGTCGTAAACCTGCTCTACCAGAACAGAATCACTACGACCATCCCAAGCTTTAGTCCAGGACTCATTAGCCCAGCAGTACAAGAAATCAATAGCGATATCGGGATTTTCAAGAAATATATCCAAGGGGCGATGAAGTGCCCGTTGCGAACCGAATCTATAATAGTAAAAACAAAAAGCATTAACGCCGTGCGACTTTGCAATACGAGCCTGATCTTTCATCACGTCTGGAGCACGTAAATCATAAAAGCCCAGTTCGCCAGGCATTTTAGGCTGAAAATGTCCATTAAACAGAGGTTTGGCTTTTACCACGTTAAACCACTCCGTAAATCCCGCCCCCCATAACTCATCATTCAAAGCTGTTGGATGAAACTGCGGGAGATAAAATGCAAAAGTTCTCAAATTCACAGAACATTCCTCTTGAAAAATTCTTTAATAATTTTTTCAGCCCTAGCATCAAAAGAATGCTGTTTCAGAATATCTATACTCATGGCCTTTCTTACCTCTGGAGAAGGAACCCAATCATTGGCGGTGGCCATTATCTCTTTCAGTTCTAACTCGTTGTCACAAATTTTAACGTGATTGCCAAAAATATCAGAAATCCCTTCCACCCGGTCACTGACGACAACACCACCAGATGCAACAACATCAAATATACGATTAGATATAATTCCAAATCTTGCCATGGTACTCCAATGATCGTTGAGTACTGCAAGCGCAGACTGATAATAACCACTAAGATAGTCGTTATCGAGATAATTGGCTTTAATATAGCTTAATGGAATATAAGCATTCCAGCCATCACCATAAACATCCAAGTCATCTCTATACTTGACTGCCTCCATCACAACACGGCGATATTGATTTCGAGAGTTACCCACGAATAGAAAACGCTCTGTTCTTTGCGACTCGGCCTTGTCTGACCAAAAGAACTTTTGTCTATCGGTAGCCTGAAGTAGCACAGGACTATCAATATCAAAACGCTCATACATCAACTTTGATACACCAGCAGAGGATGAAAAGACGATATCCGCATCTTTGACTTCAGTCAGAGTTACTTTCTCTGGATGGCTAATAATCCAAATAATATTAGCCGCATTATTAGACAGACAGCAATCTACGATTCCGCGAATATGAATCACTAGGTCGATACCGGGCGTACTGTCTGACCAGTAATTGCGCAGACACAGCTCTACTCTATGACCCAACGCAATCAGAGAATTGGAAAGAGATTTTCCAAAGTGGTAATCCCCCCAGTTCAATTTGGTCTCGTCGTCAGGCGCAGGGCAGTTGATCCGGATATTCAAGCCTCGCTCTCCGTAACTCAACTGCGGTAATATACGAATACCAACCCCGGACTTAGCCACCCCACTCTCATCAGCAGACACAGTAGCCTGAGATTGACCGGCCCTACACGAAGAATCCCTCGCCGCTTCAATTTTCCAATTCACCGGCAATCGTAGCGATGTAGTCAGCGCTGTTTTTTCCTTTTGACGCGCTCTCGTGGATCCATGCAAAAAAACAGAACGAGATGCGTACAAACTATGATCAAAGCTGAGCTGAAGTGACTGCTTGTCATTTAGCATGGCATCAAGACAGAGCTTTGCCATCGCCATATTCAGAGAATATTCAAAATCAAACCCGCCAAGTGATTCAAAGAAGTTTTTCTGAATCAGCAGAGGACCGTCGGACGCACCAACACCATGGACAACCACACCGCTCTCTTGTGGCAGTTTTTGCCCTTTCATAAAGTCCACAAGGCTTCCACCCTCTGGCGCAACAGTGAACAACGAGCCTGAAACACGCTTCAGCTCATCAACCACAACAGGGAGCGTGATGTTCGCAGATGATTGACGACCCAACCCAACCAAGTGATCAACCGTAGAACTCTTGTATTCAACATGTCCATGCCAAAACAGGAACTGCTGTCCAACTGCAATGGATGCCCCAAGGTTATATGCAGGGTAATCTAGGAAGGTTCTTGGCAAGTGGATAACCCGCAGACGATTAAGACGCTTACTAAGCGCCACCATTAATCCAGTGGCCTCAATAGACAGTCCATTTGCAATAACAATTAGCTCGTGCGCACCATTTTCTAGATGATAAAGAGCACTCCAGAGATTGGCAAACCGCTCCCGAGCGTCATCATCGTTCAACGACCAGATGATGGAATACGGTATCGATTGATCGGGCGTCGTACCCGTAATGTTTTTAATCATCTGACGAGAAGCTAGGCGATAGTAGTCACCGACAAAAGCATTCGTTGTAATTCGCTCAAGTTTGCCATCATCATCCAGGTAGTTACACCCCACTACTGGAACATAAAAAGAACCACCAAACTGCAACGCTGACCGCCGGATGAAATCCCAGTCAACACAGCGCTTGAGACTTTCATCAAATTTGAATCCGGCCACAAGCACATCTCGATGGTGAACCAAGATGTTCATATCGATATAGTTTTCTCGATCCATCGCGTCTTTATTGTAAACATCCCCACGATAGCGAATCGTGCCAGATGGAGTAAACACACGTAGACCCGAGTGGGAAAGTTTTGCACCAGTCGAAAGCATACTCCCAACCATGCAAGTCAGATAACCTGGCTCCCAAGTGTTATCACTGTCTAGATAAGCAATGTATTCACCACTGGCATGAGATAGCCCGACATTTCGAGCAGAAGAAACGCCAGTAGGAGGAATTCTGACAACTTTTATCTTATCTGAGTTAAATGCCTCACATACAGACGCCGTGCCATCCGTTGAACCATCATCCACAATGACTATTTCAAAATTATTGTAGGACTGCTGTAGGATGGATTCTATCGCCCGTCCGATAACCGTTTCCCTATTGCGACACGGCATGATAATGGAGACCAACGGGGCCTTTCCTGCCAGCTGGACAACCTGTTGAGCCTTATCAAAAATAGCTTCAAATTTAGAAATGTCAAAGCTTTCGTACATTCTCCGAATGTCTTCTCGAAGCATCAGATTGTGGCTATCCTCCTCAGTCCAGGTTTCGATGCTCTCTTCAAAGGCATTGATATATTGATGCACTTCACCAAGCGTAGCTTTAGCATCAAGACCTAAGACGGAAACCCCCGGAGCAAGTTTCTGCGTAGAGGAATCACTCGCATAGAGCAGCTCTCGTACTGATCTCGGCAACACTCGTTCATCGACATCAATCAAAGGGTGAGGTGAAACAGCCTCAATCAGATTATTACAAGCTACATCCCTCAAAGCACCAAGCCCTGCAGGGGCATTTCGCTGAAACCAAAGCGAATCAAATTTTCTAGACGGCCGTCTGTGCCCCTCAACTCTATGACGCGCCACAAAATGTCGTATTGGGCTTTTGGCATTAAGCACTACGTCCAGGTTTCTGCTTCGATAATAAGCCGAATCAAAAACTGGTGATGGGTTAAGGCCTTTCTTTTCACCTACAAGAAGGAAATGCGCAAGCGCCCCCACATAAACAGAAAAATAGCCGTATGTCTTTCGATACCAGATACAATCAAAAACCACATTAGGAGAAAAACCCTGAAATTCACCGGTCGTTAGGTAATCAACAAGTACATTTCTCGGAGTTTTCATATCATTATCAAACTGGGATAAATAGTACTCAATATCAACAACATCTGAATATAGAGTCAAATCACCTGAATTATGCTGCGCAATATAAATTGCCCTTTTAACGGCGCTAGAAAGCACAGGATGAGGAGCAAACTGCAAATCATCTTGACGTATCATATAGTGGTGCAATGGAGTCAATTCTGTATCCATACACAGAGGAATAGATAACGCTTCACTGATCATTCGCCCACAGAACAATACGCTAGGCTCACGCCCTAACATCCAACCACCCATCACATAATCGACCCAAGGAGATACCGTACTATCCAACGAGTAATGATCTCGATACCACACAGTTGAAAACAGCGGGTGCGGATCAACCGTTAAATGCCCACGACATCCACTATTACGAATGAATTCCAGAAACAACTCCGCCCCATCCCGAGCGTCACCCCGAAGCTGGCGACGAACAAAATTCGTGTCAAACAGAGAATGGGGATTCAGTCCCTTAAAAGCACCTACCGTTTTATAATGATCTAAGGGGGATACCGTCTTTGGAAGCATTTCAGACAGTTGAGTTAAATAGTAGTCAGAATCAAAAAATAGATCAAAAATAACATCATCCGACTGCTCTCGCAACTTGTCTGTTTTGGCTAATCCTGGGAAATAACAACTACGATAATACTCAGGAATATCGGAAATGGCTGCTTCAGCATCACAAAGAGATATAATTTTTCGATAAACTTTTTGTCGAGCAACGGCAATACTCTCAATCCACTCAAACCCCAAGACCTCCATCACTTCTATAATCGAGCCTGACGCTGTTACCGAACACAATCCATCAAAAGAACGATATAAGACCGACAGCGGCTGGTCATTATCCCACAGATTCGAGCGATCAAGCAGATCCATCAAATCGAAAGCGACCAGATCACGAACGCCCAACCAAAAATCCCGAAGAGATAGTACCTCACCAGGCTTACCACTCAGAGTCACATCCATTTTTACTGAAACCCGACCGGAATTTTCTCCAATATAAAGATAGCCTGATTGATATTTCAGTGTACTAACACATACCTCTTTTACGACCTGACCTTCAGAAATAAGACAAGGTAGAGTAAAGAGTGAATCGCGTACTCGAACACTCATCAGATTTTCAAACACAAACGACGCATCAGGTATGCTGGCAAGGTAATCAATTACCTCAGGGAGGTGATCACAAGCCAACTGAGAGAATGAAAACTCAAAAGCCGTTTTCATTAACGTATTAAATTTGTTTGAAATATCCCTCCGGGCTGCATGAGGGATAACACTGCAAAGCAACTTGTTCTCCAGATACAAGTCCAGTATAGGCGGTGTGCCGTCTAGGGCCAGAACCCATCCACGCAAGCAACCGTCTGCATACTGATCAACAGCCCCAAGATAAGCAGGCAAAGGTTCACCCAAGCCTAGCCAATCACAATCAAGGCGAGTATCAAGAGCCGCCTCAAGAGCCGCGTAACTTGTCACCACCCCCTCCAGAGCGCAAACAACCGGTAGTATCTGCTGGTTCGCAGCAACACGAATATTAAGCCCCAGAAACTCATCTTGTTTTTGCTTATAGACAAGCAACGAGGAACAGAATTTTTTACCGACCATAGTCTTTATATCGAATACAAAACCTGAAACAGCAGCAACATCAATGCCTAATGCACTACAGACATCAGGGCGATATAGGGAGCAGACCATAGAACCGACTTTCTCATCACCCAGCCAGACTTCCAATTCTACCGGGTCATTCGTATTACAAAGGTCAACACACCACCCCCTGAGAGACCCATTTCCTATATAATCAAAAAAACCGGAAAAGTTACTGTCAGCCACTTAAAACTCCATCTTCCATATAATAAATTTAAACACCAAATCCAAATTAATTACTAAAAATATAGCAATCAGTACCCTTCACCTTAACTGTCAAACCATCTACATCAGCATCATTCGGTATTGGGTGTTTAAATCCAGACAATAAAACATCTGTCATTTCTTTCCTGACAAGATCTGGGCGTTCGACATTCAACTGATACTCTTTCTCTTCACCTGCGTAGCGCAATATTAATACCACATCAGCCATTGAATCAGAAATAACCCAGCCTGTAAAATTGTCAGCCGACTTATCAAGAGCAAACTGAATATATGAGTAATAGTGAGTTTTTTCAGCTAGCTCTTTAACCAGAAAAGCCAAACCAGTTCGAATCGTCAACGAGTGTTTAAAAAGATCAAACGATGCGCGTTGATTCAAATCATGATCTCTAAAGTACGCCACACCTTTCTCCCTATCTGCCGAGCCTGCACCAGATCCCTTTCGACTTTTCTTCTCAAAATGCTCTTTGTACGATTTCACAACAAAATGAGCGACGTAAAATTTCTGATTATTAATATCCACCGTAAAGGGTGAAGGTTGCTCAACAATTTTAGAGGATCGCTCTAACATCCCTGATGAAAAGACCGCACGCGCAAGGTTTTCGTTATAGAAAGATCCCGACGTAATAGCGCATTGATGTATCTGCATATCATCGATACAATCACACTTCACAAGTGATTTTATATGAGCATTTCTAGGTTCATCAGCCTTGGAGCAGCGGCTAAATCTTTCGACAACAAGCCCTTGCCCCGGCAATTTCCGCCCGGATGATCCAAATATTCTCCAGTTCAATGCAACGCCGGCAAAGTCGTCATTATTTTGTGCTCGTTTTAGCCAGTCTTTTATACCCTGACCAGTTTCATTGACCAAGAATTCGTCTGCATCTAGAAACAGAAAGTAGTCATAATCCTTTGAGTAATCCCTTATAATTTTGTCATAAGCTGGTTTCTGAACGCCTATGTCTCGAGAAACACGAGGATGATGGATGCGATTTATAATACCCGCTTGGTCCAACGCCTCAAGTAATTCACTACTACCATCATCGCTGACATTATCCGCAATAAAAAAATCATCCACACCAAGAACATAACGATGATATGCAATCCATTCTAGAATATATTCTGCTTCATTCTTCATGATTGAAACTATTGCAATTTTCATTTGTCAAGCCCCCAACAAACATACATCTTTATAATCGAACCGGCAACTATAGAGAAACTGCTCACCCTTCAATGAAAGATTATTATTATAAAATTCATCTGTTTTAAGGCGAGTACTCCATTTTTTCTGCATATATTCAATTTCGCCAGCAAAGCGCTGCAGTTTTTCCGGTGTATCTTCATACCCTCTACTCAAAGACTCGTGATGATACAAAAGCACATGGGGAGTCCAGATATTTCGATAACCTGAAAAATGTACTTTTAGACAAAAGTCGACGTCATTAAACGCCACAGTAAGGTGCTTCTCATCAAGACCTCCCACCTCATCAAATACGGTCTTTTTAACCGCAAGACACGCAGCTGTCACCGCGCTGGCTTGCCGAACGACTGCTAATTGTGCAGCTTCTCCAGGAGAATCCTGAGGTAGAAGCTTAAATTGATGTCCGGCAACACCTCCTGAACCCAAAAGAATGCCTGCATGTTGAATAAGTCCATTGGTATACAGTAATTTTCCGCCCACGCAACCCACCCCTGGGCGCATCACATGAGCAATGAGTTCTTCAAGCCAGCCACCATCAATTACTTCCACATCATTATTTAGGAGAACAACAACGTCACCTTTAGCAAAGCGAACTGCATAATTATTGATTGCAGAATAATTGAACGTATGTGGATATTTCAGCAACGTCACCAAACCTTTTGAATCAATCTCTTCGAAATATGCGATATCTTCTGGATCGTCAGAATTATTATCAATCAGAATAATTTCAAAATTTTTATGAGTTGTCTTCTTGTATATAGAGTCAATTGCACAACGAACCACATCCCCACAGTTTTTTGTTGGCATTATTATCGACGCCCTAACATCAGGTCTCTTTTTCCAAAGCACCCGATACGTATTCGGAATATCACCATACTCGACCATCTCTACCAGCGGGTTGCCGGACAAAACATCCGATACCGCTTTCCGGCCAGCCACAGAGGTATAGCTTTTCTGATCAGATGACAGTGCTGTAGAGCCCTCAACCATACGCCAATGATATAAAACAAAAGGAATGTGAATAATGCTTTGCTTGTTCCAGCCAATAGCGTCAAGGCAACGTAAAACCAGATCATGATCTTGGCTTCCCTCTACCCCCTTTCTAAGACCCCCAATGTGACGCACCAATTTCGCTCGGATCACAGACATATGTGACATATAATTCTGGGCCAATATTCGCTCAGGATCAAAATTAGGTTTAAAATGCGGATCTACTCGATGCCCAAAGGCATTTATCTTGTCTTCATCCGAATAAAATACATCCGCATCAGGATTCCTGAGAATTTCGTCTGCGACAACCTCCAAGGCATACGGAGGTAATTCATCGTCATGATCCATGAATACAACATAATCACCAGTAGCCAATGACAGTGCATCATTGGTTGCAACGGAAATATGACCGTTTTGCTCCCGGAATACAGCCTTGATCCGGTCGTCTCGACTTTGAAAATTAACGATCAGCTGCTTCAGTTCATCTGAACCAGAGTAGTCATCCGCCAGACACAGCTCCAAATTCTGATAGTTCTGTGACAGTACCGACTGAACACATCTACGGAACAACTCCAGGTTCGGCTTATACACTGGAACTACCACAGATAATTTTGGCATATAAGTGCCTGACTCCAACACATTGCACTGCTCCAAGCGTTCTTTAACGAGCTTGGGTTCCACCAGCAACTGCCACTCCGAATAGCTAGAAAACCTAGATTTGAATATTTCGTTGTATTCCGGCATTCCCCCGGAAATTTTTCGGGCTGCCAGCTTTTTTTCAATCAATTTCTGAGCATGAAAAGAACTTAGTCTTACCATACTGAGACGTTTGATATCAAAATTGCATTCACATCCCATAGGGTCAAACCTTACATGTGAGCCCCTGGGGAAATACACAACTCGTTTGACAAGATTTCCAGTTGTGTAAACCAAGGAGTAACTGTTTACTTCAGAATAACCATCTCCCGAGTCGTAATAAAATTTCGATTCTTGTGCAGGAATATCGGAGTTAATACACAACTCAACCATGTACCAGCCGCTCAAGAGACCCGATAGATAGAATTGAGGGTCTGACCCCGTAGATGTGAAGTGACCAACATCTCGTTCTTGCAAGTCAGCCCCCATCTGCATGGAAAATCTCAAATCCCTTTCAAAGAATTTCTTTTTCATTCCTTTAAACATAACCAATCTCTTTATAAGGCAAGTGCGACAGCAGCAGACACTGCGATTTGATATATCACCTGACTGATATCCTTGGTCAGCTGAAGAGCCTTAAGCTTTGGCTTGGCAAGCACGAATATTTCATCGCCAGGCTGAACAAGCTTTTTATCACCCAAGTCGGACGATGCCCGCACAAAAGTACCATTACTTTTCATAATCAGAACATTTAGTCCCGATAGCTCACTTGTCGCACCACCAGCCTGATCTACATAATTTTTGATATTCATTTTCGACTGATAGGAAACGGCAGTAGGAAACAGAACCTCTCCATGAATCATGACAAGGTTTCTTTTAATAGGCACAACGACTTTATCGCCTTGATCAAGTACAATTTTGGCGGGATCATACCCATCAAGCAGCACAACCTGACCTTTTGGCTGTATTTTTTTTGCTCGCTCAACCCATTGCAAAACCGTTTCGGCTTCTGCTTTTCTAAGCTCTGCGGTTTCTCTTGTTGCGGACCTAGCTGTCAGCACACTTTGCTCAAGAGCGGATAGCGACGCCATTAGCATTTCTTTCTGACGCTTGGCAACAGATGCCCGATAGAGTTGCAGAGAATCACGATCAGATAGGGCCGAAAATTCGATTTGATTAATAAGATCATCCAAAGTACTACCCCACGGGAGCACCATTTCAGTGGAAGAATTATGCTCGCCAACTACCTCAACACTGATACTCCTAGGGCGTAATTGGGATGAGAACTTCACTCTTGAACCACTTTTAACCACCACACCCTTTATGCTGTTAAGAGAATACTGGTAGGCGTTGATATCCGTTCCATCTGGCTCAAGTAAAGTAACATGAGTCGATGACTCATTTAACGCAACATAATCGACAATCGTTGTCAATATATCGCTGTCGCCTCTCAATTCAAATCGACCATTAAATCCAGCATCTCCTTCGATTTGTACATAACCGGAGCGTGAACCCACCAAAATCAAATCTCCATTTTGAAGCTGGACATCTGGCATTTCACCACTTTTCAAAAAACGGTACAGGTCTATCTTGGCAACCCCACTTCCCTGGCGAATAACTTGTACATTTCTATAACCACCAAGATTCTTTTTAATACCACCTGCGGCATCGATATACCGAAGAATACTATCAGCACTTTGACCTTCATAAATACCAGGTTTCTCTACCATCCCAGACACAAAGATTTTTACCGTTTGACTACCCAACAAGGCAACATAAGCATCGACATTAGATTTAAAAACACGTTTTATCGATTTAAGAACAACTCCATTAAGTGACTTGTTCTCCACTCCCTGCACATTGATAGGGCCAACCCTGGGAATAAATATATTGCCTCTTGGATCAACAACAACCTCTCCCTGGAAATCCACACCACCCCATATTTGTACCAGCAATGTATCACCCTGACTAACTTTATAAATCGGATTAAGCCCGTTAAAGGATACTTCACCAAACCCCCCATCAAATAGCCAGTCAGCGTAAAGCGGTGTTGAAGGAGCAACATCCAACTCCATATTGGATTTAAACTCATCCACTCCCTGAGACAACTCAAGAGCATTAACAACCAGTCCCCAAAACAACAATATTGAAACCAATAAAAAATGCATCACTTATTCCTTATGCTCCCTGATAACAGTCGCCGCCAGGGACACCAAACCAAATGCCAAGATTAAAACGAGCAACCATGTCACCAGCTTATGGGGCTTGTTGGGGTACCTCGGTTCATCCGTCACGCCTGGGTTTTCTACAATGAGCAGATGCTTCAATTTCTGAACAGCCTGACTTCTAACAGAGTCCAGACTGACTAGCGCAGAGCGATACAAATCAGATGTCATCTCTACCGCCATCGATAGTTCCTGATACTCGGCAGTGAGGCGATTTAAACCATTACTATCTGAGTCCGTCACCTTCTTTTTCTCTTCTTCTAACTGGCTTTTCAAAGCCAATAGAAGGTTTTTCTGCGCCAAAACTTCCGTTGTATTATCGTGCATCACGGACTGAATCTCCTTTAGCTTGGCTTCCTCCTTGATAATCGAGACTTGGAGTTCGTTTATACCGGTTACGATCCCCCCCCCCTCTTCCTGAGGACTCAACAGCTTGTTAGTTTCCTGAAAAACAATCAGCTTTGTCTGCCACTCAGATAATAATCCATGGGCACGAATAACTTCTTCCTTAGCATACTCAACCTGTTCTTTAAACATTTTATCGCCAATATTATTAATAAAAACTTCACTAAGATTAATTATTTTATCGGCGACTAATTTCGCGTATTTCGGATCAAAAGCCTGAACTTCAACTTTCAGTATCCCTGACACCTCATCATGGTAAATAAGAACGTGTTTTTTATAGTATTCATAATATTTCTCAGTCGTAGCATCGACCGATAGCTTGCTGAAAATATCTATATCATCACTCTGATAATGCGTCTTTAAGCCTATTTCTGAATCAAGCTCCAGAGCCAATTTTCTCGAACCTATATATGCTTTCACTAGCAACGCATCATTGGTACCCGTACCAAACCCGGTAAGAAGTGACAGACTGTTTATATTAGATTGGGAACCTGATTCTTTAACAACAAACTGCGTTTCTGACACAAAGCGTGGAGAAGAAATAATCAAATAATACAGCGCAATCAAAAAGTACAATATCAAGAATGCAACAATTACCATATTCTTCTTAAGGAATCCACTAACCCGGTAGCTCGTCGTTTCTTTGATTGCTTCAACGTCAGTCTCTTTAACATCGAGATAAGAACTCTCAAAAAGAGCAAATTCCGGTTGTACGAAGCATTCTCGAATCAGCTTGGCACGTTCATGCTGATTTTGCTTCTCTGTGCTATTGTACGTCATGAGAGCAACTTACCCATTTCTATCATAAAACCTGACCGCATCATCAATGTTTTCAAAATATTTCAGCCCACCGCTATGTATAACCAACCCGGCACTACAAAAATTCTTGAGCTGACCAATAGAGTGATTAACCATAATAATACGAGTTGAAGCAAAACGCTTTTTAAGCAGAGTCGCTGCCTTATCTTTAAATTTTGCATCCCCAACTGCGGTTATTTCGTCGATCAGCAGCACATCAAAATCAAATTCCAGAGCCATAGTCATACCTAGCATGACCCGAGATCGCATACCAGATGAATAACTTTTCATTGGTTCATCGAAATACGACCCAATCTCGGCGAACTCTTCGACTTTATTTTCCATCTGGCGAGTGTTTTTAATCCCGTGGATACGAGCAACAAAGCGGGCATTTTCTCTGCCAGTCATGCTTCCCTGAATTCCCCCCTGAAGACCAAGTGGCCACGAAATTTTCAAATCAGAGGTGATTTTTCCAGCATTGGGATGCTCGGCTCCCCCCAGCATTCGGATAAATGTGGATTTACCAGCGCCATTTCTGCCAAGAACGCCAATGTTATTATCCAATGGTATGTCAAAATCAATATCTTTAAAAATATAATGTCGCCCGACTTTTGTTGGATACCACTTCGAAACTTTTTCAAGCCTTATCATGGTGAAACCAACTTGGTTCTATAAGAAACAAACAGAAGCAACCCAATGAAATCGGTAAAAACCGTAACTTGTGCAACAAAGCTCAAAGAAGCGAACCCAGGGTTATAACCGTAGTAATAGGATTCCCGTATCAACTCCAAACAATGAAAGACAGGATTCCAGTCGAGTAACCCCCAATACTGCGTCGGCACCATAGAAGCGCTATAAAACACACCAGAGACAATCATCATCGGAGTCATGATAACGTTTACAAGTTTAGAGAGGTCTGGAAAGTACTCAAAAAGAACACACAGGATCAGTGCAATTCCGATTGAAAAGGCCATTAACAAACCCAGTGCCACCAAAACACCCAAAAGAGACACGGGTGCAGCTTGATAGCCCAAGAACCAGTACATTGAAATCATCAGCATAACAAAAACAATTGCTGTCGTCGCCAGCTCGATGAGCAAACGTGTAATGACCGGATCAATAGGTTCAACTTGCCGATATGCCATGAGACCCTTATTGGATAGAACCGAGTGACTTAATTGAGAAATAAGCTTGGTAAATAATTTAAAGGGAACCAGGCCCACAACCATGAAGACCGGGATATCTATCCCTGACAGACTGGTACGCCCCATTAGAGAAAATACAGCCGTTAGCAAAGCGGCCTGGCCTGCTGGCTCGGCAATCGCCCAAAAGTAACCGAGGCGACTTCCCCCAAATCGGGTACGAAGCTCACGAATAAATAACGCAAAAACCGTATCCTTCATTATCCCCAGCGGCGTTCGCTGTTTGATCTGGCGATCCACAATACTACTATCCCTGAAAAATTTCGGCTGGAGTTTGAAAAATATGCACGAAACCAAATGAGGAGGCTTCTCCAGAAAGCCCCTCACCAAAGCTGTGCGAGTATACACAAGATTGCAGCGGCAACCACCAAACACCCGCTAACCAGATGTTAGGAATGCTCTGAATGACTTCACACAGCTGCACTGGCAAAACAGAACTAGGATGCAAGGCGATGATTATCGCGATAATGAAAAGTCTTTTTCTCATTAACCAACACCGCAATGGCGAGCTCTGCGCCTGCGAAGAATGGCGATTTTTGTTCAATTCTGCATCAACCTCGCTCTTCAAACACCAGCGAAGCCGAATTGATACAAAATCTCAAGCCCGTTGGAGCAGGCCCATCTTCGAACACATGCCCCAAATGGGCATCGCAGGCTGCACAAATGACTTCCGTCCGAACCATGCCGTGCGACGTATCAATACGTTTTTCAACCGCGCCAGCCATCTCCTGATAGAAGCTGGGCCAGCCACAGCCGGCGTCAAATTTGGTATCCGATACAAACAGCGGCTCACCACAACAAGCACAGCTATAAACACCAAGCTCCACTGTCTGGTAGTACTTACCGGTAAATGGCCTTTCAGTTCCAGCCTCTCGGGTAACGAAGTAGGTATGAGGATCCAGCAATGCTTGCCACTCTTCAGGAGAGCGTTTCACTCGTCGAGCAACACGCTCCCCAGTGGCTATAGTCTCTTCACTCTTCTTGTCACTCATTCGCTTATTTCCCCTTGCTACATACACTCACGCACATCATGCCAGATTTTCTTGGGCGATATTTTTGCTTGTACCCACGACTAGACGCCATTGGGGACTTTAAGCTTTAAATTCCCAAGGGTATCATCTCGCCCCTGTCGATCATGCGTCAAATGACATCGACCCCGTTTCCTATTTTTCGTTCGGCAGTACCGTGCATCCCATGTTGCTGCGGCATCCGACCAGTACAAGGCTCCCTCTTCGATGCAGGAAATTCGCAAATCCGACAAGCTGGCTAATGTTTTTTACGATCTTCGCGGCCCGGTTCTTCAGGCCGCCAAGCGCATGGAGGAGGAAGGTCACCGGATACTGAAACTGAACATTGGCAATCCAAAACCCTTCGGCCTGGATGCCCCTGAAGAAATCATTCAGGACGTGATCCACAATCTGCCCGATTCCGAGGGCTATTCAGACTCCAAAGGCCTGTTTTCTGCGCGAAAAGCCATCATGCAGTACGCCCAGCAGAAACACATCGCCAATGTCGGCATTGAGGACATTATCATCGGCAATGGCGTCAGCGAGCTGATTGTTGCTTCCATGCAAGGGTTGCTGAATAACGGTGATGAAGTACTGGTTCCGGCACCCGACTACCCGCTATGGACCGGCGCTGTCGTGCTCGCAGGCGGACGAGCGGTTCACTACGTTTGTGATGAGCAATCAGAATGGTATCCCGACCTGGACGATATGCGCGCCAAAATTACCAACCGTACCCGCGCCATGGTCTTGATCAATCCCAACAACCCTACCGGTGCGGTTTACCCTACCGAGTTGCTGCTGGGCATGCTGGAAATTGCCCGAGAATTCAACCTGATCGTGTTCTCGGATGAAATCTACGACAAGATTATTTTTGATGGCATAACACACACATCCACAGCTTCACTGGCTGACGACCTGCTGATCATTACGTTTAACGGCCTGTCCAAAAACTACCGTTTGGCGGGTTTTCGCTCCGGCTGGATGATCATCAGTGGCGCCAGACACAAAGCCCGAGATTACATAGAAGGGCTGGAAATGCTGGCCTCCATGAGACTCTGCGCCAACGTACCCGCCATGTACGCAATTCAGACCGCACTGGGAGGCTATCAGAGTATCGACGACCTGGTCGCAGAAGGCGGGCGCATTCGCCAGCAGCGGGATATCGCCTGGGAAGCACTCAACAGCATCCCGGGTGTCAGTTGTGTCAAACCCAAAGGCGCGCTGTATTGCTTCCCGAAAATGGACAAGGACAAATTCAACATTTTGGATGACGAACGCATGGTGCTGGATCTGCTGGAACAACAAAAGATTCTGATCGTGCACGGCACTGCGTTTAACTGGAAATCGCCCGATCATTTCCGCGTTGTATTTTTACCCCGCCCTGAAGACCTGACTTTGGCGATGAGCCGGATTGATCAGTTTTTCCGTGGCTACGTGCAAGCCTGAAATTTTCACCATCAGACCCAATGGAAACGGCCCCACTATGCTTGATGTTCATATCGACGATTTTTTCAAGGACTGCGCTACCATCCTGCTGATAGGCTTCAGGCATTTTCCTCGTCCTCAAACCCTGTTTATTGAGGACATCTCGGGACCGGATCAGATGGATGAATTTGGCCTGCACAGCAATCGCCACCTGGCTGCACTGGGTACGTTAGGATGGCTCAAAGAGGAAGGGTATATACGTTTTAGTGGCCAGGATCGCCAAGAGTCAGTCGATGATTTTGTGTTGACCAGCAAGGCACTGATGCGGCTGCTGGCACCGGCAAAGAGTAACAATCCGGATCGAGGGCACGACCTGCCAGAGACACCAACACCTGTTATTCAGGTGTTGGAATTTGCCCGGTTGCAAAGTGATACCACCTGGATCAGCCAGATCGTTCAAACCAATTTGATCACTTCACCCTGACACCTTCTCTGTCATCACGGTGAAATTACCCAACCCTATTTGGTTCTGACAGCAAACCCGGCAGAGGCCAATAATTGCTGCAAGTCGACGCACTTGGCGGGAACACCCACCTTCATCGTAGGAATATCCCGACGCAGTGGATAATCCCGACGTAACTGATCAAAGGTCTGTTTAACGTCCTCCGCTCGTGACATGGCTGAACGCATTTTACCGTCATCAACACGCACTTCATAAGCGGCTCGAATCGCCGTACGCAACGCCTGATTTAACGGTACCTGATCAGAAAAATTCACCCGCCGAATACCAGGTTCTGGCAAAAACTGACCCAACTTGCGCCGCATCGGCAGACCAAAATACTCACACACGGCCTGATAAATCATTTCCGTACCACGCATCTTACCGTCCAGAGAATAACCAGCGATATGCGGTGTCGCCAGCATACAGCGATGCATCAAGGCAAGATCCAGATGAGGTTCTTTCTCCCACACATCCAGAATTGCCTCAAAATCGTTGTGCGACCTCAGGTGAGCCAACAATTCAGCATTATTCACCACCGCTCCCCGACTGCTGTTGATCAAACAGGCATTCTGTTTCATTTGCAGCAGCTGCTCGGCACCCATCAAATGCCGGGTGGGAAATTCCCCATCATTCACCAGCGGAGTATGCAAACTCACCACATCCGCCTTCAGCACTTCCTCAAGTGACGTCAGTGGCCCCACAACAGCTGGATCCTTGAACGGATCCGTCGCCACTACGTCAACACCCATTTCTTCAAGCCGCCGACGCAAACACAGCCCGACGTTGCCAACCCCGACAATACCCACGGAAAGATCAGCAAAAGACACGCCTCGCACATCAATCAGTACACTGAGCGAACTTAATACGTAATCCACAACGGCTTGCGCATTACAACCAGGGGCACTGGCAAAGCCAACATTTGCACGCTGCAGATAGTCGAGATCAATATGGTCTGTGCCAATCGTTGCGGTTCCAACAAACTTGACCGGGGTTCCCTTGAGCAAGGCCTCATCAACGGCTGTTACAGAACGCACCAGTAATATATCGGTGTCCGCCAGCTGATCAGCAGTCAGGCTACGGCCATTAAAGCGCCGAATTTCACCAAACTCAGAAAAGAAAGAATCTACCAGAGGAATGTTTTCGTCAGCGGCTATTCGCACGAGGGTGTTGTCCAGTTGGAATACAGGGCGACATTTTGTCAAGCCACACCCATCTTTACAATGACCAGCAAGATTCTGTCAAAAAAAGCCGACGATCAGCCAAACACGGATACTCCGGGTGATTGCCTTTCAGGATAATTGCCTGGTATCAGGACACAGACTAAACACTGCATTATCGACAAAAGTAGGCATAGAAGCGCCTCTGCACAAAATACCGGCAAAAGGGATGGCCATGTCGAATTCCACCCGGTTCATTTTCTGGATGAATGGCCGACATTGGTAAAAACCCTTAGATCAAAGGCAATTACGACCATTGGCTTCCTTAACCGAAAGGCAGTAATCAAGTATACTTGCGCCCCTGCATTCCCAATGGAACAACACAATCTGAAGGTTGCCGGCACCCTCAAAAGGGGAACCCGGGTGAATCTGAAGATTCATAGAGATGAGGAAAACACCGTGTTAGAAGCTTATCGTGCTCACGTTGCCGAGCGAGCAGAGCTGGGAATTCCACCCAAGCCTCTGAATGCTGAACAGACAGCTGCTCTGGTCGAGTTGCTGAAAACTCCACCCGCTGGCGAAGAAACCACTCTGGTTGACCTGCTGGAAAACCGTATCCCTCCGGGTGTCGATGAAGCGGCCTACGTAAAAGCAGCGTTCCTGACTGCCATTCTGAAAGATGAAGCGACTTCTCCACTGATATCCAAAGAAAAAGCAATTCAACTGCTGGGTATGATGCAGGGTGGCTACAACATCGCGACATTGGTTGAACAGCTGGATAACGCTGAACTGGCACCTCTGGCCGCGAAAGAACTAAAGCACACCCTGCTGATGTTTGACGCCTTCAACGACGTTCAGGACAAAATGAACGCTGGCAATGCTATCGCCAAAGAAGTGATGGAGTCCTGGGCCAATGCTGAATGGTTTACCAACCGCAACAAGGTTGCTGAATCCATCAAAATGACCGTATTCAAGGTGACTGGCGAAACCAACACCGACGACCTGTCACCGGCCCCGGATGCCTGGTCGCGTCCTGATATCCCACTGCATGCCCGTGCTGCGTACAAGATGACCCGCGACGGCTTAGAGCCTGAAGAGCACGGTGTCACTGGCCCGATGTCTCAGATCGACGCGATCAAAGCCAAAGGCCTGCCGGTTGCTTTCGTTGGTGACGTGGTGGGTACCGGTTCTTCCCGCAAGTCTGCTACCAACTCTGTTCTGTGGTTCTTCGGTGACGACCTCCCCGGCGTACCGAACAAACGTGGTGGTGGTATCTGTATCGGTTCCAAGGTTGCCCCTATCTTCTTCAACACCATGGAAGATGCCGGTGCACTGGTATTCGAAGCACCTGTTGACAACATGAACATGGGTGACGTGATTGAAATTCGTCCATATGACGGCAAGATTCTGAACGAAGCCGGCGACGTCATTTCCGAATTCGGTTTCAAATCTGAAGTTATCCTGGACGAAGTTCAGGCTGGCGGCCGTATTCCGCTGATCATTGGCCGTGGTCTGACCACTAAAGCCCGTGCTGCTCTTAGCCTCGGCGCCACCGACCTGTTCCGCCTGCCGGTAGATCCGGAAGCTGGCACCAAAGGCTTCACACTGGCACAGAAAATGGTCGGCAAGGCTTGCGGTCTGGATGAAGGCCAGGGCGTTCGCCCAGGCACTTACTGCGAACCCAAGATGACCACGGTCGGTTCTCAAGACACCACAGGCCCGATGACCCGTGATGAGCTGAAAGATCTGGCCTGTCTGGGCTTCCAGGCAGATCTGGTGATGCAGTCTTTCTGTCACACAGCGGCTTACCCCAAGCCAATTGACGTGGAAATGCAGCATACCATGCCTGATTTTATCCAGACCCGTGGTGGTGTGGCTCTGCGTCCGGGCGACGGTATCATCCACTCTTGGCTGAACCGTATGTTGCTGCCTGACACCGTGGGTACTGGTGGTGATTCTCACACCCGTTTCCCAATGGGCATCTCCTTCCCTGCCGGTTCTGGCCTGGTTGCCTTCGCCGCTGCGACGGGTGTTATGCCACTGGATATGCCTGAGTCTGTACTGGTGCGCTTCAAAGGTAATATGCAGCCTGGTATTACCCTGCGCGACCTGGTTCACGCCATTCCGTTGTACGGTATCAAGCAAGGCATCCTGACGGTTGAGAAAAAAGGCAAGATCAACGAATTCTCCGGTCGTATTCTGGAAATCGAAGGTCTCGAACACCTGACGGCTGAGCAAGCATTTGAATTATCAGATGCTTCTGCTGAACGTTCTGCCGCCGGTTGTACGGTCACTCTGTCAGAAGAATCCATCGCTGAATATCTGCGTTCTAACATCGTCATGCTGCGCTGGATGATCTCTGAAGGCTACGGTGATCCACGTACTCTGGAGCGTCGTGCTCAGGCAATGGAAGCATGGCTGGCCGATCCCAAGCTGATGCGTGCCGACAAAGATGCTGAATATGCCCATATCATCGAAATCGATCTGGCTGATATCAAAGAGCCTATCGTCTGCTGCCCGAACGACCCGGACGATGCCAAGACACTGTCTGACGTTGCTGGCGTAAAAGTAGACGAAGTCTTCGTTGGTTCCTGCATGACCAACATTGGTCACTTCCGCGCAGCCGGTAAACTGTTGGCTAACCACAAAGGTGGTCTGAGCACCCGTTTCTGGATGTCTCCACCAACCAAAATGGACGAAGCCCAGCTGATGGAAGAAGGTTACTTCAATATCTTCGGTACTTCTGGTGTCCGTACTGAAATGCCAGGTTGTTCTTTGTGTATGGGTAACCAGGCGCGTGTAGCATCCGGTGTTACCGTATTGTCGACATCTACCCGTAACTTCCCGAACCGTCTTGGCGATGGTGCCAACGTCTACCTGACCTCTGCCGAACTGGCATCCGTTGGGGCTATTCTGGGTAAACTGCCAACCACCGCAGAATACATGGAATACGCCAACAAGCTGGATAGTATGTCTGGTGAAATCTACAAGTACCTGAACTTCGACAAGATGGACGAGTACACCAAGAAAGCGGCTACCGCCGTTATCGCTTCCGACAAGTAACCCCGTCAGCAGTACTGGCCTTGCCGGTGCTGCTAGCGAGATAAAAATCGACAGCAATAAAAAACCCGACGTTTAAACGTCGGGTTTTTTATTAGCACCTCAAATACCTGATAACAAACAACGTCTCTTAGTCTGCATCCCGCACAACCATAAACTGCAGACTCTCCGATTTGGATTTCGTCTCTTCCGACCCTTTATCAAACGTTATAATTCGGGTGGTATCAACCTGAAAACTGCTGGTCGTCGAGCTCCAGTAGGTAGAGTTATTATAACTGGTCGGGAATATATCAACATTAATCGCAAATGCAGTACAACGCCGCTCCACAATCGTTCTCAGTTCTGTGATATTAGGTAAGCGCCAGTCATTGTATCCAGCCAGAATCAGGTTTTCAGCCGCTGCCAATGCCAGAGACCAAGTGTAATAGCTTTTACGATCCGTTGATTCATCAAGGTCGCATGATTTAGCCGTTGCATTCCAGTCATAATCGATTGGACATCGCCGCCACATCAACCCAGTGGGTGTATGCGTCACCGTGTCGCCATGCTGTACAAAATCACTCGATGGCGTATACAAGACAGCTCCTGGCACACAAGCCTGGCTCGCGGCATGACAGATCCCGGATATAACACCAACACCAAGCACCAGCGACCACAGAATCGGTTTTATGACCATATTCACCCCCCTACAAGACGAACAAAAAAGGATTTGCTTTTAGCCAGCTGCGAGCCACTGGTATCCGTACCGCTCACCACCCCTTCATTAAAATCAACCGCCCAGGCCGCCCAATCCTCCCCGCCATACACATCAGATGTCCAATAAACACGGGCATACAGCGTATTGGGAAAATAATCCTCATCAATCGAAGGCGCTGTGACTGAATGATCGATGATCGAAGACAACTCATCAACCGAGGGTAAACGCCAGGCGCTATAACCACACAAAGCGATAGAATTCATATAGTCTACATAAGCAGCGGTATTGCACTCATCGTCCAGGTTACACACCCCTCCACCACTTTCTGTACCCACACCATCAGTGCCGCCGTTTATCGAAGTATCGGTGCTGTACCAGGTAAAATACGAATTACTATCCCTTTCTGTGCCAGAGCCCGAAGCGTCTTTTACTTCCCATAACAGCCCAGTATTCACATCCAGAACACACGACCATTCCTCGGCAGCTGCCGCCAGCGCGATGCCCTCCGAGTCGAGTTTGATAAAATCAAATCCAGCCTTACCCGACCCTTCTTTAACCAGGCTGGCATCAGCATCCCTGCCATAATCCGCATCTTGACCACCAAAGTTCGTATTTGGGCAAACCGTTTCGGCAGTAGCCGAATAACAGGCAGTCAGACCCGTATCATTACTTTTGCCTGTCGCACCAATGGTTACAGCAATCGTACTGGTCGCAACCGCCTCGTCACTCGGATCACTTTCGTACTCACCACGCACCGCAGACACCCTGAAGTAGTAGGTTCGGATGGCATCATCGGTGGAACTCAGAACAAAACGGTTTGTGATCACGTCAGTTTCCAGCATGCCCCCCAGATAACTGTTGTAATTGGCCACATCCGATACCGGGATCGTCTCGCGCGCATAATAAACGTTATAGGATGCCGCTGACGCCACCTCATCCCAAGTTAGCGTCACTTCGGAACTGTCAACACTCACCGCTAGATTGTCAGGGACTGCGAGATCGGCAAACAGGGTAATAACCATTTCATCAGAACCGGTTGCGCCTTGTTCATCCGTTGCCAACAGTACCAGAACAATATCCGTGTCTTCTGCCACATCCGGCGCGGTAAAGGTAGCCTTTGCCTCAGTCGCGTCAGACAGATCAATCGCTGGGCCTTGTTGCCGAACCCATTGAAAAGACACAACATTGCCATCCAGATCGGAGGCTGACCCATTCAGGTAAACCGTTTGCCCGATATGAACCTCCTGATCACTGCCAGCATCAACAACAGGTTTCAGATTTCCGCTCTCGTCGTACTCAACATACACATACAGGGTCACCGTATCGGTATCACTGGCGCCAGCGTTGTCCGTCACCGTCAGGCTGAACACCATGTTTTCTGCCACGGTCAGACCGGGGATAATCACCGACGTATTGGCTGAATTCGGGTTAACAATCGCTGCTTCAGTGCCGCTCAACTGGGCCCATTCATACAGCACCACCGTACCGTCTTCGTCGATACCCGATCCTGGTAACAGAACCGTTGCCCCTTCGTACACGGACTGGTCAAGTCCGGCACTTGCGACCGGAGCAACATTGTCAGGATCAACCGTATCGGTATCCCCACTGTCAGTATCAGTGCCAGAGCCAGAGCCAGAGCCATCCGTTGCTGAGGAGCCAGTCGCATCAGGGCCGCTTTGTGCCCCACAACCAGCCAACGCCGTTAATAGCATAAACACCAGAACCCGTCTCAGCATGCCAACTTCGGTTTTAACGTTCTTCATTTCAGCTTTCCATGAATTAAAAGCGAAGTACAAGTCATCACATATCCCTCACTAACAACAGATATCCCTTGAGATACAACGCGTCTCGTACCCGACCATTATAAAAATCCACCATCAGGATCGTTGGCTGACCATTGTGATTATTTCTGGCGGATGCACTCCAAAAATATCCGCTGGTTATTTCAGGAAAATAATCAGTATTAACAGCCGGGTTGACACATTGCCACTCCACCAGGCTCTGCAGCTCATTGATATTGGGCAAGCGCCAGCCCGAGTAACCCGCTAGCACAACCTCATCGGCATAGCCATAGGCCGCCGCCAGCGACAGGCGCTTGGCCGTGCCAGCACATTCCCCATCTTTCCACTGCTGGCCATACAGACAAGAAAACCAGAGCAGCCCTAGCTGTGGCTCATAGAGAGAGCCATCCAACTGTGTTTCAAAACGCTCATTGGTGGTATCTGGCACGGTGTCCAGACATTGTTGCGCAGCAACCGCCGAGCTACTGAATAGCCAGTACCCGAGCCACGCTGTCACCAGTGATTTCAGCCAATCTTTATTCATCAGAATCCCCATCACTGACCATGATCACCCGAGCAGTTGCTTGCTTGTCATATGAGGTATCCGTTTTACCATACAAATTAACCATCCAGGCCTGATCCGGAGCATCGGCGCGGGTGGCTGAGGTCCAGTAGTAATAATCAAGGGCGAACTTGCAACCACCCCCATCCAGCAGACAAGCCCCGGCAATATCTGAAATCGAGCGTAATTCCGACACCACTGGCAAGCGCCAGCTGCTCTCGCCACAGAGGGTTCGCCGATTAAGAGCCATCGCATAAGCAGCGGTATTGCAGACACCAGCGACACATTCCGGCCCCGCTTCCAGCCCAGAATATCCACCGTTAGTCGTTTCATCGGCCATATACCAGCTGAACTGATGCACCGGATTACGCAGGGAAGTCGCTGAGTTTTTCAGCTCCACCACCAATCCGCTGACATTGTCACGAATACAATCTGCCTGTTCGCTACCGGGCGACAACACCGTACCGTCAGCATCCAGCAAGGTCCAGTCAAAGCCCCCCAGGCCGACGCCCGTTTTATTGAGACTGCCCGCCGCTGCCGCTGCGGTACGTCCCGACTCTGCATCCTGCCCGATCAGCCCCGTCACCGGACAATCAGCCCAGTTGCCGTCAAGATCCACACACTGGCTGACCGTCGTGTCATTTAACGGACTGGTATAAGTAAAAGCCTTGCCGATCACCCTTGCTACTTCTGCGGTGGGCTGACTTTCCGCAACCAGGGTGTCGCTGGTGTAGGTTGCCACGAGCAAAAAGAAATATTTCTGACCGTTAGTAAAATTCATCTGATAGCTGGTAGTGGTGATTCCACTTTCAACGCCAGCACCATCCAGTGATTCGTAATAAATCAGCGAACTGATGGCATTAAACGTTTGGCGGGCGTAATACACAGAGTAAGTAATCTCTCCATCAGCACTATCCGGTAAACTGATGGCATCCCAATCGAGTACAACCCCACTGGCATTAACCGGGGATCTGACCTTGAAACTGGTCGGGGCTGCTATTCCTGCCGCCACAATCACCGTCACCTTCGCGCTGGAACTGCCGCCCTGGTTATCCGTTGCCGTGATACGAAACACCAGCTCATACCCGTCCAGTCCAACAGGTGCTTCAAAGGTCAGCGTATCAGTCGCTGCTCCCTCAACCTCTACGACCTCGCCAGACACTTGCTCCCAGAGATACCCCTCAATCGAGCCATCCACATCACTGGCAGAGCTCCTCAAGGTGACCTCTGCACCACCGGCAACGGCGATCGTGGAAACCACCGAGAGCGAGGGAGCCGTATTCGTATCGCCATTGGAAGCGCCGCAACCAGTAAGCAAAGAGAAGCAACCAAACAGAGCGAGAGCACGCAGCAGCAAAATACACACCTGAAGTGGCGAGGAAGGTTCGAATTATAACGACTATTTCATAGAATTCGACCAGACAGGCAATGCCTGACATAAATATACCCGTGGCCGCAATATAAGGATATTCAATCTATCCCAAAAAAAAACGGGAGCTTACCGGCTCCCGTTTATCATGGCACAGCAATCACTTAACTCGCGGATTCAGCCTTTGGCTTTTCGCGCAGCTTGATATGCAAATCACGCAGCTGGGCGTTGCTCACCTCGCCTGGTGCCTTGGTCATGACACAGGCCGCTGACTGGGTTTTCGGGAAGGCAATCACTTCACGAATGGAGTTTGCACCAGTCATCAACATAATCAGACGATCCAGACCAAATGCCAGACCACCGTGCGGTGGAGCACCAAACTTCAGCGCATCGAGCAGGAAGCCAAACTTTTCTTGCTGTTCTTCTTCACTGATACCCAGGGCACGGAATACCGCATGCTGCATCGACTGATCATGAATACGAATGGAACCACCGCCCAGCTCACAGCCGTTCAGCACCATATCATAGGCACGGGACAGGGCTTCCAGAGGCTTGGCTTCCAGTTCTTCAGCAGAACAACTTGGGGCGGTAAACGGATGGTGCAAGGCTGAAATCGAGCCGTCGTCATTGGCTTCAAACATCGGGAAGTCGACCACCCACAATGCCGCCCACTCGCTGGTATACATATTCAGATCTTCACCCAGCTTGCAACGCAGTGCACCCAGTGCCTCATTAACCACCTTGGTTTTATCAGCACCAAAGAAGATGATATCGCCGTTTTTGGCTTCCAGTTTCGCCATGATCTTCATGGTGTTGTCAGCGCCGATGAATTTAATGATCGGCGACTGCAGGCCTTCAACGCCTTCCTCGATATCGTTGACCTTGATCCACGCCAGACCTTTGGCACCGTAGATACTGACAAACTTGGTGTATTCGTCGATCTGCTTGCGAGACAGCTCGGCACCACCAGGTACTTTCAAGGCCGCAACACGACCGTGTGGATCCTTGGCAGGAGCCGCAAACACCTTGAATTCGATGTTTTGCAGGAATTCCGCCACATCAACGATTGCCATTGGAATACGCATATCCGGCTTGTCGGAGCCGTACTTGTTCATCGCTTCAGCATACGGCATGCGCGGAAAGTCACCCAGGTCAACGCCCAGTTCTTTCTGGAAGATGCCTTTGATCATGTCCTGAGTCAGACCCATGATGGTGTCTTCGTCGATGAACGACGCTTCGATATCGATCTGGGTAAATTCCGGCTGACGATCAGCACGCAGGTCTTCATCACGGAAGCACTTGGCGATCTGGTAATAACGGTCGAAACCCGACACCATCAGCAACTGCTTGAACAGCTGTGGTGACTGTGGCAAGGCGAAAAAAGCACCTTCGTGCGTTCGGCTGGGCACCAGATAATCACGCGCACCTTCCGGGGTCGCACGGGTCAGAATCGGCGTTTCAATATCCAGGAAACCGGCATCATCCAGATAACGGCGCACACCGGAAGTGACCTTGGAACGGAACCGCAGCTTGTCTTGCATTTCCGGCCGACGCATGTCCATGTAACGGTATTTCAGGCGAATATCTTCACCCACATCGGTGTAACCATCGAGCGGGAATGGCGGTGTCTGAGCCTTGTTCAGCACGACCACATCCTTACCCAATACTTCAATCATACCGGTTTTCATATTGGCATTAGTGGTGCCATCCGGGCGTCCACGAACACGGCCGGTAATTTGCAACACGTACTCAGAACGCACACTGTCAGCGGTATTAAAAGCGTCAACGGTATCCGGGTCGAAGACCACCTGAACCAGACCTTCACGGTCACGTACATCCAGGAAGATAACGCCACCGTGGTCACGGCGACGATGAACCCAGCCACAGAAAGTAACGGTTTGGTCGATCAAGCTTTCGTTGATATCACCACAATAGTGAGTGCGCATCGTATGGTCCTGCATAACATGTGAGTGTCACGGCGCTGACGTATCGAATCAACGACGTACAAATTTTAAAAGGCAGGCATTATAGCGGAATTCAAACCAGCCGACACTCCCACCCTCTTGCTCACCGCAAAATACTACGGCTATGGTAAGGAGATCATCCATGTAAGGAGCCGACACAGAAACCGACATGACCAACACCACAGACTCAAAGCAACCGCTCCACACGGCAACCACCATAACCACCGACACCGTGTCGCAAACACACTCGCTGGATCTGCTCTTGCAGCGCATCAGGCAATGTACTTGTTGTGCGGCACACCTGCCCTTTCCACCCAGGCCCGTTGTTCGCGCCAGCCACAGTGCCCGGTTGCTGATTATTGGTCAGGCACCGGGCACCAAAGTACAGGCCAGCGGAATTCCCTGGGATGATGCCAGTGGCAAGCGCCTGCGTGAGTGGTTACAGCTGACACCAGAGCAGTTCTACAACGAAGCCGAGATTGCCATTATTCCGATGGGGTTGTGCTACCCCGGCAAGGGGAAAAGTGGTGATTTGCCGCCAAGGCCAGAGTGTGCACCCTTGTGGCATCCAGCGCTGCTGGGACAGCTGCCACAACTGCAGCATATATTGCTGATCGGTCAATACGCCCAGAACTACTATTTGCCGAAGGAGTTTCTGCAACAGCACCCGACCCTGACTGATCGGGTCAGACACTGGCGAGACGTACCAAAACCGTTTTTTGTACTACCTCACCCGTCACCCCGTAATCAGCTTTGGCTGAAGAAAAACCCCTGGTTTGAAGCAGAAGTAATGCCAGCATTACGGCATGCAATAAACGCCGCTAATGGCAGCCAGCCACTGCATCGGACTACGGCCACATAAACGACCAGCTTCAAAACTACCACTGATCACGCAACGTCCGCAGCGCCTTGAAGACATCACGATCACCGTCACCCAACGCCGGAAACGCGTCTTTCAGGCGCTCTCGAATCAGTGGCTGGTGCAAGCGCAAGAACGGGTTGTAGGTACGCTCTTGCCCCAGCGTCATCACCGGCATCTCATCCGCGTCAAACGCCGACACCTGATCCAGCCAGTACTGGATCATGTCGTTGCCAGGCTCGCGAGTGAGCGCAAAGCTGAGGTTGTTTTTCATATAATCATGGCCAGGGTGCATCAGGGTATCGTCTGGCAGCGGCTGAAATTGCGCTACAAAAGTATCGTACAGGGTATCCGGATCACCACCGTTACGGCAGTTACCAGCACAGGCGTTAAACAGGGTGTCGCCAGAAAACAGCACCGGCTGGCCATCCGGGCCACCGTCTTCACTTAACAGGCATAAGTGCGCCATGGTGTGACCCGGTGTATACAACACCGTCAATCGAATAGTCCCCAGCTCAACCACATCACCGGCTACCAAACCACGGGCAACATTCGGAATACGCTCAGCAGCGTTTTTATGCGCCCAGATATCAGCACCCGTCACTTCCTGTACACGGGGATTACCATCGATGTGATCATGGTGTTCATGGGTGTTGAGGATCAGTTTGATCTCATAGCCCTGTTCTTCTGCCAGAGCGAGCATCTCATCGGCACCGAGCGGATCCACCGCAATCGCCTGACGACTCTCTTCGCACCCAATCAGATAATTGAAATTACGCAGATTGTTATTCATGTAACGTCGCAGCACAATCATAAAAGCGCTCCCTTACCAGTAGATGTTGTTTTCAATATCATCGTCGCCATCCATGTCTTCGATAAAATGGCTGGATAACAAACCCTTCAATTCGTGTACCCGTTGCTCCAGCGCATCGACATCATAAGGAACCGCCGGGCTATGACCCCAAACCGGGCCAGGCCAGGCCGGATCCCCTTCCTTGCGAACCACATGATGAACATGTAATTGCGGCACCACATTACCCAACGCAGCCACATTCATCGATTTGGCGGAGTAATGATCGGCCAGCTTTTCCGCGACCCAGGCAGATTCCAGCATCATCTGGGTCTGATCTGCGACTGACAAATGAAAATACTCTCTGGCATCTTTGCGCAGGGGCACCAGAATCACCCAGGGGTAACGGCTGTCGTTCATCAGCAGCACCTGACACAATGGCAAGCGCCCGACAAATACCGTGTCGGCTTGAAGTCGGCTATCGAGGGAAAACATAATACTCTCCTTGGTCACAGACGGATGCATCTTACTCTTATTCGATCAGCACCCATCTGGACATGTGTCAGCACCAGCGGGCGTTCTCAATTATTTGGCACGGCCTGTCAGGAGGATAAATCCCGTCAGGCAAGGCATTGGACGCAGAGAGAGTCCTTTTCAAGTCCAATAACACCGCATGGCGGGATGTTGACCCTGACCCTTCGGGCTGAGGCCAGTGACTTCCAGCACGGCGTTATTCGTCACTTGTTTAACTCGCCAAACCGCGTTTCTCATGCCTTGTTCTGAAACCAACGGGCTCTCAGCAGGCTCGGTTTAATCAGTGATAACGCCTCCTAAGAGTCTGTCGGGCTTAGGGCTGCCCTACTGCGGAAAAGCTGAATCTGGCTCTTTTTTGAGCAAATTCTGGTTAATAAATAGAACCACTATTCGCCTCAAATTTGCGCAAAAATCGCTCAAACCAGTCTTTCCCTCGCGACGAATGCCTAAGTCCGACAGGCTGCTAGCGAACAATATGCCCGTGCTGCCGGTTTGCATGCTTACAGGGCAAACGTTTATCTTCATACGATTTACCCTCATAGTAGGCAAACTCCACATTCAGGTCACTGATTTATGGCGACATTTCAGGTTATAACGCAGATAGCCGACATCGCAGAACAGGACTGGCAAACCCTGCTGCCAGAGCGCTACCCGTTTCTGAGCTACCCGTTTCTGCAAGCGCTCGAAGACAGCGGCTGCATGGGCGGCGACTCTGGCTGGCATCCTGAATACCTGCTACACCGGGACGCCAGCAACCGCCCGGACTGGATTCTGCCGTTGTTCCGCAAACATCACAGCTATGGTGAGTACGTCTTTGACTGGGGCTGGGCCGACGCCTACCAACGTCATGGTTTCCGTTATTATCCCAAACTCTTGTGCGCCGCGCCGTTTACACCAGCTACCGGCCCACGCCTGCTCTACCACGCTACAAACCCGGCACCCTGGCAAGACGCCATCGAAGCCCTGCAGCAACACTGTCGCGATCAACAAGCTTCCGGCTGGCACCTGAACTTCCCCAACAGCAACGATCTTGCCGAGCTGAAAACATTAACCGAACAACAGGGATACCTGCTGAGGCATGCCTGCCAATTTCACTGGTTTAATCGCAACTACACCAGTTTTGAGCACTTTCTGGAATTTTTCACCAGCCGCAAACGCAAAAGCGTGCGCAAAGAACGGCAGCGCGTGCGGGATATGAACATCCATATTCGCCGCCTGACAGGAGAACAGCTGACAGCCGACGTTATAAAACGGTTTTATCAGTGCTACCAACTGACCTACCTGAAACGCGGACAACAAGGCTATCTGAACAACACCTTCTTCTTGCAGCTGGCGGCGACGATGAACCAGCAAATGATGCTGGTCGAGGCCAGCCACAACGAACAACACCTGGCCAGCGCCCTGTACTTTTTTGATGACCATACCCTGTACGGCCGTTATTGGGGTTGCAAGGAAGAAGTAGACGGCCTCCACTTTGAGGCCTGCTACTATCAGGGAATCGAGTTTTGCCTCGAGCATGGGTTGGATCATTTTGATCCAGGCACCCAGGGCGAACACAAGATCAGTCGAGGTTTTGAACCGGTCATCACCTCCAGCATCCACCAGTTGCAACACCCGGATTTCCAGGCCGCCGTCGCCGACTTTATCGAACAGGAAATACCCCAGATATTGAACTACCAGCAGCAAGCGGCAACGTTACTGCCGTTCCGGGAAAATGCCTTTGACGATCTGCCCGCAACACCGCACACTTCCGCGCCCCTGCCACAGCCCTGACAACGAGCACTACCCGCCATGAGCCTGCAAGCCTACAAAGTTGAGCACATTCTGGTTTTTACCAACAAGGGAACCGAGGCCAAACTGCTGGCAGCGCCCCGCTTGAGGCCCATGGAGGAATGGCGTGAAGACGTAGCCGCCTGGGTTGCCCTGCGCGCTGAACGCACACCGGATCTCGATCATCTCGCCGATCCGGCAGCCATTGAACCCTATATTCATCAGGGCTGATCTGTATCAGCAACCTCTCTATCAGGGCACGACATTACCAAGACCAAAATAGATCTGAATGCCCGTTAGTACAGAGTTAACCGCTACCGCAGCGAGAATCAGCCCCATTACCCGACTGATCACACTGGCACCGCCTTCGCCAATCACTTTCTGAATCCGGCTGGCAAGTAACATAAACACCAGCGTCACCACTAACACAGACAGAATCACCAGACTGGTCGCCGCCTGATGAATGATGGAAAAACGGTGATTATCGGTTAGCAATACCGCTGCCATCATCGCCCCCGGCGACGCAATGGAAGGAATTGCCAACGGAAAAACCGCCGTTTGCATACCTCTAGCCACCATACCGATTTCTTCTTCCGGTTTGCTTTCACCAAAGATCATCGTCAATGCAAACAGGAACAACACCAAACCACCAGAAATCTGGAACGCCTCCAGCGGAATTCCCATCGCGTCCAGCAGCAACTCACCGACCAGCACAAAAAACAATAACACCAGCGCTGCAATTGCAGTTGCTTTATAGGCGATACGCCGAATCATCACCGGATCTTTCAGTGATGCCGTGACGGCAAGAAACACCGGAATGGTGCCAATAGGGTCGATTACCGCCCATAAAAATACGAACTGCTTGATCCACTCGTTCATAAAATTCCAGAAAACGTATAGGGGGCGTCAAGACCATAGAAAGCCGCAACAGGGCAACAGCAAAAACCGGCGCTTCCGGCGTTTGTTAATGAGCCTTGCGAGTAACCTTGTCCAACAATCCCATCGCAACCGCCGACGACACAAAGGTCAGGTGGATCACCACGTACCAGAGCAATTTATCATTACTGACATTGTCGGCATTCATAAACACTTTGAGCAGATGGATTGACGAAATAGCCACGATCGATGCCGCCACCTTGTTTTTGAGTGAGCCAGTATCCATTTTGCCCAGCCAATCGAGCTTTTCGGTGTTTTCTCCCAAATCCATCCGCGAGACAAAATTTTCATAGCCGGAAAACATCACCATCACAATCAGCCCACCCACCAGCGCCATATCGATCAGCGACAAAACAACCAGCACCATATCGGTTTCACTGACGTCAAGAATATGCGGCAGCAGGTGCACTAGCTCGCCAAAGAACTTGATACCCAGCGCCACCAGAGCCAGACTCAGGCCCAGATAAATAGGCGCCAAAATCCAGCGCGACGCATACACCAACCGTTCAAACATCTGCTCAATCACCTTGTTAACTCCATTGTCTTATTCCAGATATTCATACCGGATCTTCAGGCCCATAGCTCATCACCGGACAATGTAACCGCATCCCGGCGCAAGATTCCAATCGGGCGCACATTACCATAACCCGGCTTGGCTGCCATACAACCTGAGAGATTTTCAGGTCTGTCATCGCAGACAGCCATATCACGCCTTCAAACCATTTCTTCCAGCCATTCTTCCAGCCACTGCCTCAGCGATACCTATCGGCCAACAAGCCGCCTTCGTCACACTGACTCACTTTCGACCCTGTCGCACCATTAAAAAAGCCCGGCGAAGCCGGGCAAAGGTCGTTGTTGCAAAAGCGAAAATCACAGCCAATAAAGGGTTATCGGCCATCCAGGTAGTTGGGCAACCACAGGCTGATTTCCGGAATAAAGGTAATCGCGATCAGACAAACCAGCATCAGCAGCAGCCAGGGCGCACAGGCCTTGATTGCCCAACCAATCGACTTACCCGTAATCCCCGCCGTAACAAACAGATTCAACCCCACCGGCGGCGTCAGCATCCCCAGCTCCATATTCACCACCATGATGATGCCGAGGTGAACGGGATCGATCCCCAGTTGCAGCGCAATCGGCAAAAGAATCGGTGCCATGATCAACAGAATGGCAGACGGCTCCATAAAGTTACCCGCCATCAGCAACAAGATGTTCATCACAATCAGGAAACCCCAGGCTGGCAGACCCCATTCCGTAATCGTGGCAGCCAAATGATGTGGAATCTGCTCAGACGTCAACACATGAGCAAACAACATCGCGTTGGCAATAATAAACAACAAGGTAATCGAAACCCGTGCCGCATCGCGGACAATGCCACCAATTTCCGGGTGATATACCGACCGTACGATGCCCACTGGCAACAGCACAATATTACGCGCCAGCATGGTCAGGGTGTTTTCACCTTCGCGGTGCCAGGGCTGATCTTTTAACGGACCGATATCACGATAGCCCCAGATTGCCACCAGAAAACCGTATACCGCCGCGACTGCCGCCGCTTCGGTCGGTGACGCCACACCCGCATAAATCGACCCCAACACCAGAATAATCAGCATCAGGCCACCGGACGCGCTCCAGGCCGATTTCAGAATGGTACGGAATCCGGCGAATGGCTCGGCGGGTAAATTCTTGCGCCGGGCAACAATATAAATAGTCACCATCAGAATCAGACCAATCAGAATGCCTGGCACAAACCCGGCCATAAACATACGAGACGCCGACACCTCGGTCGCCGCTGAATACACCAGCATGACGATGGACGGCGGAATCAGAATACCCAGCGTCCCCGCCGTGGAAATGGCACCGGCAGCAAACGACAACGGATAACCGGCCCGCACCATACCGACCAGCACAATCGAGCCCACCGCTGCCACTGTTGCCGGAGACGAACCAGACACCGCCGCAAACAGCATACAAGCCAAAACCGAGGCCATCGCCAATCCGCCACGCACATGGCCAATCGATGCCGTCGCAAAATCAATCAAACGGCGAGCAACACCGCCCGACGACAAAAACGATGACGACAAGATAAAAAACGGAATCGCCAGCAGGGTGTAATGTTCTGACACCGACTCAAACAGCTTCAGCGCAATCGACGCCATGGAGTCATTGGTGAAAAACAGAATCGCAGTCATGGATGAGAAACCCAGCGCCACCGCAATCGGTAACCCCAGCGCCATACAGACAAATAGCAACAGGAACAGCGTTAACGCCACCATTACACTTTCTCCCCGGCTTCATCGCAGCCATCATCGTGCAGCAGCGATTCCCGATGTTCATGAAAACCGTTGGCCTCGCCTTTCCAGACCGCCACCGCCAGTTCAATCAGCCGCAGGGTCAGTGAGCCGAAACCGACCAACAAGCCGGATACCACCGTCCACTTGGGAATAGGAATATCTTCCAGCTCAATATCAATCATGTGTAATTTGGCGACGTACACCCAGGAGCTCTTGATAAACAGACCGCAGTAAACCAGCGCCACCGCAATGGCGAACAGCACTACCCATTTACGGGTATTGGCAGACAATTGTTCCAACAGCGCATCAACACAAATATGGGAACGTTCCCGTACTGCCCAGGCAGCACCCAGCAGCACCATCCAGGCCGACATTAGCAACGTCGCTTCTTGTGCCCAGTGAATACCGGTATTAAAACCAAAGCGCATAACCACTTCAGCAAACACCAGCAAGGTGATAGAGACCAGCAACAGGCCGATCAAGATATCTTCCAGACGATTGATAAACTTCATCATCTGCTCTCCTTTTATTGTTTTCGGCCAGGATGGCCAGCGGGAAATTCGAACGATATGAACATCTTCCCGGCATCAGCAAGTGCTGTGCCAATAAACAAAAAAGGAGTGACACCTGACAAAGGCAGCTCTGGCTGAAACAACAACCAGCGCCAGGGGAAAACAACCGCAACCAGGCTGTACATGGCGGAAACCCTGTATCCTGCGGATTGCATGCAGCTCTGGAAGTTAACCTGGCGGGTGAGCCAACCGCATTATTCGGCTCGATCTAGTGACTGTTTTTTATTATTAGTCGCCAGCAGAACAGCAAAATCGTCTCGATCAGGATGGATCCTTGCAAAAAAATGGGGGGATCAACCCCCATTCAAATCCTCCATTTGGGGGTCAGTCATCCCCTGTCTGTTTGAACATTTCCTTGTCCAGATCAAATTTTTTCATTTTTTCGTACAAGGTCTTGCGCCCCAGCCCCATTTCTTCCTGAGCCTCTTTCAGTCTTCCCTGATGGCGGGCCAATACTTCTCGCAACAGCATTTCTTCATAGCGGCTGACCTGTTCCGCCAGCGATATTCGCCCGGCGGCCCCACCCGACTTCAGCAAACTATCGAACGCCCGCTCGCCACCCAACAAGACAAAACATTCCGCCAGATTACGCAACTCACGCACGTTACCCGGCCAATCATGGGCCAGTAACTGTTGCCGTTGTCCGGCGCTCAACGCATTCACTTCCGAACCGTAACGATTGGCAGCCGCCCAGACAAAATGCTCAAACAACACCGGCACATCTTCACGTCGATCCCGCAACGGCGGAATATGCACCTGAACCATATTCAGACGGTAATACAGGTCGAGACGAAACGCTCCCCGGTCACTCATCGCCTTCAGATCCACCTTGGTTGCAGCAACCACGCGAACATTGAGGTCAATTTACTGGTTGCCACCCAGTGGCTCCACCTTGCGTTCCTCCAGTACGCGCAGCATTTTGATCTGCAACACCATCGGCATACTTTCAATTTCATCAAGCAATAACGTACCGCCGTTGGCATACTGAAACTTGCCGATCCGTTTTTTACCCGCTCCGGTAAATGCCCCCGCTTCATGGCCAAACAACTCGCTTTCGATCAGATTTTCCGGGATTGCACCGCAGTTAATCGCCACAAATGCCTTGTCGCTGCGCTTGCTGTGGCTATGCAGATAACGGGCGACCAGCTCCTTGCCGCAGCCAGTATCGCCATTGATCAGCACATCCGCCGGGGTGTCTTTAATATGATTCAGGGTATCCCGTAATTTTTTCATATCAGGATGATGACCGATAATCCGGGGGCCGGGTCGCGACTGTACTTCGACCTCTTGCCGCAACTGGCGGTTTTCCAATGTCAGCAAACGTTTTTCATGGGCGCGCTGTACGGTTTCCAGCAAATGATCGGTTGAAAAGGGTTTTTCCAGAAAATCGTAAGCACCCTGCCGCATTGCATCGACAGCAATCGAAACATCGCCATGACCGGTGAGCAGGATCACTGGCATATCGGCATCAATCAGACGGATTGCACGCATCAGCTCCATGCCATCCATCACCGGCATATTGATGTCGGTGATCACCACACCAGACCAGTCTCCCGATACCTGTGCCAGAGCCTCCTGGCCATTGGCGGCGGTGATCACTGCAAAGCCTTCGATCTCCAGTGTTTGTGCCAGTGCCTTGCGCACCCCTTCTTCATCGTCAACGACCAACACTTCGATCATTCATCCACTCCCCTATGTTTGCGCAATGTCATCACAAAGACCGTTCCGCCATTTACACCCGATTCCGCAGTCAAACTGCCCGACAGGGTTTCCAGAATCCGGCGCGATAACGCCAGCCCTATCCCCAACCCTTTACGCTTGGTGGTAAAAAAGGGTTCAAAGATTGTGCTTTGCAGCTCTTTAGCAATCCCTGGGCCATTGTCGATGACCAGAATCCGGATTTGATCATCACCGTCCTCTACCCGCACCTGCACGCTGGCATCAACGACGCCCTCCATCGCTTCCGATGCATTGGTCAGCAAATTGATCAACACCTGCTGTATCTGCACCGGCTCACAGAGAATCATTTGCCCGCTTGGGGGTAATTCCACCTCAATTCCGACACCGGCTTTTTTGAGTAACGGTTTCATAATCATCAAGGCAGCATTGATGATTTCGTTCACATCGACCGGGCGCGGGTCGGGAGGCGAGCGACGGGCAAAAACCTTGAAGCGCGACACAATGGCATGCATGGAGCCAGTAATCTGGAGGATCTCACGCAGGTTATCGGCCACCAGAGTGAAGCGTTCACGAGCCAGCAATTTTTGGCTGTTTTCGGCGTAGGTTTGCAGTGCCAACAGTGGCTGGTTAAGTTCATGATTGATTCCGGCCGACAGCTCACCCAGCACTGCCAGCTTGGCGGTCTGGATCAACTGGTTCTGGGTGGTTTCCAGTTCGCTCTGGGTACGCTGATAGTGAGCCACCAGCTGTTTCAGCTCAGCATTGGATTCCGTCAATTCCGAGGTCAGGCCGGCGACCCGGCGCTCCAGCTCCAGATTCATGCTATTCACATGGCGCTGAACCTCCGACCGCTTGCGCCAATACAGCCAGAACAACACCAGCAGTCCGTACACCAGCGAAAAATAGATGCTGAATTGCAGCGTACGTCGCAGCAATTCCATCCGTGGCATGACCGCAAACAAATGCCAGCCCGCCTCCCGTACCAACGCTCGCCCGACCAGATAGCGCTGGATCACACCACCAGATACCAGCTGAATATACGCATCATCAAACAGATTCTGATCACTCTCGGGACTGGTCGCCATCGGCGCAAGAGAGGAATTGCCATAACGATGTGACTGCCGGATAGCCACACGCTGGCTCTCGGGCAAACGATTCAGACTGCGCAGCTGCCAATCCTGGTTTGAAGCGGCAAAAATAACCGAATCATAGCCAATCAGAAGAAAATCATGCTGCCTGGCAGCCAGTCGCTCAAAGACAGGTTCCAGCAATATTTTCACCACCGCCACACCCAGCACCTTGCCATCATCCAGAATCGGGGCAGAGAAATAATAGCCTCGACCTTGGGAAATCAACCCCACCGCATAATAACCGGCACTTTCACCCAATACCGCCTGCTGAAAATAAGGCCGGAAAGCAAAGTCATGGCCAACAAAACTGTTCTTACTGGCGTAGTTACTGGCACCCACCACAATACCTGCCGGGTTAAGCACAAAAAGAGTATCGCTGCCGAGGCTGCGATTGGTCTGTTGCAGGAAACGATTCAGTTTACCCAGCCCGTCGGGCGTCGGAGCACCCAGCACCTCCCGCAAGGTACGCAAGTCGGATACCGCATCTGCAATCCCCCGATACTGCTGCAAATGGCTACTGACACTATCCGCCATAACCTTGGCCTCCTGCGCCAACTCCTGCAGCGCTTCGTCTTCCTGCAACTGCCAAACGGTGGCAACCACCAATACCACGCCCACCAGCCACCCCAGTAGCAACAAGGTCAACGACAGCGCAACGGAGCGGTGCGCTTCCAAATCCGCCACCGTTGGCTGAATTCCCGTTGTCAGGGAATCAGTGACCATGCTCATGGGTGTATCTCCCCCCATTGACAACATCTCATGCGTATAAGACCACCCTTTTAAAATAAAGAAATCATACCAGCCATTCTTTGTAGCAAATTACCTGCCGTACCCAACGCTACTATCCGGGCCACTCATCCCGCTCGACCCAAGGTCTCAGGAAACAGACTGACTTTCCTTTCGAACCCCGGCAACAGCGGCATTTTCGTCTTTAATCAGGCCATACCCACAACCTGTTTGAGCGTCGACGACAGCCTCCAGCGTGCAGATGATCGCAGCCATTTTCAAGATTGGCATACGGGTTGCTAATCACCAGTCGTCTGAAGAATTCGTCCTGGACACACCGATATTCCAGAGCATTCAGCACCGCCAATAAAAATTAAGAGTGAGGATCGACCATGAAAACCTTAGTCGCAACTGTGCTGGCTTGCGCCAGCCTGCTGACATTTAACCAGGCTGCTGCCAAGCCCATCGAAATCAAGTTTTCCCACGTCGTCGCCGAAAACACCCCCAAAGGCCAGATGGCGCTGAAGTTCAAAGAACTCGCAGAAGCCGCTTTGCCCGGCCAGATCGACGTCAAGGTATACCCTAATTCCCAGCTGTTCACCGACTCTACCGTGTTGCAGGCCATGCAGCTCGGTGACGTTGAATTGGCCGCCCCAGCGCTGTCCAAGTTCCAGAAGTACACCGACCAGCTGCAACTGTTCGACCTGCCATTCCTGTTCAAGGACATCGAAGCCGTCGACCGTTTTCAACAAGGCCCGGAAGGCCAGAAATTGCTGAAATCCATGGAAAGCAAATTGCTGGTTGGCCTCGGCTACTTGCACAACGGCATGAAGCAACTGACCGACAACTCCCCGATTCGCGTTCCTGCGGATATTTCCGGCAAGAAGTACCGCATCATGACCTCCGACGTTTTGCAGGCACAGTTTGAAGCCGTACAGGCAATCCCGCTGAAAAAACCATTCTCGGAAGTATTTACCCTGCTGCAAACCAAAGCGATTGATGGTCAGGAAAACACCTGGTCCAACACCTATTCGAAAAAATTCTTTGAAGTGCAGAAGTACGCCACCGAAACCAACCATGGCGTACTGGATTACATGGTCGTGACTTCTGCCGAGTTCTGGTACGGCCTGCCAGATGACGTTCGTACCAAGCTGAAAACCGCGATGGACGAAGCCATTGCCCACGGTAACCGTATCGCCCTGAAAAAGGGTGCAGAAGACCGCCAGAAAATTATCGACTCCGGCAAAACCGAAATACTGACCATCACCGAAGCAGAACGCCAGCAATGGGTTAACGCCATGAAACCCGTCTGGAAAATGTTTGCCGACGAAATTGGTCCAGATCTGATTGGCGCCGCCCTGGAAGCCAACAACCCGTAATTCTCCCCGCTTTTTCTCCTCCAAAGCCCCTTACTGGTCTTGAACGTTCAAGGCCAGGGGCTAGGTACAGCCATCAAAACGAAGACTGGCCACAAGGCCAATAACAATAAAGAGAGCAAAATAATGACATTGACCAGGACTGCAACCGCCATCTCCCTGAGCCTGCTGGCAACAGCCGCAATCGCTGCCGAGCCCAAAGTAGATGTCTACGGCTCCGTGCGCCTTGCTCTGGACAAGGAAGACAGCGCCATGAGCAGCGACGACAAATTGACTCGTTTTGGCATCAAGGCCAGTAGCGACATCGGTCACGGCCTGACCGCCGTAGGTGGCATTGAATACGGCGTCGACTTCGAGCAAAAATCAGCACCCACCCTGCGTTTAGGCTATGTCGGTGTCAAAGGTGCGTTGGGCGAGCTGTACCATGGATCGCAGACAACCGTCTGGCACAAATTTGTCCGTGGTGCCTACTTCAGCAACGGTTCGGATTCCCTGCGCATGTACACAATTCGCGACGACGGCCTGACCCAATACTACTATAAAGGTAATGGCTTCACGCTTGGATTAGGTGTCCAGACCGAAGATAAGGACGGTAACAATATCGACACCGTCCAGGCTGGTGGTGAATACAAAATCGGCGGATTCAAGGGCCAGATTGCACTGGTTAAAGACAAAAATGGCGACAATAACGGACAAATCCTGGGCGCACGCGTCTGGTACACTCTGGATGAAATGACCTTGTCTGCGTTCACTCACCGCGCCAGTGACTCGTTCGATTACAAAAGCAGCAACCTGTGTAGCGGCGAGAAAACATCGACCAACGGTGTTTACGGTGCTTACAAGACCGGTGTTCACAAAATTCATGCCCGCTTCGCCGTCAATAAATGTGACCAATCCGGTGACAAGGCTTCAAGAAAAATTGAATACGTCAATGCACTGGATAAGCAATTTCAGGTTTGGGTAGCCCTGGAAAAACTGGATACCAGCCGCACAACCAACGACGCGGTGACCAAAACAGAACTCGGCGTACGCTACGACTTCTGAGTCAGCACAAGACCTTTACAACCCGCGACTCCCAGTAGTAATACGGATACGGAGAGCACTTAAGACCAGTGTTGTATGGGCCTAAATGACCCAATAAAATATGCTAGTATGCCAAGGCCCGCTCTAATGGAGTGGGCTTTTTGGTCTTTGACGCTGACGGCTTGCCGCCCTGCCATCATGACTTCAACGATGATCAGCAACCATCATGGTCAAGCAACACGGCCAAGCAACACGGCCACAGAATCATAGCCATAGCCAGAAACTTACCTAAACCCGGAAATAAAGATTTCGTACTGATGAAAAGCCTGCAAGCCCTATTTGTTGCACTGACCTCCCTGCTTTGGGCCTGTTCAGTCTCTTCGGTTCAACCCGCAAACGACCTCACCACACTGGGTCAGGGCAACGTAGAAGTGATTGTGCCATCGACCCTGCGTGTGCTCGCCATTAACGGCCAGAACGTGGATTCACCCAGCCTGTACACTGGCCAATACCGACTGTTATTGACCGAAGGCAGCCAGAGAATTGTGGTGCAATACGAAGAAAACTGGAACACCCCGGATGAGTCCGGCTACCTGATTCGCTGGCAACCCGTCGCTATCGACAATGATTTCCGCGCCGGTCAACGTTATGTATTAACCCATGCCCCCGTACGTGACCGCGATCAGGCCGAAGAGCTGCAAACCAAATCCCCCATTTGGCTGATTGGTGGTAGCCACAAGATTACCGGCCAGCCCGTGGTCGAAAAAGAACAGAAAGTCGCCTACGTCGCAGTCAAAGACAAGACCGGTACGGTTACTCGACTGGAACAGCTGCAGGATATCTGGAATGCCAGCAGTGATAGCGACAAGGCCGCGTTTCATCAATGGCTGCAAGAGCAACACTGAAGCGATTTCACCGCCCCAGCCCCATCGACTTCACCGACAACAGCCAGTGTTGCCAGCGCTCGCTGGCCGATGTCGGCGTATGAATCCTGTTATCGCCCTCCATCTGCTGATTCGCCACCAACCACGGCCGCAGCGTTAATTCAGGCTGCGGCTGAGCCAACAACGGAATCAGACGCCGCCCCGCAGCAGCCATATCGCCGGGGGGATACCGACACAACGGCGGATACTGCTCGCGATAACACAACGCATCCGGCACCAACGGAATGGCTCCCAGCGCCGCAGCCTCCAGCACCGACACACCCTGAAATTCATGAATCGCCGTACTGACCACCACATCCGCCTGCGTCAGCCAGCCAATATACTCCTCCCGGCTGACACGACCATCGACACGAATGACATCCCCAAAGCGCTGACGAATGGCTGTTAGCGCCGCCGGAATCTGTTTCGGTCGCGGCCCCAGTAACGCCAGCCGAAAGCCAACTCCCAGATCATTCAATTCCAGCAGCAGCGCCAGAAAGTCCTCCGGCTGCTTGTCATACTCCCAGCGATGATTCCACAACAGTAATGGCTCACGGGTTAATACGCCGGAATAAGATAACGGTATAAAACTGTCTGTATTAGGAACGCCCTCTACCAGTCCTGATGGCTCAGCGTCGTCAGCGGTCTTGACTGCAATGGGAGACCGAGCCGTTGCCGTTACTGTCACAGGAGTCCTCACTGGCACCGGTAACCAACGGCATTTCCCCTCCAGCCGAGCACGAATCCCCACCGGCAACTGATCCGGCAGCCGCTTGATCAGGGCATCAACGCCATCGAGAAAGCTGTACTGATTAAAACGGGAGTTAAACAGCAATTCATCTGCGGCCAAGGCCCCATACAGCTGCACCATCAAGGGATCAACCGAGCTGTGCTGCCCGGCAGCTACCGGATAGGCGAACTGGTTTTCATGGAAATAATAGCTGCAAGGAACATCAGCCAAGGCCGGGAACAACCCCTTGATGGTGGCGATATCTACCATACTGGTAGCAAGAATCCGCTCTGGTTGCCAGCCGTCCAGCACCCGAGACAAGGCATCCAGCCACGACAACGGATTACCGCGAATACGCCAACGAAAATAACGACCGGGCAACTCCAGTACTTGCCAGTCAGCGTCGAGATCCGTCTGTAACCAGTCCGACCAGTAACCATGACTGTCAGAACGATAAGCAGATAACAACAGGATTTTTGGGCGTGCCATAACCATCACCAGCAACTCGCCTGGAATCAAGGCAACGCCAGGTCAATGGCCAGAGGATAATTGATCCAGTTCGGTTCGATAAGCAGCGATGCTGTTATTCAACACCTCCCGTTCATCATCAAACCCTGCCTTTTTAGCGATAATCTGATCATTCACCTGCTGACGACGATTATTGGCATTATTACCAGCAATACCATCGCGGGTTTGCTCCAGCGGCGTTAACACCTCCGCCTGACGCTGCGACAGTTGCGTCAACGCCTGCTGCGCCTGCGCCAGCTTACGCTGCAACTCGATACGACGGTTGTTGGTGGTCATCTCCTGCAAACCCTGATTGTCGACACTGATACTGCGCTCCCCGGCGTCTGCCGCAGCAGGCGACAGCGATGCACCGGTATTCGCCGGGACTTCATAATGTTGCGACTGCGACGATGGATAACCAGCCGGACAAGGGGTCTGCGAAAACAGCTTTTTGCCGTTGGCATCGGTGCACACATAATATTCTCCCGCCCATAACGCTTGAGACAGCAGCAACAAAATGACAACCCTGGCGACCCCAGTAGCACAGGCCCGCAAACAGCAGAACACCCGCTTACCCAACACCATAACCGCTTCCATGACACATCCTCTTTTCTGCAAAACACATTGCTGGCATCCGGCGGCTGCATAACCATGACGACGGCGTTGCGGTCAGGTAAACTGACGGACTTTTTTCGAACCAGGGCCAGTAACTGCCCTTTCTCGGCCCTTATTCTCGGCTTTTCAGAGGCGACGCATGACAGACCACTCCGACATCACGACTTCCGTAACCCCATCTTCCGGCTCCGGCACTGCTGGCAGCAGCGGTAAAGTCGGGTTCGTCAGCCTCGGGTGCCCGAAAGCGCTGGTCGACTCCGAGCGCATTCTGACCCAACTGCGAATGGATAACTACGACGTGGTCAACAGCTACGACGATGCCGACGTGGTCGTGGTCAACACCTGTGGTTTTATCGACGACGCCAAACAGGAATCTCTGGAAGCCATTCGCGAAGCCATGGCGGCTAACGGCAAGGTGATTGTGACCGGCTGCATGGGCAAGGGTAAAGATGCCGACACCATTCGCGAGCAAAACCCCAACATTCTTGCCATCACCGGCCCCCAAGCCTACGAAGAAGTGATGACCGCCGTGCACCAATGGGTGCCACCGCTAAAAAGGGAACACGATCCCTTCTCCGACCTGGTGCCTCCCCAAGGCGTCAAGCTGACCCCGCGCCACTACTCGTACCTGAAAATATCGGAAGGCTGCAACCACGGCTGCACCTTCTGTATCATCCCAGACATGCGCGGCAAACACGTCTCACGCCCGATAGGCGATGTACTGGATGAAGCCAAACGCCTGGTAGATGCCGGTACCCGTGAAATTCTGGTGATCTCACAAGACACTTCCGCCTACGGCGTTGATCGCAAATACCGCACCGACTTCTGGAACGGCAAACCGGTTAAAACCAAGCTATACGACCTCTGTAACGAACTCGGTAACCTGGGTGCCTGGGTCCGTCTGCACTACGTTTACCCTTACCCCAACGTGGACGACGTATTACCACTCATGGTCGAAGGCAAAATCCTGCCATACCTGGATATTCCCTTCCAGCACGCCAGCCCACGTATTCTGAAGCTGATGAAACGTCCGGCCCACGCCGAAAACACTCTGGAACGAATCAAAAAATGGCGTGAGATGGTGCCAGAACTGGTGATCCGCTCCACCTTCGTGGTGGGCTTCCCTGGCGAAACCGAAGAAGATTTCCAGATGCTGATCGACTGGCTCGAAGAAGCCGAACTCGACCGCGTCGGCTGTTTCAAATACAGCCCGGTCGACGGCGCCAAAGCCAACGACCTGCCAGACCACGTTGCACCCGAGATTCAGCAACAACGCTACGACCGCTTTATGCAAACCCAGCAAACCATCAGCACGCGCAAACTGTCCCGCAAAATAGGCCAGCGTATGGCGGTGATTATTGACGAAATCGACGACGAAGGCGCTGTTGGCCGCACCATGGGCGACGCACCCAACATCGACGGCATGGTGTACCTGAACGAATTCCACGAATGCGCACCGGGCGACATCATCGAAGTAGAAATTGAGCACGCCGATGAATACGACCTGTGGGCATCGCCAGTCATGGAAGCTCCGCAAAGTCAGCTCGACGACGAATAAGCCCGCCGGGAGTGTGGTCGCTGGCCCGCTCCTTTCTTCCGTCCCCCCGAAAATTCCGCACAGCTGCAGCAAACAAAACGACCGAGTCATTCAGCATTGTTGTTTTCGACACAAAATCCGGTCAGCTACCACACATTTTAACCACGGTGGACGCCAACCATTCGGCCCGGTGCCCAACCACCGCCTGAATCCAGGCCGCCTGACATCAGACTTCAAGCCCAAACAATCGCGGTAGCCGGTTATTAGCCGGTCTGGTTTTAATTTTGCAATGGTCATCTCATCGAAGCGTTTAGCAAAGGCATCATGATATGAATCAAGTAGGCATCTTTTTTGGCACCGACACTGGCACCACCCGTCTGATCGGGAAAAAACTGGCCAAACTGCTCGGCGACGACATCGCCTCAAAACCATTAAACATCAACCGGGCGACACTCGACGATCTGATGCAATACCCGGCGTTGATTATCGGCACAGCGACCTATGGCGAAGGCCAGCTGCCAGGAACAGAAACCAATATCCGCAGCGGCAGCTGGCTGGATTTTCTGCCACAGCTGGAAGGGGCCGATTTCACCGGCAAAACCGTCGCCATTTATGGGCTGGGCAATCAGGTAAAATACGGTGAGCGTTACTGCGACGCCATGTTCGAGCTATACAGCCTGTTTAAAGGACTCGGCGCTACAATCATCGGCAGCTGGGATACCGAAGGCTATATCTACTCGCAATCCCGAGCTGTGATCGATAACCGCTTTGTCGGCCTCGCGCTGGATAATAAAAACCAGGGAGTGGAAACAGAAAAACGCATGGCTGGCTGGATTGAGCAGATCAAACCAGAACTCCTGGCGGCATTAGCACAAACAGAAGCTGTCGCTTAAACAGCGATCCTTTCAGACAGGCCTTTAATAAGCTCCGCCCCTGGGAGTGCCAGCTGCCATGCTGGCCCGGCCTCGAATATTAATCACAACCCTGGCGGGCGCGGCGGCCCGCCCTCCCGGAACATCCAACGTCACGGATAATCTCCGCACCCTGGGAGCGCCAGCTGCCATGCTGGCCCCGCATAAAGTATTAGCCACAACCGCTGACGGCGGCGGCGGCCCACCCTCCCGGAACATCCAACGCCATGGATAAGCTCCGCATCCTGGGAGCGCCAGCTGCCATGCTGGCCCGGCCTCGAATATTAGCCACAACCCTGGCGGGCGCGGCGGCCCACCCTCCCGGAACATCCAACGCCATGGATAAGCTCCGCATCCTGGGAGCGCCAGCTGCCATGCTGGCCCGGCCTCGAATATTAGCCACAACCGCTGACGGGGCGGCGGCGCGCTATCCCAAGGTAAATTAGTGACGCTGTCCAAGAGTCAATGTCACCAAGATTTGTCAGAAAGCCGACAAGGAGATAACTACTCTCCCCTCATCGAGGTTATTCCAGCGATCATTCCAATCACATATTTTTTAACCAATTGATTTTATTGAATTAAATCCAAGCTTGATGGGATTTTTATGGCCTGGTGTTTGCAACACCATCGGTAACAGTCATTGACCCGTTGCCATCGGAGAGAGTATGAGCGAATTGACAAGCGTCGCCTGCGTTGCAGACGTAGAAGCCGACCCACAAGCAGTTCTGGTTGCCTTTGCCTCTATGGACGGCGATATGGTGGATCAGCATTTTGGTTCTGCCCAGGCGTTTTACCTGTTTGCCGTTAGCGCTGATTCTGCTGAATTACTGGCCAGTCAGGAATTCGGCCACGAAAAGAAAGATGGTAACGAAGACAAACTGAAACCCAAGCTGGCCTGGCTTGTGGGAGCCGACGTTGTTTACTGCGGTTCGATTGGTGGCTCGGCAACGCGTCAGCTCATTGCTCTGGGGGTCAATCCCATCAAGGTCAGTGGTGGCCCGGATGTTGAAGAATTGATCGAAGACATTCAAAAACAAATGAATGGCACGCCAGAATTCTGGTTGGCAAAAATATTAAAAGACAAATCGCAAAACAAAACCGACAGTCGTTTTGACGATATGGATGACGAAGGCTGGGACGGATAAATCATCGCCAGCCAGCCTTGCTCGGGGTTTCCGCATGATACAAGCACCGGCCAAGGCGTTTTACACCGGCCAGACCTGATATTTGCTACGCCGCTATCGCAGCATGCTGCTCCAACTGCTGAATAAATGCGTGTTTCTCTTCATCGCTCAAAAAGCTGGCGCGGAAACTGTTGGCCGCCAACTGCACTGCTTGCGCTTTGGTCATCCCCAGATCGTCCGCCAGTGCTTCAAAATTCTCGTTCATAAAGCCGCCAAAATAGGTGGGGTCATCCGAGTTCACCGTCACGCACAACCCCTGCTCCAGCATCTCCAGAATATTATGCTCGGCCATGGTGTTAAACACACACAAACGCACGTTAGATAACGGACACACCGTCAGCGGCACTTGCTCAGCAATCAAACGCTTCACCAGGGCCTCGTCTTCCACACAACGCACACCGTGATCAACACGATCCACCTGCAGCACATCCAACGCCCCCCAGATGTACTCCGGTGGCCCTTCTTCCCCGGCATGAGCAATCAGCTTATAACCCTGCTCTTTAGCCTTGGCGTACAGCCGTGCAAATTTTTCTGGCGGATTACCCAACTCCGAACTGGCCAAACCAATTCCCACAAAATCGTTCCGGAATGGCTCTACGCTATCCAGCATCGCAAGGGCTTCTTCCTCACTCAGATGACGCAACAAACTCAGGATCATCAACGCCGATTGGCCATTTTGTGCTTTGGCAGCTGCAATCGCCTTACAGAAACCTGCCAGCACAGTTTCAACTGCCACGCCATACGGCAGATAGGTTTGAGGTTCCACCATGATTTCGGTATGAACAATATTCTGCTCACAGCACTTATCAAGGTAGTCCTTCATCAGGTAATAAAAGTCCTCCTCGTCACGCAATACCGAGGCACCCAGGTAATACAAATCCAGAAAACTTTGCAGATCGTCAAAATTGTAGGCCTGCTCCACCGACTCAACGCTGTCGTAAGGAATCTCAACGCCATTTTTAGCGGCCAGCTGAAGCAGGCGACTGGCCTGCAAGCTGCCGTCGATGTGCAAATGAAGTTCGGCTTTGGGCATGGCACGCAGCCATTGTTTGAAATCGTTCATGCGGACCTGTGGTGTCAGTCATCGTATTACAAGGATAGTCGGTCGAACCCGACCGCTCGGTCAGGTATTGTGCCGCAGTAAAAGAAACAGAGCCAGCAGGAAGCTGACAGTCACCTCAGATAATCTTAAGTGATCAGAATGCTTGATCTACTCGCTCGGTGAACAACTGCTTTCACACGCACGACAAGCCTGTCGCCTGGCTTTGTGCTTTTTAGGAAAGCTCTCCCCATCATCGTAATCGATAAACGCGTCGTAGTGATCATGAGCTCGCTTGACGTTGTCCGGGTGTTTGATCGGACACCAGTACCACTCCGTGCGCCCAGCCACTTCGCAAGCATACGCAAACACACCATTGGCATAATCGCAGTACAAGCAATTGATTTTTTGCATCAGCGTCAGATACGACAATTTGCCACGGTCGAGCGCCAGATATTCCCGCCGATTCACCTTGGGAATCTGATACACCGGAAAACACATGGCCTGATACAGCGACACAAACACATCCGCAACCACCACCGGAATAATCAGGCCGTAAATCGCAGGTGCCGTGATCGCAATTAACAAAAAATGCTTGGGGTTCTTCTTGATCCGTTGCAGCAGAGCCATGATCGATGTCCTTGGAGTCACTGGAGCAGAATATAACGAAAGCAGATCACGAAACACCAGCGGGAAACCTCTCAACTGACTGCAAACTCCGTCAGTACCAAAGAATTCAGTACCTGTTTTTCTGCCAATACTCCCGCCAGACCGATTACTGCCTTCTTAGCAGGAATCCGCGCACGAGGCGGGTTCAATATTCAGAATGGCGTGTAACAAAAAGCCCGGCCAGATTGCTCTGGCCGGGCTTTTTGTTACTGCTGTCAAATTCCAGCGTGATACCTGTTCCGTTGTGCTGTCCTGCTCAATAAAACAGCATCTAGAAGCCTGGTTTTTCAGATATTAGAAGCCGATCAGAACGTCATTTCCGGTACGTCGTCTGGTACGATCAGTTTACCGGCGGTTTTTTCGATGATTTCTTCTACCGATACGCCGGGTGCGCGTTCTTTCAAGTGGAAGGCACCGTCTTCAATTTCGAGCCAGGCCAGGTCGGTAAGGACTTTTTTGATACAGCCCTTGCCGGTGAGTGGCAGGCTGCATTCTGGCAACAGTTTGGATTCACCGTGTTTGGAGGCGTGGGTCATGGTGACGATGATATTGTCGGCACCGGCCACCAGATCCATTGCACCACCCATGCCTTTGATCAGTTTGCCGGGGATCATCCAGCTGGCGATGTTGCCGTTGACGTCCACTTCGAATGCACCCAGTACGGTCAGGTCAACGTGGCCACCGCGGATCATGGCGAAAGATTCAGCCGAGCTAAAAATAGACGCGCCCGGTACAGCGGTAACGGTCTGTTTGCCAGCGTTGATCATGTCGGCGTCGATTTCGGCTTCGGTAGGGAACTGCCCCATGCCTAACAAGCCGTTTTCTGATTGCAACATCACTTCCATACCGGCGGGCACGTAGTTGGCCACCAGCGTCGGAATACCAATACCCAGGTTTACGTAGAAACCATCCTGAAGTTCGCGAGCTACACGCTGTGCCATTTGTTCACGAGTAAGAGCCATTGTCGTCACCTGTTGTTAGTTGTGTAGTCGTTGAATCAGCTGTCAGACACTGTCCGCTTTTCGATACGCTTTTCGAAGCTACCGACGATCAAGCGGTTGACATAAATGCCTGGGGTGTGGATCTGGGAAGGTTCCAGTTCACCAACTTCCACCAGCTCTTCTACCTCTACAACGGTGATTTTTCCGGCAGTGGCTGCCATCGGATTGAAGTTCTGTGCCGTATGGCGATACATCACATTGCCATACCGGTCGGCTTTCCAGCCTTTTACAATCGCAAAATCTCCTTGAATGGATTCTTCCAACAGGTATTCACGGCCATGAAACTCACGCGTATCTTTGCCTTCCGCGACCGGCGTACCAACGCCAGTGGCGGTATAAAAAGCTGGAATACCTGCGCCCGCAGCACGCATTTTTTCAGCCAGGGTACCTTGCGGGGTCAATTCCACTTCCAGCTCACCATTTAGCAATTGCTTCTCGAACATGGCGTTTTCACCCACGTAAGAAGAAATCATTTTTTTAACTTGCTTGTCTTCCAACAAAATACCAAGACCGAAACCGTCCACACCGCAGTTGTTCGATACAATCGTCAACTCACGAGTGCCTTTGTTCTTGATCTCGGCGATCAGATTTTCCGGAATACCACACAGGCCAAAACCGCCAGCGATGACGGTCATGCCGTCTTCGAGCCCTTCCATTGCCTCGGCATAACTGCCAACGACCTTATCAAAACCTGCCATGTTTGTTCTCCTGGCACCAGGTGCCTGTCACAGAGTATAAATGCTGGATTAGTTAGGATTATTTGAGCCTGACGAGTTCCTTGTACCCAGTGGAACCTGCCGAATAACCTGTATGACGCCCCCAGTCTCGTCGATTTCTTTTAATTCGTTAAGTAGATTATTCGGATATATTGATTTGTTTTTCAAACGAATCACCATTCCCACAACCAATACGTAGTGCCGAAGAGCATATTGAGTGATGCAATGGGTTCCCGTCACCATGACCAAAGTGGACTAAGCTGTATTTCAGAGCATACCGATACGAATTTGGCCTATCGCCAGCATCACCACGGCGGATGACTACGGAGGATTATCCCTTCTATCCACGAAAACAGGGCCGTTTGGCAAAAAACGGGGATTCGACGCATGAAAAAGGGTTTACTGGTAGCACTGTTGCTGCTGGCCGCAGGTTCGGGTTATGGCTACCACTATTATATGGAACTGCGCCAGCAGGCCGGGCTCGACAGTCCCTGGCCCAGGGTCGTTGGTATTCCGCCACAAGCCCGCCAGACAAATCTGCCGCCCTATCAGGGGGTGTTTCCCCGCTTCCAGACCTTGCCGGAGGAATATTTCCACTTTCCGATTGATTTGGGAGACAAGGGGCCGATAGAACCGCTCAATGCTGGATCGTTACAGTATCCCTTTTTATGTCAGAGCGAAGAATCCGGACTGGGGCAGCCACTGGTCGATAACACTCAGGGCTGGGGGGTGCCGGTATTTGCCGAAACCCCGAACGGCAAACGTTCGGATTTGATTGTTGGCTACAGTAAGAATTGCAGCCTGCGCTCTCAGCTGCATTATCTGTATTACCTCAACGACGACCGCAAATACCCGCAGCAGGTCGATGCCGACATCCTGAAAGTGCCCACCAACACAGAGCTGCTGATACGGGCAGAAACTGGCACGATCAACCGCTATATGTATACCCTGCTGATGCCAACGACCGATCAGGATCGGCCCGCCGACCCCGATACAACACTCTGGAACCACAAACTGATTTACTACTTCAAGGGTGGTATCAGCATTGGCTTCCAACAGGGCAAACTGCGTCTGGATCGGATCATCAAGGAAATGCGGCCAGCGCTGGAACAAGGTTATGCGGTGATCTATTCCACCGCTAACGAGACCAACAACACTTACAACATTCGCCTGCAGGAAGATACCGCACGGCGGGTAAAACGCCAGTTTATCGGCCGCTATGGGCAGCCACTGTACACCATGGGGTTGGGCGGATCGGGTGGCGGTTTGCAGCAATATCTGTTGGCCCAGAATGCTCCGGGGCTGCTTGATGGCGGTGTTGCCTTGATCGCTTACCCGGATATGGTGACGCAAACCCTGTACGCGCTGGATTGCGAACTACTGGAGTACTACTTCGACCATCTCGCCAGCGATCACCTTTTTTGGCGCATCCCGGCCAATCGTCAAGCAGTGATGGGACTGAGTGTTGCGCCCGATCAGAACACCGGCAAACAGCCCCGTATGGCCTGGCTGGCAGGGCTGGCTCAATTGCTACGCGGGCAATGGCCTGGCGATACCCCCCCCGGCTCTGAATGCAACGCGGGCTGGCGCGGTTCTACGCCCCTGATCAATAACCCGGAATTTCATACCGCATGGGATCGTTTTACACGCCCGGTACGTCAGCACAGCGACTGGACTCACTGGCAAGACAACCGCGACGTCTATGGTACCGATGACAGTGGCCGGGCCTATTCCCCCTGGAGCAACCTGGGTGTGCAATACGGCTTGCAGGCACTGCGCCAGCACGTCATATCACCTACACAATTTCTTGAACTGAATGCCCGTATTGGTGCCTGGAAACCCGCAGACGACATGCAGCCTGCACGGCTCTGGCATCTGGGTGGAGACCCAAGGCTTTACCGGCTGACGCCTTACAGCGAACACAACATGACTCACAACGGCAACGTGATGACCGTGGCTCCGCGTTTCCATGGCAGCCTTGCCGCCGCCAAAGGTGCCTATCAGGCAGGCAGTGTCTTCCTCGGCAAGATCGACGTCCCTATCATGGACGTGCGTATGTATCTGGATCCCGAACAAAACATCCACCACAGCTGGGCAGCGCTGTCGATTCGCCAGCGCTTGCTCGACGCAGGCACCAACATTGGCCTTAGCCCGCTCTGGATCACAGCCAAACCCTACAACCCTATGTGGAATGCGGTTGCGGTGATGGATCAATGGCTGATGGGTATAAATCAGGGCTTGTCGGCCTTACAAGCCAAGCCACCACTGGCCCGCGATACCTGCTTCAGCAAAGACAAACAAGTCATCGCCACTGGCGCGCAGGTCTGGGACGGCGATTGGAACGGGAAACCGGACGGTCCCTGCAGCCAACGGATGCCGTTTTTCAAAGGTTCACGGCAGGTTGCTGGAGACAACTATGCTGGCCATACCTTCCATTGTCACTTGCAGCCCGTCGAACAAGCACTGGCGCAAGGATTATATCGACCGGTGAATATGCACCCCTATCTGACAACGCTGCAAAAAATCTTCAGTCATGGGGTGTGTGATTACCGGCAAGCGGATCTGGCATTTCCCAAGCAACTCATCAAGCAACCACCAACAAGCGAATAACCCGAACAGACCATCTCCTGCCCGCGTGATTATGGCGCGAAGATGGTACTGACCTCCGCCACAGTATATCGTGGCGCTACGGGCAGATACGTTGCAACAATCAAAACCGATGCTGGATTCAGACGCACACAGCCGAACAGTCTCGGGTCATCCAAACCAATAATTTATATTCCCGTTATTTTCTGACTTTACCGGACGATCCCTATGAAACTGGTTTTTGCCGCCATCTCGCTTGTCGCTGTTTTGCTGTTGGCGGGTTACTTCTATGTCGAAGAGTTAGTCAAAGATGCTCTGGACTCAACAGAGCTCCCTGGCGTCGAGCAGATACCAGCAGCCAGCCGTGTATTGTCGTTACCGTCCTATACCGGATTGTCGCCAAGTCAAATCATTCGTCCGTCAGAAACCTTCCATTTTCCAATCCCCTACGGCAGCGAAGGGCCAATAACGCCCTTGTTTGCCCTGACAACACGGCAGTCCGATGGCTCCACCCAGCAAGTGCCACCTCTGTATCCGTTTTTATGCCAGTCGCTGGAATCCGGTCTGGGTCAGCCACGGGTAGACAATCAGCAACGTCTGGGAGTCGCGGTATATCGAGAAAATGCCGATGGCTCACGGACAAACGAAGTGATCGGCTACAGCAAGGATTGCGGGCTGCCAACCCGCTTGCATTATTTTGTTGAAGACCCCGCCTCGGCCAACCCCGCCAAGCCGGATTTTGTACGTTTTGACGATCAACTGCCAACCTCTGACGCTGGCGTCAGCAGCACAGCGGCGTCTCCCTGGATTCGTATGGAAACCGGTACCATTAACCGGTTTATCTATGTCGTGATGATGCCGGTAGGGAATGCGGATCAACCAGACGCTATCGATAAAAGTCGTTGGAATGGCAAGCTGGTCTACAACTTCAAGGGTGCTGTCGGCATTGGTTTCCAACAGGGCGAAGCGCGGTTACAACGCTTGCTGCGTGATATGAAACCGGCGCTGGAGCAAGGCTTTGCTGTCGTTTATTCCACCGGCACCGAGACGGACTTTCATTACAACGTCTGGCTCCAGGAAGACACCGCCCTCCGGCTCAAACAGCAATTTATTAGCCGCTATGGCAAACCCGACTACACCATAGGTTTTGGTGATTCCGGTGGAGGCTTGCAACAGTATCTGCTGGCACAGAACCGCCCCGGTCTGATTGATGGCGGCGTGGCGATTATCGCCTACCCGGATATGGTCACCCAAGTCACTTACGGGCTGGACTGCGAGTTGCTGGAATACTACTTCGACCATCTCGCCACTGACCGTGACTTCTGGCGCAACCCGCAGCACCGCAGCCTGATTGAAGGACTGAGTTACACCGACGACTTTCAGCCCGGCGTGGTCGATTATCTGAGCTGGGCTGCCAGCCTGATGCGACTGGAATGGCCGGTCATTCCCGCTGGTACCACCGAATGCGCCCACAGCTGGCGTGGTATTTCAGCCAGCGTCAACAACCCCAGATTCAATACCCATTACCCCCGTTACAGCGCTGCCGTCAATGCCGCCACCGACTGGAATCACTGGCAGGACTTGCGCCAGGTATACGGCACCGACGCTCAGGGATATGGACTGCTTCCCAGCGACAACCGTGGCGTTCAATATGGCCTGAATGCCTGGAAAAACGGCCTCATCAGTGCCGCCCAGTTTTTCGATCTCAATCGCAAGATTGGCGGCTGGAAACCCCAGCCGGAGATGAAGCAGCCACACCTCTGGCTAGCCAGCAACGATGACAGCTGGCGTCGTTTCAGCCCCTATGGCGAACACAACATGACCCACGAAGGGCACCTGATGTCGTTGGCACCGCGCAGCACCGGCTCCAGAAAAGCCGCCAAAGCGGCCTGGCTATCCGGCAATGTATTCAGCGGCAAACTCGATATTCCGCTGATCGACGTACGCCCGTATCAAGACGCCAAACCGGACATGCACCACAGCTGGTCGGCGGTTTCGTCCCGCAGCCGGATCATTGCCCGCAACGGATTCAATCGCTGGCAAAGTATCTGGATGAGTGAACCCGGCTACAAAGCCCGCTGGGATGCCTTCGCTGCCATGGATCGCTGGCTCAGTGAGCGTCGCACGGGAAAATTGGCGCGCGATACCATCCCTGCCTACGCCAGTGATCGCTGCATTAATCAACAAGGAGAATTGATCGCCAGTGGCGACGATGTTTGGGATGGCCACTGGAATCACCACCCCGATGGGACTTGCACCCGGCAGATGCCGTTTTTCCAGAGCAGCCGTCAGGCTGCTGGCGACGACGCCAGAGCCACCACCCTGATGTGTCAACGAGTACCGGTAGCCGAGGCGATACGGAGCGGTCTTTATACTCCACTGGATGTCACCACTTTTGCAGCGCAACTGGCGACAGTGTTTCCCGATGGGGTATGCGACTTCCGCCTTCCCGGCTTGGGCGAGCAGCCCTTGCCAGCGTCCGGCTAGTCAGAGATCACACCTAGCCAGAACGGGCAAGCAGGCTGGCATTACCACCGGCAGCGGCGGTGTCGATACACACATGGCGTTCCAACAGATAACGATGGCTGTTGCTGTCGTCGCTGATCAGCGCCAACAGAGCACCCTCCCGCGCTGCCAGTGCCTTGCGATAATCTCTCAACCACTCGGCCTTGCCACACACAACGGCATCAAAGCCATTGAGGCTGCTGAGCAAGGCAGCGGGAATCACTCCGTCCAAAGCCTGAATCGGCCAGTGGTTGCCTTGCAACTGGCCGACAGCAGCCACCGCTCCGGGAGCCACTACCACCACCCGGTTACCACAGGCCAGAGCCATTGCCGCCTGTGTCATGGCCCGCTGCAAACCTGGGCCACAGCACAGCAACACACCCCGCGGATACAAAGACCAGCGATTCAGTTCTCCCGTCGGCCCCGGCAACAACTGTGTCGATTGATGATCAAGACGAACCTGAATATCCAGCGCGGCAAAACTATCGTTCACTCGCCGTAGCAGGGTTTGCGCAGCATCTATATCCACAGTCGGGATAGCCGGATCAAGAGCTAAAGCAAGCGCCGGGATCGGCTGAACAGCCTGAACAGCCTGAGCAGCCTGAATGGCATCGTCGAGATCGCTGCGACTGACGAAGTCGGAGCCAGCAGGTACAACTGTAAACGCCGCCGCTGTTGGCTCCGGCTCACGTCGCAGAAAACGGTAAAGATACAATGGACCACCGGCTTTTGGGCCAGTACCCGATAAACCTTCACCGCCAAAGGGTTGTGAGCCAACAACGGCACCAATCTGATTACGATTAACGTAGATATTGCCCGCACGGATACGACGACACACTCTGTCGATACGGCTCTCCATACGGGTCTGCAGACCGAAGGTCAGGCCGTAGCCCTGGCGATTGATTGCATCCACTACCCGATCGAGATCCGCTGCCCTGAACGTCGCCACATGCAGCAGCGGGCCAAAGATCTCTGCCGTCATATCTTCAATACCGGCTACTTTCACCACCGCCGGTGCAACAAACAACCCCTGCCGCTGCCGGGGCAGATCCAGACGTTTGAGCAAACACCCCCGGGCAGCAAAATCGGCAACGCAGGCGTCAAACCGATTACGTGCAGCGGCATCAATCACCGGGCCAATATCCGTCTTTAATTGCCAAGGCAACCCAACGGTCAATTCATCCATGGCACCGTAGAGCATCTCCAGCAGCGTAGCGGCAATGTCTTCCTGCAAATACAAAAGCCGCAGTGCCGAGCAGCGCTGACCGGCACTCTGAAACGCCGATGCCAGCACATCGCGAACCACTTGCTCCGGCAAAGCAGTCGAATCGACGATCATGGCATTCAGTCCGCCGGTCTCGGCAATCAAAGGGGCACTGGCTGTCATGCTGCCAGCCATGGCGCGGTTAATGCTCTGTGCCGTTGCCGTCGAACCGGTAAAACAGACGCCCTGAATGCGGGCATCCGTGGTCAACGAAGCACCCACCTCGGCACCGGAACCCGGTAACAATTGCACCACAGCCGCAGGAATGCCTGCTTCGTGCATCAGGGCAACGGCTTTCGCTGCCACCAATGGCGTCTGCTCTGCCGGTTTGGCCAGCACCGCATTACCGCTAACAACGGCGGCCAGCACCTGGCCGGTAAAGATTGCCAATGGGAAATTCCAGGGTGATATACAGCTGAAGACACCGCAGCCACGCCGTTCTGAACCGACTGACAGTGCCTGACTGGCGTAATAGCGGGCAAAGTCGACGGCTTCCCGCAGCTCGCCCATCGCATCCGCCAGGGTTTTTCCGGCTTCGCGCTGGATCAGCGCATACAGCTCGACCGCATGTTGTTCATATAAATCAGCCAGTCGTTGCAGTGTCTCGACCCGACGAACAACCGGCTCGCCAGACCACAATGCAGCACCCCGCACAGCAGCCACGATCGCGGTTTCAATATCAGCAGGGCTGGCATTGAGTACCTGGCCGACAACATCCTCTGGATCCGCCGGATTGATCACCAATTGCGGCATACCTCCCTGAACCGTTCCAGCGATCAGCGGCCGGGCTTGCCATTTGATCTGGGCAAAGTGCTCCCGTTGTGACAGCAGGCTTGCCACTGCCTGCGGATCGGTCATATCCCAACCACGTGAATTTTGGCGAGTGTCACCAAACAGTTGTGCCGGTGGCAGAATCAGCTCACTGGGGGCGGGTGTGAATGCGCCGGCCAGCTCAAACGGATCCCGGACGATGGTTTCAGGAGCGATGGTGGCATCGGCAATCTGACTGACAAACGAGCTATTGGCACCGTTCTCCAGCAGACGCCGCACCAGATACGCCAACAGATCACGATAGGCTCCGACCGGGGCATAAATCCGGCAGCGGCTGCCATATTCCGCCTGCACGGCCTCATGCAAAGACTCACCCATGCCATGCAAGCGCTGGAATTCGTATTTGTCCTTATCAAGCCGCTCTGCCAAATGCAGCACTGCAGCAACCGAATGGGCGTTATGGGTAGCAAATTGCGGGTAAATACGGTCGGTCATACCGAGCAGCTTTTCCGCACAACACAGGTAAGCAACATCCGTGTGCACTTTGCGGGTATACACCGGGAAGCCGTCCAGGCCGAGCACCTGAGCCCGCTTGATTTCAGTATCCCAATAAGCGCCCTTTACCAGCCGCACCATGATGCGCCGATTCAGCTGTCCAGCCAGAGCGTAAAGCCAGTCCAGAAGCTGAGGGGCGCGCTTGCCAAATGCCTGTACCACCACCCCGAAGCCATCCCAACCCGCCAGTTCCGGGTCTTGCAATACCGCAGTAATTACGTCGAGCGACAAATCCAGCCGATCGGCTTCTTCGGCATCAATATTAAAACCCATGCCCGCCTGACACGCCTGACGTGCCAGCTCACGTGTGCGCGTCACCAACTCCACCAATACCCGTTCACGCTGGGAAAATTCATAACGCGGATGCAAGGCGGACAATTTGACGGAGATACCAGGATTGTCGGCCAGTGTCGCTGCAGTACATTGCGGTGCCAGTGCAACGATCGCCCGGCGGTAGGCCTGCTGATAGAACTGGGCGTCTTTTTCGGTACATGCAGCCTCCCCCAGCATATCGTAAGAGAAAGTGTAACCACGGGCTGCTATTGGCCTTGCCCGCAGACTGGCTTGCCTGATATTTCGCCCCAACACAAACTGGCGACCGAGTTCTTTCATCGCCACTTGCATGGCGACCCGTAACAGCGGTTGAGCCAGTCGTTTTCGCAGGCTGCGCCAGCGATAGCCGCTGTCCTGATCCACAGTGGGAGCCAGCCATTTGCTCGTAAGCATCAATATCCGGGTCACGCTATTAACCCGGCGAGAAGGCGAATGCCCCCGATGTGCATGCCAGTTGCCAAACGTCAGCTTGTCTTCAATCAGCCCATTTCTGGTGAGCCGGTCGGGTATCCGTAACAGCGCCTCCGCCAGACTCATCAGAGCCACCCCTTCACGGCTGCTGAGCTGATATTCCGCCAGGAAATCTTCCATCAGGGTCGAACGGCTGTCGGCACGTACCCGCTGCACCAATACTGCAGCTGTCACGGCAATCGCGCCACGCTGAGTCGGGTTCCGTGCCAAACAACTGTGTGCTACCAGCTCATGCAGCGCCTGCGTTTCATCCACAAGAGACCGTTCACGCAGTACGCGGCGCATCGTTTCGATATCAGTCGTCATGGCGCAGCCCTCCATTATCAGGCTGTCAGCAATCTGCTGGCGTTGCGGGGAATCGGATATTAATCCCCCATAAGCGCCGATTTTCATCCACCATTGGCTGTTTTTCCAACCCGGTCGGCAGTTTTTTGTCCCCCTGGACATGCCCAAACAAGCCAGCAAACACTAACTTAGACAAAAGTAGCATAGGTCAATTACCTATCTTTTTTATTGCTACCACGATCACTTCGAATTTCTATCAATCACCGTATTGATGGCCAATACAGACATTTATAGGCCAAGAACCTATCGACTACGTACGTATTAATACCTAGAAAAATAACCCGATAAGGAAAGCCATTTACGTACAAATACTATGCGTAACCGCAGTCCAACGAATAGCCGTAGCAGCCATCTGCGACGACTATAAGGAACTCCACGAGACGATTGATGGTCGTGCAGGCAATCGCCGCCTCGACGTCGTTCTGACGGGTTATAAAAAAGGATAACAACAAGATGCTCAAATTATCAAAACTGAAGCGCGGCCTGCTGGCCGGACTTTGCGGTCTGGTTGTCGCCTCTGGTGCCCAGGCAGCGGACAAGATTTACCGTCTGAAAATGGCTGAAACCTGGGGAGCCAACTTCCCGATTTTTGGTGACTCACCACGTAACATGGCCGCCATGGCAGAAAAGATGTCCAACGGCCGTTTGCAAATCACCATCGACTCCGCCAACAAACACAAGGCACCTTTTGGGGTCTTCGATATGGTGCGTGCCGGGCAGTATGATCTGGGCCATTCTGCTTCCTACTACTGGAAAGGCAAGGTGCCCAACACCCTGTATTTCACGACCATGCCCTTTGGTATGACGGCCCCCGAGCAATACGCCTGGTTTTATTACGGCGGTGGTATGCAGCTGATGGACAAGGTCTACAGCCAGTTTGGTCTGATGAGTTTCCCCGGTGGTAATACCGGTAACCAGATGGGCGGCTGGTTTCAGAAAGAAATCAACTCGCTGGACGATCTCAAGGGCCTGAAAATGCGTATTCCGGGCTTTGCCGGAGAAGTGATGGCCAAGCTGGGCGTCAGCCCGACCAATATTCCGCCAGGGGAGCTGTATACCGCCCTCGAACGTCGCACGATTGACGCGCTGGAATGGGTCGGTCCGTCACTGGATCTGCGTATGGGGTTCCACAAGATTGCACCCTACTACTACACCGGCTGGCATGAACCAGCAACCGAGCTGCAATTCCTGGTTAACAAGCGTACCTGGGACAAACTGCCCGCCGATCTGCAGGAAATCCTGCGGGTTTCCATGCGTGCAGCGGCCTACGAAATGTACATTCAGTCGTACCACGAATCCGCCGTTAACCTGGACGTGATCAGCACCGAATACCCCAACGTCAAGATCAAAACTTTCCCTGCCGATGTGATCGCCGCCATGCGCAAGGCCAACGACGAACTGCTGGCTGAAAAAGCGGCAGAAGACCCACTGGCCAAGGAAATTCTCGACTCCCAGGCCAGCTACATGAAAAAAGCCCGCGCCTGGACGGATATTTCCGACAAGGCCTATCTGAACAGTATCTCCGTCGGCCAGTAAGCCCCCGGTGATTCATGGCAGCTGACCACAGGGTCACCCCCGACCGTCAGCCTGCCAGGGGCAGAGTCAGGCATCTGCCCTGCTTCCCAAAGTACCCAAAAAAGTACCCCCAAGGGAGAAAGTTATGTTAGTTCGGCTTGAGCGAGCGATTAATCGCTTTTCCGATCTGCTCGGTACGATATCCGCCGTACTGTTTCTGATCATGTTGGTGAACGTCTTTATCGACGTTGTCCTGCGCTATGCGCTAAACACCGTATTTATTGGCTCCCAGGAAATGGAATGGCACCTGTTTGCCGCCATGTTCATGCTGGCCGTGCCCTACACCCTGAGAGCCGAAGGCCATGTCCGTGTCGATCTGGTTTATGAGCGTTTGCCGATGGCGATGAAAAACTGGATTGATATTGGTGGCGGCCTGCTGCTGTTACTGCCCTTCTGCCTGCTGGTGGGTTATTACGGCATCGGTTTTGCCCACGAAGCCTGGGAGCTGGGTGAAACCTCCGGCGATCCCGGTGGCTTGCCCGCCCGCTGGGTAATCAAGGCCGTTATCCCGTTGGCCTTTTTTGCTACGTCAATCTCCGGCGTCGGCATGATTCTCAGCGCCGTTAACGAGTTACGTGGCGTCAAACACGAACACCATAAGGAGGCAGCACTGTGATTGGTATTGTGATGTTTATTGTGGCCCTGCTGATGCTGATGTTCGGCTTCCCGGTGGCCTTTACCTTTGGCGGTGTGGCACTGATTTTCGGCGTTATTGCCGAAGGCCCGGACATGTTCGCCTTTATGCCGTTCCGTATTCAAAGCATTATGGAAAACGTCACCCTGATGGCGGTTCCACTGTTTATTTTTATGGGCATCGTGCTGCAACGCACCCGACTGGCGGAACAATTACTGGAAGCCATGGGCAAGCTGTTTGGCCGGGTTCGTGGCGGTTTGGCGATCTCAACCGTGCTGGTTGGTGCCCTGCTGGCGGCTTCGACCGGCGTGGTCGGTGCCTCTGTCGTGGCCATGGGTCTGATCTCCTTACCCGTGATGCTGAAGTACAACTACGACAAGTCCCTGGCCTGCGGCACTATTTGTGCTTCTGGAACGCTGGGGCAAATTATTCCACCGTCCATTATCCTGATTATTCTGGGTGACGTGATGGGGATTCCGGTCGGCGACCTGTTCCAGGCAGCAGTGATGCCCGGCTTTATTCTGATTGGCATTTATATCCTCTACATCCTGGTGTATTCCTTCCTCAAACCGGAAGCCGCCCCGGCGCTCCCCATCGAAGACGACGGCAATACCAGAACCCAGATGTACACCCAGGCGATCATCGCCATTATTCCGCCGCTGGCGTTAATTCTGGTGGTACTGGGATCGATCTTTGCTGGTGTCGCCACGCCGACCGAATCCTCGGCTCTGGGCGGTATTGGTGCGATTTTACTGGCGACTGTGTACGGCCAGTTCAGCTGGAAAATGCTTTATCAGTCGGCTCAGGAAACCGTCAAGATCACCGCTATGGTATTCGCGATATTGCTCGGTGCCACCGCCTTCAGCATGGCCTTCACCTACACCGGTGGCGACTACATTGTTGAAGAAATCCTGACCAACCTGCCGGGTGGTGAAATCGGCTTCCTGATCCTGTCGATGGTGGCGATTCTGATTCTCGGCTTCTTTATCGATTTCGTTGAAATCAGCTTTATTATCGTCCCGATTCTGGCACCAGTCGCCGACTCGCTGGGAGTAGCACCGCTGTGGTTTGCTATTCTGATTGCGATGAACCTGCAAACCAGCTTTCTGACACCGCCGTTTGGATTTGCGCTCTTTTATCTGAAAGGCGTCTCACCGCCACAGGTGCAGACCACGGATATCTACAAGGGCGTTATTCCCTTCATTCTGATGCAGGTAGGTGTGGTAGTTTCCATTATGATGTTCCCTGAGTTTTACGGTCTGGTTGACTAGGAGCCAAACCCGTCAGCCCATACTTGTCGTATGGGCTAAAACAACCATAAAAAGAATCGACATTACCGGTGAATCTGTCTCTCAAAGCCAAAATCCTGTTGCTGACCGTACTGCCACTGATTGCGCTGTCACTGACCATCAGCTGGATGTATCAGCGACAGGCCAAGGAGCTGGCGCAACAACAAGTCGATATTTTTGAAGAAAATCTGATGGCCAGCCGCCGCGAGGCGCTGAAAAACCACGTCCATCTGGCCATGAACTCCATCTTTCCAGTCCTCGAACAACTCGACGGCGGCCTTGAACACTCGATTGCCGAATACCAAATCAAGCATCAACTGCGTGGTATGCGTTATGGCAGCGATGGCTACTTTTTTGCCTACACCCCCGATGGCATCAATCTGGTACACCCCACCCAGCCGAATCTGGAAGGACAGGATCTGATTGGCCTGCAGGATGAAAACGGTCAGTTCGTCATACGTGATTTGCTCAATATCGCCAAAGCTGGCGGCGGTTATTACCAGTACCTCTGGCGTAAGCCGACCGATGGCAACGACGTCAACAAACTCAGCTATGTCGTCCAGATCCCGGAATTGGGATGGATGATGGGTACCGGCCTGTATGTTGACGACATTGCCAAAGAAATTGCCCTGATGAAGCAAAAGGTCGCCAGCAATGTGCGTAACAGTGTCTGGGCTTCAACCATTTTGCTGATTGTCACCCTCTCGACCGTGGTGCTGATTGTCACCCTGGTCAATATGCACACCACCCAACTGGCCGATCAGCACTTGCAACAGCTGGCCAACCGGTTTGTGACCTTCCAGGTGATACAGCGGCGTCATTTTGCCCGAGAATTACACGATGGCATCAACCAGCTGCTGGTGTCGGCCAAATTGCGGCTGAATCTTGCCGACAAACAATGGCCAGACCGCCAGGCGCTGGAGCATCAAACCAAAGCCGTCGAACAACTGAATATCGCCATTCAGGAAATCCGCCGCATCTCCCATAACCTGCGCCCGGTGTTGCTGGATGATCTGGGACTGGAAGCCGCGTTACATGGCCTGCTGGATGAGCTTGAAGAACAATCCCACATCGATACCCGCCGCCGTATCCGGCTGCCACGGGAACGCCTGCCCGATGCCATAGAAATGACCATCTATCGCGTCGTGCAGGAAGCCATTACCAATATCCGCAAACACGCCAGAGCAACCCAGGTCACCCTCAGTCTGACCGCCAGTTTTCAGCAACTGGTACTGACCATGGGAGACAACGGCTGCGGTTTCGCCAGTGACGAAGATGCCAGCGGTATTGGCCTGATGAACATGCGTGAACGGGTCGAGCTACTAGGAGGAAAGTTTAGTGTTCGCAGTCGACGTACCAAAGGTACACTTGTGAAAGCAGCTTTTCTGCTCAACCCGGAGCCGGAACTGGCGCGGGGCCCAGTACTCAGCAAGGAACCCAAATGAACACCACCCGCGCGCGTCCGCTTATTCGTCTGTTGATCGCGGACGATCATCCGATGGTGAGAGAAGGGCTGAAGGTCAGCCTGGAGAGCGAACACTTTATCGAAGTAATCGCCGATGTCAGCAATGGTCAACAAGCACTGGAACAGGCGGCCTTGCTGGGGCCAGACGTGGTCTTGCTGGATATTTCCATGCCGGTTATGGGAGGCCTGGAAGCCTGTAAGTCCTTTCGCCAGCGCTTGCCAGAAATTCGCCTGCTGATTGTCACCATGCACGATAACCGCGAATACATTCTCAAGGCTGTACAGGCCGGTGCGGCAGGCTATGTATTAAAAGACGTACCGACCGAAGAGCTGCTGCTGGCGGTGCAGACAGTCTTTCAGGGCGGCACCTACTTCAGTTCCAGCGTGGCCAAAACCCTGTTCAGCGAGTTCGGCACAGCGCCAACCCGGCTATCCGCAGGCAGCCATGGCCAACAGGCACTCAGCCCCCGCGAAACCGACGTACTGGCCTTACTGACCGAAGGCATGGGTAACAAGGAAATCGCCAGCCAGCTGAGCATTTCGGTACGTACCGTAGAAGCTCACCGGCTGAAGATCAAACAGAAACTGGGCATCAACAACTCCGCCGGTCTGATTCGTTACGCCCTTGATCACGGTATTGGCAAACCCGTATAAACCTGTTCGTCAGGCTGCCCAGCGGCAGCCTGACGCTCACGAACGTTCAGTCAACACCCAATTCCTCTCTTATCCTTGCTGTCAACAAGATAGACTCGCGGTTATATACTCTGCGGTTATATCGACGATCGGTTATTCAATAACCAGCCACCAGTCGCTGACTGTCGCAGAGAGTCTAATTATTTTTCAGGTATCAAAAAGCGCCATCACATCGTGAATTGCCCAACAATCCACGTTCGTGAACTGACGCACATATCATACATCAACACCCGCTTATGCTGCGGTCGTAACTTCCTAAAAGTTAACGACCAAAGGAGATAGGGTTCATGGATCAGTTGAAATTTGTCAGGTTAAGGAAAACACTTTTGTCTCTCGCCATTGCCGCCATCGGAACGCAAGCTCATGCCAGCCCCAACTACGGCGAAGCGTTACAAAAATCCATCTATTTTTACGAAGCCCAACAAGCCGGTGAGTTACCTGCCTGGAATAGGGTGGAATGGCGCGGCGACTCTACCCCTGACGACGGTGCCGACAACGGCGTTGATCTGACCGGCGGATGGTTTGATGCCGGCGACCACGTCAAATTCGGTTTGCCGATGGCCGCTTCCGCCACCATGCTGGCTTGGGGTGTGATCGAAAACCCTGCGGCTTACACCCAATCCGGCCAAATGGTTCATATCAAGAACAATCTGCGTTTTGTCGCCGATTATTTTGTTAATGCCCACCCTGCTCCCCATGTGTTGTACGGTCAGGTTGGCACCGGCTCCAGTGACCACGCATGGTGGGGGCCTGCCGAAGTAATGCATGCCACTTCGGGAGCAGCATCAACCCGTCCCTCCTACGCCATTACTGAATCCTGCCCTGGCTCCGACCTGGCTGGTGAAACCGCCGCCGCGCTCGCCGCCATCGCCATGGTATTTGCCAGCGACGATCCGACCTACTCAGCCACCCTGCTGACTCACGCAGAACAGCTGTACGACTTCGCAAAAAACTTTCAGGGCAAATATTCCGATTGCATTACCGACGCCCAGTCGTTCTACAATTCCTGGAGCGGTTATCAAGATGAACTGGTCTGGTCTGCGGCCTGGCTGTACAAGGCCACTGGTAACAACACCTATCTGACTAACGCCAAAACCGACTATAACCAGCTCGGCACTGAAGGCCAAAGCAGCAACAAATCCTACAAATGGACCCAGGCCTGGGACGACAAGTCTTACGGTTCCTATGTACTGCTGGCGCAGCTGACCGGCGAAAGCCAGTACCGGGCCGATGCCGAGCGCTGGCTCGATTACTGGAGTACCGGCTACAACGGTGAGCAAGTCCCTTACACCGCCGGTGGCCTGGCACAGCTGGATCAATGGGGTGCCAACCGCTATGCGGCCAATACCGCCTGGGTCGCACTGGTGTATTCGGACTACCTCAAATCCATTGAGCCATCCAACAGCCGCATCAACAGCTACTACAACTTCGCCACCAGCCAGCTTGAATACCTGCTGGGTGACAACCCGATGGGTCACCCCTACCAGATTGGTCTGACCTCGTCAGGGCCACTCAACCCGCACCATCGTACGGCCCACGGCAGCTGGGCAGATAACATCAGCACCCCGGTTCAAAGCCGCCACCTGCTGATTGGCGCACTGGTCGGTGGGCCAGCCAGCGGCGACAGCTATACCGATGATCGTACCGATTATGTTGCCAATGAAGTTGCCACCGACTACAACGCCGGTTTCACCTCGGCGCTGGCACGCCTCTATCTCGACTTTGGTGGTAGTCCCATCGCCGAGAGCGAATTTCCACCCGCAGAAGTACGTGATACCGAGTTTTTTGTCGAAGCCAAGGTTAACGCCAGCGGCCCCCGCTTTGTCGAGCTGGCCACCCAGGTACATAACCGTTCAGCCTGGCCTGCCCGTATCAGCAATGCGCTGACGATGCGTTACTGGGTTGATCTCAGCAGCGAAATAGCCGCAGGATATGCCGCAACAGATGTCACGGTTTCGACCGCTTACAGCCAGGCCAGCGCTATCAGCCAGCTGACGTCATGGGGTGATCCATCTGATAATATTTACTACGTCGACATATCCTTTGCCGGTATTAATATATTCCCCGGTGGCCAGTCGGATGAGAAAAAGGAAGTGCAATTCCGCTTGTCGCTACCGACCAATACCAACGACAGCGACTGGGATAACAGTGACGATCCGTCTTGGGACAACTACACCAGCGCGTTGATCGACGCCCCAAAAATCGCCCTTTACGACGCCGGGGTACTGGTTTGGGGAACCGAACCAACGCCAGCCTGTGGTGCTGACACTGGTATCAACTGTATTCCATCCGCGACCGCAACCAGTACGACCACACCATATGAAACAGCCGTTAGTATCAGCCTCAGTGGCAGTGATGAAGATGGCAGCATCAATGGCTATCAACTCGATACCGCGCCAAGCCACGGCAGCGTAACCATCACGGCAAGCAGCGCCGATTACACTCCCGCCAGCGGCTACTTTGGCAGCGACAGCTTCACCTATGTGGTTGTCGATGATCAGGGGGCCAGCTCAACCCCTGCTATTGTCAGCATCACGGTGGAAGAACCTATTGTGCCAGCGGTCAGCATCAGCTCCCCGGTGGATGGCAGCGATATCATTCAAGGCAGTGATTTTGTCCTCAGCTTCGACATGTCCAATGTCGATTCGGTCGAGATTCAACTCAACGGCGGCGTCGTGGCCAGCGCCAATGCCAGTGGCGCTGTGACCCTGACCGCCCCGTCAACCACCGGCAGCTTTACTGTCTCCCTGACCGGTCTTGATGAAAGCGGTACAGCGACTGGGGCCAGTGCCACACTGACACTGAATGCCATCGTCGCACCGCCCAACAGTGCCCCTGTTGCCGCGTTCAGTGTCAGCAACAGCTTCCTGAACATCAACCTCGACGCCAGTGCATCTACCGATGACGATGGCGATACGCTGACCTATCAATGGGATCTCGGCGACGGTAATAGCGCTTCTGGTGTGACCAGCAACTATAGCTACAGTACTGCAGGTAGTTATGACATCACCCTGACCGTCAGCGATGGCGAAGACAGTGATACCTCGACACAAAGTGTCACCGTAGCCGAAGCCCAACCAGGCAGTTTTGACTGCAGTATCGGCACCATCGACGAATGGAATACCGGTGCCGTATTCAACGATATCGTCGTCACCAACCTTGGCGACAGTGCCGCTGCCTGGACCGTCGTACTACCCGTCAATGGCGCAACCAGTATCGCCAACAGCTGGGGAGCGAGCGTGGCACTCAGCGGCAGCGATATCATTGCAACCGGTGGCAGTCTGGCAGCAGGTGCAAGCTACAGCTTCGGTTTCCAGCTGGCTCATGATGGCAACTTCAGTTCCGGCGGCTGTAACGATGCATCAGGCACGACAGGCACCGATACTGGAACGGATACTGGTACAGATACCGGCACCGAGACAGGTGATACTGGCACAGCCGCTTGCAGCTTCACTATTGAAGATGAGTGGAATACCGGCTACACCGGACGTGTCGACCTGACCAATACTGGCAGCAGCAACATCGATGGCTGGGCCGTCAGCTGGAGCTTTACCGATGGCAGCACCATGACCAGCGGTTGGAACGCCAGCTTCAGCGGCAGCGATCCGATCACTGCGATACCCGTCTCCTGGAACAGCAGTATTGCACCGGGAGCGACGGTCTCCTTTGGTTTTCAGGGCGACAAAGGCAGCAGCGGCGCACCCAGCGTGACAGTCACTGGCGACATTTGCCAATAAACCACTAACACAGCCGAGCAAGCCCCCGCGATTGCCATCCGGTGTTATCACCGGGTGGCTTTTTTGGATTCACGCATCGTCTCCTCAATGCGAAGGCTAATCTGCAGAGCATGAGGGTGCTGCATCAAGCGCAGTTATTGATAGATGTGCCCATGAGTACTTGCAAGCAACTCCGTTTAGCGAAGTCCTGGCGCGCTTCGTAACTGACCAACTACCCTGATACGATCGGCTCGGACTGAATCTGACCCAGTAGCTCGACCATGCTGTGGTAATAATAAGACACCAGATTCGGCACCCATTTTTCCTGATGCCCTACCAGGCGTGGACGAATAAACTGGTAACGAGTCTCCAGCTTGGTGACCAGATCCTTTGATTGGGCCGTTTGCCTGATGATGGTTAATTCCTTTTCTATTTCCGTATCCAGCAATTCCATAATGTCTGGCCGGCCATCCATCAACAGCATATTAATCGAACTGAAAGTGCCCGTTTGATAAGCCAGATTCTGCATCGACAAATACAGCGCCATACGGGTTTCCGGGGTATTCGCCTTGTCGTGAGGCTGTAATAGCTGTTCCAGCCGGGCATGGTTTTGAACAACTTTATTGATCCAGACTGGCCGCATATGAGCGTATTCTTCAGGCTCTGCTTCCAACCGTTTAATCGACTTGATCAGATTATCTATCGGCTGACTCAGCTCATTGGCATAGGACTGCTTGGCCGCCCATGCACGAACGTCTTCAAATGCCTCCCAATACTGTTGTTGCAAACCAGGGTCGCGGTTTTCAAAACTGGGGTTATAAAACATCAACAAGTTACTGAGGCCATTTAACGACTGCAATCGGGCTTCCGTTACCGAGTTGATCCGGGCCTGAACAGAGAGCGATGTCAAAGCCATCACTAATGCCAGTGTCCATACCACCAGCCAGGATTTAATCGAAATCATGGGGCTACCTCAGTTTGTTATTTTTATTGGAGAATCCACACCCGGAAAAACCCTGAACCCTCGGTGCAGCGGTGGCACCAAGGGTCAGGGTTCATTCAAAAGGTATTATTCGGGGTTACAGCCACGAACTTGCAGACAGACTGAATCAGTCCATTGCTGCAAAGGTTTGCGCACACCAGTCGGCGATAAAATCACGCATCGCCGTACCGTTATCGGCACCGCAGTGTTCAATTTCGAAATCTTCGGGCGTGAAAACACGGATATCACACTTGGCCGCGTTCACTGCCTGTTCTTGGCTGCGATAGGCGTCCGATACCGGCACCTGACGATCGCCCTGGCCATGAGTGATCAAGAATGGCATATGGATTTTTTCGATCTGCCCATCCAGCGTGATGTTGTCACAGTACTTCATAAAGGAATCCATGTTGTCATGGCCCCAGACCCACATTACGTGATCCCAGTAATGCGGCACCGGATTTTCCCCTTCACGCTGCTGGCGACGGTGTTGCAAATCGCCCCATAAATGGTTGGCACCCATCACCGCACACAAGGCAAAACGCGGCTCGTTGGCGGCTGCGCGAGGAGCGTAATAACCACCCAGTGACAAACCGAACATACCGATTTTGTTCTCGTCCACATCGGCACGAGACGCCAGATAGTCATACGCCGGAGTGGCCCAGGCTTCACTGTTATAAACCGCTGTCAGGCCACGCTTGCGCAGCGCTTCGCCAGTTCCTGGCTGATCCACAAACAGGGTGTACATGCCACGTTCGAGGTTCGATTCCCCATGGCCCGCCATATAAACCTGTTCTTTCATGGAATCCAGACCATTACAGGACACCAACGCCGGACGTTTGATGCCGCTGCCATCGTGGACAAAAATTGCCGGGTAAGACGTATCGCCGTAGGGGATTTCAACAAAATCGATGTGCAGACCCCGGCATTGCACGTACTTGCGGAACAACTCCAGACCTTTATCGTAAGCTTCCCAGCGTGGGGCGTAATCCCGCGACTGCATCCGCTCAGCCGACAGGTAATAACCAAAGGCACGACCATACTTGGTGCCCGCAGACAGGGTATAACCAGCGGCTTCATCGGCTTCGGCGTTTTTAGTGACTTGATCAGCTACCGCAATCCAGCTGTCGAACAACAGCGCCGTGCCCGCGTCCTCACCCTTCGCTGCCGCTTCCTTGATAGGACGAATGGCAACGTCCACCTCACCATGGTTACCACCACACACCAACGCCAGGTTGGTTTGCAGGTTCCAGACGTAATTCCCCGGGAATGGTTCAAACATAGAATTCTCCTCATGGCCCAGCAGTTATCTGCCAGCCAATAGCCAAGACCTGAGCGTCATCAACCCGGAGTGGAATAGCAACCACCGGTAATACGGAAAGATGACGCCCTGCGTTAAATCAGCAGACGCGTGTATCCGAACCGGCGCTTAAAAAGGAAATAAAGCGCATTGTTATTGTTCTCGTACCAGCGAGTTGCAGACACCGGCACGCCGGCATCTTTAGTTACAAGGACAGGCTAACGAGGATACAGGTATCGGTGAAATCGTTTGATCCCATGGGAGGTATCGACAAATCAGGACAGAAAAAGCAAGCCGATGCTGAGCCACATTACGCAGCCACAGGCCGTGATAGAGGAACGTCCAGATAACTTGCGGCTTGATCAGCGCAACTTGAAGCCGATGCCAATGGAGTTTTGCTTGCGGGTATAGTCCGAAAGCGTATTCATGGCACCAAAATGCGCTTTGATAAAAAACGGAATTTCCAGGTTATTAGCCGGAATCCACGGCAGCATCAGGTGAATGTCGTAGGAATCCGTTCCCAGCCCCTGATCGCCAATCACCCATTCCACCCCCAGCTCCATTTCCGGAATGGCGGCAAACGGGGTTTTGAAGGGTTTATTCAAGACCAGATTCACCCGGTCGTAATCATTGATACGCAGCCCGCTGTTGGCCTGCTTACCCCAATAGACCTTGGAGTCGTCGGTTAAATAGAGCTTGCTGCTCACCCAGAAACTGAAACAGGACAGCCGACTGCTGCAATCATCGTCATCAGCATCACGCCCAACCGTATTAAACTTGCCTTCCAGTGCCAAGTAGTTGGCACTGCGACTGATCGAGTCGAAGTATTCGTAGCCGCCACTGTCCAGCTCAACCTGGGCAATATATTGGCCATAATAGGGCGACGCCGGATTGTTATATGTCTTTTTGGCGCTGATTACCTGACCATTGGATCGGTGTTCCACACTGATATTGAACCATTCCAGCGCCGTATCGCCCCAATACACATCGCGATAGTATTTGCGATAATGAAGCGCCGGATTACTGATCCGGTTAATCACCGGGCTGGATGGCCGGGTAGCGGCATAAAAATCAAATTCGCCGGTATAAGAAAAGAAGGCTTCCCAGCGGTTGCGATAATTTTCCAGACAGTCTATTTCCGGCACTGATTTTTTGCCGCCGTCGGCATTCAACAGTTTCAGTGGCATACAATGGGGTTTGGTAAACAGGTATTTAAACGAGTAATGGGCTTCAATCGCATTGTCGTCTTTATCCGTCACCTGAAACAGCGAATAATTTGGCCGGTAGGCCATCAGTCGGCTTTTTTTGACGTCGCACAAATCCGGACGCTTGCTGCACGCTTTCAGAATTTTTTGCTTTACCAGATCTTCCTTGCTGCACAGCGCCTGAGAGCGATAGCAATCGGCGCTAACCTTTACATCTTCATAAACACCCGCAAACGAACGGGTAACAACCAACAGCAATAACGCCAATCCGAGTAAACCTTTGCCTACGCCCGGCATGTTTGATCTCCGATAATTTAAGGTAAGACAGTCTGCTTACGCCAACCAGACAATCGACTGTAACAGCCGCCCACCAATATATGAGCAGCATCACGCACTTATCTACCCGATCAACGGCATTGCTGTATTTGTCATGGGAGGGAAGCAACGCACGCTTTTCAGCAGCCTGTTATGAGGCTGCTGCGTCTGTCTCACCTGTCATTTCGCTCATCATCCATTCCTTGAAGGCTTTCATGCCAGCCGTGAGCGGACGATTTTTGCGATACACCAGATAAAAGGCCTTGTGAGTATCCAGCTGAATATCGAAGGGAACGATCAGCCGCCCGGAAGCAATTTCACGGGAGGTCAGCGTACTGTCTGCCAGGGCCACACCGAGGTTTTCCTGTGCAGCCGCAGTGGCCAGCTGGCTGCTCGACATCTGCAAACTGCCCTTCGGCACCAGGTTGCCAACACCCGCCTGGTGCATCCAGTCTTCCCATTCCCACTTGCGCTTGCTGACGTAAATCAGCGTATGACGGCGTAAGTCATTGGGTTTTTCCAGCGGGTATTTGCCGCTCATCAGCAACGGACTGCACACCGGCACCAGCATGACCTTGCAGAGGAAGTGGGTTTCGATGTCATCCCACTCGCCATTACCGTAATAAATGGCAATATCGGTGCTGACGCGGTTGAAATCGATCAAACCTTGCGAGGCATTGATTTGCAGCTCGATATCCGGGTACAACTCCTGAAAGCGGGACATATGCGGCATCAGCCAGCGAGTCAGAAAATTGGGTGCCACGCTGATCTGGACAACATTGGTTTCGTGGCTGCTGGTGAGTCGCTGGGTCGCGACTTCAATTTCATCCAGCGCGTGTTTGATGCCGTTGAGGTATTGCTCTCCTGCCGACGTCAGCTCGACTTTACGCTTGTTGCGGCTGAACAGCTGAACGCCCAAGTATTCTTCAAGTGTTTTGATCTGGTGACTGACTGCCGATGCGGTCACAGCCAACTCCTCGGAAGCGGCAACAAAGCTGGATTTTCTGGCCGATGCTTCAAATACTCGCAAGGCATTCAGTGGCGGCAAACGACGCATCAAGGTTCCTGAAGGATGAGTTTATTTCAGCATAATGGGTGTAATACAGCGTCTTTTCAACCATCAATACGACTCTGTTACAATCACCCCCCTACTCCGTAACCACCCTGAATCTGCCGGTTTTATGAATCCCCATCCGCTACGTTATTTGTCGGCCTACTCCAGCGACGTCCAGCACCAGGCCAGCCAGCTGCTGAATAGCAACCAACTCGGCAGCCTGCTCAAACAGCGCCATCCACAGGCCCACCAGCTGTCGTCCGGGTTACTGTATGACTATGCTCAAGATCTCAAAAACCGCTATATGCGTTCGTCGCCGCCGATCAGCAAAGTAATTTACGACGACAAAATTCATGTGGTTGAGCACGCCCTGGGGCTGCATACCTTTGTCAGCCGGGTGCAGGGAGGCAAACTGAAGGCCAAAAACGAAATTCGGATCTCGACGCTGTTTCGCAACAGCCCCGAAGCCTTTCTGCGCATGATTATTGTTCATGAGCTATCCCATCTGAAAGAAAAAGCCCACAACAAGGCGTTTTACAAACTCTGCCAGCATATGGAACCGGACTACTTCCAGCTGGAGCTGGATGTACGGCTGTACCTTTGTCACCGGGATTTATACGGCGATTTGTGGTGACAAACCAGGCTGACATAGAGAAGCTGACATAGAGGGGCTGACATAGAGGGGCTGACCCTGGCCGGTCAAAGTCGCGAATTGCGACTGTGCTTGTTTGCACAACACGCTTCACCAACAATAAGCAAAATATCCTGCTGGAATGACCATGGACACACTGCTCGACGAGCTAATTGCCATCGTAGCTTATCGTCATGCCGACCACCTGATGCCGGTACTGGTTGGCTACCTGGCGACGATTGTACTGCTGATAAAGCTGGGCGGACGGCAATGGAGCCTGATTTATGTGGCGCTAATTCCGTTTGTCAACTGGAGTTTTGGCTGGGCGCCCAACTGGCAACTACCCTTTGCCCCCGAGTTTGGTTTTAACCCTGTCACGGTAGTCACCGGCCTGGTACTGGTGGTGCGGGATTTTGCCCAGCAAGAGATGCAGCACCGGGTTCTGATCGCCATGGCGATTGGTGTTGCCTGGTCGTTTTATTACGCCAACCCGTCCATTGCCATCGCCTCGGCGGCGGCATTTGCCATTGCCGAGTTGCTGGATTGGGTACTGTTTACCTTTACCCGCTTCCGCTTGTCGACACGGGTTATGCTGTCCAGCTTGTTTGCCGCGCCGCTGGATACCACGGTGTTTCTGTTCGGTGCCGGATTCCTGACCTTGCCGAACTGGATTATGTCAGTGTTCGGCAAACTGCTGGGAGCTGCAGTGGTCAGTGCCATGGTGAGAGCGCATGAACAAAAAACGGCTGTCGCCCCAGATACTCCCCCGCATCCCTAACATGGATTACTGGCCTGTCGCTCTACCAGCAAGCCGGTATTTGGCGGAGCAACAGCAATTAACCAGCCTCAACCTGATCCAGCCAGCGATTCATCAAGGTGCGGGCAAACAGTGTCTGGGCTTGCTGATACTGTTCAAAATCCTGTTGTGTCTGTTGGATCATACGATTCACATCGTCCTGATTTTTCTCCGGATTGCCAATCAGTTCGCGCCGGTTCCAGATGTCGACGATATGAGGCGTCACTTCAAAGTGGCACTGGAATGCCCAGGTGGTTGTTCCCATGCGGAACGCCTGATTGGGCACCTGATCGCCACTCATCAAGGCCACAGCCCCGTCCGGTAAGTCGAAGGTATCGGAGTGCATTTCAAACAGCAGCGGCTGCTCGTCCAGTCCTTGCAACAAAAGATCCGTACGAGCTGCCGCAGAGAGACTCAGACGGGTAAAACCGTACTCAAGAAATCCCTGCGGCTTCACCTCGGCACCAAACGCATAGGCAATCGCCTGACAGCCCAGACAAGACCCCAGCACCGGTTTACCTTGCTGATGAAAGCGACGAATACACGTCCCCAGGCCATCAAAATAGGGTTTCAGTTCCGGATCATGAACGCTTTGCTCGCCACCAAAGACAATCAGTGCATCAAAGCCGTTCGTGCTCGCGGGCACGCCATCACCCAGACGGCGATAAAACCACTGCAAGGTGCCACCACGAGTAACGACGGTTTCGCCAATACGGCCTGATTCCACCTCGCCATCCATCCCACCGGCCATAATGGCTGCAATTTTCACGCGAACGACTCCTCTTGTGTTGTAAACACTCGCTTTAAACATCCCAACTGAACATCCACGTCAAATACCAACGTCAAATACCAACGCTGAACGCTCATTTTTGAATAAAAAAAGTGCTTCGCCAAAAAAGTGCGGGTTGGCTGCCCTTGGGGGGCTGACGAAGCACCAAAAAACTTGCCCGGAGCTGTCTCAGGCCAGGTAATCGTCCAGCCCTGGCGTGCGATAGCCGTCCTTCCGCCAGGTAATCGGGAAGTAGCTTTCATCCACTTCGTTAGAGCCAAACTTTTTGTATTTACCGTAAATAGGGCCGTTTCCGACTGTCATTTTGTCTGGATTAAACTGGATATCGGACTGGAAAAAATGCATGGCCAGCGCCCGTCGTGGGACATCGGCACGATTCACCCGTGAGCCGTGCCAGGTCCAGCCATCGTGGAAGGCACAGCCTCCCTTGGGCACCACAACCGGCACCAGCTCCAGTTCGAGACCATGGGTTTCTGCCCATTCGCGCACTTCTTTCAGATCATCTTCCGGGCCATGGAACTGCATGATCGGTTTGGCTTCACCCCACTGGTGCGAGCCTTTGATGTACACCAGAGTGCCGCCTTCGGCGGTGGTGTCATCCAGCGCCAGCCAGCAACTGACCAGCTCGGGCTTGTCGATCCAGAGTGAATACATGCTGTCTTGGTGAAATCCGATCGAACGACCCTCTACCGGTTTCCATAGCAGGTTATCAATCATCAGTCGTGATCCACTCCAGCCTCCCAGCTGGGCACACAAGCGGCCCATATTTTCGGACAACACCTGACGGGCGACGGTCAGATCCGACTTCCAGGCATTACAAATCTGTTGGGTGTACGGCGGTGTTCCGGTGGGTAAATTCACTTCGTCAGGTTTGATGCCTGTCTCATAAAGCCCTTGTTCAAAAATCGGCGCGTAACGGCTGAGAATGGCATCGGCGTCTTCGGTCTCGACCAGCTTGTCGACGATCAAAAAACCATCCTGGCGAAATTGTGCTATCTGCTCTTGAGTCAGTTCAATCATGGTGTGCTCCAGCGACTGCCCGGCATCAAGGCCGAGGCAGCCGTTTATCATTCAGTGGTATCAGTCAATGGGATTGATGGTTTACGGGAATTCCCCGCTGAATCCGCTCAGTAAAAAGTCAGGTAACGCTGCAGCTCCCACTCAGACACGGAACGGTGGTAATCCTGCCATTCCTGTCGCTTCAGCTTGAGGAAGCTGGTAATCAGGCGTTCCCCCAGTGCTTCTGCCAGCAAGCTGTCTTGCTCCAATGCCGTCAGTGCCAGATCGAGGTTTTCCGGTAAGCGATCAACACCCAGCTCACTCACCTGCTGCAGGGTCAGGTCATAAAAATTCAGTGATTGCGGTTCAGGAGGCGTCAGTTCCCGGTCAATGCCGTCCAGACCGGCCGCGATGATGGCAGCGGTCGCCAGGTAGGGATTCATGCTGCTGTCACCGATACGAACTTCGATACGACCATAGGGAATACGCACCATGGCGGAGCGGTTATTGTCGCCGTAGGCAATAAAGACCGGCGCCCAGCTGGGGGCCGTCGGTGTGCCGGTAATCAGCCGTTTGTAAGAGTTCACCGAAGGACACAGCAAGGCGGCCAGCGCTTCGGCATGGGCCATCACCCCGGCAATAAACTGGTAGGCCGTACGCGACAAGCCCATACCAGAAGGGTCAGAGGCATCGTGAAAAACATTATCACCAGCCTCATTCACCAGCGAACAATGCACGTGCATGCCGTTGCCAGTGGTTGTAGCACTGAGTTTGGGAATAAAACTGCAGATAGCACCTTCGTTGTTGGCAATCTCTTTCGCTGCCATTTTGAAGAACTGCATGTTGTCGGCCGATTTCACCGCTTCATCGTATTTGAAGTTGATTTCAAACTGGCCGTTGGCGTCTTCATGATCAATTTGATACACCTCCAGACCAACCTTGGTCAGCGCGCCGTACAAGCCTTCGATAAATCCGGCATTACGGGTCAGGCCACGGTAATCGTAGGTCGGACGCTCCAGCGTATCGGTACTGTCAAACGGCGAGATATGGCCATCATCATCCTGCTTCAACAGGTAAAATTCCGGCTCCAGTCCGGTCATCAATCGCAGTCCGCGCTTCGACAACCGTTCTGCCTGTTTCAGCAAGACGTTACGGGGGTCCATCTCACAAGGCTGATCACCCACCATACCGACACCACGAATGCAGGCGTAGCCCGGCATCCAGGGCATCAAGGCCAGCGTGTTGAGGTCGGCCACCATCATGAATTCAGGATCTTGTGGTGACATATCGAAGCCGAGAATGGCACCACCGGCAAACCCGGCACCGTCGGTCGTCAGCCCTGGCAAGCACTGCACTGGTACCGACTTGCTTTTGATGCCGCCGTGGACATCCACAAACTGGGCAAGAATAAATTGCACACCATGCGCCGCCAGAAACTGCTGCGCCGCTTCTAGCGCATTGTCTTGCGGGCATTGCCATACAGTGCTGATCGTTGGGGTCGTCGCAGACATGCTTTCATCCTCTGTGTTCTTGATGAAACCAGTCTGTCAAAATCCGGCCGGCATAGCGTTGACCGTTAAAACCGCGGTGTTGACATTAGCCGCCATTCACCGGCTAACGGGCAAACAGCCTATACCTCAGAATAAATTATTGATGGCTTAGCGGTTGTGATTGACCGCGCCACTCGCTCGGATTGATATGTTTCCAGCGCACAAAGGCACGGGTAAAGGCACTGACTTCGGAATAGCCGAGCCGATAAGCCACTTCAGAAACACTCAGGCGATCGTAGTTGAGGTAATACTCCGCCAGATCTTCACGCACACTATCCAGTACTGATTTGAACGAACAGCCCTGCTCTGCCAGCTGGCGCTGCAGGCTACGCGAAGAACGGTTGAGCCGCCGTGCCATGTCTTCCAGTGTGGCATCGCCATGAGGCAAGCGCTCGATCACCTCACTGCGCAGCCGTTGTACCAGCGACAAGCCGGGATCCGCCTGCAGCGCTGCCCGACCTTCGAGATCGAGAATGGAGCCAAGGGAGATATTATTCAGCATCGGGTTAGCATCGGGCATGGGCTGATCCAGACAGGACTGGCGGAAACGGATCACATTACGCGGCTGGCCAAAGCGGACGTCGCAATGAAAGGCATCCCGGTGCGGTGTTGCATCCACCAGCGCCGGATGCTGGAAGTGCACCTCAACCGGTGTCCAGCCCAGACCCATGCCCCGTTTCAGTACATTATTGAGCATGCCGATGGTCAGCTCGGCATCCTGACGGCGATCCGGTATATCACCATCCAACAGCCGGTATTCCAGTTCGACGATGCCGTCAGCCATGCCCCTATCCATGCCGGAGCGATGACACTGCAGCAGACTATTGCGCTGAAAAACATGGAAGTAGCGTTCCATACCGGCAATGGCCGAGCGAACATCGGGCGAGGTAATGGCGTAGTAGCCAAACAACCCCAAGCCTTCTGGACGAAACTGCTCCCCAAACCACAGCCCGAAGTGCTCATTACCAGTCGCCCGCGCCGCTTCGTGCATGGAGTTGCAGTAAAACTTGAGTGGGATATGACGGTTGGGTTGTTGGTAAAGCCCTTGTCGTAATCCGGCCCGAGCCAACACCGCCGCACTGTTGGCACCCTGGACTTCGATAAATTCTTCCAGCCCAACCGTCACGGAACCCAGCACACTGGACAACAAGCCGGTGGATAATCCCCGCGTGTGGATAGACATATGCTTAAACCCCAGGAATAAAATATTCCTGGGGTTTAAGCAACAAACACACCAAGCCACACCAGACAGTGAGAGCCAACAACAACTGAACAATAACTGGCAGTCGATAACCCGCTGGCAGTCGAAAACCCGAGGCTCGTAGCAATCAATCCTGCGGTTCGAGCAACCCCGCCGCCGCCCGCTGCCGAATCCCGGACTGGAATGACGGAGACTGCATTTCCATCAAACGACTCAGCGAGCGCAAGGTATCCGCTGCCAGCGCTGGATCCGCAAGCATCTCCTGGATCGGTCGCTCAGAACTGAGCAGCAGCTTATGTTTGTGTTCGTAGAGGACATCCACCAGCCAGATAAAACGCCGCAAGGTATCCGCCCGCCACAAATGCCGCGTCTGGATATCGCTAATCACCACCGTCGACCAGCGCTCCGCCAGCTCCAGATAATCCAGATGCGAACGCGGGCCTTCACAAATCGCCGCCATATCGAACCAGACACAGGATTCATCTAACGCTCGTACTGGCAACCCTCGGCCACGCAATGGCACAGTAGCGGATTCGGCGTCATTCAGCCGCAGTGCATGCCCCCACTCTGCCAGACGATTCAGCAGCCAGTCATCCGCCGCCTGGTCCAAGAGGTTGATATAATTTGGCACCAACGCGGCCTCGCGATAGCGATAATCCTGGTCGTGGTCGAGATGCAACACCCGTAAGTGTTTTTCAATCATGGCGATGGCACCCAGCGCCCGATGGTGCAAATCCGGATCCGGTAACAACTCTTGAGGGGGATAGTTGGACGTAAGCACGATGACCACACGCTGCTTGATCAATACGGCAAGAAAGCGTTCCAGCAGAATCACATCGGCAATATCGTGCAAATGAAATTCATCCAGACAAAACAGGCGGCACTGGCTGGCAACCTGGTGTGCCAGTGTCACCAGATAGTCATTCTTGCCGCCACTATTCGCCATACCCCGGTGCAAATCCCGCAGAAACGCATGATAGTGGATACGCTTGGCCGCCAGTGGAAACTGCTGAAACAACGCATCCATCAACAGGGTTTTACCGCGTCCCGGCTCGCCCCATAAATAGGCACCGACCAGCCGCTGGCGACGAATAAAAGACAGGTTACGCTTGCCGTGCACAGCCTGCTGTTGCAGCTGTTCCAGCGCCTCGGCGGCACGCTGCTGGCCAACATCGAGTTGAATCTTGCGGTCGCTAAACCAGGCTAGCAGGGAATGAGGCATCGTCATCAAAGGGATCGGTTAAAAAATACAGCCAAGCAAAGAAAGTAGAAAGAACAGACACTCGGGTTTGATTAATCCAGCGGTTAACTTGAAACAACAGCCGCTAACCGCTAACCGCTAACCGCTAACCGCCGCTGGCAGCCTAATCGTCGATTCCGAGCAGTTCCACTTCAAAAATCAACAAGCTACCCGGCTCAATTCGACCGGCCCGTTGTTTGCCGTAACCCAGCGCTGAAGGAATATAGAAGATGTTTTTCTGCCCGACGGTCATCAGCTGAACGCCTTCGGTCCAGCCCGCAATCACCTGATTCAGACGAAAGCTGATGGCTTCTCCACGTTCGACCGAGCTGTCGAATACTTTGCCATTTAACAGCGTGCCATGGTAATGAACCGTCACCTTGCTCGTGGCGACCGGGTGTTGCTCGCCATTGCCTGGCTTCAACACCTTGTATTGCAAACCCGATGCCGTCGTCACCACACCGTCTTCGGCACCGTTTTTAGTCAGAAACGCCGTCCCCAGAGTGATATTTTCAGCGGCACCTTTGCTGCCGACACCGGCACGACGCAAGGCATAACCCAACAAACCGGCGATCACGGCAACCAGAAGTATTTCCAGCATGTATTCTACCCAATCATGAATTCGGCCCGAATCATAAGCGACTCGGGCGCAGGAATCAGTAGTTCGACAACTCCTTGTCATCACGAGTGAGTTTTTCGCCGACGTTTTCGACCATTTTCAGCGCTTTCAGTGAGCTGGATAAAAATTCCCGTTGGTACAGAATCCCCACCACAGCGGCGGCACCGGCCAGAAACAGCCAAATATTCACGAACCACAACAGCAACGCCAGCGAGAAATAAAATGCCCGCAAGCCGTTATTGTAACTGTGACCGGCCTGATCGATCACCTTGGCAGCGTAGATGGCAAAACTGCGACGTTCAGCAGCCGTAACGGTTTTGTCATCGGGAAATGGCGCGGCACCAATCAATACAGATGCAAACCCGAACTGACGCATGGACCAGGTAAAGGTAAAAAAGGCATAGATAAACACACTGATCATCACCCCCACTTTCAGCTCCATCGCCAGGATACTGTCGGGCGTAACAAATGAGATGTTCAGCAACATATTCTGGATTTCGTTAATAGCCGACAGCGCAGTCAATAAACCAGCCAATACCAGCACACAGGAAGAGGCAAAAAAATTGACGTTACGCTCGACGTTGGCGAGCAAGGCCGCATCCCCTACCCGGATTTCACGCATCAGCAAGCGCCGCATCCAGTTAATCCGGTGCACGTGCATCACTGATGATAACGATGCGGTGTGCTTGGCCATGTATCTGGCGAAGCGACCATAGGCAATCCAGCAGAACAGAAACCAGGCCAGGGCGGCCCAGTTCATCAAGCTGATGACGTCCTCAGGGTTGTTTTGCAAAGTATCCTCGATGTCTGAGTGTGATTTTAATGTTAATAAAGTGCTTCTTACTGCCTGAATTCAACGCCAAAGTCATATAACCACTGCAGCGTGAAGCAGTGTGTGTATTCAAACAAAGTCTTCGGAAGCCATCCAGCTGGATATATCACGACACTGTTGATTCAGAACAGGCTAACGGCGGTCTTGACTCTTTGCCCCAAGCCATTCACCTGAAACCATTAACCCAGACTCGTTACCCTGATTCAGTCACTCGCCAGGCGGGCATGTAACTCGGCGGCGGTTTCCTTGCGCTCAGAGTAACGATCCACCAGGTAATCACTGCGATCCCGTACCAAGTAAGTGAATCGCACCAGCTCTTCCATGACATCGACGACCCGGTCGTAATAACTCGACGGCTTCATCCGGTCGTTGTCGTCGAATTCCCGCCAGGCTTTGGCTACCGATGACTGATTCGGAATGGTCAGCATCCGCATCCAGCGTCCGAGCACCCGCATCTGATTGACGGCATTAAATGACTGCGAGCCACCGCTGACCTGCATCACCGCCAGAGTTTTGCCCTGGGTTGGCCGAACCGAGCCGATCGACAGCGGAATCCAGTCGATTTGGGCTTTCATAATACCGGTCATGGCGCCGTGACGTTCCGGCGAAGACCACACCATGCCCTCGCTCCAGCTGACCAGCTCTCGCAGCTCAGCCACTTTGAGGTGGTCGGCACCGGTATCATCGGGCAATGGCAAGCCGGACGGGTTAAAAATCCGGGTTTCAGCCCCCATTGCTTCCAGTAACCGCGCCGCTTCTTGCGTTAACAGACGACTGAACGAGCGTTGCCGTACTGAACCATACAACAACAAGATACGCGGCCGATGGCTCGAAAACGGCCGCCGAAATACCGCTTCTGCTGTCGGTACATGGAACAGGGTTTCTTCAATATTAGGCAGATCAGAACAACTCACGGGCGTTACCTTATGCTTTTGAAAACCACTTGAATCACGCTGGAAACCAGTGTCGGGTGCGATTGGCAAACGCCACCAGCGATAGCATCACCGGCACTTCCACCAACACCCCGACGACCGTTGCCAGCGCCGCTCCTGAATGCAAGCCGAACAACGAAATCGCCACCGCCACCGCCAGTTCAAAAAAGTTGCTGGTGCCAATCATGCAGGCCGGAGCAGCAATGTTATGGGCCAGCTTCAACCGCAGTGCGGCCCAGTAGGCGATCGCAAAAATACCGTAGGTCTGGATCGTCAGCGGAATCGCAATCAACAGGATATCCAGCGGCCGGGCAACAATGGTATTGGCCTGCAAGCCAAACAGAATCACCACGGTGGTGATCAAACCTACGATTGACCAGGGCTTGATAGCATCAACAAAGCGATTCAGTGCCTCAGCCGAGCCATCCACCGTCAATACCTTACGGGTGAGATAGCCCGCCAGCAGCGGTAACACCACATACAGACCGACCGACAGCATCAGCGTATTCCAGGGTACCTGGATGTCGGTCACACCCAGTAAAAAACCGGTAATCGGTGCAAAGGCAAATACCATAATCAGATCATTCACCGACACCTGCACCAGTGTGTAGTTGGGGTCGCCCTTGGTCAGTTGGCTCCAGACAAACACCATCGCAGTACAGGGGGCAACGCCCAGCAAGATCATCCCGGCGATGTATTCACTCGCGGTTTGAGGATCAACCCAGCTGGCAAAAAACACCCGGAAAAACAGCCAGCCAAGTAATGCCATGGAGAACGGCTTGATCAACCAGTTAATCACCAGCGTCAGCAGCAACCCTTTGGGCTTGCGACCGACGTCGCGGATGGCACCCAGATCGATCTGGATCATCATCGGATAGATCATCAACCAGATCAGCACCGCAACCACCAGATTGACCCGCGCCACTTCGGCGGCCGCAATAGCGGTAAACACCTCCGGCACCAACAGGCCCAAAGCCATTCCTGCCACAATGGCAGTAGCCACCCAAACCGATAAAAACCGCTCAAAAATTCCCATAAGGCCGCCTAAAACTCCGTCGCCAGAGACTGTAATTGCGTCTGTATTACAGCGGCCGACATCGTCATCTCCAGCGCATTCACCTGAGCAAACCGCTGTTTCAAGGTATCAATCAACTGATCAAATGCCTCGGACTGCGCCGCTGCATCGGCTATTTTGGACGGATCAGCGAGGCCCCAATGCACCTTGCTGCCAGCACCGATCCAGAGTGGGCAGGCTTCACTCGCCGCACTGTCGCACACCGTAATCACATAATCCGGGGCAAACAATTCAAACGCATCCCACGACTGACTCATCAGCCCGGTGGCCGATATGCCATGACGCTGTAGCGCCACCAACGTCCCCGGATACACCTCACCGGCAGGCTGGCTACCGGCACTGCGCACCTCGAAACGATCATCCAGCACGGCACGGGCAACTGCCTCGGCGACAATACTGCGACAACGATTATGGGTGCAGACAAACAAGAGTTTCATAGTGGCTCCAGCTAAAAAAAATGGGATCAGAATTGTGCACCTGGCCGTGGCGCGCAGCAGCCGGGTGCTTGCTCAGTCGGAATGCAGACTTGCAGGCGCGCTTCACACTCGGCAAGGTCGTGCGCATAAAGCTGTGCAACCTGCTCCAATACGGCGTTGGCAGCCGCATCCAGCATCGGTTGCAGCCGGTAATACACCCACTGGCCACGCTTTTCGCCAACCAGCAGGCCACTGGTGCGTAGTAGCGCCAGATGCCGTGAGACCTTGGGCTGGCTCAACGCCAACGCTTCGGTCAATTCGCAGACACACAATTCCTTGTGGTTAACAATCAGCATCAGCGCCGCAAACCGGGTCGGGTCGGCCAGCAACTTAAACAACTCAACCGGAGGAAAAACGGCAACCATCAAGCGACTCTCCAATCCACGAAACAATCCATGAGACAATCCACGAGACAAGCGTCTTGCCAATCCACAGGCAAACCACTTGGCCTCAAAATATATGCAAAATCATATATATGATTTTGCATATATACAAACCAAAACATGCGTACGAAAAAGACCACGCTGACAACCTGCCCACAACCTCGTATTATTTCCGCCCGTTTTTTGCACCTGCACGCCGGAGTGACCACCATGACAAACACCCCTATCCGCCTTACCGAATACAGTCACGGAGCCGGGTGCGGCTGCAAGATTTCGCCCAAAGTGCTGGACACCATTCTGCTCTCCCAACTGCAGCTGCCCGATTTTCCCAACCTGTTGGTGGGCAACAGCAGTAAAGACGACGCCGCCGCCTACGACATCGGCAATGACCAGGTCGTATTGAGTACCACCGACTTTTTTATGCCCATCGTCGACGATGCGTTTGACTTTGGCCGCATCGCCGCCACCAACGCCATCAGCGACATCTACGCCATGGGTGGCAAGCCACTGATGGCAATAGCCATTCTCGGCTGGCCCATTAACACCCTGGCTGCCGAAGTCGCCCAACAGGTCATTGATGGTGGCCGCCAGGCCTGTGCCGATGCCGGTATTCCCCTCGCCGGAGGCCACAGCATTGACGCACCGGAGCCGATTTTCGGTTTGGCCGTCACCGGCCTGACCAGCCGCAAAAACCTCAAACAGAACAATCAGGCCCAGGCGGGCGACATTCTTTACCTGACCAAACCGTTGGGTATCGGCATTCTGACCACCGCCCAGAAACAGAAAAAACTGCTGCCCCAACATACCCATCTGGCCCGCGACATCATGTGCCAGATGAACCGTGTCGGTGCCGAGGTAGCGCCACTGGAAGGCGTGCACGCGATCACCGACGTCACTGGCTTTGGATTGATGGGTCATTTGCTGGAAGTGTGTGAAGGCAGTGGCGTCACGGCTGTCATCGACGTCAGCAAGGTGCCGGTCATCAGCGAAGCCCGAGAGTATCTGGCCCAAGGCTGTATTCCCGGCGGCACCGGCCGCAACCAGGACAGCTACGGCCACAAACTGGCCGACATGCCTCACACCATCAAAGATCTGTTGTGCGACCCGCAAACCAGTGGTGGCCTGTTGATCGCCGTCGCCCCGGAACAGGCAGCCCGACTGGAAGCTGTACTAAAGCAAGCCAATGTCCATCACCAGCCCATTGGCGCACTGTCGGCCCGGTCTACAGACAACCCGGATACTCCCTTCGTCGCTGTCCAGGGAGATTGGGTCAGCGGAGGATGGTTATGAGCGCTGACCAGAGCCAGCCAACACGCCCGGATGCCCGAGAGTTCCTGGATATTTTCCTCAACGACATCCCCATGATCGACACCCGTGCCCCGGTTGAATTTGAAAAAGGTGCCTTCCCGACCAGCGTCAGCCTGCCGTTAATGACCAACAGCGAGCGTGAACAGGTCGGCACCTGCTACAAGCAACAAGGGCAGGAAGAAGCCATTCGACTGGGTCACCAGCTGGTACAGGGAGAGATAAAACAGCAACGAGTGCAAGCCTGGGTCAACTTCGCCCAGCAGCACCCGCAAGGCTATCTGTACTGCTGGCGTGGCGGTCTGCGCAGCCAGATTTGTCAGCAATGGATGCATGAAGACGGCACCGACTACCCCCGTATCACGGGCGGCTACAAGGCCATGCGCAGCTGGATACTGGCAGAGTTCGAGCGCCAGTGCGCCGAATTGCCGATGATCATCCTGGCAGGCACCACCGGCTGCAACAAAACCGGCCTGCTCAACCAGCTCCCCAACAGCGTCGACCTCGAAGGCCTGGCCAACCACCTCGGCTCCAGTTTTGGTCGCCGCCCCTCCGGCCAGCCCAGCCAGCTCAACTTCGAAAACGCCCTCGCCGTCGCCATGCTCAAAGCCGAACACAGCAACAGCGTTCAATCCGGCCAACACCTGGTATTGGAAGACGAAAGCATGCTGATTGGCCGTTGCGCCTTGCCACACCTGTTCCGCAACGCCATGGAGCGCAGCCCGGTCGTGGTGCTCGACACCAGCCTCGAAGAACGGGTTGAACACACCTTTCACAACTACATCCTCACCAAACTGGCGGAATGGCAACAACAAATGACTGATGAGGATGAAGAACCCGCCTTTGATGCTTTCGCCAACGACCTGACTGAATCACTCAAACGGGTGAAAAAACGCCTGGGAGGCGTGCGCTACGCCGAAGTGGCCAATGAGATGGAAAATGCCCTCAGCGCGCACCGTCACGGCAACCCCGACGGCCACAGAGGCTGGATTACCGTGCTACTGCGCGACTACTACGACCCCATGTACGAATACCAGCTGAGTAAAAAAATGGAACGGGTTATCTTTCAAGGCAACCGCACCGAAGTAAAAGAATTCCTCAGCCGTACAGAGCACGGAGCACAACCAAGTCCCGCTGATATTTCACCCTCCCAACCTGGATAACCACATGTCGCTTGCAGCGCTGGATCGCTCCACACAACGCAACCTCGGCAAACTGTTCTCAGCCCAAGCGCTAGGCGGCTCCTCCGCGCCGATCATCCTTTCCATCGGCGGACTGGTCGGCCAGACACTGACACCCGACCCCGCACTGGCAACACTCCCGGTCAGCCTGTATGGCATCGGTGTCGCGGTGTCCATGATTCCAGTCTCCCTGCTGATGAAAAATGCCGGACGCAAAATCGCCTACCTCACCGGCACCCTGCTCTGCGTACTGGCCGCACTGCTGGCAACCACCGCCATCGTCAACGCCTCCTTCTGGCTGTTTTGCGCCGCCCTCGGGTTGGCCGGATTTTATGGTGCCTGCGTGCAAAACTACCGTTTTGCTGCTTCCGATCTGGTACCCGCCAGCCACAAACCCAACGCCATCTCCCTGATCATGCTAGGTGGACTGGCCGCCGCCGTGATTGGCCCACAAACCGTGTACTGGACGCAAAATACCTGGGCATCAGCCCCCTTTGCGGGCAGCTTTATTGGCCAGGCCATACTGGCACTGCTCGCCATCCCCATCCTGCTATCACTCAAACTGCCCCCATCTCATGAAGCCGATATTAACGGCGACGCCCGCCCCTTGTGGCAGATCGCCAAAAGCCCCGGATTTATCACCGCCGCCCTCGCAGGCACCGTCTCATACGCCCTGATGTCCTTCATCATGACCGCCGCACCCATCGCCATGGTGCACCAAGGCCACAGCGCCGGAGATGCCACCCTCGGCATTCAATGGCACATCCTCGCCATGTTTGGCCCGAGTTTTTTCACCGGCAAACTGATCGCCCGCTTCGGTGCGCGCTGGATCACCGCGCTAGGACTGATGCTACTGTTTACCTCCGCCGTTACCGCCATGTCCGGGATGGAAGTGATACACTTCTGGGGATCACTGATCCTGCTCGGACTGGGCTGGAACTTCGGTTTTATTGGCGCCACCACCCTGCTCACCCACACCTACCAACCCTCGGAAAAATCCAAGGTACAAGCCCTCAACGACCTACTGGTATTTGGTACCGTCGCCGCAGCCTCCCTGGGCGCAGGCAGACAATTCAACCTCTACGGCTGGTACGAACTCAACCTGATCACCTTCCCCGTGATCGCCGTTACCCTGCTGTTACTTGTGGCTCTGCCCTGGTGGCAAAAAAACAGCCAAAAACCTTTACTCTGACGCCAGAATTAGTGGCTACAAAACTATCGATGACCATCACTCGGTTTATTCTCCGTGCGACCAAATAAACCGAGTGCACCCAACTGCCGGTACAAGTTATTGCGGCCTAATGCCATATCGATAACTGAAAATTACCCGCTCAAAAAACAAAGGCTTGCAGTAGAGGAAAGCCTCACCAAGTCAAATCACAGCACAATTCAATATGCACTGGAGCCACATCTACTAATCATTGATTCGGTTAATCCCCGGCTACGCGGGGAACGCTCCAGCAAGTGTGGCAGATTGTCTACGACGTGCGGTTTATCCCCGGCTACGCGGGGAACGCCCAGTTCGCCGTTATTCAGCCCGCCAATGGCGCGGTTTATCCCCGGCTACGCGGGGAACGCAGTGCCCGGTAAGCCCGCCACACCGGCCAGATCGGTTTATCCCCAGCTACGCGGGGAACGCAATCCGGTAGAACTGTTGTTACTAATGTTGTGCGGTTTATCCCCGGCTACGCAGGGAACGCATGTTCGGTGAAGATGCCAGCAAGAAAACTGGCGGTTTATCCCCGGCTACGCGGGGAACGCGTAGTTGTGGCCAGAGACGTGTGCGCCGGTTTCGGTTTATCCCCGGCTACGCGGGGAACGCCATGCTCAGTTCTGTGCCAGCGTCCTGATTGCCGGTTTATCCCCGGCTACGCGGGGAACGCAACGGTCACCGCCAGCGCGCTGATATGGCCATCGGTTTATCCCCGGCTACGCGGGGAACGCTCAGGGTCAGTGGCTGTAATACCAGATCTGTGAGGTTTATCCCCGGCTACGCGGGGAACGCTCGGTCGTTGGTCATCAGCGAACGCGCGTCGTCGGTTTATCCCCGGCTACGCGGGGAACGCACTAATTTGCCACACCCAGCCGCAGCGCATGGCGGTTTATCCCCGGCTACGCGGGGAACGCGGATACAAAAATGGCGGTCACTCCACCTCCAGCGGTTTATCCCCGGCTACGCGGGGAACGCGCGTTAACCAGTTTGGCTCTGCCAGAGACAGCGCGGTTTATCCCCGGCTACGCGGGGAACGCCACCACCACCTACCAACGAACCACATAAACCACGGCTTACCCCCGGCTACGCGGGGAACGCTCAATTTCATCATTTGTTAATCCGTCAATGTGCGGTTTATCCCCGGCTACGCGGGGAACGCAGGCACGGCGGGCAGTTCAGAAATTTCGGGCACGGTTTATCCCCGGCTACGCGGGGAACGCCATATATTCCATGATCAACAAAGCCAAGAATGCGGTTTATCCCCGGCTACGCGGGGAACGCACGAGCAAACGAGATACTGCATAACCGACCTCCGGTTTATCCCCGGCTACGCGGGGAACGCATCAGAGTGAGGCAGATAACTAAGCACCTCATCGGTTTATCCCCGGCTACGCGGGGAACGCGTAGGATTTGGCCAGCGTGGTGATGCCCAGCGACGGTTTATCCCCGGCTACGCGGGGAACGCACGCCAAAAAATCGCCAATCGTTGCGTTTGGCCGGTTTATCCCCGGCTACGCGGGGAACGCTTTTGGGCATTGCCGACACCGGCCAGGAACGACGGTTTATCCCCGGCTACGCGGGGAACGCGAGCAAGCAAAACAACCAAACAGATCAGATGACGGTTTATCCCCGGCTACGCGGGGAATGCGGGATAGCATCTTCAGATATATTTTCGCTAACCGGTTTATCCCCGGCTACGCGGGGAACGCCGGAATTTGAAAAACAGAGTGTCGATACTGTTCGGTTTATCCCCGGCTACGCGGGGAACGCGACTTTCTTTGCTACCTTGGCCATATCGGCTCCGGTTTATCCCCGGCTACGCGGGGAACGCAATACGCATAAGGAGATAGAATCATGGAACAACGGTTTATCCCCGGCTACGCGGGGAACGCATGAATATCGCTGTGATCGGCCAGTTGCTGGACGGTTTATCCCCGGCTACGCGGGGAACGCACCGGCGTCGCTGGCCTGCTGTGTAAAAAATGCGGTTTATCCCCGGCTACGCGGGGAACGCGGTTTGCCGAGGTGGCATTTAACCTGGGCAGACGGTTTATCCCCGGCTACGCGGGGAACGCATCAGCTCACTACCAGCCAGCGGTATTTTTAGCGGTTTATCCCCGGCTACGCGGGGAACGCCAAAATGCCCAGCATTGTCAGAGCTGCCAGCTCGGTTTATCCCCGGCTACGCGGGGAACGCGTGGGTTGATCGAGTGTGACGGTTTGGCGAACCGGTTTATCCCCGGCTACGCGGGGAACGCTGATATTGATCATTAGCGTCTGATTCGTATAACGGTTTATCCCCGGCTACGCGGGGAACGCTTACGACACAACGGCGCCGAAATCGCGGATGCCGGTTTATCCCCGGCTACGCGGGGAACGCCCATCAATGTCGCCGGGCTGAATGCGGTTCGACGGTTTATCCCCGGCTACGCGGGGAACGCTAAATCTCGAAGCAGCTCAGAAATCCGAGTCTCGGTTTATCCCCGGCTACGCGGGGAACGCGGCGTCGTACTGCTCGGTTGTCAGGCCGTCGGCGGTTTATCCCCGGCTACGCGGGGAACGCCGCTTGGCGGGCCTGGTTGAATAGCTCTTGGACGGTTTATCCCCGGCTACGCGGGGAACGCGCAGCAGCGCCGACCCAAACGCAATGCGCAGGCCGGTTTATCCCCGGCTACGCGGGGAACGCACCGGTATCCGGAAAACCCGGCACCTGAACGGCGGTTTATCCCCGGCTACGCGGGGAACGCAACGCCAGACCAATCATGGTGCGGCGCACCACCGGTTTATCCCCGGCTACGCGGGGAACGCTGAATACTTGAATCCAGATGAGCTGAATTATCCGGTTTATCCCCGGCTACGCGGGGAACGCTCCACCACAACAGGCAATCCTGATATTGCCCGCGGTTTATCCCCGGCTACGCGGGGAACGCGATTTCGGCGTCTTGCATGGGGGTGTTGCGATCGGTTTATCCCCGGCTACGCGGGGAACGCTGGGTAAAGCTCAGACCAGCACGGCGGAATGACGGTTTATCCCCGGCTACGCGGGGAACGCATTCTATGATTGATTCATCCATGACCTACTCCCGGTTTATCCCCGGCTACGCGGGGAACGCGTACTCAGCCAGGCCGAATGTGACTGCCCAGGCGGTTTATCCCCGGCTACGCGGGGAACACATTGCTGCCCGAGATCGGTACATCCGTGAGACCGGTTTATCCCCGGCTACGCGGGGAACACCAGAGAAGGGAGCAGGGCAAGCACATGCAGCCCGGTTTATCCCCGGCTACGCGGGGAACACTTCAGGCAGTATTGAAACAACGGCTGAATATGCGGTTTATCCCCGGCTACGCGGGGAACACCATTGGGACTCATGGAACGAGAGCTTGTCGGACGGTTTATCCCCGGCTACGCGGGGAACACTCAACGTAGCGATCCCGTGCCTGTTCGCCAAACGGTTTATCCCCGGCTACGCGGGGAACACTTCAGCCAGCAATGCCGGTTTCAGCTCTGGTTCGGTTTATCCCCGGCTACGCGGGGAACACGCTGTTGGGCGTCAGTGCCTTGTCGAGAAGATCGGTTTATCCCCGGCTACGCGGGGAACACCTTCCAGTGTGTATCTGTGGCCCGTCAGCGGGCGGTTTATCCCCGGCTACGCGGGGAACACTTTAGATACCTCACTATCAATATACTCCTGACCGGTTTATCCCCGGCTACGCGGGGAACACTCGCGCAGCATGTCGATCAAATAGGCGCCTCCCGGTTTATCCCCGGCTACGCGGGGAACACACGAGAATGACGATACAGATATTGCATCGGTGCGGTTTATCCCCGGCTACGCGGGGAACACAACGAATATTTTGAGGAAGAACAGGCGTTTTACGGTTTATCCCCGGCTACGCGGGGAACACCCGTTGATGGCAGCCTGTTAGCTGAATCAGATCGGTTTATCCCCGGCTACGCGGGGAACACAAACAGCAGCTCGTCCGCTTCGATGCGCGGATCGGTTTATCCCCGGCTACGCGGGGAACACTGACGCTGTATTGAGGACAACCGTGGCGTCGCCGGTTTATCCCCGGCTACGCGGGGAACACAAGCGTTCTCAGGCTGGGTGATATTTTCCCGGCGGTTTATCCCCGGCTACGCGGGGAACACTACTACGGCGGCGATTGCGGCCGCCGCTGTGTCGGTTTATCCCCGGCTACGCGGGGAACGCTGGCGATCGCGACCTGACCCAGATGGCTATCACGGTTTATCCCCGGCTACGCGGGGAACGCAACTCTCAGACGTAGCAGAAACCAAAGTTTGGCGGTTTATCCCCGGCTACGCGGGGAACGCGTCAAGATGGCCCCAGATCTCGCCATTGCGCGCGGTTTATCCCCGGCTACGCGGGGAACGCGTGATCAACTGGCTAGCATCCAGCGCGATAACCGGTTTATCCCCGGCTACGCGGGGAACGCCTCCGCTAATCTGGACGTTTATTAGCTAACATCGGTTTATCCCCGGCTACGCGGGGAACGCCCAGACGGTGTTCACATCGACGTGGGTTCGGGCGGTTTATCCCCGGCTACGCGGGGAACGCCCGAGATCCGGCATTTTGCCCAGGAATATTCGCGGTTTATCCCCGGCTACGCGGGGAACGCGCGCCCGAATTGGCTACCACTGCGAGACGAATCGGTTTATCCCCGGCTACGCGGGGAACGCAAAAAGGCGAAGGCGTCTGCATAACCCTACGGCGGTTTATCCCCGGCTACGCGGGGAACGCTTGATGAAACCGTGGATGACATCGTTAAGCAGCGGTTTATCCCCGGCTACGCGGGGAACGCCGCAGTTGGTTGTCGATGGCGTAATTTACTGCCGGTTTATCCCCGGCTACGCGGGGAACGCGCGTGGCGTATGGCTTGAAATGAAAGTTTAAACGGTTTATCCCCGGCTACGCGGGGAACGCCGCAGTTGGTTGTCGATGGCGTAATTTACTGCCGGTTTATCCCCGGCTACGCGGGGAACGCGCGTGGCGTATGGCTTGAAATGAAAGTTTAAACGGTTTATCCCCGGCTACGCGGGGAACGCTTGAGGTGGCGCTGAGCAGCTTTAACGACCCACGGTTTATCCCCGGCTACGCGGGGAACGCTGTACCAAAATCAACCGGTACGCCAAATACATCGGTTTATCCCCGGCTACGCGGGGAACGCTGCCTGCATCAAACAACACCAGCGCGTCGGCGCGGTTTATCCCCGGCTACGCGGGGAACGCTTCTGTTCGCACTTGGCAGCAGAATCGTTGAACGGTTTATCCCCGGCTACGCGGGGAACGCGCCGAACTATTTGCATAGCCTTGCAAATCAAACGGTTTATCCCCGGCTACGCGGGGAACGCAACCATCAGAATGAGTATCATCAGAAGGAGTGCGGTTTATCCCCGGCTACGCGGGGAACGCGCGGTTGTCGAGTACGCCTATCGCCACCGTGACGGTTTATCCCCGGCTACGCGGGGAACGCCGGTGTTGGCAGTGCATGAACACTGTACGAACCGGTTTATCCCCGGCTACGCGGGGAACGCATTCGGGAGTTCGAAAACGGCTCAATTCATGGCGGTTTATCCCCGGCTACGCGGGGAACGCAATACATGGGATAAGCGAGATATTCAGACATGCGGTTTATCCCCGGCTACGCGGGGAACGCAGATCCCGATATAACACCCGATAGACGCCACGCGGTTTATCCCCGGCTACGCGGGGAACGCAATCCGGAATTCCAGCCGATGCACTGTATCGGCGGTTTATCCCCGGCTACGCGGGGAACGCTACTGAACACCTACAGAACCGGTTAACCATTCCGGTTTATCCCCGGCTACGCGGGGAACGCACAAATTCCACTTGCACCTCACACGGATAATTCGGTTTATCCCCGGCTACGCGGGGAACGCTTGCTTCCAGCCAGAGCTAAATAATTTGCCCGCGGTTTATCCCCGGCTACGCGGGGAACGCGCACCTGCCGGATACCGATCAAGATTAATCAACGGTTTATCCCCGGCTACGCGGGGAACGCCAAGTGGCAACAGGGCCGCGTTCGTTGGTGCGCGGTTTATCCCCGGCTACGCGGGGAACGCGTCGTCATAACATGGCCAGCCGCAACATTAAAACGGTTTATCCCCGGCTACGCGGGGAACGCTCGTCGGTAGCCACTAGATCAGGCACGCCACGCGGTTTATCCCCGGCTACGCGGGGAACGCCGCCAGTATCGGGAGCCGAAAGGATAGGAATGCGGTTTATCCCCGGCTACGCGGGGAACGCGGAGTTTGTCGGAGTTTGTAGAACCTCTTTAGCGGTTTATCCCCGGCTACGCGGGGAACGCCCATTGCGCCAGCTATTCCAAGCCATGTTGTACGGTTTATCCCCGGCTACGCGGGGAACGCCTATTTGGCGGACAACTCAAAATGTGGCAGGTCGGTTTATCCCCGGCTACGCGGGGAACGCTGGCTGGATGGCTTGATCTGCGGAGCGCCAGGCGGTTTATCCCCGGCTACGCGGGGAACGCATATGTTCTGGGCTCTGCCGCTGACAGCATTACGGTTTATCCCCGGCTACGCGGGGAACGCTGTACCAAAATCAACCGGTACGCCAAATACATCGGTTTATCCCCGGCTACGCGGGGAACGCCATCAGCTCAAGATATTCCGAGTTGATGTATTCGGTTTATCCCCGGCTACGCGGGGAACGCCGCCGTGCCGTGGCCGACCATTGATGGGTCGACGGTTTATCCCCGGCTACGCGGGGAACGCGTCACACAGTCGTGACAACCTGTGCGGCCACCCCGGTTTATCCCCGGCTACGCGGGGAACGCTTTTTTGTCGGATTTGAGCTTCAGCTCGTTGGCGGTTTATCCCCGGCTACGCGGGGAACGCGCCGCATAAAATCTAAACACATAGATTATGTTCGGTTTATCCCCGGCTACGCGGGGAACGCCCAGATACTGACAATACAGAGACAGTTGATGCCGGTTTATCCCCGGCTACGCGGGGAACGCTTATGGCTGAATATTATTATTTTGCAATGTTCCGGTTTATCCCCGGCTACGCGGGGAACGCTTTTCGGGATAAAAGCGGGAATCTGGCCGAGCCGGTTTATCCCCGGCTACGCGGGGAACGCGTTTCGGTCTCCATCACTTCTGCAAGATTCTGCGGTTTATCCCCGGCTACGCGGGGAACGCTTTTTGGTCGGAGCGGTAACTTCCCACAAGCCCGGTTTATCCCCGGCTACGCGGGGAACGCTTCTGAGCCTTCACCCATTGGCTGCGGGCGTGCGGTTTATCCCCGGCTACGCGGGGAACGCTTGGTTTGACGTTTAAAAGATCAACGTCATCGCGGTTTATCCCCGGCTACGCGGGGAACGCTATGTCCTGGTCTTTCTTGTCGTCGGTGGCGGCGGTTTATCCCCGGCTACGCGGGGAACGCACGCTGGCCCGCGCACAACATGGCCGCGTCAACGGTTTATCCCCGGCTACGCGGGGAACGCTTCTCAGTCAAGCGAAACAGAGGTATCGAATCCGGTTTATCCCCGGCTACGCGGGGAACGCTCTAAATGTACATGGTTGATTTTAAAAAGGAAATTTATGCCTTCAAAATCTACCAAAAAATTGATGTTGTTAAAGAACGTTTCAGCACTTCATTCATACGTCTTTTGAATCGGATTCATCGGGTAGAAAACGCACCAGTCGGAGTCCATCAACGTCAATGGGCATACGACGATTTTGACCATAGGTAATAAAGTCGAAGCCTGATTCAGTATTGGTTGCCCAGGCCATCACGACGTTGCCGTCTTCGGCGAGTACATCCACTTGTTGCCAGATCATTTCACGTATTCGCCGCGATACATCGCCAACGTAAACGCCTGCCCGGATTTCTAACAGCCATACCGCCAGTCGTCCGCGCAGTCGTGGCGGTACGGCTTCTGTAACAACCACTATCATGCTCATGGCTATTTACTCCTGTGTCCTTCATCTCCCACGCTGGGTGGTTCCGGTATCGCGGGTGGCTGGGCGTCTTCTGGTGGTTTGGGCGGTTCTATTTCTCCTGCGGCCAGTACGTCTTCGATCAATGGAATCAGTCGGCTTAGTAAACGGCTGGAGCGGAATATTTCACGGCAGGCAATGCGCACTTCCCGGTCTGGCTGGTGGGGCTTTTTGGCGGCTACTTTGAAAGCAATGGGGACGACGGTTTCAAATTTGACCAGATCGGCGATATCGTACACAAACGACAACGGTTTGCCGGAGTGTAAAAATCCGATAGCCGGGGCATATCCTGCGGCTAATACGGCTGCTTCGGTAACGCCATACAGGCAAGCGGTGGCTGAACTCAGGCATTGATTAATAGCATCTCCTTTGTCCCAGTCTTTTACGTCGTAGTCTCGGCCGTGCCAGTCCACGCCATATTGTTTGGCGAGTTGCTGGTAAATTTTACGAACCCGGCTGCCTTCGATACCACGTAACTGGTCGATACTGCGCCGTTGTGGCGCTTCTTCACCAAAACGGATTTCGAACATTTTGCGGACAACCTTCAGGCGCAAATCCGCATCGAGTGCCAGTTGTGCCTGGTAGAGCAATTTGTCGGAGCGTGCTCCGCCGGGCTGGCCCGCAGAGTAAAGCCTGACACCGGCTTCTCCAACCCAAATCAGTAAGGTGCCGGTGGTCGCTGCCAGCTTGACCGCTGCGTGGCTGATGCGAGTACCCGGCTCTAACATCAGACAGACGATGGAACCAACCGGGATATGCATGCGTTCGCCGTGTACTTCGTCGATAACGACAAAAGCGCCATCACGGACATCAATGCGCCCCATGCCGACAAAAATCATGGAGTTACGATCTTTGATCGGGATGGGTTTAAGGGGGATAAAACTCATAAGCGCGTCCTTGCAAATGGGTGATAGGTTAAGCCCGAGTGGTCAAGTACTTGACCACGTCAAACTCGGCGCAGGTTTCGGTCATGAGTTGATCCTCGTGCGGTAAGCATTCGTCTAACAGGGCCTGGCCGCTGATGCTGATGATGGCCAACTCCAAGGTTTCACCCCTGACACCGGCGAATCAACCACAGCCCACAGCCAAAGCCTTTAGCCTTGCCAACACCTTTGGCCAAGGTCTGCAAAAAACGCTCGGGATCAACAATCGTCAGTAACCCTTGATAATCTACTGTGGAGTAGCGAATCGTGCGTTTTCCTTTCGGTTGATAATGTTGATGTTGGTAATAGCTGTCATGATCAATCTCAGGTTCACTTTCCAACTGTATGCCCCAATCCGCCAGGCGTTTACTGTCGGAGATCCAGCCAAGGGCTGCCTGGTGAGCTGCCAGGGCTTTTTTCTGCTGTGCTTCGTGGATGTTTAGGCCAGAGACATCGGTGTTTTTCTTGGCGTTCATAAGGACATCGTGACGTCGTGATTTGCCCTGCTCATCGCGAATGCTGACCACAGGATTCACCCGGAGCTTGAAAGCCAGTCGATCGCCCGCACTCAATCGTGGCTGATACGGTTTGGTCTGGCAGGCAAATGCAGGATGCGCCGCTACGGGTTGTTGTTCAGACAGCACATAAAAAAGCGGCAAACCATTTGTACCGATTTCTTCGCGAAACAGAAACGGACGTTGGGCCTGTTCTTTTGCTTTGCCTTTAAGGTTGCTCCAGCTGCCTTCGTAGCCAGGAAACAGTCGCCATAGCAACGCATGACTGGCGTATGCGCCATTTTTTTCCAGTTCTACAAGCTCTTGGGAAGCGATCAGGGCGTTGCTGATTGTGACTCGAGAAAAATACATCAGCGATCCTCCATCAGGGTGAGCTGGTGTTGCTGGCGCTGGCCAAACTGCCAGCGGCTACGGCTGATGGGGTTATCCCAGGGGTGGTATGTCAATGTGTCGTCGTGACGTTCACCGTCGAGATCCACCAGCTCACCTTGCCAGTAGTAAGTCGCCTGTTTACCCATACCCAACCAATAGCGATCCGTCGCAACACTGGTATGTACATCGTTGCCCACACCATCCCTTCCCACGATGGCAGGGAATTCAGTGTCCAAAGCGTGTTTCAGTTGGTCGGTCGATACCAGCATGGGGGTCAACGGCAAGGCAGGAGGGCAAGATTTACGTCCCAGATACAGTGGAAAGACGGGGCGTTTCAGCTTTGCTTGCAAGCGTTCCAAGGTCAGTTCTGCTGAGGGTTGGGAAAGAGAAATGGCCACTACCCAAACACCATCCTGACGATAATGACGACTCGACAATACCGTATTCAGTTTTTCCTTTGGGCCAGACAGCTCACTTTTACGGCTGTAATGAGTGAATTTTTTATCCGTCGAAGGTGCTTGTACGGTGTGATAATCACGCAGCAAGGTGCCCGCACCCAGCTGTTTTACGGCCACGACAATAGTGTCAAACAGCCGCTGTTGACCAGCTTCATCATCGCGCTCCACCCCCAACGCGGCACCTAACAAGCCGATAATAGCGGCTTTGCCCGGTGCCATTGCGGTTGGCCGGTCACCGCCGACAGCGGCTTGACCCCAGCTGGCCATTGGCCCATAGAGTCGAAAAACCAGATATTCCATATTGGTTATTCCTCGCTGCCGGTCTCATTATTCAAACTGACAAACGCTAACAGCTCCTTGAAGCTTCCCTGGCCGGTGACGGCATCGAGTGCATAGCGAGTATCTGCACAGGGTTCATAGACTTGGTCGAAAATCTCGATTTGTTTGTTCAGCGCATCGATGGTGTCCAGCGCCATGCCCTGCTCGCGCCCGTCTACGGGTTTGAGGAAGGCAACAGACAGGGAGCGAGGCTGCTGTTCGCCTTGCTCTGCCAGTACGTAACTGGCATAAGCACGGCTGCCGAAGCTGTTTTGATAGCCGGTTGGTGAGACTTTGACAGCAGCTTCCGTCAGAGCTTTGAGTGTTTTGTCAGCGAGGTCTTTATTGCCGTTGAGGTTCTCCACCAGCTGGTCAACATTGATACAAAGGTAACTGTAGAACAAGGCAGCGGCGAAACCCCGCTCGCCAATATGCGCAGCACCAAGATCATCTTGTCCATCATTCAAGTCATCCACTGCGGTGAAATAGTCGTCTTCAATAGTGACCGAATGAACGCTGATGGCATGAGCAACCTGACAGGCGGCCTCGATATTTTTATCGGGTTTGGATGCCAGCATCCGACCAAACAAGGCAATATCAGCGTCCATACGATCCTTACGCAATAGTTCCAACTCTGCTTTTTCCGGTGCCCGCTGTTCTTCGGCCAACTGCTTGGCCAACGCCATGACACCCTTCCACTCCGCCTGGCTTACATGCACCAGCTGTTCAATCTCCAGCTGTTCTTTTTTTACCTTGCCAAACACATTGGCAATGTCTGCTGCCCATTCTTTAGCTTTTTTCTCAGCCACGCCATTAGCCACCAGTTCAGCATAAACGTTGGGGCCGATGTTTTTGGTACGCGTGCCGATATGGCCGGATAAAGCATCCTCAAACAAGTCGGATGTGCGCCAGTGTCGTTTCAGACTCTGGGAGCTGATGCGCAGGCGCTCACTGCCGCCCATACGGGCAGTTTTGGGTCGGCCCATATCATCACGATTGAGATTGGATGGCGGATAAGAGGTGAGGATATGAAGTTGTAAAAACTGGCTCATGATGAATTCCTTTTACGGTGAGTTTATTTAGAGTGGCTGCTGGCAGCGCGGTAATATTCAGTCGCCCATTTCAGAGCAATGCGTTTTTCGACGTCTCGGGGCACGCGGTCGTGATATTCCGCAAACCAGCAAAGGATGTCGTCGGCCAGCCGGGCCAGTGGTGCCTTGCGATCCAGTTGTTTCACCAGACGGCGCAATAGCAGTAACAACTCTTCTTCACTCTCTGCGGTCTGAAGCCGCTGAAATCTCAGTTCACTCAGCTGGGAACGCTCACTGTTTTTTACTGGTGATCCGGCCATAGCGGCAAGCGAGCGGTAGTCGATGTTTTCTTCACTTTTGGATTTTCCCTTGGCGGTATCTTTGGTCTTTGTCCGTGGAGTAACATCGGTACGCACATCCGCCAGTACACCCGCCACACAGGCCCAGGCCAGCATGGCGAAGTGGTTATCCAGGTAGTTGCGTTTTGTTTGTGGCTTCGAGTGTTGTGCCAGCTCGTTCGGTGCCGGCTTGACCGCTGACTTAACGGCGTCTGACGAGCCGGGAGCTTCATCAATATCAGTGTCCACGGGAGGGTTGATCGTGAACCAGAGCCGACGAAACCCATCGGTCATCAAAAGTGCAGGCAGATTTTCAGATCGACATAACCTGGCCCGCTGGCCAGAAGGTGCCTGCATGATGTTCTGCTCTTGCAATTCACTCGGGGCCGCATTCATCGATTGGTGCCAGCGCCGTAGCTGCCGGGCTTGTTCCACCGTCAAATACTGGCAATAGGGTGCGATTGTCACTGGCTCACCTCCTGTGGTTCGGTCACGTCAACCTGGTAGTCCGTTTTGAACTGTTGAATCGGTTTTTTACTGTAATACAGCCAGACTTTCAGTTCGTTTCTGGCCTGTATTTTGTCTTTCATTTTGCGTGGTTCGGGTTCACTGGACAGTACTGTTTCGTCAAAGATATCCAGCGCTGTACGTTGCATGGCTTTTAACCAACGCCGGGCACTCTCTGGCGACAATTGCAGATAATCCGGATGCGCCTTGGCGATTTTGCCAAGCTCACTGATGGCAGCAAAAAAATGTGCTTCTGTTCGCTGCCAGAAGGTGAGGTCAATAAAGCTGAAGTCACCCTTGGCATCTTCTGAGCGTTCAAACCAGGCCTTTTTGATCTGGGAGCGTACTTGTTTGAGTATCTCCGTCGCCAAGCCTTGCAGCCGTTTAACCTCGCTAAAAAAGGCTTTTTCTAACGTCGGTGGCAAAGCAACAAACGGCATTTCAATACTATAGAAACCACGGGGTTTCATATTGTCCATATCGTAGGCAAACGCCCATAAACGCAGCTGCTCTTGCAACTCATCAGCCAGCCGGTAGGCCATTTCGTGCATATGTTCTACCACCAATGCGGGGGTCTGATTGCCATCGTCGCTGCTATCTGCGGCCAGCCGTAAAACATCCCATTGTTTGTAGCTGATACCACCCGGCTGGCCCTTGATCGACAAGCGCTCTTCTTCCGGTTTTTTAGGGTCTCCACGGTACGGAGTAAATGGATGAACGTACCAGTCACCTTCATAGTTAGCGCCGTAATTTTGTGACCGGTAGTGGCTGACCAGTGGTTTCGATGCCCTTCCAGACAGGTCGCACTGTCCTTCTCTCATTTCAACATCCAAGCGAATACGCCGGGGCATGGCCCAGTAGCGCTGCAGTGGATGAACATCGATCGGTAGCACCGCACTGCCCTTTTTCTCACTGGTACGGGTCGCGGCCAACCAGGGAAATACCGAACCATCGGTAAAATCCGGTTCCGGCCACTCACCTTTGATCGCTTGCTGGAACCAGCTCAAACACATGACATTCAGCCACAGTGATGACCACAAAGTGGCTTCAGTCTGATTCGACAACACCAATGTCGATAGCGGCCCACCACCACGCAAACCGGTACGATGCCCCTGCCCCCCAGAAGGCGCGTTGATTTGTAACGTAAACAAGGCCAAGGCCGCCATGGGTAACGACATCTGCTGCATAAACTGCCGCTTGATAAAAAAGTCGGTATTAAGCTTGATGCCGTTTTCGCCGGGGGCTTCGATCAACAGCGACGCAACAGATGATGATTTGGCGCTCTCTAACGAGTCAAAATCCTGCATAAACAGCGGGCCGTCGCCAGTCAGATTAAAGGCATGGGTTATTTGTTCGAGCGCCTGTTGCAAATCGTATTCTGATGGTGGGGTTTGCAAACGATCGAGCCATTCATCTTCGTCTTCCGGCGCAAACACTGTTTGCAACACGCCGATAATCAGCTGATAGGCAGCGCCTTGAAAGTCGGTACGAGGAAATGCAAGATTCTGGATGTCCGGTCTGGCAATCTCTGCCATGCGGATGTCTGTTTGCTGGCCGTCAGTCAGAATAACCGGTAGCCATGGGTCGTTGAGCAGATTCATCACACCTCCTGTGTCGTCTATCAAAACCTTCGTTTTATGCTTGCTCAGAGTAAAGAAACTATCGATGCAGTCACGAGACCATATGTTCCCGTATCGTTTTAACCGAGATCAGTAACGACATATCATCCGTAGGCGACGGCTGGAATCCATACTGTTGATAAAAAACTTTTGCGGTATCTGAGATTGCTTGCACCAGCACTCCTCGAATACCCACCTGGTTGGACACCTGCACAACTCTTGTCAGTGCATCTTTTAATAAAGCAGCACCCAATCGCTTCCCCTGCCAACGAGTGTCAATCGCCAAACGTCCCAGTACAATCACCGGAATAGGTTCTGGCATATTACGAGCGAAATTACTATTCGTCAGTGTACGTTCGACACTGCCAGTTGCCAGAGCATAGTAACCAACCACCCTCTGACCAGAGCAGATCACAAACGTACGACTGGCCCCACTGATCTGGTTTTTGAGCGCACGTTTTATTAACCATTCATTCAAGGACTCGTTGCCACAATCGAAACCCAATAACTCATGAGTATGATTCAACGCCATGGGCTGTAACAGCGACCCCATCAATATAGACTCCTATCCTTGCTTTGCATCCAGAATATCAATGATTGAGAAAAATTTACAACAGCTATCGTCTTATTTAAACAATCAAACCATATCCGTTAAACTCATACCGTTCTCCAGTAACTTGGAGATATACCGACGATAGCTGTAGTGTGATCCTGTTCCCCGCTCTGCGGGGATTTTACAGACACACCTTAATCCCAGGGGGATGCCTCAGACAAAAGATTTTTCAGTTTCGCATTCGGAGGAACTGGGCGATCAAGTGCTTCTTCAAATGCCAAGAACGCACTATCATCCAACTGAAAAAGTCGCTGATCGAGCAGTATGTTCTCAGCCTCTCGACAGGCAACTTCCAGAATAAATGACGTCCTGTCCTTGTTCACCAACGCAGCCGCCTTAGTCAAAAGTGCCTGCTGACCTGGCTCCACTCTCATATTGATTGGCGCTGTCCTAGCCATAACAATGCCCCTTCACCGTATATTAATCTGATACACACTATATCAATCGAAATGACTAAAAGACATTAGCTTTTGTTTATTACACCAGCAATCACACCTAATTCCAGACAATAGCGCATCACCTCATCTTCTTCTGCCAACCAGAGATACTGGTATTTGGCGTTACGATAACGCCGCAGAAAATCAAGTACGTCTGGCGAGCCACTACTGCCATCCGAAGGATCAAGCAAGGCTGTCAGTTTTTTACGCTTGTTCGACGCGAGTTTGACGGTACTGAGTTCTATCGCAAATTGTATATCACTCACCCAGGGTACTAACTGGCCATGTGCTCGGCGTACCAAAACCAGTGAATCCTGATCGACCTCTTGGTAACGGGTACTGAGATCGGATTGATCCTCTGGCCAGTCGCCATCTGCAACACCCCAGCTATAACCCTGTTCAATGGATATACGACGGATCTGGCCGGTACTGGCCTTGAGGCGCTGCGCCGTTCGATATTCCAGTTCGAGCCCTTCAAAAGCTTCTGGTAGCGCTGGAGCCAACTCACCATAAACCGATTCGATCAACCGTCTGGCATCGTCCGGCATACGGTATCCGCCCTGCGCTCGCAGCACTTTCATTGCCATCCAGAGCGATGCCGGACTTTGATATACCGCTTGCGTCGCGCGAAAGTTCTGTTGCAGCCAGTCAAGGGCTGGTTGCTCTTGCCACTCTGGTGAATACACCAGCAGCTTGGGGGTTTCACCCGATCGATGCTCCCGAAGATGACGATGCAGCCGCCCTGCTCGCTGAATCAGGTCGTCGATTGGACACAAATCGGTTATTAACAAATCCGCATCGGCATCCAGACTTTCCTGGAACACCTGGGTACAAATGATGATTTTGCCAGCGCGGAGCGCTGGCTGACTCGTTTTTCCAATCCAATGCAACACTTGGCGTTCGATACGTTTGCGATCATGCAGCGTAAAGCGACTGTGAAACAACAGGGTTTCACAAGTGAAGCCAGAGTCCGATGGCACATTGGCCAGTTGCTGGTTAATGGTGTCATAGGCTTGCTGAGCATCCCCTACGGTGTTACGCACCCAGACAACACAACGCCCTGTTTTAGCGGCAGCTAACAGCTGTTGGATCACAACGTCAACATCATGCAGAAAATCAACGTCGACTCGCCGAGAAACTGCAGCTCTGCTGCCCACCGCGGCCTCATCCGGAGTTTCTCCTCTTGCAACACGCGTCGCCAGGGGGAAGTCGTCCAGTCTTCTGGACTGAGTCAGCCATGGCCCGGTTAACGGTTTGCCCCATGACGACACCGGCACCTCATTCCAGATTCGGCACAACCGCTCACGGGCATCAAAGCTCAGGGTAGCGGTGAGCAAAATGGCACTCCCCCCCTGATGAAGATGAAGCTTCAAGAGGGTTTCCAGCAATTGCAGCTGATAGGCATCGGCACTGTGAACTTCATCAAACACCAGCACTTTATGATGTAGACCCAGCACCCGCAAACTCTGATGTTTACGAGGCAACACCCCGAGCAAAGCCTGATCGATCGTGCCAACCCCTACCGGGGCCAATAAGGCTTTTTTGCGGGAATCTGCCAGCCATTGGTTGCAATACAAGCTGGCGGTTTCGTCATCACGGTCATAGACACTGTCGTCTGCTCCCTGAACCCCTACGGCCTCCCGGAAGCGTTCATCCATTGCTCGAGCTGAGTGAGCCAATACCAACGATGGTTTACGGCCAGAGCTCGTATCAAACATTTTCAGATAATGATCCGCCAAGCGATGAAACATGGCATTGGCCGTCGCCATGGTCGGCAAGCCAAAATAGAAACCTTGGGCATGTTTTGCCGCCATCAATCGATGCACCAAGGTCAATGCCGCTTCAGTTTTACCCGACCCGGTAATGTCCTCCAGAATAAACAGTTGCGGCTGCTCGGATAACTCAATGTGTTCCGCCCAGTGTTGCAGCGGCGTTGGCTCAAAACCAAACAGAGATTGAAACCCAGGAAAATTACTGGCCCGGATTCCGGCCATCAGATCGGTTGCATCCAACGCTCTACGGGCGTTTTGTTGCGCTATTGGCCAGTATTCATCGACCGGCATCGCATCAGTACGGTAGTGGAAATATTGCTGATCCGAACCAACCCAGTCTGAGATAACCGCCCAACCGGCCAGAACCCAGCTGGCCAATGCGAACCGGCCCTGCCACTCTTTATCGACCAGTTGCTCAACGGGCAAATCAACGTCAAGCAAATTGAACAGATCCGCCACAAAAGCTGACGCATCGGCAATATTTTCTTCGCAATAGAAGGCTTGCATTTCATCAGTGCGGGCATTGATCGGCTTGCCATGGTGGCCAAGCACCACATCCATTAGCTTGCCGAACTGTAAGGCACTTTTACGGGCATGAACCGGACGGTTATTCCAACCAGGGATATCAACCTGACCATTACGAAATAACTGCTCTACCAGATAACTTCCCAGGCGGTCATGCCGGTGTGTGCTGGCATCATAGCTTCTCGCAGGCGGTTTCAATCCGGATGAAAAAGCAGAAAAAACGGGCAACTGCTGAAAAGCGGCCGAAAACTTACCAAGATCATGTAATGCCAACAGAAAGGTAAGCAGACGTTTTAATGACTCGGGAGGAAGCTCCAGCAGATCCGACAAATCATTCAGCAATCCATCCTGCTGAGACAACAACAGATACCCCGTTGCCGCCACATCAAGCGAGTGATAAGCCAATAAATGGTAGCGGGCCGTATTGTCTTTCCCGGCGTTGGCTTTGCCCAGGTAGCGATAATAATTGTTCTCGACCATAAGAATTCTTCCCTGAATACAAGATGCCGCTATCAGACAACACCCTGACTCAACAGGTGAGGGTGAGGGGTAACGGCGTTATTCTCCACTGGTGGCAGCCGTCGTCGTCCCCCGCCCCAGCAGCCGGTCAATCCACCCTCTCAGTGGCCAATAGACTAAAATGGCGGTCAGTACGCCCAGGCTGTTGGCGAGCATGTCGTCCCAGCCCATAACCCGGTGTGGCAGTTGTCCTTGGATCAGTTCCATGGTGCCGCCCAGTGCCAGGCAAAACAGCATAAACAGGCATTGGTTACGCAGTAGCTGGAAGCTGACCAGCCCCAGTCCAGCCAGGGACATGTAGGCCAGGAAGTGGGCGATTTTATCGGAGCCAGCAATGGTGTTGCCGGTCTGTTTGAGCGATGCCCAAACCACAACAACAAGTACAGCAACAAGCAGGATTCGGGCGAGATAGAGCAAGGTGGTCATCGGGGTTGCTCGAAAAATAAGGTTGGCAAGGGAGACAGCCAGCAGGTGAGCAACACCCGCTGGCTGCGTGCAGAGTTTAAAAGCCTTGCGCGGTCAGGCCAAGCGCGGCGGCAATGTCTTGCGTTCCACGCGGGGCAATCACGGCTTTGCTTCCGCTCTGATCTTTCAGATAGGTGGCGGCTACCCGTTGGACATCAGCCCAGCGGGTCGCCAGCAGGCGCTCGCGGTACTGTTGACGCAAATCGCGGCTGCGGCCACCCCGGTCCATATGAAATGCCTGTTTGGCTTCGCCTGCTGGCGAACCAGGGCGATCCATGCCGCCGATCAGTCCGAGTACAGCCTGTTCTACCAGATCGTCGCCATTAGCGCGCTCCAGTACCCAGCCAATGGAGGCGGCGAAATCGTCAAAGGTGCCTTCAACACGAGGGTCACGGTAGGAGTAGAATTTGAAGCAGCTACTGGCGTTGTCTTGCGTCGCTCCGGCACCGTAAGCACCGCCTTTTTCGCGAATGGCAGTGTGGAGGTAGGCGTTCCGCAGCACTCCAGCCAATACCGACAGTACGGCGGCATCTTCGTGCACCATGGCGACGGTGGGCAGTGCCCAGGCACAAAAGTTGACTTGTGAATCGACCATCCAGTAGTTGGCGGTTGGTACCGGTGTCCAGGCCAATGTGGTGGGTGTCACCACGGATGGCTGTGGCCATTGCTGCTGCAGTGCGGTGAGGTGGGCATCACGATGGGGCGCATCATGAACCAGCAAGGCTTCATCCGGGCTGTTGGCGATACACTGGTACAGATTGTTGAGCGCGGCAGACAAAGAGGCTCCGCCGTCTTGCTGAGCCAGTTTCAGCCGTTGTTTCAGTTCAACCAGCTGGGGCATGCCGCTCATGACGTTGGTGATGTTGGCAACCGGATTCAGTGAGGCGGCGGCGGTAGACATCGCCAGGCTGTGACCGCTGCCGGTCACGCCCTGTTCACGGCGGGCTTTCATCTGGGTCAGCAGGTCGAGCAGGCGGGTATTTTCATCGAAGGTCGGGGTTTGCCAGGTCTCTTTCATCAGCGCGCTGAATTCACTGACTTTGGTGCCCAGTGCCTTTCCACCCATCACCAGGTAGCCGTGCAGCTGTTGGTTGTCTTCGACGTCACCACGAATGGAAGCGTAGCTCGACAGGCTGCCCACCAATGCGGTCTGTTTGACTTGCTGGGTCAGGTAGTCGTTGCCTCCGGCACCTACTTCACTCCAGGCGTTGGTAAACAATGGCAGCCAGCTGAGTTGTTCGGCGCTCAGTTCGGGCAGGTCGGCAATCAGTTGCTGGTACAGAATGCCGTTGGTGCCTGCAATGTATTCGGTCGTCGTCAGCGCTTCGGTATAGCGGTTGTCGGGGGCGACGTGGTGAAGCTCGGGCTTGACGTCTTCGAGGGTCACTTGTGGCAACAAACCAGGATCGTCTTCTGCTGCCTGACGTTGTTGCAGAGCTTCCGCCTGGTCGCGAATGGCTTGCAACTGATCCGTCGTCAAATTGGCGCGAATAGTGTTCAGACGCTGCTGTTCCAGTCGCTTGGCTTCGGCGTTCAGGCCAGCATCCGGCAGCAGGCTGTAGCGTACGCGATGGCGATTGTTCAGTAACAGACGGGTGACGGCTGCCTGTACCCAACCTGGCTGACTGGCGTTGGTACGCAAGCGGGCCAGTGCCGGGTCGAGGTTGAGCATTGCTACCGGGTCACCGTGATGGGTTGCGGCGGGTAATGCATTAAAAATCAGTTGCAGGCCATAGGGATAGTGGTCACCGCCGATCTCGCGCTGGTGCAGTTCCAGCTGATGCAAGGCGGATTCAACGATGTCGGCTTCTACACCCTCTTCGGCTACCCGCTTCAGGGTGTCGAGGATCAGGGTTTCTACGGCTTCGGCATGTTCCGGTTCACTGCCTTCCACACCGCACATAAAGCTCATTTCGTGATTGGACTCTTCGAGACCACACAGCGGTGATGGCGAGCCACCCAGTTCGGTCTGTTCCAGCGCACGACGCAGTGGCGAGGCGCTGTTGTCGAGCAGTATCTGGCTGAGCAGGTTGGCTTCCAGCTGGGCGTCCAGATCGATCGAGAAGCCCAGCAACCAGCCCAGTACATGGTGACTTTTGGCGCTGAGGTCATCGCCATCAACACCATAATATTCCTGCACAGCAACGGGGGCAGCGTAGCGTTGTTCTGCCGGAACACTCCAGCTCTGGGTCTGGCGTTCAAAGCGCGACAGCACTTCGCTTTCGAGCCGGGCTTGCAGTTCATCAACGTTGAGGTTACCAAACGTCATGAACACGGCGTTACTGGGGTGATAATGGCTTTTGTAAAAATGCATCAGCTGGTCGTAGCTGAGCTGGGTGATCTCTGCCGGTTCGCCGCCGCTGTTGAAGTGATAGGTGGTGGTCGGGAACAGGTAGGAGCTGATACCTTGCCATAGCTGCGACACAGCAGATGACATGGCCCCTTTCATTTCGTTGAATACGACACCTTTGAATACCAGTTTGGAGTTCGGGTCTTGCGGGTCTTCGAGTTCCAGCCGGTGGCCTTCCTGGGCGAAGTCGAGCGGATCCAGACGCGAGAAAAAGACCGCATCCAGATAAACGTCGAGCAGGTTGTTGAAGTCCTTGTCGTTCTGGGAAGCAAATGGGTAAGCGGTCCAGTCGCTGCTGGTCATGGCGTTCATGAAGGTGTTGAGCGAGCGCCGGGTCATCATAAAGAACGGATCACGTACCGGGAATTTTTCCGAACCGCACAGCACCGTGTGCTCAAGAATGTGCGCTACTCCGGTGGAGTCTTTCGGCATGGTACGAACTGCGACCATAAAGGCCTTTTCGTCGTGGTCAGACTCCAGGTGGTAGTGAACCGCCCCGGTGCCGCTGTGTTCATAGTGGTGAACCACCAGATTAAGGGATTCAACCGGAGTGGCACCCAGATGACGAAAAGCAGAATCAGACATAAACGGACCTTGTAGTATTCAGACAACGCAGGTTTTCAGTATTGATGACTTTCCGGCAGATAGCGATACGGAAGGCCTCTTTACTGAATAAAACGGTTTGTCACTCCACAGCAACAACCGAAGCAGCGCGCTGGAGTGTGTGGCTATTTCTTACATCTTTGAGTACATCTTTGAGTACATGCTTGAGGGTCACATGGTGTGGGTAAGACGGTCAGACTTCATGGCACCGGCAAGATGAGTTTCGATACGATCCCGTGCCATGGTGTTATCACCGGTAAACTGCACGCCGATGCCTGCCGTTTTGTTGCCCTGGGCACCGGGAGGCGTAATCCAGACGACTTTGCCAGCAACCGGCAGTTTTTCCGGGTCATCCATCAGCTTTAACAGCAAAAACACTTCGTCACCGAGCTTGTAAGTGCGATTGGTTGGAATAAACAGGCCGCCATCTTTGAGAAACGGCATGTAGGCACCGTACAGTACGGCCTTGTCCTTGATGGTCAACGTCAGAATACCGCTACGCCCCATATTGGCCATCAGTGTCTCCCTGGTTCGGTCACGAGTGTCTGCCACTCGATCATCAGTGATTCCAGCAACAGCTGGCGATTAAAAAAACTGGCTCCGGACTGTAATTGCCCTAACGCCTTGTTGATTCGGTCGTGCAAGGCTATCAGTTTTGCCGGTTGCAGAGTAGCGGCGTCAAAACAGCCCAGCACCTCAGGTTCCAGCAATTGCGTGGTGTCGGCTCCCATATGGGCACGCATCAGATCGGCCGTTAGCTGGCCAAGCCAGGCCAGTACGTCGGCGAGTTCGTCGTTTTTCCAGATCGTCACCATGGCATCGAGCGGCAGTGCGCCGTTTGACCACTGCTGCAACTGCTGTAGCCAGGTTTGATGTTGTTCATGCCGCTGCTGCTGTACCCATTGCAGCGCTGCAATCGGTGCCATCTGGTTCATTCGCAAGGCCTGCGCTGCCGCTGCCGGATCACAACCGTTGGCCAGCATCCAGTCGATGGCCTGCTGATGCGGTGGTGTCGCCAACGCCAGACGCTGGCAACGGCTGCGAATGGTCGGCATCACGGAACCGAGGCGCTCGGTTTCGAGTAGCAAAAAACTCTCCCCCGGCGGTTCTTCCAGGGTTTTGAGCAAGGCGTTGGCGGCATTGGCGTTAAGTACTTCAACCGGGTGCAGATTAACCACCTGGCAAGCGCTGATTTGTGGCGTCTGCATCAGAAACTCGTTGAGCTTGCGGACGCCATCGATACGGATCTGCCGACTGCCGTCTTCCGGTTTGCATTCCATGAAGTCTGGATGGTTGCCAGCTTGCCACAAACGACAACTGTGGCATTCACCGCAGGCAACACCGGCTTGTTGTTCTATCCGGCGAGTGCAAAGCAACCAGCGTGCGGTCTGTAGCGCCAGCGCGTGTTTGCCAATTCCCCGGACACCGGTAAACATCAGCGCATGGGGCAACCCCTGCTGTTGATGGCGCTTGATCAGGTCATTCCAGAGTCCGGATTGCCAAGGGTAAACATGCGTCCAGTGAGAGTCGCTCATGGGGCTCTCAGCAGGTTGAGCCGAATCGCCAGTTCGGCCTGAATATCATCCAGTGTCTGGGTGGCATCCAGGGTAACAAAGCGAGAATGCGTCGCCGCCAATGTCTGAAATCCGTCTCTCACCCGTTCAAAAAATGCCAGCTGTTCGATTTCAAAACGATCGGTCGCCTCTCCCGTGGCGACCGACCGACCATGGGCACGCGCCATACCGACTTCAATCGGGGCGTCGAGCAACAGGGTGCAGTCTGGTTCCAGTGTTCCCTGGACGAGGGTTTTGAGGGTTTCGATGCTGCTCAGATCCAGCCCCCGGCCAAAACCCTGGTAGGCAATGGTGGAGTCGGTAAAACGATCACACAGCACCCAGGTGCCCTGGGACAAGGCCGGTAAAATAACCGCTTCGAGGTGTTGGGCACGGGCCGCAAACATCAGTAACAGCTCCGCCATCGGCACCATGGGTTCGGCGTGATGCGCCTTCAGCAGCTTGTTACGAATCAGTTCGGCGATAGGCGTACCACCAGGCTCCCGCGTCACAATGACGTCGATGTTTTGTGCCGTGAGCCAATCGGCGCACCAGTGAATATTGGTGGATTTACCGACTCCCTCGCCGCCTTCAAAGGTAATGAATTTGCCACGCGGGTTCGATGTCATGGTTGTGCTCCTGCTGCTGGCAGTTCCGGAGGTGATGACGGAACAGGTTCCGGTGTAGACCGGTAATCGGCCTTGCGGTTGCGTATCTGGTACTGGAGAACCGCCTTGTTGTGCTGTTCAAAGGTGGCAGAAAATACGTGCGAGCCATCACCACGGGCAACAAAAAACAGACTCTCCCCGTCTGCTGGATGCAGCGCGGCCTCCAGCGCCTGACGTCCGGCCAGGGCGATCGGCGTCGGCGGCAAGCCACGATTGCGATAGGTGTTGTAGGGGTTGCTGCGATCGAGCAGATGGCGTTTGCGCAGGTTACCGGCAAAGTCGTCACCGAGGCCGTAAATCACCGTCGGATCGGTTTCCAGCCGCATACCTTGCTGCAGGCGGCGTACAAATACCCCTGCAATTTGGGGCCGCTCTGCTGCCACGGCAGTTTCCTTTTCGACAATGGAGGCCATCACCAGCGCTTGGTACGGCGTGCTGTACGGCAGGTCTTTGGCGCGCTGACGCCAGGCGTCTTGCAGCTGGCTTTGCATACGCTGGTAGGCCTGGATGATCACAGAGGAGGCCAAAGCGCCACTCGGATACACATAAGTGTCGGGATACAGCCAGCCTTCCGGGTTGCCGTCGATGCCAAGCAAACGTCCGACCTGTTCCGGGTTAAGCGGTTGGATATCTTGTTTCAGCTGCTGTGCGCTGGCGATGTTTTTTAGTGCCTCTGCCAGCCGTGTGCCTTCAATCAGGCGAACGCGGTAGGTGACCGCCTCAGCGGTTTCGAGCCAGGCGAGTAATTCAGGGCCAGTCAGCTGCGGCGGTACGTCATACTCCCCGGCGCGCAGGTGCTGCTTTTTTAATAAGCGGGCCTGTATGCGCAGCAGCAGTGCCGATGGCAACCAGCCATCCGCTTCCCATTGCCGGGCTTTGCCAGTCAGGGTATCGCCAGGATTGATCTGAATACGTACAGCACTGTCATTGCTGGCCGGTAACGTCCAGATCGCCAACCCCAATGCCAGCAGCAAAACGGGCAAGGTGGCGATCAACGCCAATAATTTTTTCAAAAAAGACTCTCCAGCCTGGACTGCAACGCCTTCATGGCATCCAGTGTTTCATGGTTCGGGGAATATTCTACATTATCCAGACGGACAATCGGCACGATGCCCATCAGGCTGTTACTCAGAACCAACGCGTCAGCCTGTTTGATATCGTCCAGCGACAAGCGGGCTTCTGTTACGACCAGCTGTTGGCGCAGCCATTGACGAATCACGCCATTGACGCCCGCAGCATCCAGCATCGGCGTCAGCCACTGCCCCGCCTTGCAGACCAACAGGTTGGAGTAACAGCCTTCGATGACATCCCCCTGTTCGTCCAGCATCAGGCTTTCATCCCAACCTGGTTGAAACTCGGCCCTTGCCAGTACCTGCTCAAGCCGGTTCAGGTGTTTTAATCCGGCGAGCCGTGGCTGTCTGCCCAGGCGAACCTCGTTTACGCCAACGGTTAAACCGGAACATCCCATTGGCAACGCTGACCAGCGCCAGCGGGGCGCATCAAACAAGTGTAGCTGAATGCTGATCTGAACCGGATCAGGAGATTGATAGCCTCGCGGCCCAGCCCCACGGGTAACGAGCAATTTGGCGGCGGAATACTGATCCAGTGACGCAGAGAGAGGCACGTCATCAAGCGCCAGCAAGACATCGGCCATGGTTGTCGGCGGGAAACACAGGGCGCTGATACCGCTCTGCAGCCGAGCCTGATGCAACGACCATAACGGTACACGTCCGCCAGACAGGCGCATGGTTTCAAACAGGCCATCGCCATACTGCAGGCCACGGTCAGTGGCAGGTAAATAGTCCTGCCACTGACCGGCCACTCGACAAAGTACGGTCACCCGTCTCAGCCGTTAAAACGTGAGAACAGCAAGCTACCGTTGGTGCCACCAAAGCCGAAGGAATTGGACAGTGCAATCGACACATCCGCCTTGCGAGCAATGTGCGGCACGTAATCCAGATCACAGCCGTCATCCGGGTGGTCGAGGTTGATCGTCGGCGGAATGATGCCATCCTGAATCGCCAGCACGGTGAACATGGCTTCGATTGCTCCGGCTGCGCCCAGTAAGTGGCCGGTCATGGATTTGGTCGAAGACACCGCCAGCTTGTAGGCATGGTCACCAAACAGTTTCTTGATGGCGTTGGTTTCGGCAATATCGCCCACTTGTGTAGAAGTACCGTGAGCATTGATGTAATCCACCTGCTCCGGCGTCACACCTCCATCTTTCAGCGCATTGGTCATGGCCGCACAAGCGCCGGAACCATCTGCGGGAGGGCTGGTAACGTGATAGGCGTCATCACTCATCCCCAAACCGATCAGTTCGGCATAGATACGCGCGCCGCGAGCCTGGGCATGTTCCAGCGATTCCAGCACCAGAATAGCGGCACCATCGCTCAGGACAAAACCATCACGATCCTTGTCCCATGGGCGACTGGCTTTTTCTGGCTCATCATTACGGGTGCTCATGGCTCTTGCCGCAGCAAAACCGGCCATTCCCAGCGGTGAAGATGAACCTTCCGTCCCCCCTGCCAGCATCAGATCAGCGTCACCATACGCAATGGTACGAGCCGCATAACCGATATTGTGAGTACCCGTAGTGCAGGCAGTGGTAATGGCGAAGTTGGGGCCTTTCAGGCCATGCCGAATGGCAATATTGCCCGACGCCATATTGATCACGGCTGCCGGCACCAGAAAAGGGGATACCCGGCGAGGGCCACTCTTAACCAGCTGCTGATAATTCTGTTCAATGGTATTCAGACCACCGATACCTGAGCCTACGGCAACTCCGAAGCGGTTGAAGTCAATATCATCAGGGAATCCGGCATCCTGCATTGCCTGCTCTGCTGCAACCATGGCGTATTGCAAAAATGGATCGAGCTTGCGTGCTTCTTTGGCCGACATAACACTGGTTATGTCGAAATTTTTCACTGCTCCAACAATTCGGGTCGAATAGCTGCTGGCATCAAAATGCGTTACCGGCCCGATGCCGGATTTGCCCTGACACACTGCCTGCCAGGTTGTCGCCACGTCCAGACCCATTGGGTTAACAGTTCCCAGGCCCGTTACCACTACGCGTCGTTTCGTCATCACTGTATTGGTTTCCCCGTCTCAGACACAAAAAAAGCCGCGTCCGAAGAGGCGGCTTTCAGACGTCGCGATTATTACAGATTCGCAACGATGTAGTCGATTGCTTCCTGAACGGTAGTCAGCTTCTCGGCATCTTCGTCTGGAATTTCTGTTTCGAATTCTTCTTCCAGAGCCATTACCAGCTCAACAGTGTCCAGAGAGTCTGCACCCAGATCATCTACGAAAGAAGAAGCCGCTTTCACTTCGTCTTCTTTAACGCCCAGCTGTTCGCAGACGATTTTTTTTACGCGTTCTTCGATATTGCTCATGGTTTTTCCTACCGTTTCAGTGTTTCGAAGGTCAGTGCGACCTTAACCCATATTCATACCGCCATTCACATGAATGGTCTGGCCTGTAATGTATTTCGCTTCGTCACTGGCCAAAAAGGCAACAGCACTGGCAATCTCGTCTGGCCGCCCCAAGCGCTTGCTCGGAATGGACGACAGGATGGCTTCTTTTTGGGCTTCAGGCAAGACGTCCGTCATGTCTGTTTTGATAAAGCCCGGTGCAACACAGTTAACCGTAATGTTGCGGCTGGCCACTTCCTGTGCCAGTGAACGGGTAAAGCCTTCCAGACCGGCCTTGGCCGCTGCGTAGTTAGCCTGACCCGCATTACCGGTAGTACCGATAATGGAGCTTACATTGATAATCGCACCGGCTTTCACCTTGATCATCGGTTTGACCAGCGCCTTGCAAACACGGAACACGCCGGTCAGGTTGGTGTTGATCACTGCATTCCACTCGTCGTCGCTCATGCGCAAGAACAGATTATCACGGGTAATACCGGCGTTATTAACCAATACTGCCGGTGTACCATGCTCTGCCACCAGTGCCTTCAAGGCGGTACTGGTTTGCTCGGCATCAGAGATATTCAGCACAATCGCGTCATTATCCTCATCAATAGCCTGCAGCGCCTCACGAATCGCAACCGCACCCGATTCGCTGGTCGCCGTACCAATTACCTTGTATCCCTTGTCTGCCAGGCTTTCTGCCACCGCTCGCCCAATACCTCGGGAAGCGCCAGTGACCAGTGCCAGTGCTTTATCTGTCATGCTTGTTGTCCTTGAATCATGGCCATGACCGCCTGGGCGCTGGCAAGATCGCCGGTGCCATAGGTAGCCAAGGTTTTATCAATACGTTTATTCAGACCCGCCAATACCTTGCCTGGGCCAAATTCGATGGCCACATCGGCCTTACTGCGAACGGCCGCAACCGCCCCGGTCCAGTTAACCGGACTGTACAGCTGGCCCAGCAGTTTTTCCTGGACTTCAGCCAAGGGGGCTGGCGCGTTATCCACATTGTGGTATACCGGAAACTCAGCAGCCCGCCATTGAACAGCAGCCAGAGCATCCTTGAATTCTTCCGCTGCAGCACGCATCAAACTGGAATGAAACGGCCCGCTCACTGCCAGCGGTAAAGCACGCTTGGCACCTGCAGCCTTGGCCAGTTCGATGGCTTTTTCAATACCCGCCATCGCACCGGCGATAACAATTTGACCTGGCGCATTAAAGTTGGCCGGTTCGACAACACCTGCAGCACTGGCATCGTCGCAGACCTGGCGCATCGTCGCTTCGTCAAGTCCGAGAATCGCAGCCATGCCGCCCTGACCAGCAGGCACCGCCTGCTCCATCAGTTGCCCACGCTGGCGCACCAGGCGTACAGCATCAACAAAATCAATGCTATCCGCAGCCACCAGAGCTGAATACTCACCCAGTGAATGACCCGCTGCGGCAACAATCTGCAACGCCGGACAATGGGCCTGGATCAGACGTAATATTGCAACACTTGAGGTGAGTAAAACAGGCTGGGCGTTGTAGGTAAGATTCAGTGTTTCTGCCGGGCCATCCTGGATCAAAGCCCAAAGATCCATACCAACGGCTTCTGACGCTTGCGCAAAAGTTTCGCCAATCAGACTGTACTCTGCGGCCAGATCGGCCAGCATGCCCACTTGCTGAGCACCCTGACCAGGGAAAATTGCGATTACTTCTGTCATCTGTTCAATCACCAAGTCGGTTGGCTGTTGTTGCGGTAACGAATGTCTGTTTATACCAGTTGGAAACTGCATTCGGACTTGAACCAGAGCACAGGATAAAAACTCGACACCGTGCCCGCAACCCGAAAGCGGCGCCATAGTAGGATTGTCACTCGCTCCAGTAAACACCCAATCGGCACAATTTTAATGAATTTGTTTCAGGCAATCGCCTTTTGCATGGGTAAAATCTGCCGAATCAGTGCTTCTCGGTCATGATTTCTTGCCTGTTCAACCAAATATCCCATGGCGAATTCATAAGTCGATACATCCGATTTGCCATGAGTTTTCACCACCACACCGTCAATACCCAGCAACATGGCTCCACCATGACGGGCCGGAGCAATCCGTTTGTGAATACGCTTGAATGCCTGCCGCAACAAAGGCGATACCAAGCGTAAAACCCAATGCTGCTTCAATTCTTCTGTCACCATCTGGGTTAACCATTCCGTCAGACCTTCACTGGTTTTCAACGCAATATTGCCAGTGAATCCATCACAGACCATCACATCCAAATCACCACGGTAGAGGTCATCCCCTTCATAAAAACCGGCGTAATTATCGGGCAACAAACAGCTGAGTATGGCGTCAGCAGCACGAATATCTTCAGTCCCTTTACCAGATTCATGACCCACATTGAGCAGCCCGACTCCAGGCTTGGTGATATTCATTGAGTGACACCAGGCAACACCCAGTACAGCAAACTGCACCAGTTGCGCCGACGTTGCACCAAGAGAAGCCCCAAGATCCAGCAATAGCAGCGGTTTGCCACGGGTGGGTATCTGAGTGGCCAGCGCGGGACGGTCGATTCCAGGCAGGACACCGAGTAATCGGCGAGAAAGAATCATCAATGCGCCGGTACTTCCGACCGACAGAACACCCTGCGCTTCACCGTCACGATAGGCGCACAAGGCCATCACCATGGATGAAGACTGGCGTTTCTTGAGTACTACAGAGGGTTTTTCATCGGCGGCGATACTGGTACCGCAGCCTACAATTCTGACACGGTCAGAAAAATCTGCTGTATTGCGGCTTGCTTCTTCAACCCAGCCTTGCTCAACGAAGAGCAATACTGCAACCTGTCGATGCTTGCCAAGCAGATTTTTGCAGCCACAGAACGCAGCGCGGGGACCTAAGTCCCCGCCCATGGCATCTACCGCAATGGTCAACATCTTAGCTGTTGCCAGTCTCCACGACTTTTTTGCCACGGTAGAAACCGTCTGCAGTCACATGGTGACGACGGTGAATTTCACCGGTAGTTGGATCAGTGGACAGTGCTACTGAAGCAGTATCCAGGGCATCGTGTGAACGACGCATTCCACGCTTGGATCGAGTTACTTTGTTTTGCTGAACAGCCATGATTGGCTCCTACACTATTTCTGTTTGAGCTGTGCCAAAACGTCAAACGGGTTGGGCCGCTTTTCGTTACTGATTATGTCTTCAGGCTCGGGCTGCTGAATCTGGCATTCAGACTCAGGATGGGTCGGGAACGCAGGCAGCGCTAACAGCACTTCGTCCTCCAACACCGACCATAAGTCGATCACACCATTTTCGTCCATCTCCACTGGCTCCAGACGTTTCGGCAAATTTCTGGCCTGCTCGTCATTAAAAACCAAACCCAGTGAAAACTGGCTACCAACCGCTATCTCCACACTTCCCAAGCAACGCTGGCAAGTCATGGCGACACGAGTAGAACAACTACCCACAATCATACGAAAACGTTCAGCATCTTTTTCGAAAGAAACAATGCAGTCGACCGGTGCCAGGCACTGATCTACGGCTTCGTTCAGACGAGGAAGATCGGAACTGTTGATTGCCGCCCTAAGTTGCTGATTATGTTCAACAAGTTTGGTCGCATCAACCCGGTGGGGTATTTGTGCCTCTGCCATAGTGCGCGAGATAATAGGTATCTCGCCTCCTGTTGTCAAAATTATTTAACCGCCAACGCTTGGATCAACGCAGCGTAATGCCCTGATCCAGAAAAACACTGGATATACCGTGACCCATACTGGCACCCAGGCGCCCGACCAATTCTTCAAACCGGTTGGGACGCAGGGTGAAATTCACCAGTGTTTCGGTATCCAGCTTGTCCCGCGCCAACTGGCTGGTAGAAGACAGACCATCAATCAGCCCCATATCCAGTGCCTGTTCACCAGACCAGATCAACCCACTGAACATATCCGGTGTTTCTTTCAGCCGATCACCTCGCCCATTCCGAACCTGTTCAATAAATTGCTTATGGGTCACCGCCAGAACACTTTCCCAAAACTCACGTTCATCTTCACGCTCGGGCAGGAACGGATCAAGAAATCCCTTGTGCTCTCCTGACGTATAGCTTCTGCGCTCAACACCGAATTTATCCATTACTCCGACAAAACCGAAACCAGACCCAACCACTCCGATCGATCCGACCAGACTGGCCTTGTCGGCATAAATTTCATCAGCCGCTGCTGCAATGTAATAAGCACCGGAAGCCCCGAGATCAACAATCACGGCATACACCGGAAAATCAGCACGAGTCGCTTTGAGTCGTTTGATTTCATCGTAGACATAACCGGCCTGCACCGGACTGCCACCCGGCGAGTTGATCCGCAAGATCAGCCCAAGCGCATCAGGGTCATCAAACGCATTACGGATAGCGGTAATCAAGGCATCGGCATTCGCTTCCTTGTCGGCAGCAATAGCACCCGTCACCTCAACGACGGCAGCAAACTGGCCACCATCCGCAGACCCCGCCGCATCCTCTAACGGCATGCGGAACATCCACAGCAACAGAAACAGGTAACTGAAGGTCAGCACCCGGAAAAATATGCCCCAACGACGCGAGCGACGCTGCTCTTTCTGCAGATCCATCACCAGCTTTTCAATCAACTTCCATTCTTTACTGCTGTCTTCGGGACGATTCATGCCTTTGGTTCCAGTTTATCCAGTAATAACTTACAGGGTGCATCTAAAATGTAACAAGCAATGAAAGGACAAGGCAATAATCGACGAAAAAGCGCAATTCATGAATAATAAATGAGCATTTTTAGTCGATTTTTAACGCCGTCATATCGAGCGTAGTCATTTATAGATGTGCCCTACAGGGCCTGCGCTATCCAGACATCGAGTTCAGCAATGCTATGACACATCGCCAGTGGCCGACAACCCAGCAAGGCCAGCTCATCATGAGCTCCGTGACTCATTGCCACGCCCGCCACGCCCGCCGCATTGGCCATATCCAGATCATACGTGGTGTCACCCACCATCAACGCCCGCGATGCTGGAATTCTTAATTGCGTCAGCAACTCTTGCAGCATCAACGGATCTGGCTTGGAACGGGATTCATCAGCACAGCGTGTCGCGGCAAACCGGTGCCGCAGGGTGAGATCATCGAGAATCCGATCCAGTCCCCGACGACTCTTGCCCGTCGCGACAGCAAGTAGCACCCCCCGCTCCTGCAACCGGGCCAGCATCGCTTCTGCCCCGGCAAACAACCCCATCGGTACCGGGCTGTCGGAAACAAAATGGCGGGCGTAACCTTCTTTCATCGCCGCCATTTGTTCTTCATCGATCGCTGGCCAGAGCGTTTCCACCGCCTCAGGCAAGCCAAGGCCGATAATATTTTGTACCTGGGCATCCGTTACCAGCGGCAAGCCAACAATCCTGCCCGCCCGCTGCATACTGTCGACAATCCGACCGGTAGAATCCGCCAGGGTGCCGTCCCAGTCAAAAATAATAAGGTCAAAACCCATAGTTGCAGCCTTCCTTTATAAGTAGCCGCTCAAAGTCTGCATTCGGAGGGGCCGTCAAAGACAAGGACTCCCCGCTCAATGGGTGACGAAACTCCAACCGCAAGGCGTGCAAAAACAGCCGACGTATACCATGCTGCTGGTCTATCGCCACTTGCGCCCTGTCTCGATATTTCTCGTCGCCGGCAATGGCGTAGCCTTGAAACTGGCAATGCACCCGAATCTGGTGGGTTCGACCGGTCACTGGCTCCGCTTCCAACAATGAATAGTGCGGGCCGCTCGACAATAGCCGATAGCGGGTATGACAGGTCTTGCCCTCGGCATCGACCAGCATAATACGCTCACCCGACTGTCGTTCGGACTTCTTCAGTGGTGCCTTGACCTCAGTCACCGCCTGCGGCCAATGGCCATGCACCAAAGCAAGATAACGTTTGCGTATGCCAACTTTATTAACCAGCATTTTTTGCAACGCCACCAGCGCTGAGCGTTTGCGCGCGACCAGAATAATGCCAGAGGTGTCTCGGTCGAGCCGGTGCACCAGTTCAAGAAAGCTGTGATCAGGATACAATTGTCGCAGCGCTTCGATTAAACCCAAATTAACACCACTGCCGCCATGAACAGCCAGCCCGTGAGGTTTATTAATGGCAATCAAGGCATCGTCTTCATAAACAATCGCCTTTTTAAGACCTGCCAGCAACTCTGCCGAAGCGTGTCCTACCGCCTGCTCCTGTGGCAATCGCACTGGCGGGATACGCACCAGGTCACCGGTAGAGACACGCGAATCGGCCTTTACTCGCCCTTTGTTTATCCGCACTTCGCCTTTGCGAATAATGCGATACACCATCGCTTTGGGCACCCTCCCTAATACCGACAACAAAAAGTTATCGACACGCTGGCCGTCGTTATCAGCCGTCACTTCCAGTAACGACACCTTGGTGGTATCTATTTCAAACTTTGCCATATATTCAGGATAACCACCGACGCTTTTGCTGCTACAGCCGTCGGATTTGAAGAGAATTGGGAGCTGCATTGCAGCTGTAAGAAATCTAATACTTTGCTGACGTCAAACTTTGTTGCTATATTTCAGCGGCATTCGGGTCTTACACAAACATTTTGACCGATGCAAGTATCGCCAACATCAAAAGCGGCGAGTATAGAAGAAGAAGAGTCAGCAACAAAACTCTTCGCAAGATTTAACACGGCAGGCTTGCCAGCATAACAGGTCGTACAAACGAGAGTCGGACTTGACGGGTCAGTGAGATAGCGGAAGGCAATTTGCTTCAGCCCCGGCCACAAGAGTCCCCGGACACACAAAACGTCCGCCAAACCTTGCTTTGCATGATCAACCATGTTGGCGCCGCCCGGTGAGATAAACCACGCAGCGACCTGCTGGCAATCTCGCATTATCAAATTATGGATCGTGTTGCCGATACCAGACCAGAAACCGGTCTGGGCAACACTCTGAAGCAAGCCACCTCCCGCAGCGCTAATACCTCTGCCGCAGTGTGCCAAGCGTCCAGAGTGAATAACAGACAGCAACCTGACGTGTCGGAGCCTGAACAAAGGCACCTATGCATACAACCTGAAACCGTCCGTGCATTCCTATGTACGGCGCTGGCAGGCTGAGGCAAAGCACCCATAAACATTTTGGTACTGGCCAATCGGATTAACGGTTGGAATTGCCACCAGAGTACGTTGCCCTACTGAGCAATTTGTACTGCATGAAAAGAATGCTGATTAACGCGACTCAACCTGAAGAGTTGCGCGTAGCCCTGGTAGACGGCCAAAAACTCTACGACCTGGATATTGAATCCGGTGCCCGCGAACAGAAGAAGTCAAACATCTACAAAGGCAGGATTACCCGTATCGAGCCCAGTCTTGAAGCGGCGTTTGTAGATTTTGGTGCCGAGCGCCATGGCTTTCTGCCGCTGAAAGAAATTTCCAGGGAATACTTTGCCCGCGATCCTGGCCCTGGCCGCATCAACATCAAGGATGTGCTGCGTGAAGGTCAGGAAATCATTGTCCAGGTCGACAAGGAAGAACGCGGCAACAAAGGCGCAGCTCTGACCACCCAGGTCAGCCTGGCAGGGCGCTATCTGGTGCTGATGCCCAACAACCCCCGTGCCGGTGGCATTTCTCGTCGTATCGAAGGTGACGAACGCACCGAGCTGCGCGAAGCCATGAAAGACGTCACCGTTCCCGACAAAATGGGCGTTATCGTCCGTACGGCAGGTATTGGCCGCAGTGGCCAGGAACTGCAATGGGATCTCGACTACCTGGTGCAACTGTGGGATGCCATTCAACGCGCCTATGGCGACGTCAAGGCGCCGGCCCTGCTGCTGCAGGAAAGTAACGTCATTATCCGGGCAATTCGCGACTACCTGCGCCAGGACGTCGGTGAAGTACTGATCGACACCGATGCCGCCTACGACGAAGCCCTGGGTTTTGTGCAGCAGGTAATGCCGCACTACCAGAACAAGTTCAAGCGCTACAACGACAGCGTGCCCCTGTTCAATCGTTACCAAATCGAAACCCAGATCGAAAGTGCCTTCCAGCGCGAAGTCAAACTGCCGGCTGGCGGTTCGATTGTGATCGATCCGACCGAAGCGCTGGTGTCGATCGACATCAACTCCTCACGTGCCACCAAAGGCACCGACATTGAAGACACTGCCTTCAATACCAACCTGGAAGCGGCCGATGAAATCGCCCGTCAGCTGCGCCTGCGTGACATGGGCGGCCTGGTCGTTATCGACTTTATTGACATGCTTTCCAACAAGCATCAGCGTGAAGTCGAAACCCGCCTGAAAAAAGCCCTTGAAATGGATCGCGCCCGCGTACAAGTTGGCCGCATTTCCCGTTTTGGACTGATGGAAATGTCTCGTCAGCGCCTGCGGCCCTCACTGGAAGAAACCAGTGGTCACGTTTGCCCGCGCTGTAATGGCACGGGTGTCATCCGTGATATCCAGTCCACCGGACTGTCGATTCTGCGCCTGATTGAAGAAGAAGCCGCCAAGGAAAACACCGGTCAGGTACGCGCCATTGTTCCCGTATCCGTCGCCAGCTTCCTGCTGAACGAAAAACGCAAGCTGATTGACGCCATCGAAAGCCGTCACGGCAACCGCGTAGTGGTATTGCCAAATCCGAACATGGACACCCCTCACTTCGAAGTGCTGCGCTTGCGTCCAGACGACACCCTGGTGGGTGAAGTCTCCTACGAGCACCGCTTTGACGAAGTAGAGCCAGAGTACGGCATCGATACCAACATCAAAGAAACCGCCAAAACCCAGCAGGCAGCCGTCAAGGGCGTCAGCCATGCCAAGCCGGTCGAAGCCACAGAAGCACCAGAACCGGTAACAGCAGTAGCAGCTCCAGTAGCGACAGCGACTGCCACCGCAAGCAACCCTGGCATGATAGAAAAAGTAGCTTCATTTCTCTCCGGCCTGTTTGGCGGCGACACCAGCACCGAGACCCCAACCGCCAAGCCGGTCGTCACCACGACGCCAACAGCCAGTGGCAGTAGCAGTAGCAACACTCGTCGTCGCACAGAATCGTCCCGTAACGACGAGCGTTCCGATAACAATGGTCGCCGCCGTCGCAACAATACAGCTGGCAACACCAACAGCGGCGACTCCCGGACAGATACGGACAAGCCACGCAGCAACCGTAACGATGAGCGCAACAGCCGCCCTCGCCGTGAAGAGCGTCAGACCGACACTACCGATAACACCGACGGCGAACAGCAAAACCGGGAAGTGAACCGCAGTCGCAGTCGTAATCGTCGCCGTGAGCGCCCTGAAGATGTGGCGGATGATACGGTTAGCGCCGACAAGGTGAGCACCGAAACCACCAGCGACAACCAGGAAGTTTCTGACAATACGACGGACAACTCCTCGTCAAACAACCGTCGTCGTCCACGTCGTGATCGTAGCCGTGGTGGCAACAGCGAGTTCCGCCGCGAAACCCCGAAACCCGGTGCCGAAGAAGGTGAAAACCAGCCTGTCGCAGCAACCAGACGAAATGCCGATACAGCGAGCACGACAACCGACAATTCTGCCAGCGAGACCAGCAGTGAAGACAAATCACCGCGTCGTTCACGTCGTCGTCGTCGCAGCCGCAACGAAGACCGTCCAGTGGCAGACACGGCTACGGAAGTTGTTGCTGAAACCGCAACTGAAATCGTGGCTGAAGAAGTCGCTACAGCTGAAGCGACTGAAACGACGGCTACTGAAACAGTAACCGCTAGTGACAACACCACTCCAGAGAGCAGCACCGAGACGGTTGTAGCGGAAACAAAAATCGACGACAGCAACACGCCTGAAACCACTGAGGAATCAGTGACAGTTGCCGTTGCCGACGAAACCGTAGCAAAAGCGGAAACAGCCCAAGCACCGGAAGAAGCAGAGGCGACTGAAGAAAATCGCCCCCGTCGTCGTCGTCGTGGACGCAGTCGCTCCAATCGTGACGAGCAGACCGAATCCGCCGCTCCGGAAGCAACGGTCACGCAAGAAACGCCTGACACCGAAGCCAACGTTGGGGTAAACGCGGAGGCTGAGGTAGAAGTTGCGGTAGAAGTTGCGAATAAGGCAACGGCAGAAGACAGCTCGCCTGCAACTGACACTCTGGCAGTCGAAACTCCTGACGAAACGACGGCAGCAACAGATGCATCTACCACTGTCGCAGAAACAATAGCAGAAACTGTCGCAGAAACGGTCGTTGTGCCAACGGAAGTCATCACGGCAGCAGTGGCAGCAACATCAGCAGCAGAAGTCATTGAGACGACTGAAATTGTAGCAAACGTTGAAACGGTCACAGTGACTGAAGCCACGGAGCCAACAACCGCTACCGATGCAGTTGAAACCGAAACAGCAGCTGCAGCAACGGAAGAGCAAACAGCATCCAATCGCCGTCGCCGTAATCGTCGTCCAAATTACCGGGCACCAAACGACCCTCGCAACCACGCTAATGCTGAACCGCAAGCAGTAACGGAACAACAATCCCTGGCGCTGGACACAGCCGTACCAATGGAAGCGGAACAGGCGACGGCTGAAACCCCCACTCCGGCGGATGATACAACCAGTGATGCAACCAAGGTTAAAGCACCGGCCACTGCAGAAACCGTACAGGCTGATACGGAAGTAGCGGTGCATGAAGCCGATAACGAAGTAACACCAGAGGCAACTGCAACCAGCCACAACCAGGCCGACTCAGGCACCTCTGGCCCTGAAGAAGCTGACAAGGAAACAACCGCAGACCAGAAAACGCCATCCTGATGCCCTGCGGCATGTCAGGCTCCCCCGGAGTCTGACACCCTTCCCAGACAAGCGACTGAAAGCCTGTCTGCTAAAAAGCCTGCCACGCGCAGGCTTTTTTTGGGTTCATCGTTCAGTTCCTCTTTTGCTTCATCGCACTACCCACCTGTTGGCAGACAGATCAATGCACTAAAGTTGGCCCATTATTGAGCCAATCCCGCTGAAAGATTCAAACAGAGTAAAACATTTCCACCAGCAACATTCTCCCCGACCGGTCTACGTGTTAATTTTAAGCCATACCAATATAAGGACAGGGTGGAAGAACAAGTGGATCAACTCTCGCGTATTCTGGTAGTCGACGACGTTGCCAACAACATCCAGGTCGCAATGAATATTCTGCGTGAAGACAACTATGAACTGTCCTACGCCATGTCTGGTAACGATGCCCTGGCACTGATGCGCACCCAGTCTTTTGACCTGATCTTACTCGACGTCATGATGCCAGACATCGATGGGTTTGAAGTGTGCAAGCGTATCCGCATGGATCTCAAACACCGCGACGTTCCGGTTATTTTCCTTACTGCCCGAGCCGATGTCGATTCGGTTGTGCGCGGTTTTGAACTGGGCGGAGTCGACTACATCGTCAAACCGTTTCATGCGGCAGAGTTGCTTGCCAGAGTTCGCACCCATCTGGAATTACATACCGCCAAGGCGCTACTGCAAAAGCACAACATCAGCCTGCGCCAGAAAGTCGAGCTGACCGAAAGACGCCTGCTCTCGGAGCTGGAGCAAACCCAGCTGGAAATGATCCACATTCTGACCGAGCTGATGGAATTCACCTCCGACGAAACCGGGCGTCATATCAAACGGGTAGCCGAATATTCACAGCTGCTGGCGCAGTTACACAACAGCCTGACAGAAGAAGATGCCATCGTCATATTCCATGCCTCCCCCATGCACGACATTGGCAAGGTGTTTGTTCCTGAGGCTATTTTGCACAAGCCCGGCAAATTGACGGTAGAAGAATATGATGTCATGAAAACCCACACCACCAGGGCACATGACTTCCTTAAAAACTCGCCGCGCAGAATTCTCAAGGCTGCTGATATCATTGCCTGGCAACATCATGAGCACTGGGATGGCAGTGGCTACCCTCGTGGCCTGAAGGGCCATGATATCCATATCTATGGACGTATTGTTGCCGTTGCCGACGTCTTTGATGCATTGACCCATAAGCGGGTTTACAAACCGGCATGGACAGTGGAAGACACCGTCGCCTACATCGTTAACAATAGTGGAACCCACTTTGACCCCTACCTGGTTGAACTCTTTCGTGACAACCTTGATCAGTTTATTAACCTTGCGGAAGTTTAACCCGCTCAGGCTGACGTACCGGACGATCCTCACACACTGCCGAACTATCGCAGTGGCGACGGCGACCGTTCTGTATTCATCGTTGGCGGCCGGACTGACACTCACGCTGGAAGAACAAGCCTGGGTCGATTCCCATCCAACCGTCACGGTGGGTGTCGAACGCGAATGGGCGCCTTTTGACTTTGTTGACTATAACGGTAACCCAGCTGGCATCTCCCAACGCCTGATCAGTAATATTCTGGCATCACTGGGCATCAAACCGGATTACCGTATCGATGACTGGCCCAACTTGCTGCGTGCTGCCAGATCCGGCGACATCATGATCCTGCCGTCATTGGCCCAAACCCCATTACGCTCGGAATACCTGCGTTTTACCCAACCGTACACCCGCCTCAACGAGTATTTTTTTGGTCACAGCGACTTCGTTGGCACCAGCAAGGATATCCTGCTAAAGCAACGTATCGTGATCCCCAGTGGCTATGCCATTGACGAAACCGTACGCGACCACTATCCGGGTATTAATATTATTAATGTTCCTAACCAGGACGAAGCCATTCGTATGGTACTGGAAGACCGGGCTGACCTGTTGATTGGTATCTATGCTGTCCTGCATTACAAACTCGGCCAACAAGGCATTATCAACATCAAGCCGCTGATTCCCTATGGTGCGATGGATCTGCATATGGCCGTACCCCAGTCACAGCCCATATTGCAAGGCATCCTCAACAAGGCACTGCTGGAAATCTCTGCTGCGGATATCAATACCCTGTCGCAGGAATGGTTACCCGATCACCCGGTGATCGAAAACCAGCTGCTGTTGTCACGGGACGAAATCGAATGGCTGCACCAGCATCCACAAATCGAGGTCGATGCCCGCTCCCTGCCACCACTGATCGTAATCAATGGCGATCAAATCGAAGGCATCGCGGGCGAATACTTTAACCGCGTCGGCAAGGAACTGGGCGTCCGTTTTGTTCCAGCCAAAAGCGGTGGCAACGCCGACATTATTATCGGCGATCTCAACAACCCCGAATTCAGTCCGCACTACCAACCGGTTGTGACCTTACTGGCAACGCCCATTGTCGTGCTGATGACCGCAGATAAAAGCTTTATTGACGATGAACAGCAGCTTTATAACCAACGGGTTGGCGTCCTTGCTTCTGCCAGTTTTAGCCAGACTTTGTCTGAAAAAATTCCCGGCTTGTCGCTGATCCGTATCGCCTCGGTTAACCAGATGCTGGACATGCTGGAAGCTGGTCAGCTCGACGCGATCACCATGCCCCTGACACAGGCCAATCATCTGTTGCGGCTGGAAAATTACCGTAATATCAAGGTAGTCGGCAAAACCAACGTGGTCGTTCAGCCAGCCATTATGGTCAGCCGTCAAACACCGGAGCTAACCTCGGCCATTCTCGCCACCGGCGTCAAACTCAGTGATGCGGATCGACTCGCCATTCTGAATAAATGGTCGGACGTACAGTTTGCCGAACGTATCGACTATGGATTGATCGCCCGCGTGATCGGCGTTTTTATTCTCTATATCATTATCAGCATTTACTGGAACCGACGACTGAGTAAAGAAGTCGACCAGCGCAAGCAGACCGAACTGGCATTACAAACCGAACGCGACAATTTCAAAGCACTATTCAAGGAAGCAACCGAAGGCAACCTGATTTTTCAGTTTGGCGAGTGTATTGCGCACAATCACGCCACGGAACAACTGCTGGGTTACCGCGATGGCCGCAACCTCGCCGGTATGAAACTCGCAGACACAACCCCTCCAACCCAACCCGATGGCCGTGAATCAGAGGAAGTGATTACCCGAGCATTTTCGACCTGCCTCAATAACGGTGCCTTTCATCTGGAACTGGTGGTTCGTCGTGTCGATGGCACCCAACGCTGGCTCGACATGTCCCTGACCCGCATCAACTATGAAGGCCAACCGGCTATTTACGCCGTTCTGAAAGATATATCCGAGCAAAAACGACTGACGGCAGAGCTTGCCCGTGCCCGAGACAAGGCCGAAGTCGCCAGTCGGGCAAAATCAGAATTCCTCGCCAATATGAGCCACGAAATCCGCACCCCTATGAATGCGATTATCGGTTTTACCGAGCTGTTAAGTGAACAGCTGGATCAGCCCCGCTTGCGTTCTTACGTCGACACGGTACACAAGGCCAGCGGTTCGTTACTGCAGCTGATCAACGATGTGCTGGATCTGTCAAAAATAGAATCTGGCAAAATGGACATGGCCAGAGTGCCAACCAACGTCAATGCCCTGATTGACGAAATCGCCCAGTTTTTTTCCCTCGCGGTGACCGCCAAGGGTCTCAACCTGATCGTCAACACTGACGTCAAACTGCCATTGTTTCTGCTACTGGATGATGTCCGGTTACGACAGATCCTGATCAATTTAGTCGGTAATGCCGTCAAATTCACCGACCAGGGTGCCGTTACCCTGACCTCCCGCACGTTGCAAAATAACGGTCACCTCAGCAAGGTCGACCTTGAAATATCCATCAGCGACACCGGCATAGGAATTGAATCCGGTCATATGGACGCCATTTTCACCGAATTTGAACAGCTGTCATCACCCGACGGCAGACATGCCGGTGGTACCGGGCTGGGGCTGGCTATCTCTCGGCGACTGATCGAAATGATGGGAGGCAGCATTTCTGTTGTCAGCGCTTTCGGACAAGGCTCCACATTTACCATCAAACTGATCGGAATGGATATCGCCTCGGTCACAGCCGGTACGGCAGAGCAGATGCACTCCCGACAGCTCGCCAATCATCTCAGCGTCAACGACTTCGAACCCTGTAATATTCTGGTCGTCGACGATATTGACAACAATCGCGAGCTGATCGCCCGCATTTTTGACAACTCCCGTGTCAGAATTCTACAGGCAGCCAATGGCCAGGAAGCACTGGAAGTAGTGGAACAGATCCAGCCGGATCTGGTGCTGATGGATATCCGCATGCCGGTGATGGATGGGTATGAAGCGACGCGGATTTTACAAAAACGCTACCCGGATCTGCGCATTATTGCACTGACGGCCTCAGTCATCCGGGGCGGAGAATCAACTCCAGACTTGCAGCTTTTTGATGCCCACCTGCACAAACCGGTCTTGCGACGTGAGCTGATTAATACACTGAAACAATTTCTGGTCATGCGAGAACCGGCCGCTGCCAGTCCAGCGCCGGAAACGAACACATCCCCCTATCAGCTGGACACGGCTGTACTGGAAAGCGTCAAGGATCAGCTGATGCCGCTGTACGAACAGGCGCGACAAACCCATAGCCTGAAAGACATCGGCCAGTTCGCCGTCGCATTACAACAACTATCAACTAAAAAAAGGATTAATCCGCTCGCCGAAATGGCCAGCAACCTGCTCGCCGCCATCGATACCTTTGATATCGTTCTGATCGAAAATCTGATGAGCAAATACCACACCCTGCTGACCAGTACTGAACTGCCATAAAAAACGCCCCCGGTTAATAAAAACCGGAGGCGAAAAAACTGCGTTCCGCGAGGAGCATCGTGAACGCAGGTCACAGGGACTCATTGTCAGCCAATGCCTAAGTCAGCCAATGCCTAAGTCAGCCAACGCCTAAGTCAGCCAACATCGACGTCAGCCCAAGACCGAAGCGCCTGTCAGACGGCTAAAACGCATCACCTGGAATACGTACAAAACCTTCCATCAACACCCGTGCAGAACGGCTCATAACGGCTTTCTTAGCCCGCCATTCACCCTTTACGATCTCCGCCGCTGCCCCCACCCGCAACGTACCGGAGGGATGACCGAAGGTAACCGAATCACGCTCAACCCCACCCGCAGCCAGATTCACCAGAGTGCCTGGCACCGCTGCTGCAGTGGCAATCGCCACAGAAGCCGTTCCCATCATGGCGTGGTGTAGTTTGCCCATCGACAAGGCACGGACACACACGTCGATGTCACCGGCAGAGATCTGCTTGCCGCTGGATGAGACATACGCTGTTGCCGGAGCCACAAACGCAATTTTAGGCGTGTGCTGACGTGCAGCGGCTTCGGATATATCGGCAATCAGCCCCATTTTCACCGCACCCCAGGCCCGCATGGTTTCAAAACGTGCCAGCGCTTCGGCATCGGAATTGATGTCTTTTTGCAGCTCGGTGCCGGCGTAACCGATATCTGCCGCGTTCACAAAAATCGTCGGAATACCGGCATTGATCATGGTCGCCCTGAAGGTGCCAATGCCAGGGACTTCGAGATCATCCACCAGATTACCGGTCGGAAACATCGATCCTTCGCCATCGGCGGGGTCCATAAATTCAATGGCCACTTCCGCCGCCGGAAAAGTCACGCCGTCCAGCTCAAAATCACCGGTTTCCTGCACTTCACCATGGCTGACAGGTACATGTGCGATGATGGTTTTGCTGATGTTCTTTTGCCAGATGCGCACCGTGCAGATACCGTTTTCCGGTACCCGTTCGGCATCGACAAAACCGGACATAATGGCGAAGGCACCGACGGCTGCGGTCAGATTGCCGCAATTACCCGACCAGTCAACAAACGCCTTGTTGATAGCGACCTGACCAAACAGATAATCAACGTCGTGACCCGGCTGAGTGCTTTTATCCACAATCACGGTCTTGGAGGTGCTGGAAGTTGCGCCCCCCATGCCGTCGATCTGCTGGCCATAGGGATCCGGGCTGCCGATGACCCGCAACAGAATCTTATCCCGAGCGTCACCCGGTTCCCGGGCAACGGCGGGCAAATCCAAACGCCGGAAAAACACGCCTTTTGACGTACCGCCACGTATATAAGTGGCGGGGATTTTTATTTGAGGCACGTGAGACATGCTCGACTCCTAGGGCGGGTGCGCACCGCGCACGCTAAACATTTTGACATTCAGAGCAGGGCATAACGCCTTCGGCGAATACACCCGACCCCAGATTCTGGCGTGACCGGCAAACCTCAGGCGCTTTGCAGAAAATCCTTGGCAAACATCTGCAATACCCCACCGGCGTTATACACACGCACTTCCGTGGCGGTATCCAGACGACAGGTCACGGGCACTTCCAGTAGCTCTCCATTACGGCGAGTGATTTCAATGCTCAGCTCGCAACCTGGCGAGATGGAGCCCTTGACGGTGTAGGTTTCCGTGCCGTCCAGATTCAGCGTCAGGCGCGTGGTACCCGGTTTGAATTCCACCGGTAATACGCCCATCCCCACCAGATTGGTGCGGTGAATGCGCTCGAAACCTTCCGCCACAATGACTTCGACACCGGCCAGACGTACGCCCTTGGCAGCCCAGTCGCGGGAGGATCCCTGGCCATAATCGGCACCGGCCACAATAATCAGTGGCTGTTTGCGATTCATGTAGGTTTCAATGGCTTCCCACATGCGCATCTGTTCGCCTTCAGGCTCAACTCGCGCCAGAGAACCCTGAATGACTTCGCCGTTCTCATCGCGGCACATTTCGTTCAGCAGTTTCGGGTTGGCGAACGTGGCTCGCTGGGCGGTGAGGTGATCACCCCGGTGTGTCGCGTAGGAGTTGAAGTCTTCTTCCGGCAGGCCCATTTTGGCGCAGTATTCACCCGCTGCGCTGTTGGCCTGAATAGCATTGGAAGGCGACAGGTGATCGGTCGTGATGTTGTCTCCCAACACCGCCAGTGGACGCATGTCCTTCATGCTGCGTTCACCGGCCAATGCACCTTCCCAATAGGGAGGACGGCGGATATAGGTCGACATTGGACGCCAGTCGTACAGTGGACTCTTGGCTTGTTCGATTTCACCGAGATCAAACATCGGGATATAAATCTGCCGAAACTGCTCGGGCTTGACCGCCGATGCGACAATGGCGTCGATTTCTTCATCGGATGGCCACAGGTCTTTCAGCGTAATCTCTTTACCGTCCACCACCGCCAGTACGTCTTTTTCAATATCAAAACGCACCGTACCGGCAATCGCGTAGGCAACCACCAGCGGTGGTGAGGCCAGGAACGCCTGCTTGGCATACGGGTGAATACGGCCATCGAAGTTGCGGTTACCGGACAGGACTGCCGTGGCGTACAGATCACGGTCGATGATTTCTTGCTGGATCACAGGATCCAGCGCGCCTGACATGCCGTTACAGGTGGTACAGGCGTAGGCGACGATGCCAAAACCAAGCTTTTCCAGTTCCGTCAGCAGACCGGCTTCTTCCAGGTACAGTTTGGCGACCTTGGAACCCGGTGCAAATGAACTCTTGACCCAGGGCTTGCGGGTCAGGCCCAGTGCGTTGGCTTTTTTCGCCAACAAGGCGGCAGCTACTACGTTGCGCGGATTCGAGGTGTTGGTACAGGAGGTGATGGCAGCAATGATTACGGCACCATCCGGCATCAGGCCATCGGCCTCTTCTTGCTTGCCAGACGCCAACTTACCTTCATCGGCAATACCACGTTCAGTCAGATCCGAGGTCGGCAAACGACGGTGCGGGTTAGACGGCCCGGCCATATTACGCACCACGGTCGAGAGGTCGAATTGCAGTACCCGTTCGTAGTCCGCAGCCACCAGGGCATCTGCCCACAAACCTGTTTCTTTGGCGTACAGTTCAACCAGCGCCACTTGCTCCGGCTCACGACCGGTTAACTTCAGGTAATCGATGGTCTGCGAATCGATATAAAACATCGCTGCCGTAGCACCAAATTCTGGGGTCATATTGGAAATAGTAGCGCGGTCACCAATGGTCAGGCTGGACGCCCCTTCCCCAAAGAATTCAACGTATCCCCCTACTACCCGCTGCTGTCGCAAAAACTCGGTCAGCGCCAGTACGATATCGGTGGCAGTAATGCCGGGCTGACGCTTGCCAATCAGTCTGACGCCAATAATGTCTGGCAGGCGCATCATCGATGGCAGGCCCAGCATCACGGTTTCAGCTTCCAGACCACCCACACCAATGGCGATAACACCCAGTGCATCCACGTGTGGCGTATGGGAATCGGTGCCAACACAGGTGTCCGGGAAAGCCACCTGTTTACCGCTTTCGTCAGTTTGTACCTGAACTACCGGCGACATTTTTTCCAGGTTGATCTGGTGCATGATGCCGTTACCGGCCGGAATAACATCGACGTTCTCGAATGCGGTTTTGGTCCACTCAATAAAATGGAAACGGTCGGCATTACGACGGTCTTCAATCGCCCGGTTTTTCTCAAATGCGTCTGGATCAAAACCTGCGGCTTCCACCGCCAGCGAATGGTCAACAATCAGCTGGGTCGGTACCACTGGATTCACTTTGGCCGGGTCACCGCCCTGGTCGGCAATGGCATCCCGTAAGCCAGCCAGATCCACCAATGCGGTTTGCCCCAGAATGTCGTGACATACAACACGGGCCGGATACCATGGAAAGTCGAGATCGCGCTTGCGTTCAATCAACTGCTTCAGGGAATCCGTCAATTCGGCGGGTTCACAACGACGTACCAGCTGTTCCGCCAGCACCCGCGAGGTGTACGGCAGTTTGGCATAGGCACCGGGCTGAATGGCATCGACCGCCGCACGGGTGTCGTAGTAATCGAGGTCGGTACCTGGCAGGTTTTTACGGAATTCAGTGTTCATGATGTTCTCTCTTCCGGTCGTTAGCGACGGCCGTTTTTTTGAAATTCTGGTTTGATGTATTACGCGTTCCGCTAATACATCCTACGGATACACACACGCTACCCGATACGCCGATCTATAGTCTGAAAAAGCGGATGGCCCGATTCCCACATGCCTGCGTGGGAATCCAAACCGCTGCGGGGCAAGCCAGTTCATACCGCAGGAAGTGACTTGCCGCCGAGATAACCGGGGATCAAACCCGATCTTCAATCGCGACCCAAGCAGCACTTTCAGGGCCGGTGTAATCCGCCGATGGGCGAATAATCCGGTTGTTGGCGCGCTGCTCAATCACGTGAGCACACCAGCCAGAAGCCCGCGAGCAGACAAATATCGGGGTAAACAACTTGGTCGGAATCCCCATAAAGCTGTACGCCGAAGCGTGGAAGAAATCGGCGTTACAAAACAGCTTTTTCTCGCGCCACATGACCGCCTCAACCCGCTCGGATACTGCGTACAGGTACTCGTCACCGGCTTGCTCAGACAGCTTTTTCGACCATTCCTTGATGATGGCGTTACGCGGATCCGACTCACGGTAGATGGCATGGCCAAAACCCATGATCTTGTCCTTGCGCGCCAGCATGCCCATCACCGCATCTTCGGCTTCTTCCGCCGAGCGCCAGTGTTCAATCATCGCCATGGCCGCTTCGTTAGCGCCACCATGTAACGGGCCACGCAGCGAGCCAATCGCAGCGGTCACGCAGCTGTGAATGTCGCTCAATGTGGAAGCACAGACACGGGCGGTAAAGGTCGAGGCGTTGAATTCGTGTTCGGCGTACAGAATCAGCGAAGCGTGCATCACATCAACGTGTAATGGTTCTGGCTTTTTGTTGTGCAGAGTCCAGAGAAACTGTTCGCCGATGCTGTCAGCGTCAGTTTCTACCTCGATACGCAGGCCGTCGTTGTGGGTGAAGTTGTACCAGTAGTTGATCATGCCGGGGAAGACCGCCAGCATACGATCGACTTTATCGTATTGCTCGGCAAAGTCTGCCTCGGTTTCCAGGTTACCCAGCATGGAACAACCGGTGCGCATCACATCCATTGGATGGGCGTCGACCGGAATCTGTTCCAGCACGGTTTTGAGTGCTTGCGGCAAGGCGCGTTGGCTCTTCAGTTTGGCTTTGTAGCCATCCAGCTCGGCCTGGTTGGGCAGCTTGCCGTACAACAGCAAATACGCCACTTCTTCAAACTGAGCCTTGTCGGCCAGTTCCTTGATATCGTAACCCCGGTAAGTCAAACCGGCGCCGGTTTGACCAACCGTACACAGCGCGGTTTCACCGGCAGATTGTCCGCGCAAACCTGCGCCACTCAGTTTTTTTGCTTCAGCCATACTTTATGCTCCATCGAAACTGGTCAGTTGCCACATCACGCATCTGACACGGTATAGCGTTGGCTACCTGAGTCACGGCAACAGCAACGCAATCGTTTCAGATGCAGATCTGGTGTTGTTATTGAGTCAGCCGAGGCTTACTTGTTTTTACCTTCCGAAAACAGCTGATCCAGCTTTTGCTCGAAGTCGTGGTAGTTCAGATAAGAATACAGATCCATACGAGTTTGCATCATATCGACCACCGTGCGCTGATCGCCATTTTCAAGAATGCTGGTGTATACCGTCTCGGCTGCTTTATTCATGGCACGGAAAGCGCTCAGTGGGTACAAGACCATAGCCGCACCCCACTCGCCCAGCTGCTCACGGTTCCACAATTCGGTCTGACCAAATTCAGTGATGTTGGCCAGCACCGGCACGTCGCCCAGGGCGGCCGAGAAAGCGCGGTAATGTTCTTCGGTCTTGATGGCTTCAGCAAAAATACCGTCAGCACCCGCCGCAACATAAGCCTTGGCACGCTCAAGCGCAGCTTCCAGACCTTCCTGGGCAAAGGCATCGGTACGCGCCATGATAAAAAAATCCGGATCGGTGCGAGCATCAACAGCCGCTTTAATGCGATCGGTCATTTCCTCAATGGAAACGATTTCCTTGTTCGGGCGATGGCCGCAACGCTTCTGGGCCACCTGGTCTTCCAGATGAACCGCCGCAGCACCGGCTTTTTCCATTTGCTGAATGGTGCGGGCAATATTAAAGGCACCGCCCCAGCCAGTATCAATATCCACCAGCAATGGCACGCTGGAAGCCGAAGTAATACGGCGAACGTCTTCAACGACGTCGTTCAGCGAGGTCATACCCAGGTCGGGCAGACCATAAGAGGCATTCGCTACACCGCCACCGGACAGGTAAATCGCCTTGTGACCGATACGTTCAGCCATCATGGCGGCATAGGCGTTGATGGTGCCCACAATTTGTAATGGTTTGGTGTCCGCCAGTGCCTGACGGAATTTCTGACCTGGAGTCATGCTTGACCCTCCTCTTCTGCCATAAGTCGTTCAAGATTAAGAAGCGACGTCTGGATATGACGTCGCATCAGCAGTTCAGCCAGCTCGGCGTCACGCGCGGCGATGGCTTCAACGATACGTTGGTGTTCCTGCAGCGCCTGCAATGGGCGCTTGGTACTGGTACTGGTCTGATAGCGGTACATACGCACCAGATGGTACAGCTCGCCGCACAACATCTGGTGCAGGCGCTCATTCTTGCTACCGCGAATCAGGCGATAATGCAGATCGAGATCACCGGCTTTCTGGTAATAACTCTGCCCTTGCTCGGCTTCGATCGAGGCAGCGTGTTCATCCAGCAAGGTTTGTAACTCGGCAATTTCGTCATCCGTCATCCGCTCGGCGGCAAGACGACAGGCCATGCTTTCGAGTTCTACCCGGACTTCGTAGATATCGCGCAGTTCTGACAATGACAACGACACAACCCTGGCTCCGGCATGGGGAATCCGCACCACCAGACGCCTAGCCTCCAGTTTCTGGATCGCCTCGCGCATCGGCGCACGGCTGCCACCGTATTTTTCCACCAGCATCTGCTCCGACACCCGCGCCCCCGGCTTCAGCTCTCCCCGCACAATGGCAGTGGTGAGTTCTGCAAAAACCTTGTCGGCGAGTGTTTGAGGGTCTGCCATCAAATTGTCTACGATCTGCTTGGATGTGCTCACAATAATGCCCCGGACGAGGATTAACAATAGACTTTAGGCGAATATTGTATACAAAAATATAATTTCTGGCTCAAAAAAGACCAAAAAACATCAAAATAAAAGGGTTTCGTATGCAATCAACCAAGGATCATTGGCCAGAAAACGCTCCCGTAAAGCCTGACCAGGATGGAAGCAGGATTGTCGTTTGGTTATTCACCTAAGATGATCAGCGAACGGATGAAACTGAAAAACCAGAAGTACAGCAGCTACGCAACAATCTACCGCTACCAGCAGATACGCGTACCGACCCGAAGAAAACGAATTTTGATGATGTGACGAATGAGAAAATCCGGCAGTTGGAAATGAAGATCAATGTATTTCGAAGAAGTGCCCGAGTTGGAAAACACCCTGCGAGGTGCATTTTGATACGAGTGTTGCTGTTACCTGGGGGCGTTCTCAATTATTTGACACGGCCTGTCAGGAGGAAAGTTTGTGTACTCGATGGATATTGCCTCCAGCCGCGAAATTCAGCGGTACGGTGAGTACAATATTATTTTCCAAAACATTCAGGGATAACATGATCGGCATGTCCCGGTAAAACCGGGCCATGCATCGAAGGCCGCTTAATAATCAGTCATTAGGCATTGACAGAGGCTGTGGCGAAACGATCACGCCATTATTGTCGGCATAGACAAAGCAGCCGGGCTTGAAGACAACACCGCCAAATTTAACCTCGACATTCACATCGCCCAGGCCACGCTTGTCGGTTTTCAACGGGTTGGTGGCCAGCGCCTGTACGCCCAGGTCGGTTTCCATAATCACATCCACATCGCGGATGCAGCCATTAATGATGATGCCTTCCCAGCCGTTACTGGCGGCTTTTTCTGCCAGCATATCGCCCAGCATGGCATGACGCAGCGAGCCGCCGCCATCCACCACCAGTACTTTGCCTTTGCCATCGGTGGCAACCAGCTCACGTACCCTGGAGTTATCTTCGAAGGCCTTGATAGTAACGATTTCACCACCAAAGCTGTCGCGGCCGCCGTAGTTATTGAACATGGGTTCAACCACTTCAATCAGTTCCGGGTAGGCATCGCACAGGTCGGGGGTCAGATAGTGAGTCATGCGGTGGTCTCCTGTTAAGTGTGGAGGTTATCAAACACCATGAAAGGCACCGTCGTCCAGACCACTTTGGGTGGAGATCAGTGCCTTGATTGCTGGCTCAGTATTCAGCGGGCTCTGGCTCACTGGTCGCCACCGGAGCACCTGGTAGCGCTACCAGGTCTCCTAGCCAGCTTGCTACCAACGGCCAGACTTCGTCCCGAGCCGCCGGGCTGATAACCATCCCGAGATGATCATAGTCTTCGCTGAAGCCGTTTTCGACACCCAGTAACGTCATAGACTTGGCCACTTCGATACCGGCGTCTGAACCATAGTGTTCATAGAATCGACGGCAACAGCTGGCTGGGTCGATGCGATCGCCCGCCCCGGCAAACATCCGTAGCGGTACGTTGGCCTGACGCCAGGCAGGCAATAACGGCTGCTTTATATTTTCCAGCTGCCATTTGCCAAAAATAGCCTGGCGGGCAAGGTATTCGTTAACAATACCGGCCGGTTCATTTTCAGGGCCAATACCGATCTTGCGGCCATCCAGCTCACCCTTGATTGACATCAGGGTACGTAAACTCAGTGACCCTAACGGCATCCATAAATACCATGGGCGTTTCAGTATCTGAGCACCGAAGGACATCACCCCGGCGCAGTTGTCGGGGCGTAACTTACCCGCTGCAATGGCGGTTGCCAGCACCACGCCCCCCAGGGAATGTCCGATCCAGGCGGGATATTCACCGGTTTTTTCGCAGACAAAATCATTTACCGCAGGTACATCGCAACAGGCGTACTGCTGAGAGGTGTTACCGGTGTAGTCGTTATTACGCGGCGACAAACCGTGGCCACGCTGCTCCATCAGCCAGACATCAAACCCCTGCCGCACCAGCCAGGCAGCCAGCCCCTCACCATCCACTGTCAGCCAGAAACTGCGGTTAGTAAATGAACCGTGTAATAAAACCACGGGAGGGCGACGGCCATCACGGGCGGGAGATGTTTCATAACTGCCTGGCGACAAATGCGTCACCGCTACCTCAACGCTGCGATCCTTGTCGAGGTTGTGTTTGACCAGATAGACATCATCGGTAAAACCGGCCAGGTTATCAGCCCGAGCCAGCGTCACCGGAAACAGCTCACTGCTGCTTTTCATGCGGGGGAATCTCCAAAACCCCGATCACCAGCGACCGGGGGTACATATTGCGGTAAGGATAACCGTCAGTCTGGCGCTACGGTTGTGACTTGTCGGCGAGGAAAAACCAGGTATCCATGACCGAATCCGGGTTCAACGACACGCTGTCAATGCCATGTTCCATCAACCAGCGCGCAAAGTCCGGGTGATCGGATGGCCCTTGACCGCAAATCCCGACGTATTTTCCCTGCCGCTTACAGGCCTGAATGGCATTTTCCAGCAACACCTTGATGGCCGGATTACGTTCATCAAATAAATGGGCAATGATACCGGAATCACGATCCAGTCCGAGTGTCAGCTGGGTCAAATCGTTGGAGCCAATAGAAAAGCCGTCAAAGTACTGCAGGAATTCATCCGCCAGGATGGCGTTCGCTGGCAGCTCACACATCATGATCAGCTTGAGACCGTTTTTGCCGCGTTCCAGACCATTGTCTTTCAGCAGGCCAACCACCTGTTCTGCTTCGCCCGGTGTGCGCACAAACGGCACCATGATCTCGACGTTGGTAAAGCCCATTTCGTCACGAACCTTGCGCATCGCCCGGCATTCCAGCTCGAAACAGTCGCGGAAGTTTTTCGAGATATAACGGGAAGCACCACGGAAGCCCAGCATCGGGTTTTCTTCTTCCGGCTCGTACAGGCGGCCACCAATCAGATTGGCATATTCGTTCGATTTGAAATCCGACAAGCGGGTAATCACCCGCTTGGGCCAGAAAGCAGCGGCCAGGGTAGAAATACCCTCCACCAGCTTCTCAACGTAAAAATCGACCGGGCCGGGATATCCGGCAAAACGTCGCCGAACCGTAGGTTTGAGATCTTCTGGCAGGTTATCGAAGTTCAACAGCGCCTTTGGGTGCACTCCGATCATGCGGTTGATAATAAACTCCAGCCGCGCCAGGCCAACACCGGCATTCGGTAGCCCCTGAAAATCGAAGGCCCGATCCGGGTTACCCACGTTCATCATGATCTTGAACGGCAGCTCCGGCATTGAATCGACACTGTTGGTGCGAATATCAAAATCCAGTGCGCCGTCATACACGTAACCGGTATCGCCCTCGGCGCAGGACACCGTCACTTCCTGACCATCTTTCAGACGTTCCGTGGCATCTTCGCAGCCAACCACGGCTGGAATGCCCAGCTCGCGAGCAATGATGGCGGCATGACAGGTGCGACCACCACGATTGGTGACGATCGCCGCAGAGCGCTTCATAATCGGCTCCCAATCCGGGTCTGTCATGTCGGCAACCAGTACGTCGCCTTCCTGAACCTGATCCATTTCATCGATGTCGTTCAGAATACGCACCCGACCAGAACCAATCCGGTGGCCAATACTGCGTCCTTCAGCCAGCACGATGCCGGTTTCTTTCAGTAAATAACGCTCCATCACGGTTTTACTGGTGCGGCTTTTGACCGTTTCCGGACGTGCCTGCACCACGTACAATTTGCCGTCATCGCCGTCTTTGGCCCATTCGATGTCCATCGGACGACCATAGTGCTCTTCAATGGTCAGTGCCATCCGCGCCAGTTCTTCCACTTCGGCATCGGTCACTGAAAATTGCTGGCGCAACTCCCGGTCTACCCGCAAGGTTTCGACCGACTGCCCCACACTGGCGAAGGCGTTGTAAACCATCTTGATGGCCTTGGCACCCAGGTTACGACGCAGGATCGAGGGCCGCCCCTCGCGTAAATTCAGCTTGTGAACATAAAACTCATCCGGGTTAACCGCGCCCTGCACCACGGTTTCACCGAGACCATAAGATGACGTAATAAACACTACCTGGTCGAAACCGGATTCCGTATCAATCGAGAACATCACACCGCTGGAGGCGGTCTCGCTGCGCACCATACGTTGAATACCGGCAGACAACGCGATTTTGCTGTGGTCAAAGCCCTGATGCACCCGGTAAGAAATCGCCCGGTCATTAAACAGCGAGGCAAACACATCCCGCACCGCATGCAGCACATTGCCGATGCCAACGATATTCAGATGAGTTTCCTGCTGACCGGCAAAAGACGCATCTGGCAGATCTTCTGCCGTGGCCGATGAGCGCACTGCGGCGGCCATCTGCTCGTTGCCTGCTTGCAGGGTGATGTAAGATTCACGAATGGCGGCTTCCAGCGGTGGTGGCAACGGTGCTTCCAGAATCCAGCTGCGAATAGCGGCACCGGTTTCCGCCAGCGCACGGACATCATCAACGTCCAGATCAGACAGCGCGGCATTGATACGATCCGCCAATCCCTGATAGGAAAGAAATTCCCGATAGGCATCGGCACTGGTAGCAAAGCCACCCGGAACGGTAACGCCTGAACTGGCGAGGTGGCTGATCATTTCTCCGAGCGACGCGTTTTTTCCGCCAACGCGTTCCACGTCACCCATACCTACCTGATCAAACCAAAGTACATAGTCAGTCAATGTTGTTCTCCTGTACCATCGCGTGCTTTATGAGCCTGCTGAACCCGCCGAACACACTTGTGGTGCCTTCGACGGTAAAAACACCACTTTGGGGTTGCGGTGCCTAACGGGTTCAGATAAACCCTTTTATGCTGCTTCCGGGCAATCGAGGTTATCGGTGTTGCCGAAACCCTTGCAGTCTACTGATGCAGATCATCGTCTGGTGTTATTTAAGTAATCAGCGACTCAACCTGGACCAGGGCCGGGGCAAGCGCGCGTAATACTAAGTGCAGGTAAAACAAATTTCCATATGAAGCGATACGCCTACTTTATTTCTGATGGCACCGGCATTACTGCCGAAATGCTGGGCAACAGTCTGCTGGCCCAATTTGAGAAGATTGAATTCGAGCGTGTAACGCTGCCCTATATTGATAGCGTGACAAAAGCAGAGCAGGCTGTCGCCCTGATCAACGCCGACTCGCGCAAGAGCGGCCAGCCAGCAATTATTTTCGATACCGTCATCGACAAGACCATTCGGCAGGTCATCGACACTGCCGAAGGACTGAAGATCGACATCTTTGATGCTTTTCTGAAACCGCTGGAGCAGGCACTTGAAGTAGAGTCTTCTTACAGCGTCGGCATGTCCCACTCGGCCAAAAACACCAGCTATCTGTCACGCATCGACGCCGTGAACTTTGCCCTGGATAACGACGACGGCGCTCGTACTCGCCATTACAAAACCGCTGATGTCATTCTGGTCGGCGTATCCCGTTGCGGCAAAACCCCGACCTGTCTTTATCTGGCCATGCAATACGGTATCAAGGCGGCCAACTACCCGCTGACTGAAGAGGACATGGCCGATTTACGCTTACCCAAAAGTCTTGAACCCTATCGCAGCAAGCTGTTCGGGCTGACCATCGACCCGGATCGGCTGTCGGTAATTCGTAATGAGCGCCGGGCAAACAGCCGTTATTCCTCGTTGAAACAGTGTTATCACGAGGTCGACGAAGTGGAAACCCTGTATCAGCGTGAACAAATCCCGTTTATCAGTACCACCGACAAGTCGATTGAGGAAATTTCCACCCGTATTCTCGCCGAGACCGGCCTGCAGCGTCGATTACGATCCTGATTCCAGAGGTGGCAAAATACCAAGCGCTACAACAGCAAGGCTATATCAGCATCGCCAGACGATCATTCATCAGCCGGGCCACCTGCTTCGGATGGGTAAACACCAGACTGTGATCGGCCCCGGCAATCCCCTGGGCGATCCAGTCCGGGCTTTGCTGCTCCAGCCGCTGCTGTCGTTGCTGCATATCCGGCGAGCTTAACTCTCCGACCAGACTCATACCCGGCAACGGCGAAGTCCAGTCCAGATAATACTCACGTTGGCGACCCAATGATTCACTGACCGCCCCCAGCGCCTGACACAAACCCTGCTGGTTGACCTGCAAACGTTTGACCGCGACACGATCCGCCGTCGGATTACGCCGACGATTGGGAGATACCGCGTCGAGAAAATCCAGATAGGCGCCTTCGTCTCCATCCAGAAAACGTTGTTCCAGCCCGGCATAACGGGCTTCCCGAGCCAGCAAACCGGCGGCATCGTTGCCAGACAGCAACGCCGGTTCAAGCAGGTACAACAAACCAAAGGCATGCTGTTTCACCAGCTCAGTGGTGACCATACCGCCAAACGAGTAACCGGCAATATCGGCATCCCACCAATCCAGCGCCGTGAGCAGCTCGTCGATCTGACCAGCATAGTCATCCACCGTCGGCTTAACGCAGTGAAGAAAGGATGACTTGCCCATACCGGCAAAATCCGGGATCAGGATTTCACTCCAGCCAGCAAGATAATTGGCCACGTAAGTCCAGGTTAATTCACCCGCAATACCGGCACCGTGTAGCAAAACAAGCCGCCGTCCACCGGGATTGTTCGCGCATTGCAACAACAACGCATGTTGATTGACACTGGCAGTACGAATATTAACGGGGTGCTTTTCCACAATTGACCTGATAACTGATAACTGATAACTGACACAACAATAATTCCGGCAACACATCGACTAACGAGCACAGTGCATGTGAAGGACAGCGCCAGTCTAACGAGCGTTTCTGAGCAATGCCAGGGTTGTGAACCAGGGGGAATGCGCCGGATAATGACCGCTACTCCCCTACACACTGACTGATCGGGAAACTTTCGCGCCAATGTCCAGCCCTCCCAGCGCCACAGCGTCGTATACAACCTACCTGTTGCCATTTTCCGCCCGCGAGCTGTTGCATTGTTGCCAGCAGCTGCCCGGCTCCGCTCTGATCTACAGCGGCACCAGTGGTCAACAACAGGCTGCCCGACCCTGCTGGGCGGTGCTGGCTTATGCCCCCACACGAGTGCTCTCCGCCAGCAACGACCACCAATGGCGGCAACTGAAACAAGCACTCGAAGCCGACCAGATCAAGGCAGCGTCAGCCAATCCGGCTACGCCAGACAACGAAGGGTTTATCAGCGGCTGGATGGGCTATTTCTCCTACGCTGCTGGCTGCTGGACAGTCGCAGGAATCCATCCATCCGACAACCGGTCGACACAATCTCAGCCGCCACATCCGCTGGCCGAATTCCACTATTACCCTCATAGCCTGTTACTCGACTTTGCCGAAGATACCGTCATGCTCCGCAGTCCCAGGCCGTGCACCGAAACAGAGTGCGGCGCCATTCTCGAACAGCTCAACCAGGCGCGCGCGCGCTGTATTACCAACAGCAATACGACCGACACTACGGACACATATCAGTGGCAACCGCAATGGGATGCCAGTGAATACCAGCAGGCATTCAATCAGGTGCAGAATTATATTGTCTCGGGCGATGTCTACCAGGTGAATCTGACCATGCCCTTCCGCTGTCATGACAACCTGACCGCGATATCACCCGCCAAATTACTGGAACAGTTCGACGCGCCTTTCTCCTGCTACTTTCGTGGTCAGTCCCTGACTCTGTTCAGCGTCAGCCCTGAGCGGTTTGTCAAAATCCACCAGCAACACATGGTCACCAGCCCGATAAAAGGCACCTCACCCCGAGGCAAGACAGCCAGCGAGGATCTGGCCAACCGCCAATGGCTGGCCGACAGCAAAAAAAATCAGGCCGAGAACCTGATGATTGTAGATCTGTTGCGTAATGACCTGGGACGTTCTGCGGTAACCGGCAGCGTTCAGGTTGAGAAGATGTTTGATATCGAATCCCACGCCAACGTGCACCATATGGTCAGCACTATCAGAGCAGAGATAAAACCGGAAATCTCGCCTCTGGAAGCCGTGCTAAACGCCTTTCCTGGTGGCTCGATCACCGGAGCACCAAAAAAGCGCGCCATGGAAATTATCCGCGAGCTGGAACCCGATTCACGAGGGCTGTATTGCGGGTCTTTCGGCTACTTCAGCGATCAGGGGGTGGCCGATTTCAACATTCTGATTCGTTCTGTTGTAGCCACACCCTCAGGGGCGGAGTGCTGGGCAGGCGGCGGCGTGGTCAAGGACTCGACTGCCGCCGGAGAGTACGACGAGCTGTTCAGCAAGGTACAACAGCTTCTGGATACCATAAGTTAAACGGGTGAAGATGGTTAAACAGCCGAAGTCCGTATGGAGCGCAGATTAACAGGGAGGTTTTGGCAGATTACTGACCGGAGCGGTAGACAACCTGGCCGCTACCTTCTCGCGTCATAATCTGCATCACAGAATCCTGCTTACTGATCGCTGTACTTGATAACGCGGCGCCCCGGGAAGCACCAGGATCAGCTTTCACTGGCTTTACCGGTGCAGGTTGACTGACGGCTTGCTTGTCTGGCACCGTTTTTTGTACCGGCTCAGCCTTGCTGGCAACCCCTGAATCCCGTGACTTGACAGCAGACGCACCCGGATTATTCAGGTCACGATTAGGATTCCAGCGAGGTAAATCAACGGGAACCTCCTTCGGCGGAGCCGCCACTGAGGGCACAACCTTCGCTGCCGTTGCCGTATCCTTTGTTAATGTTTCCGTCACCGGCGTCTTGCGGCTGAACGTCAAACTGCTTGCCGGAGTCGGAATTATTCCTCTGCTGGTCACGGTAGAGACTGGCAATCGGCTCATACCGCTATCAGTCCGGGAACCGGCCCTTGTCACCAGCTCTCCGGAAGGGGTAGGTGCTACCTCCACGATCTCCGAGCTGGCATAACCTCGCGGCGTATTGGCTGATACCGAGGTCGTTTTCACCGCCGAAAACTGGCGATCAGATTCCAGTGCTTCGGGGGGTAAATAAGAAATCTTTGCTGCTTGCTGATGACCGATGTCCTGGCCATCAACCATCCCGAGGGATTGACTGCCCTGTAACTCCACCACTTCCTGACGCTGAAGCGACTGCCGGGACTGTAGCTGCTTCATCTGTTCGGGTGGCAACAGCTTGATAACCTGGCTGGTTTCATGACGGGTTTCGCTGGCAATCGGACTGACTGCCGGCTGATACACACTACCAGCGAGAATTTCCATCAATTCATCACCCGTTACCGGATTTTCCGAACCATGCGGCTTAATCATATCAGCGGTACTGTCAGCACCGTCAGACACAGCCCCCGGGGATTGTTCAGCGAAAACACGCGGCTCAACCCCGGTGCTATCAACAGCAGAATCCTGAATACCAGGCGCGTTTGCCGCATAACTATTGACAGGCACATCTGCAGGAGTCGAATCCATCGTCGCGTCGCTTCCGGTGGCGACCCCGGATAACTCTGGAGGAGGAACCGGTAACTCAAAACTGCTTTTGCGTTTGATAACCGGCAGCGCCGTCGGCGCAGGCGAGGGATCCGCTTTTTTGGCTGCAACCGTTTTTTTTGCAGTACTTGTAACAGGTGTAGAGGTCGCAGATACCTTGACGGGTGTACTGCGCACAACCGGCGCAACCGTTGGCCGAGGACTGGCCGTTTTCTCTGTCTGAATCACCAGAACCGCTTCCTGGCCACGTTTACCTTCAAGACGATCAGCCTTGAATTTATGGCGAGCCATTGGATTTTCATCCACGACGTAGGTATTGGGCTGATCATAGGTCTGATAGTCTTCCAGATGCGTCTGGCTTTTGGAGACCGTCACCACTTCAGCCAGCACCGTCGACGCCAGAGAACAACAGACCAACAACAATAAAAATCCAGCCGCCTTCCTTGTCACATCCGCTGACAATCGCTCTGTATTCCTATTTAAAATCAGCCACTGCCGATACATATTCAAAACCCGCTTCTCACTCATCAGCAAAAGAAGAACAAATATTTACAAAAAATGTAATCGACACCTTGCTCATAATGGAAATCACCGGTACTCGCCAGAGTTTATCGCAATTATAATGCTTTCACACAATGAGATCATCGCTACAAATACCCAGCATAGACACAATCCAGAATTCATCAAGTTTGCGCCAGACTGTTACGTGTTAGATGATTGTGCTACCAAACCACCCACTTTTCAATTATCAAAAAATGATATTCACGAATCAATACGACCACACTGCCCATTAGCGACAAATTCATCAGGCAACACCATTTGTATCTATTTAATCCTGCTTAATCCTGTACAGCTCCAGGCTCTGGCCGCCTGCTTCGCTCTACCTTCTTAGCCATGCAGTCATGGGCGGGACTGCTGAATGCCAGGCAAACACCCCTCCGCTTCAGACAATCATCTCCCGACATCGATTGACATATGGAGATCCGTATAGGGATATATAAAATTCGAATAGAATATTGGCAGTGCCGAAAAACGATCCAGCAGATCAAGCCACGACAAAATAGGCTTTTCCAGAATGACTGATGCACCGGTCATGTTATTGATAACTGCCGATATTGATCGGGCACTACCGCCAGATACGAAACGGTATATTCACCAATTGCAACAAAAGGGGAAACGGAATATCCACCATCAAATTCCGCCCCCTCTAAAATGACAAATCAGAGGCTCAGTTCGCGATTACTGGCTTTGATAAACTCTTTTTTCAACTCTTCGAAGGTGTGAACTGCAGGGAATTGTGGAAATTCATCGATCACATTCTGTGGCGCATGAAACAGGATACCCGCATCGGCTTCAGCCAGCATGGTGGTATCGTTGTAGGAATCACCCGCTGCAATCGTGCGGTAGTAGATCGTTTGCAAGGCACGAATGGATTGGCGCTTGGGATCAGCCTGGCGCAGTTTGTAATCCACTACGTTACCAACGGCGTCGGTTATCAGTCGGTGGCAGAACAGCGTCGGAAAACCGAGCTGGCGCATCAGTGGCTGAGAAAATTCGTAAAAAGTGTCCGACAGGATAATTACCTGAAAACGCTCACGCAGCCAGTCAACAAACTCAGCAGCGCCTTCCAGTGGCGACAGTGTCGCAATCACGGCCTGAATATCCTGGATTTTCAGACCATGTTGTTTCAGCAAACCAAGCCGCTGCTTCATTAACACGTCGTAATCAGGAATATCGCGAGTTGTGGCCTTCAACTCTTCAATCCCGGTTTTATTGGCAAATTCAATCCAGATTTCAGGAACCAGAACACCTTCAAGGTCCAAACATGCGATTTCCATGATATCTCCGCGATTCTAGGAAGTTTTTCAGGGTATTTTAAGGCGCCGTACTCTAGCCAGTTGGTCATCACAACACAACCCGCCGGAGCCTGAGAACCTCGACGCCGGTAGCGCTTCCCGCGCATACTGGACACAGCATCAACCAACCCAAGACAACCCAGAAACAAGGTTTCAGGCTCGTTTAGAACCAGAATGAAATAACAATATTCTTTATTAGTATTTTTTGACCTAAACATAGCGTGCTAGCATTTCCCTATACTTTCTATAATCAGCGGCCCAGCAAGATGACAGATTTCACACAACTTAATGCAGAGTACGCCAGTCAACGTCCCAAAGACCTGATTCGCTACGCCCTTGAGCAGCACGATGCGATCGCCGTGTCGTTCAGCGGTGCCGAAGACGTTGTGCTGATCGACATGGCAGTCAAACTTCGTCGCGATGTTCAGATTTTCACACTCGACACCGGCCGTCTGCATCCCGAGACCTATGAATTTATCGAGACCGTACGCAAGCACTACGGCATCACAATTCAGGTGCAGACACCCGAGCAGCAGTCACTGCAGGCATTAACGACCGCAAAAGGCATGTTCAGCTTCTTTGAGGATGGCCACCAGGAATGCTGTGGCGTCCGTAAAATCCAGCCTCTGAAAAACAAGCTGGCCACTCTGGATGCCTGGATTACCGGCCAGCGTCGCGATCAAAGCCCCGGCACCCGCAGCAATATCGAAATGATTGAGGTCGACGCCTCACCTGGCCAACACGGCGAATTAATCAAATACAACCCGCTGACCCACTGGACATCAGCGCAGGTGTGGGAATACATCAGGATGTTTGATGTGCCCTACAACCCGTTACACGCCAGTGGTTTTGTCAGTATTGGTTGCCAGCCTTGCACTCGTCCTGTGCTGCCAAACCAGCATGAACGTGAAGGCCGTTGGTGGTGGGAAGAAGAAACCCACAAAGAATGTGGACTGCACGGCGGCAATATCATCAGCAAAGGCTGACCGAGCCATCGCCGCCTCAGCGGAGCAAGGCCGACGCGGCGAAGGTATGACAACTGGATTCAGGCTTCCGGCAGTTTGATCGCCTTGAATACGTCTCCCACTTCATTCTTGTTACTGCATTGCGCCGCTTCATCGACCAACTGACGGGTCAGATGCGGAGCAAAACCGGAAATGAAGTCGTACATAAAACCACGCAAAAAAGTACCCTTGCGAAAGCCGATCTTGGTGACGCTGGGAGCAAACAGATGGCTGGCATCGATAGCCACCAGATCCTTGTCCAGCGTTGGATCGAGAGCCATGCTGGCAACGATGCCGACTCCCACACCCAAACGCACATAAGTCTTGATGACATCGGCATCAGCCGCAGTAAACGCCACTCGTGGTGTCAGGCCACGACTCTTGAACGCATCATCAAGCTTGGAACGCCCGGTAAAACCAAACACATAGGTCACCAGCGGATAATTGGCCACCTGTTCCAGCGATGGTCGTTTGAACTGCGCCAGCGGGTGATTGGCGGGCACCAGAATACTGCGATTCCAGCGATAACAAGGCATCATGATCAAATCACTGAACAGCTCCATACCTTCTGTGGCAATGGCGAAATCCACGGTGCCATTGGCCGCCATTTCAGCGATCTGCATCGGTGTTCCCTGATGCATATGCAGGGTAACCTCAGGATACTGCTGCATAAAGACCCGAATCACTTCCGGTAACGCATAACGTGCCTGGGTGTGCGTTGTTGCCAGCGTCAGTGATCCCTTGGTTTCATCGCTGAATTCCTGGGCGACCTGTTTAATGCCTTCGACCTTGCGCAGAATTTCTCCCGCAACGGCAAGGATTGCTTCCCCTGCCGGGGTAATACGGGTCAGGTGCTTGCCGCTGCGAGCAAATATCTCAACGCCCAGCTCATCTTCCAGCAGTCGAATCTGCTTGCTGATACCCGGTTGCGAGGTATACAACACCTGGGCCGTGGCAGAAACATTCAGATCGTGGTGGGCTACTTCCCATATGTATTTGAGCTGTTGCAGCTTCATGCTACCTCCCCCAGGTATTGAGTTATAAAAATATAATTAAATATTCTTTTTAAGTATAGAAGGTAGCCGGTTAGAGTACCAACTCACCTTCTTTCCGTTACCGGCAGTGTAGACCGCACAACATGGACATTCTGTTATATATCCTCGCCGGCGCTGGCGTCGGTTTTATTGTTGGTCTGACTGGCATCGGCGGTGGCGCACTGATGACGCCGTTGCTACTGCTGTTTGGCTTTCCAGCCCACATCGCGGTTGGCACTGACCTGATGTATGCCTCAATCACCAAGGCCTCTGGCGCAATATCCCACCACCGGCAAGGCCATGTGAACTGGAGCATTCTGCGCAAGCTGGCTGTCGGCAGTATAACCGCAGCCCTGATCACAGGTGTGGTACTGGACCAATTCTTTGACGATCCCGAGCAATACAGCCACATTCTGACCAATGTTCTGGGTGCCATGTTGCTGTTTACCGCTTGCACTATCGTATTCCGTACTACTCTCCAGCACTGGTCCAGCCGCCTGATTGGCGACAACCCGACTCGCATCGGCCACCTGACCATCGCCATGGGGGTTATTCTGGGTGTATTGGTGACGCTGTCGTCAGTAGGAGCAGGAGCTATTGGCACAGCAATCCTGATGATTCTTTACCCGGCACTGCGCTCAACCAATGTCGTTGGCACCGATATCGCCCACGCCGTTCCACTTACCCTTGCGGCAGGCCTGATACATCTTTATCTGGGTAACATTGATTTTATGTTATTAGGTGCCCTGTTGATTGGCTCTATTCCCGCAATACAGGTATCCAGTCGTCTGGCGCGACACATTCCGGAAAATATTCTGCGCAGCCTGCTTGCCAGCCTGCTGTTCGGGCTAGGCATTAAATATGCGTTGTTCTGACAGCCAATACACAGGACGGTGACTTTTTTCCTCAACCCCACAAATCGGCGGTCTGGTTGATGCCTTGCTCCCCCGGCCAGGTTACCGCTTGATGCCAGTAGTCTGCCATCAGGCGTCGGTGTACCTGCGGCACATCGTGGTTGCCGACTGTGTGCCAGAAAATATAGGGAGACTTTCCCTGCTGCTGCCATTGGGTCAACTTCTGCTGCCACTGCTGAAAATAGCGCAGATTGTCTTCATAACGAGGATGACCTATAAATCGCACGACCGGACAATCACCGGTAGCAATCGGATGTACTGGCATGGCAGGCTTTTTAGACTGGGCGTCCAGTAACGCAGCGGCAGTGCCCTGATCAGCCATCAGCCCACGGGTATCAAACACCACCCGGTCAACCCGCCGATCCGACAGTGCTCGCAACAAACGTGGTTCATGATCCGTTTTATCGAAAAACGACCGGTGGCGACATTCAACGGCAACACGGAGTGGTAATCCAGCGCTGAAGCTGCCGCCCAGCAAGAGATCCAGAGCCTCCAGCAACTGCCCGGTTCGGGAGGCATCAAACTGCCCCGGAAGCTGCAACATCAGCACACCCAGTTTATCTGGCGCATGTGCCAGTATTACATCAATAAAAGCCGCCAGATCGCGACCTGGCAGCCCTTGCAATGCCGCCACCAGGTCTGGTGTATGGCTGATTGTACGGGGGAGTTTGAAGCAAAAACGAAATGTATCCGTGGTTAAATCCAGCCACTGCCTGAGACGTACCGACTCCGGCAAACCGTAAAATGTCGTATTACCCTCCACTGACTGGAAGACCTGGCTGTATTCCGCCAATGCCGTGGTACTGGATTGATCGGTCGAGAGCAATTGCCCTTTCCATTGTGGTAAAAACCACATGGGCAATCCCATCCGCAATACGCCAGGTTCATCTACTGAATGTGCTTTTTGGGCTGCATTTGTCATAATCACCTGGATTATAACAGGGCCACCGCCAAAAATGCCTCCGGCCCCATCGCAGCTAGCCATCTTTTTCAGTAAAGCGATCTGCTCCAAATAAACAAGATTCAACCATCACCAGGATTTTTATGACAGATACTCGCGTCGAAGACTTGAACATAGAGTCGATTACCACCCTGATCACACCAGATCAGTTAAAACAGGAAATGCCCATTTCCGAAGCTGCCGTCAGCTGCGTACAGGAAGGCCGCCAGGTAATCCGTGACATTCTGGATCGCAAGGACAACCGTATTTTTGTTGTTATCGGCCCTTGCTCTATCCACGATATTGACGCCGCCAAAGACTATGCCGCCCGATTGAAAGCGCTGGCTGAAAAAGTCAGCGACAGCCTGTATCTGGTGATGCGTGTCTACTTTGAAAAGCCACGCACCACCGTCGGCTGGAAGGGTCTTATCAATGACCCCTATATGAACGACAGCTTCAAGATTGAAGAAGGTCTGCATATTGCCCGCCGCCTGCTGCAGGACTTGTCCGAAATGGGCCTGCCGTTGTCGACCGAAGCGCTTGACCCGATTTCACCGCAATATTTGCAAGACCTGATTACCTGGTCTGCCATTGGTGCGCGTACCACCGAATCCCAGACTCACCGTGAAATGGCGTCAGGGTTATCCTCGTCCGTCGGTTTCAAAAACGGTACCGATGGCAGCCTCTCGGTCGCCACCAATGCACTGATGTCGGTCGCCAACCCGCACCGCTTCCTCGGTATCAACCAGCAAGGTTCGGTCGCGATTGTCACCACCCAGGGCAATCCCTATGGCCATATCGTCTTACGCGGTGGCGGTGGCAAGCCAAACTACGACTCGGTCAACGTATCTCTGGCAGAACAGGCACTGGCCAAAGCCGGACTGGCCCAGAACATCATGATTGACTGCTCCCACGAGAACTCCAGCAAGGATCCGGCATTACAGCCACTGGTGATGGAAAACGTCACCAACCAGATACTGGAAGGCAACCAGTCCATTATTGGCCTGATGGTAGAGTCCAACATCAAGCACGGTCGCCAGAATATTCCTGCCAATCTGGATGAGCTGGAATATGGCCAATCAGTCACTGACGGCTGTATCAGCTGGGACGAAACCGAGACTGCCATACTGACCATGCATGAGAAGCTGAAAAACGTGTTACCCAAACGCAGACAGGCTAAATAAGCGCCCTGTAATCACCCCCTGTTTGACGTAAAACCAAAAAAGCCCCGGAGTACCACTCCGGGGCTTTTTTATATCATCTGGGCCACCACAATCCGATCACCACAATCCGATCACCAGATCAGCGTGGATCACATCGAATAAGTATCACCGGTCGGAGCTGCAGGTTGCTCTTGCTTGTCCCAATCCTCATCCCAGTCGTCATCCCACTCTTCGTCATCAAAGTCGTCGAAATCATCACCAAAACTGTCGGCGGTAACACCATCGTTCACCAGATATTCACGTCGTTGCAAATAGAAACTGCGTAAAAAAATGTACTTGTCACCAGTAATCAGGCTTTCAGACGAAATCAGATCGGCACGCAGGTCAACCAGTTGCAGGGCAATCAATGAATAGTCATCGGTCGTCGTCGCACCGACTTCAGAACTGCCCAGGCTAGTGCTCCAGGTCAGCGCCAGACCACCCGTGTCGCGCAAGTTGCTTGGCCCCAGAAAAGGCAACACCAGATACGGACCGGTCCCCACGCCCCAATAGCCTAACGTCTGGCCAAAGTCTTCATTGTGCTTTTTGAGGCCAATATGCGTCGCCACATCAAAAAAGCCAAAAAAGCCGACGGTAGTGTTAATCAGAAAACGGCCAGAATCCGATGCCGCCTGACCAAACTTGAGCTGGCCAATATCGTTTACAACCACCAATACATCACCAATGTTGGAGAAAAACTGGCTCACCGAGTCGTCAACATCTTGCGGTGTCACGTACTGATACGCTTGTGCCGTCGGTTTCAGCACATATTTGTCCATCACTTCGTTAAACGCAAAAACCCGACGGTTAAAGCCTTCCCACGGATCCGGATTATTATTATCGGCACTTGCAGCTTGACCCATACTGGTCGCTGTCAGCAACAGCGTCGCAAGAAGAAGTCGCATCATGATCCCCTCAGTCCATTTGGGCGGTATTAAAGCAGCTTGGTGGCAGGGAAAAAAGCAGCACTTCAGTACCGGCCTGTTCCACCAATGGCGATGGCCATAACGATCAGGCTTGGGAGCCCACCAAAACCCCCTGTTGGTGCCACTGGCGAAGCATGTGCAAACCGCCTTCCAGAGCCACTGGCGAGTCTGCCAGTCCCTGAGTATCCAGCAGGGCCTTCACCATCTGCCTGCCCGTCAGTTGATCAGGATTATGTACCAGCAGCGCCAGCAAACCCAGTGTCAACGGATTGGTTTCAACAAAGCGTACCTGTTCTTGCGCATCCCGATACACAATCAAGGCCGTTGTTTGCGGTGATGGACTCGGAGAACCTGCGGCGATCCGGTGTACCGGGTATTGATAGACAAACCCCTGACAAGCGGCTGCCGCAACCGGTATATGCTCAACCACATCCCCATCCAAGTCACAGGGAGGTGCTGCCACCGTGGCAATATCCACCGCCAGCTCCAGCCATTCGTAATGAGCCAACTCATAAAACCACACCGGATCACTTGTCTGCGGTTGGAAATCCTGTTCCAGAAAGTGCAAAAACTCTTCACTAATTTTGGCGAAATAAGGCGTTGTACAACGATGGTCGCGAAAAAAATCGCGGCTGATTTGTTCCCAACGCTGAGCTCCCAGCCAAGCAGCACACACCGGAAACGTAGCATCCAGAAACCCTTTGATATTGTTGAAAAACAACTCCCGGTAAACCGCCAGCCGAACCTCGGATAAATGCTCTGGAGCAGGCTGCTGCCCCTGACTGCGCAAATGATTGGCAAATTGGCGCTGTATCGATTCAAAATCTGCCACATCGGTATCCACATCGGTATCCACATCGGTATCCACATCGGTATCCACATCGGTATCCATGATCATTTCCAGCCATCGGCAGTGATGACTGGCTGATCACGCCAAAACGCCTGCCGTGAACGCACCATCGCGACTTCATCCAGCAGTTCGTGTAATGGCGGGAAATTAAAATCGCGTTCCAGCAGCGTCGGAATCACCCCATGGGTCTGATAAGTGGCATCGAGTAAGCCCCAGACCTCTTTCTTGACGGCCATACCATGGGTGTCAACCAGCAAATCGTCCGCCTCGGCAAAATGACCGGCGATATGCAGATAACGAATACGCTCCGTTGGCATTGCACGAATATAAGCCAGTGCATCACCGCCATGATTAACACAGTTGACGTAGATATTGTTTACGTCCAGCAACAGGTCACAATCGGCCTTTTCCAGCACCTGATTAACAAATTCCGGCTCAGACATTACCTTGCCCGGTTCCAGATAACTGGAGACATTTTCGATAATCAGTCGCTGACCGAGAATATCTTGCACCCGCATAATCCGCTCCGCGACATAATCGGCCGCCGCAGGCGTAAACGGGATGGGCATCAGGTCGTACAAATGGCCGTCATCGCTGCAATAGCTCAGGTGCTCACTGTAGGCCTTGATATTGTATTGACGCAGAAACTGACCCACCTGCCGCACCAACGCTTCGTCCAGCGGTGCCGGGCTGCCGATTGACAGCGACAGTCCATGACATAAAAAATCGTAACGTTCCGTCAGCTCACGGAACTGGCGGCCGTAACGGCCACCAATCCCGATCCAGTTTTCCGGGGCAACTTCCATAAAATCAATCGCCGCATCCGGGCTGGCCAGCAGTTCTGGCAGCAGGCCCCGTCGCAAACCAAGACCGGCACCGGATACGGGAAATGGAAGAGTATGATCAGGCATAGCATCAGCGCCCCAGCAACAATGGCCGGTGTCGTAATGACTATTTATTCGCGCCACACTTGGCTTCACCACACTTACCTTCGGTGGCTGATTTCATATCTGAATGCATGTCGTCGGCCATGGCGGCTTTTTTGTTGTCACCACATTTGCCTTCACCGCACTTACCTTCGGTGGCTGATTTCATATCCGAGTGCATATCGTCGGCCATGGCGGCTTTTTTGTTGTCGCCACATTTGCCTTCACCGCACTTGCCTTCGGTCGCTGATTTCATATCCGAATGCATGTCGTCGGCCATGGCGGCTTTTTTGTTATCGCCACATTTGCCTTCGCCACACTTACCTTCTGCATCTTTGCCGGCCAACTGGTAACCTGCTGCCAGCTCGGTTGAAACAAACGGGTTGTCAACGGCCGCCGCAATGGGCGCTTGCGCCATCGTTGCCAGAAAAGTCGCACCTAAAACAGCAGACATGGATTTGATAGACGTTTTCATGCGTAAGTACCTTTTTATGTATGGTTGACGTGAATCGTCTGAACCCGGTCAGGATTCATTCAGTGGCCAATGATTGGCCTACTGATGACTCTGTCGTCGGTCTGCAAGGTTTCTTACAGCGTGGGATAATATTTTTTAAAAAACACGCGACATGCGGTGTTGTCGGACTTGAAAAGGACTCGTCATTCTCTGGTCAAACGCCTTGCCTGACGGATTTTTCGTAACCGCTCCATTAATCCCATCTAAAACCCGCTCCGCCACCTGCGTATCTTGATTCTGCTTTAGGATCCATCTATTTAATCAGTTCTTGATACACTTCCACACACGACTTCGGATAACAACGGTCACACGGTATGCAGCCAGGATTCTTCGACTTTGATGACCTGAACGACAAACTGGATCAGCACAACGACCCACTCACCAAAATCAATAAACTCGTCGACTGGGCTACCTTCCGGCCTGCGCTCAGCAAGATTCGCATGCCACGCTCATCCAACAAGGGCCGTCCTCGTTCAGACACCCTGCTCATGTTCAAAATGATTTTCCTGCGCCACTACTACAACCTGTCGCTCAAGCAGGTCGAGTATCAGGTGCTGGATCGCCTGTCGTTTCGGCGTTTTCTGGGCTTGTCGCTGGAAGATCCGGTACCCGATGCCAATACCGTCTGGAAATATGAAGAGTTACTCGTCCAGAAAAACCTCACCGATGAACTGTTTTACAGCTTGCTTTCGCAAATCGAAGCCCACGGTTATCGGCCTCAAGGCGGTCAAATTGTCGATGCCACCCTGGTTGAAGCACCCAAGCGAAAAACCGAAGAGCAGCAGGAAAAAGCCCGCAAAGCACAAGAAAAGTCAGACGGAGATGACGATGACCCGACACCGCCTGCCTCTTCAGAACGCACTCCGGCCCAGCAGCGCCAGGCCAGTCGTGATGCAGCCTGGACGAAGAAACATGGCAAGAGCTACTTCGGCTATAAAAATCACACCAGCGTCGATAAACAGCACAAACTCATTCGCAGCTACGAAGCGACTGCGGCCAATAAACACGATGGGCACCAGCTCGAAGCCCTGATCGATGGCGACAACAGCAGCGCGGATGTCTGGGCAGATAGCGCTTATCGAAGCGCAGAAAATGAAAGCATGTTGAAAGACCGGGGCTACCGCTCCCACATCCACCGCAAGAAACCCCGAGGTAAAGACATGCCTGAACGTAGCAAGCTGGCGAATCAAAAACGCTCTCAGGTTCGGGCACGTGTCGAACATGTTTATGCGGACATGAAACGCGACGGCAAAAAGTTCATGCTGCGCTGCATCGGCCAGGCCAGAGCGGAACTGAGAATCGGCTTGATGAACATGGTGTACAACGCTCGTCGCTGGAGCTTTTTATCCCGTGTGGGATAGGTGCGTCTGAATGACGCAATTTGGGCTGGAAATAGTCCAAATCTCTACTGAGTTGACCGGAAATGGGCCGGATAGAGCAGCACTAGGATATTCCGAAGTCATTGATGTGAATGATTTGCGGCAACGGTGGCTTTACGCGACTAAATAGATCTCCCCTATAGACGGGTGCAGCGTGTATTTGCGTGAAGTAGCCAAGGAAGCGTTAAGCCTGAATCCCGCAGCGGTAATCTTTACCTATAATCATCCGTCCGGTATCAGTGAACCGAGCCAAGCAGATATTCGCATTACAGAACGACTAAAGGAAGCCCTCACCTTGTTTGATGTGCGGGTACTGGATCATCTGATTGTATCCGTAGAAGACTGTGTGAGCTTTGCAGAGAGAGGAATGCTATAGGCTTGATGAAGGCAGGATTTTCATGCCTTTTTCGGGCGCAAGGATGTCAGCTAAGCAGCTTCTTCAATTTTTGGCCAACTCTTACTTGAGTTGGCCGAGAAGACCAAAAAATTAAGATAATTCGATGCGTAACGTCTTGCCTACAGCACGAGCTGCATTATCAAGTGTATGCAGCGTAACGGAGGTGTTGGCAGGATCAAGCAGACGATCTAAAGCAGAACGGCTGGTATCCATCAACTCTGCCATTTTGGTTTTAGAGATATGCTCAACTTCCATTTTCTGGGTGATCTCCCATGCAATCACCCGCTTGATCGCCACGGTGCTTACCCCTGCGAGTTCGCCCGTTTCTTCAAGCAGATCATCAAGGGATGACCCGATAAATTGATTTTGTTTAGCCATGATCTACCTCTCTTTTACGTTTCTTTGCCAGTTCAAGATCTGGCTTAGGTGTCTTTTGCGATTTCTTAATGAATCCATGCAGCAACACCATCTTTCCACCATGAAAGCAGAACAATACCCGTGAAATACGTCCGTCATCAAGATTCGTCCTGACCTCATATAGCCCGTCTTTCATTGGACGGCATACGGGCATCCCAATCGGCCAGCCAAATTCGACTGTCTGAATATCAGCACCGATTGCCTTCCGGTCATCCTTAGATAGCCCCAATAACCAGTCCCGCACTGGCTCATTGCCACTCTCAGACCGGTAGAAGACAGCAGGTACTTTCTTTCTGCTGCCGCCAGTCATACATAAACGTACCAAAAATGGTACATTCTGCCAAGATCATTCTTGTGTCGGGTCATTCCACCCAGTCCTTACCTTGGTACACAGTTAGACGCTTTATAGTTGTGGATACCCCAATTTCCCCCTCCCTGTATGTCAACCTAAGCCTGAGCCAGTGGATTTTAAGATAACATCTAAATCAGGGCGCTCAGGAGAATGACCATGCCAAAACCTGCTACCACTGCTAATCCCAAAGTTGAACCCAGTCCCGCACTGGAAAAGCGGGTGCGCAGAGCCTTCAGTACCGAATACAAGTTATCCATCATCCAGCAAGCCGAGGCCTGCCAGCATGGTGAGTTAGGGGAACTACTGCGCCGTGAAAAATTGTATTCCAATCAACTGTCTCAATGGCGTCCCAGTTCGAGCGTCAGCTTGTCGTTCAGTGTATTGCTGTTCACCAGCGCTCGATCTTTAGCCGCCAGCGTGGCCATCAGCTCTGCGGTCAAGACGCGGAGCTGGTTGGCGGAGAGCTGGTTGAGATCAGGCTGCTGGGTCATGGCAATAGTATGCCAACCCTGTGTCCGGCTCGGAATTCACCCTTCGGGTTATGGTCACCAGCAGCAGAATATGATTACAACACTGAGATGATCCCAGCCTCACCAATACGTTGCCATGGTAGGCCCTGGGCCAGGGCAACCAACTGCTCGTCTGTCAGGTTCACTCGGTCACCGCGCCAGGCTTCGGCCCAGTGGAACTTGCCCCGATTTAGGCGCCTGGCACACAACCAGATCCCCAGGCCATCGTGGATCAATACCTTCATCCGGTTGCCGCGCTTGTTGGCAAACAGATACGCACAGTGTGGTCTGGCAGCACTGAAGACCTCCCTGTATGTCAACCTAAGCCTGAGCCAGTGGATTTTAAGATAACATCTAAATCAGGGCGCTCAGGAGAATCACCATGCCAAAACCTGCTACCACTGCTAATCCCAAAGTTGAACCCAGTCCCGCACTGGAAAAGCGGGTGCGCAGAGCCTTCAGTACCGAATACAAGTTATCCATCATCCAGCAAGCCGAGGCCTGCCAGCATGGTGAGTTAGGGGAACTGCTGCGCCGTGAAAAATTGTATTCCAATCAACTGTCTCAATGGCGTCGGGAACGGGCTGAACAAGGGCTGGAGGGTCTGAAAAAATCCGCCCCAGGTCCCGCGCCGAAGAAGACCGCTGAGCAAAAACGTATCGAACAGCTCGAAAAAGAGAACGAGCGGCTACGCAAGCAGATCGAGATTCAGAATGGCTGCCTGACGCTCCAAAAAAAAGCCTTGGATCTGCTGGACATGCTCGACGAGGACGCGTCATGAATCAGTTGCTGCAGGCACCATTACCCTCCGGTATTTCTGAACGCCTTGCTTGTCACGTGCTGGATATTTGTCGTAATACCTTTCGTGCCATACGCGCCCGTTATCATTTTTGCGGGCCGGTGAACCCACACCGACGAAAGCGCAAGGATACCCAACAGCCACGGGCCCTGAGTGTCGAAGAGCGTACTCAGGCAAAAGCGGTATTGAGCAGCACTGAGTATCAGGATCAACCACCGGCGCAGGTGTATTACAGCCTGCTGCAACAAGGCACCTACCTGTGCTCCATCAGCACGATGCACCGACTGCTGCGAGTCGATGGACTCAACGGCGAACGCCGTCTTCAGCGTCCGCGCCAGTCGCATGCCATTCCACGGCTGAAGGCGACCGCGCCCAATCAAGTCTGGACCTGGGACATTGCCAAGCTGCCGACCAGGAAGCGCGGTGAATACCTGTCCTTGTACGTGGTCATGGATCTGTTCAGCCGTTACATTGTGGCCTGGATGCTGTCACGCAAGGAAAACAGTGCGCTGTCCAGCCAGCTGATCATGGAAGCGCATGAACGTTATGACATACAACCCGGTACGCTCACGCTGCATCAGGATCGTGGCACCCCCATGACCGCCCACTGCTATCTGGATTTGCTGGGTGAGTTGACGATGACGGCCAGTCATAGCCGCCCCCGAGTGAGCAACGACAACGCGATGAGTGAAGCACAGTTCAAGACCCTGAAATATCAGCCGGACTACCCGGGCCGCTTCGACAGCTACGACCATGCGGTACATTGGAATGAGGACTATGTCCGCTGGTACAACCATGATCACCACCATAGCAGCCTGGCCGGTTTTACGCCCCATCAGGTGTTTAGCGGGGAATACCTTGAAATCGCTCACCTCCGGCAAGCGGCACTGGACGAGATGTACGCTCAGCACCCGGAGCGCTTCAGTAAAGGTCGTCCAAACGTACCGCTACCACCGGCCGAAGTCTGCATCAATCCGGTGCCAGAGGATGCTGATCAGGAGACAATCGAAAAAGGCGTGAACTTCCCAACGTTGCCACGGGCGATTACAAAAGCAATGTAATGTTTAAAAAACTGGCTCAAATGACGTTGACACGTTCCGCCTGGATAACACGTGCCAAGGCCGTATCCGGACCGGCGCGCATATCCAGCGGTTCGGTGGCGAGCCAGATCTCATCGATGCGGATCACCGCAACAGATCGCGTAACAAGGCCGCGCACTGATGCGCCTCGTCGGCAGGCCACTCCACGACAACAGCGCCACCGACATGGGGTATCTCGATACGGATACTGTTGCGCGGGTTACCGTGTGCAGTAGTTGGCGGGGCTGGCAGGTTAACCGGAACGAACGCCGGCACTGAAGTAAGCGGGTTATCGGTTCGTCGCGACTCACTGATCCAGCGTCGCACCAGATTGGCGTTGAGACCATTATCCAGGGCAATGCGTGCTACGGACGCACCCGGTTCATGGCAGGTGGCGACGATGCTGGCCTTGAAGTCTGGGGAATAGCGACGGCGTTTTTGGTAAGGCTTGGTTACGCTTACAGTGCTCATATTAAGTGTCCACTAGAAAATAGGTGGACACTATCCTGACGTCAGCTGCGCCGGGCTCAAGATGAGATTACCGGTCGCTTACACTTTACTTTTTGATGCACTCACTTATTGGCACCCAATAAAGAACGCTAAGATTAACGTCTATACCGATATTACTTACAAGGAAACTACAACGAACGGAATGAACATTTCCCTGTTACTTTTATTATTAATGGCACCGAAAACGAAACTGCCAACATACGGATTAGGAAAACCCACATATCGTGATAGCTGAATTATGTGGAATTATTGAATTACACAAACAGCTATTTTGTTAATACAAAAACCTTAAAGAGCCTTATAACGCTTTGCTCACCGGTAAATTAGGAGCACAGCGAGTAATTTATCCGTGTGCAGCAACTTGTTATACGGCACGTGAATATGTCGCCATTTGTCAGCAACTGGATAGGAGCGACACAAACTACAAATAATATATTCTTCGTATTTGATTTAGGCCTTTGGTTTTTCGGTAAACATCGGCCACAATATTTTTAGCTAAGCTACATCTTCTCTTAGGAGATAACCAGTAATTGAATATTGCTTAACCAGGAAATCCAGAACCACCATTGACTGAGCCCGTAAATTTGGTGTTCGTCTAACTTTGTCATGATTTTTGAATAGATATCTTCTCATATATCTTTCCAAGAAAAATAGCGTATTTCCTGATTTATCTTGTGATAAGTCGATATCAAAGGTCTTTATTGCATGACTGATCCAATAAATACCATCATCTAAAAACTCACTTCCTATGCCACATAGGAGTTTACAGATGCTATATATAAAAGATGATTCACCACCTATCTTACAGCTTAAATCACTAAAAAACGCTCTATTCTGCGGTGAAAATGTATGCCATGTCATTGCTTCATCCTTCCAAGGGATTCTTCCAAATAAAAAGGTTTCGATTATACGCTCTTTATCATGTCGCCAACCTTGGCTATTTATTGAATCAACGATATGGTCTTTAAATCGGTTCCAAACATACCAAAATGAATCCGGCATATTCAATGAGTCTTCAGCGCTAACAAATTCATTTAACATATCTGCCACACCTTCACTCAAGGTGAAATTATCTGTAAAATTTTTAAGATATTTATCTTTCTCGCCATTACTTAGATGAAGGATAAAGCGGGCATAGTGCTTTGAAAATTCATGTCTGAAAGCATAATCAAGACGTTCTTCTCTATCACATGAAAGCAATTGCTGTGAAATTATCTTAATAATCTCCTCAACAAAGGGCGCTGATTTCTTGTGTTCGCCATCTAATGGTGCCAGCTGAAAAGCAGTTATCAATATGTCGTTATCTATGCTTTCAATATTGTCAACTGTGGATTCCGTGATGGTTTCATCTTCGATACTCTTTACTACACTCTCTAATTCTTTCAATAACTCCCGTTCAAAGTCAGTGTTATCAATTTGATATTTGTGCTGATTAGATGCCTCTTGTCTTAAACGATCCCGAACGTCTCTATGTTTTTGAGCAATTACCAAATACCCAATGTACAGCGACTTCATGAACTCTGGTTCATTCTTCCATAAGTGCTGTACAGCTTGAATGACTACTGAATTTATCCTGTCCACTCCCATCATCGTTATTGGATCATGCCTCATTAGTGCTTTGATTAATAGCAACTTGATAGTTAGTTTTTCTTCCGGAAAATCTTCTATCAATCTTGGGAGTACAAATAACCCAGGAACAAGGCCATCGCCGATCTGGTGCATGTAATCATCATTGTTAACAATATTTGCGTATTCAAATATGACTTCCTTGCAAAATTCCAGCTCGGTTTTACCTAACTTTCCTTTAAAGTCCCGCAATAGCACGGCGCATACATACGATGGCGTAGCTCGATCAAACTGTAATTCCTCCGTCACGTTGCCTTCTGAAAGTTGATTCCATATTTCTTTTGCCTCACTCAAAGCAGTCAATGGATCATTTTCATAAGACTCATATTTTTTGTAGTCATCTCTATTATAGAGTCTACTATCGGCCCAAATCTTTAAACCGGAATGTGTAAAATGCTTGCTCGCTTCTCGCTGAGACCTTTCACTATATTCTCTAAGCTCTGGATCAATTTCCGGATTGAACTCAATTGTTATGCCATCTTCAACTTCTTTGGTTTCAAGCGACATTTTCCTTTTGTCCATACGGGCTAAATATAGACGCCAAGTTTTATCGCGATGATTTTCTAGTTCTTTCTCTGGTAAGTTTTTGTAGTGAATATCCCAAATTTCCCAAATTTCTCGAAGCCTTTTCTCAGATTCTTCTTCGCTCACTTCTTCTGTCCTAAAAAACTGATACTGAAGCGCTATATTTTCTAGTGAATTTTTTCGATGTTTTTGATCGCACGCACTTATCCTTTCATTCTCATGAAGCTCATTCATCCGGTTGATGCTAAAATTTTTGAGCGAAGTAAGTTGAGTTTTATGTGTTTGATCCAACATCATTCTAGATGTGTCATAGAAGAAAAATTCTTTTGTCCTGAATAGAGTTTTGGCTACATTAAATGTTTTCTCGTGAAAAGCACATACTATGCTTGCAACAACAGCCACGAGCGCAGAAGATTCAGATCTTGTTAGGATATAATTTAGATAAAATTCAAGTGTTTCAGATTTGGTGTTTTTTCCTCTCTCAAGAAAGAAGCGTTCTAGAGACATTAATATTGATTCAAGTAAATCAGGGTTTACCTGTGTTCCTCGGTACATGCACCAAAGACGATTTGAAATAGGTAGATCAATTTTCTTCCCATCATCTAGTAATAGCGTTGCTGTTTCAACCTGGCTCTTATCAAGGCTGGATTCTGCATATTTTTTTGAAGCATAATTAATTAGGTCGGCAATGAAATTTAATGTTAATTCTAAATTGGTTTGCAGCAGGGCGTATATGGGTGTTTGATAAGCACTGGCGGGATAATAGTCTTGATGTCCATTCTCAACACCAAATTCATGATCTATCTCTAGTCTTGAGCCATAAAAATAATCGTCGTTTTCTGGTGGTTCATACACCCAAAGGCATTTGGCTAGAGCGATCACTTTTTCCGGAATTTCCATAGCGACATTAAAGCATTCCATTTTTGTTAAAATGAATTCACTCATTAGATGATATGGATCGTTATGTCGCTTCCAATTTTTTAGAATAATTTCATCAATGATAACTTCAAGTTCACTTTTAATTTCACCTACCCCATACAAAATGGTGAGGATTAACTCCTTGGAAAAACCATCATCTCTAATATAGACGTTGTTTTCGATTACCGATTTGTAAAACGATAATGCAATTAGGCTGGAATATTTAGTTGCGTCGCCAGACTTGTTGTGGCTGTTCCAGTCGTAGAGGGCGGGCAATACAAAATTGAGATTATTAACACTTATCTTTTCGAGATTGTCATTGATGAACTTGATAAGCGACTTCCACCCGTTTCCTTTCGGCTTGGTTATTACATATTCCATTGATAAAATATCTGGCGTTCTCACTCCAAGTCTATCAAAAAAGCTATTATCTATCTCTTTGCATCCTATTCGTATCAACAAGCATATCCGTTTAAGAAGCCTAAAGTCGTCTTCTAGTAGCAAATCTTTATTAATCTTAAAAAAGTAATCAGAATAGTCGGATAGAAGCATAGAAACTAACACTTCATCCTTCCACAAATTGGATATATTGCGAGACGATAAGGTTTCTACGATAAGATGACTAACGTCTTCATTGTTCGAACTAAGTTTCTCCGATAGCCATCGCCTGAAAACGCGTCTTATGGGCAAAGACTGTTGTATTCTGTTAAAAAATATTTCTGCATTTTCTGAGGATAAAAAATTACTCTCAACGAATTTATCGAGCGCCCATTCTTCATATATATCATGAGTAATAAAATATCCGCGAGTAGACTCATAACTAATTATTCCATCGGAAACCAATGCCTTTTCTGCTGTTTCATTTGAGTAGCTATCATCTGGAATAACGAAAAATTTTCCTGAATTAGCTCTTTCTTCAGCAAGATGTATGAAAAAACGTTCTCGTTGAGGGGATCTTTTTGCAATGACTCTTGGCCATAGAGACTCTTTGAACTCAAAGTAGCTTGCACCCTTGTTGTCCTGATAACGCCTTAAATACTCCCTGAGATAAAATGGAGTCAATATGAGCGCTTTGAGCTTTTTATCATCAGGAATGACAAAATTATGCTTTTGAGCAAGTTCGAATAATGTATCTTCATTTAGGTTCTCAAGATGTACCTGCTTAAAGCTAATTTTGTACACTTCATATAGCTGAAAAATCAAATCATCTAGGTAGGTATTTCTCGTGGTGAACCACACCCTCCATCCGGCTTTGATTAAGCTGGTTAGGTACTCTTTAATAGGATCAGTATTTTCTAGAGCAATTAAGTGTTCCGCAGAATCAATGACAACTGTTTTATTGTTAGCTCCTTCATGTGCTTCAATAAAATCCTTTAAAAAAACACCCGACAAGAACTCATTCAAGTTGCTAACAGAAAATTCCGTCGCCTTATGGGCATAAAAGGTATCATTTCCCCCTTTATTGCCATAAAGCTCTTTTATTAAAGCTGTTTTTCCTGTGCCGCCTTCGCCACTTATAATTAAAGCGCTAGTATCTGACTTTTCAATTTCAGATATAATATTAGAGCGATTGATTGAAACATCTTCGTCGCCAAAGGTTATAGCAGTTTCAATATCATCCAGAATTGCACCTGTATGAGACTCAAACGACTCCAAAAGCCCAAATAAATTATCAGATTGAGTGAAGAAGTACGAAGTGATCCGGCTACAATCATCGACAACAAACAGCGATTCGAAAAAGCTACAGCATCTCCATTCAATTTCTAAGTTGTTTGCCTTTGCCTTTTGTTCTGCTTCTATTTTTCCTTGTGGTTCTTTTCCTTTGTTTTGCCCCCACTCTGAATTTGTGTAAAAAATTATTTTATTTAAATCGGGGTAGTCACGTTTCGCTTTTGTAATCGTATCTAGTATGTCATTTTTGTGGCCAGATAATGCGGCGTCATAAAATTTAGCTTGCCAACCAACATTAACTCCATTTGAGGATATCGGATTAGTTTCTATTGCCGATTGGTTTTTATAGCGAAAAATGCCAGTTTTCACGCTAAATTCATTGCAAAAAAGGAGATAACACATCCACTCAAAAGCATTTTGTGGATTTGCTGAAAACTTTGCTTTAAATATATTCCAATCAGTTTTAATCAATTTCATTTTCTCTTTTAATGAGTTTTAACTGATATTGAATCGATATCATCTGCAAGATTATTAGGGGCTTTCGGAAGGCAATATAATCTCGCTTTGGTTCAAAATCAGATGCTCGTGCTGTGCCGTATAACAGTTTATTAGTGCGCATGCGCGGTTTCTGGGCAAGTCGGTTCCTGGGAAATCACCGTAACTACTTGAATAATAGGAAGTAAAATCCATTTCCAGATCAGTCCATTCTGTGAAAGCGAGCATGCGCATTAACTCCTTTGTGCCTTGCGCATTAATCTGTAAACCTGCGCAACAAATTTCCGTGTATCAATGCCTTAACGATAACAACGTCCGGGAAAGCGCGCAAGGCTTCTGAAAAAGCGCGCATTGATTTGGGCAAACTTTCAATTATACTGGATATGCATACACATCAGATCAAGGAGTGATCAATGACTTCCAGCCCCTTTCTCAATGACATTCGCCGCTTTATGCGCACCCGCGGCTACAGCCTGCGAACCGGTAGTTTTCAACCCAGTTGTCCAAAATACTGCGTTTAAGCAGCACATTTATTCCGTTCAATCTCCTGACAGGCCGTGGCAAATAATTGAGAACGCCCCCTGGTCAATATTTCCAGCTCCCGCAATCCCTGATTAGCGGGTCAACTCCTGCCAGCGTTTATCGAGCCGTTTTAGCGAGACTGCTTCCTGGGTTCCTAGCGGCTGGGCAAACAGCGACACCCGGAACTCTTCCAGCAACCAGCGAAAATCCGTCCACTCCGACGGCTCATCCAGCGCCATGCCATCGGTAAATTTCACAAAGGGTTCGTACACCGAGGCGTACTCCGTCATGCCGAGACGATCACGGGGCAAGTTACCTTGCAGCTTGTCGATACGATATTCCATGGCCTTGAGATAACGATGGAAGCACTTCAGCCGGTCCCAGCTGGCATCAAGCATGAATCCGGGTTTCAGCAAGCGTTCCAGATTAACCTTGATGTCGCTGTAGGCCATGGCTCGATCGAGGCTGACGGCCCCGCTCATGCTTTTAAGTACCTTGTGACGCAAGGCCATCCACTCGATGAATTGCAGCAGTAATTGCTCGCCATGCTCAACCAGCATTGCCCGTCGCAAGACACGTTGCTGAAATTCGTCTTCTTTATAGGGCAGCGGCTCATCCAGTGGTACAAACACCTGCTGGAAAGCGGCCTCCACCAGCTCATGAGTGAGCGATTGTTGCGTCCCCATCCCCTTGGCTTGCAACCAGCGGCTACTCATTTTTTTCTGAATACTGTTTTTTAACAGCCGCTCCTGTTCGCTCAACGATTTACGGAACAGCGCCACCAGCCCACGGCGATGGCTGCGTCTGGCGGTTTCAGCATCCGCTTCGACGGTCAGCTGCAACTGCTCGTTTTCGATTTTCAGACAAGGAAACGCCCGCACCTGCAGACCATTCACCTCAGTCTGGGTCGCCTCGGGCAAGTCACCAAAGTCCCAACGCTGAACGTTATCCCGTTGCAGCTCGTGTTTCACCATGGTCTGCATCTGACTTTTACTGAGTTCACTCAGATCAGACTTTAATGCCTCCAGATCGCGACTCTGAGCCATCAGCTTGCCATCATCCAGCACCTGGATATTGATCAGCATATGAGGTGGTAACTCGATACCGCGCAAATCCTCGACTTCGATGCGAGGACGCGCAATCCGATTCAGATACGCTGCCAGCAAGGAATACAAACTGCCTTTGGTCACATGCGCTGTTTGCAGGAATTCCTCTACGGTATTGGGCACCGGCACAAACAGCTTGCGAACGGCTTTCGGCAACCCCTTGATGATCAGTGCAATTTTTTCAGCAACAAAACCGGGCACCAGCCATTCCACTTGAGCAGATGGAACTTGCTGCAACATCGCCACGGGCACACTTAACGACACGCCGTCATCCACTGTGCCGGGAGCAAACTTGTAACTCAGTGGAAATTGCAGCCCTTGCCATTCCAGCTCGGCGGGGAAATCCGTGTCAGTGATCCCTGCGGCGGCATCACTCAGCAGCAATTCGCGGGTCAGTTTGAGGGCATTTTGCTGCTCGGCAGTGGCCGTGCTGTACCAGCGCTCCAAATGTCGGGTCGTGACAATCTCTACGGGCAAACGCGCCTGGTAAAAATCAATCAGGAAGTTGTCATCAATCACCAGATCACGCCGACGGGATTTTTCTTCGTACTCTGTGACCTCCGCAATCAGGTCGATGTTGTGCGGTAAAAAGTCGGCGCGGGTCTTTATTTTTTGTCCAACCAGACCTTCCAGAATCAATATTTCCCAGGCTTCGCGCGGATGGCTGAGCGCGTAGTTCACACGCTTGCGCGGATTGACGATCAGGCCGTATAACATACTTTGCTCATACGCCACCACTTGACCGCGTTTTTCGTGCCAGTGCGGCTCAAAGTACTGGTATTTGAGCAGTGGCTGGCCAATTTCCTCAATCCAGGGCGGTTCAATCTTGGCGACGGTGCGGGCAAACAACTTGCTGGTTTCCACCAGCTCTGCCGCCATCATCCATTTCGGTTTTTTCTTGTGCTGGCTTGACGCCGGAAAAACAAACAGCTTGCGATTACGGGCACCCAGATATTCCTGTCCTTCACCCTTGAAGCCAATCTGGCTCAGCATGCCCGCCAGCAACGACTTGTGCAGCGACTCGTAACTGGCCACCTGGGTGTTTGCCGTCAGGCCCAGATCCTTGCACAACAGGTGCAGCTGACGATGGGTATCACGCCACTCGCGCATACGCATGTAATTGAGAAAATGTTTGCTGCACCACTTGCGAATCTGGTTTTGGGTCAACTCCTGACGTTGCTCTTCATAAGCATTCCAGAGGTTCACCAATGCGACAAAATCCGAGTCTTCATCTTGCCAGAGACGATGCTTTTCATCGGCCTGCTGTTGTTTGTCCTGCGGGCGTTCGCGAGGGTCTTGCACGGTTAACGCCGCTGCAATAATCAACACCTCACTGAGAGCACCCTGCCTCTCCGCCTCCAGCATCATTCTGGACAATCGGGGATCGGTCGGCAAACGCCCCATCTGACGCCCCAACGGGGTCAGTTTTTGTTGTTTATCAACCGCTTCCAGCTCTTGCAGCAGCGTGAAACCATCGTTAATAAACCGCTCGTCCGGCGGATCAACAAATGGAAAATCTTGCAACCGACCCAGACCCAGGTGCAGCATTTGCAGAATCACCGCCGCCAGGTTGGTACGGCGGATTTCCGGATCGGTAAATTCATCGCGACCGAGGAAATCACTCTCTTCGTACAAGCGAATACAAATGCCCGGAGAGGTGCGGCCACAACGCCCGGCACGCTGATTGGCGCTGGCCTGAGAAATAGCCTCAACCGGCAAGCGCTGTACCTTGCTTTTGTAACTGTAGCGACTGATCCGCGCCACCCCGGAATCGACCACGTAGCGAATACCCGGCACCGTCAACGACGTTTCGGCAACATTGGTCGCCAACACCACCCGCCGACCACCATGAGGCTTAAAAATCCGTTGCTGATCCGAACCACTTAAACGGGCATACAACGGCAGAATATCGGTTGCAGGCAAGCTGGCACGGCGCAGGTATTCCGCACATTCGCGGATCTCCCGTTCACCGGGCAAAAATACCAGCACGTCGCCGGGAATACCGCCTTTTTTGTCTTCATTACGTAGTTCGGCCAACGCATCGTTTACCCCTTCAAACAGGGTGCGATCTTCTTCATCTTCCGTTTCTCTAACGAGTGCTCGGTAGCGGGTTTCAACCGGATAGGTTCGACCAGACACCTGTATCACCGGAGCGTTGTCGAAGTGGGCAGAAAACCGCTCGACGTCAATGGTCGCCGAGGTAATGACCAGTTTCAGATCCGGTCGTTTGGGCAACATGTTTTTCAGATAGCCCATCAAAAAGTCGATGTTCAGACTGCGCTCGTGGGCTTCGTCAATGATGATGACATCGTATTCATTGAGAAAACGGTCATGCTGGGTTTGCGCCAGCAAGATACCATCGGTCATCAACTTGATACGGGTTCGGTCACTGCTCTGATCGGTAAAGCGAATCTGAAAGCCCACCAGTGAACCCAGTTCGGTGTGCAGCTCGTCGGCAATACGCTGGGCCACCGAGCGGGCCGCCAGCCGTCGTGGCTGGGTATGGCCAATACGGCCATAACGACCGAGACCGGCCTCCAGGCAGATTTTGGGTAACTGAGTGGTTTTGCCCGATCCGGTTTCACCGGCAATCACCACCACCTGATGGTTTTTGATGGCCGCCAGAATCTCGTCTTTCCGTTCCGATACCGGCAAATCCGGGTAGCTCAAGCGCACACTGTCACTGCGCTGTGCCACCAGCTGTTGGCTGGTTTCAATGCCCGCCAGCAGTTTGGTCAGCGCCGCGTCGAGCGGTTGCGGTTGCTGCCGCCGCTGACTGGCCAGCAGCTCTTTCAACTGACGCCGCAAACGGGAGCGATCCCGGATCAGACAATGATCAATCGCCTGGTGCAAGGCCCGCTGATCGATGGTGACAGGCGTTGATTCGGCGATCACAGTGTGATCGGAGGTGTGGTCTGAAGAGTGGTCGGAAGACAAAAGCGATCCTGAAAACAACGAAGATGGGGGAAATCGAGTGGCTATTATACGACGTGTCAGCGCCACTGGGCAGATGGCACGAGTGGCAATGACCAGCAAGTGACCCCATAGAGTCACAATATCCGCCTAGGAGTCTGTCAGAAGCGAATACCCGCTGATTAAAGGTTGCCAAAGTAATGACGCCCAAAAGCAGCAACCATCATCCCCATACAATTGATAAAGATTTGCATTTGCATATAATACATAACAAGCTCAAAACAGAGATTGACCCTCGTGCCCATTGCCACCTCATCAAGCGACATCCAGCAGCTCTACAAGCATCACAATGACTGGCTGCGGCAATGGTTTTACCGCCGTCTCAATTGCAATGAGCAGTCCGCCGACCTGGCTCACGATACTTTCTTGCGCCTGCTGCGCAAGCCCTGTTCACTGTCACTGAACGAACCCAGATCCTACCTCACCACCATAGCCAAAGGCATACTGATCAGCTGGTTTCGGCGCCGGGATATTGAACAAGCCTGGCTGGCCACTCTGGCTGAACAGCCTGCCGTATACGCACCATCACCGGAGCAACGCGAGCTGATTCTGGAAACGCTCTGCCTGGTCAGTCAAGCACTCGACAGCTTGACGCCTGACGTCAAAGCAGCGTTTTTACTGGCACAATTCGAAGGCATGAAATACCGCGACATTGCGACTCGCCTGGGGGTAGCCGAAATTACCATTAAGCGTCATATCAAACGCGCCCTGGTTGCCTGCCTGAGCGTTATGGATGACTGACATGACACACCAACCCGATCGTGATGGCCACAACCTGCCAGCATCCACTCCGACCACATCAACAGCCTATCCGGCCTTGAACCCTGCCGTTTTGGAACAGGCAGCCGAATGGTTGCTGCTCAGCTCCGATGACTGGGATCAACCGGCCAAACAGGCCTTTCAACGCTGGCTGGGCCAGCACCAGGATCATCAACGGGCCTGGCAACGGGCATTACACCTGAAAAGCATGTTGGGTAACTTGCCCGAGCAGTCCGCGCAGATTTTGCAGGCAAACCCCACACTGTCGCGTCGCCGGGCAATGTCAACCCTCGTGATGATGATGACAACCGGCGGCTTGCTTGCCTGGCAATCCGGTGTACTCAATTCATACGATTTTACCACTCGTACCAGCGAACAGCTGGATGTCACTCTGGCCGATGGCACTCGCCTGCAACTGAATACCAACACCCAGGTTGACGTCAGCCTGTCTTCAACCCGGCGTCAGATCCAACTGCAACAAGGTGAAATACTCATCAACACTGGCAAAAATGGCCTTTACCTCGAAGCGCCCTTTCATGTCAGTACCCGCGATGCCCAACTGCAAGCCTTGGGCACGCGCTTTTCGGTGCAACAGCAACAGCATCAAACCCGACTGCAAGTCTTTGAAGGCCGTGTGCGCGTCAGCGGCCATCAAGGACAAGAGTGGCAAATTGTGACGGCTGGGCAGCAGGTGCAATTCAACCAACTGGGCATCCGGCACCAGCAAGCTGCGTCGATCAGTAGCACGCTCTGGACCCAGCAGTTATTCGCGGCCGACAACCTGCCCTTGGCCGAGCTAGTGACTGAATTGCAGCGCTATTTCAGCGGCCATATTCGCCTGCACCCAACCCTTGCCAATCAGCGCGTCTCCGGTTTATTCCCGATCAACAACATCCCCGACACCTTGTCTTTACTGGCGCAATCGCACCCGCTGGAAGTCAGTAATCTGTTTGGAGTCTGGCTGACCATTCAGCCACGCTTATAAAAAAACAGTCAAACAACGGATACTTTTTATCAACTCATGCGGCATACAAGGAAAGCAGCCTCGATATAAGGTATTTCATGTTGACCCATCGCCCGCATTCCCGACCGGTATTCCCTCTCAAAGCCCTTTCCTTGGCCTTGGTGCTGACGACCGGCTTATCAGCCGCAGCACAGTCATTAGAGACCACTGCAACAAACAACCCGGCAGCGCAACAACAGTTCGACCTGCCAGCAGCGCCACTGGCGACAACATTGACACAAATTTCAGTCAGCACGGGTACCATTCTGATATTTGATCCAGCACAACTGGACGGTATCCGTCACGCCGCCGTGTCCGGGCAATATTCTGTACCAGATCTGATCGACCTGCTGATCCAAGGCACTGATCTGATGCTTTCCCGCAACAACAATGGCGCGCTGGTACTGATACCACAGCAGTCACCCGACGGGGTTTTTAACCTACCCAAGCTCAAGGTTCAGGACAGCTTCGCTCGGGAATCCGCCACTGCGCCAGTTGAGGGTTATATCGCCAACAACACCGGTTCACTGGGCCGCATGGCGACACGTCAGATGGAAACCGCCCGCTCGGTTTCCGTCGTCACCGCAGATCTGATTGCAGACCTGGCAGCGACATCGGTTGAACAGGCGGTCGGCTACACCTCCGGGGTACAGGTAGCGGCTTTCGGGCAGGACTTGCGTTTTGATCAGGTCTCTATCCGGGGTTACTCCGTCACCACCGGAGCCGATTATCGTGACGGTTTGCGTCAGCTGAATACCGGCTGGCTGGCTTACTACCGCACCGAACCCTTTGGCCTTGAACGTCTTGAGGTGGTCAAAGGCCCCGACTCCGTCAGCTATGGACAAGTGACGCCCGGCGGACTGATCAACCGGGTCAGCAAACGTCCAGGTTATGACACCGACAATACTGCAGAGCTGCAAATCGGTAGCGAACAACATCGCCAAGGACAGCTGGACATCAGTGCCGATCTCAGCGAGCAACTCAGCTACCGGCTGGTGGCACTCGCCCGTGATGCCGACTCCGATGTCACTGGCATCAATGATGACAGCCTCTATATCGCCCCGTCCCTGTTATGGCGTATTTCAGACGATACAGAGCTGACCATCCTGGCTCATCACCAGCGCTATGAAACCGCCGGTTCACCACAGTTGTATCAGGACGGTGACCAACTGACCGATTTCTGGGCCGGGGATATCGATTACGACAAACTGCATCAAACCCAGAGTGCACTGACCACCGAGTTGACCCACACCATCAACGATGTACTCAGCCTGCACCAGACGCTGACACTCGGCAGCGTCGATGCCCTCAACCGCTACGCCGATGCCTCCGGCGAAACCAGCGGCACAGTGATTGAACGTGACGCCGCCGAAATCGAAGAGACCATGAACACGCTGGCACTCGACACTCACCTCGAATGGCAATACAGCGCCGGAGCAACCAGTAACCGTCTGGCACTGGGGATCGACCACTATCGCATCAATACCGATGTCGACTATCTGATGGGTGAGGCCCCAGCCATTGATTCTGCGGCACCGGATTACCATCAGGACTTCCCGCAACGCAGCAGCATTTATCAAGAGCAACAGCGCAGCCGCCAGACCGGTATCTACCTGCAGAATCAGATGACCTGGGCAAACCACTGGCATCTGGCCGCTGGCCTCCGCCGAGATAACCTCAACACCCAGACAGAAGACATTCTCTATGGAGATGACACGCGCCAGAATGACCAGGCGACCAGCGGCAGCCTCGGTCTGATTCGTGAATTGGACAACGGCCTGGCTCCCTACATCAGTTACGCCACCTCGTTCACCGCCAATATTGGCAGCGATGCCAATGGCAACCCGTTTGAACCTGGCGAAGGCAGGCAACTGGAGGCCGGGGTCAAATACCAATCGGCCAACCAGCGTCTGTTTGCTGTTGCCAGTCTCTTTGATCTGACCGAAACCAACGTCCTGACCACGGACCTCAACAATTCTGACTTCAATGTGCAAACCGGCGAATTACGCACCCAGGGCCTGGAACTGGAAGGTAAACTCAACCTCCGCAACCTCGACCTGACCGCTTCCTATACCTATCTCGACCCGGAAGTCAGCCGCAGTAATGACGGCTACCAAGGCAATCAACCCACTGGCACCCCCAACAACATGGCCAATGCCTGGGGTAATTATCAGTTTGGCCAGTTTGAGGCAGGACTGGGAGCGCGCTGGGTGGGTATGAGTTATGCCGATGCCGCCAACAGCTGGAAAAATGACGCCTACTCGGTTGTTGATGCCCGCGCATCCTGGAAGCTGGATCAATGGTTAAGTGGTGCCACCGCTGCGCTCAACATCAGCAACCTGGCCGACAACACATACACTTTGTGTCATGACGGCTACTGCTATCGAGCTCGAGGCCGCAAGGCAGTCGCTTCCATCAAATATCGCTGGTAATCCTGCATGGTCAATGTACTGCGACCGTTTATGGTTCGTTGTCACCGGGTCATCGGACTGGCAACGGCCCTGTTTCTGTTCGTCGCCGGCGCAACCGGCGCGATCATCTCCTGGGATCATGAGCTGGATGAATGGCTCAATCCCCAATTATTTGAAACCGCCATCCCGGACAACTCGGAGCCAGGTCAACGGCTGTTTACCGCCCTTGAGTTGGCCAACCGCTACGAACAGCAGCAGCCTGCCGCCCAAGTCACCTGGCTCGATTTGCATCAGGAGCCGGGTCACAACACCCTGCTTTATGTCGAAGGAGCAGCGGATCCTGTCAGCGGTCAGCAACAGCGTCTGTCGCATAACCAGATTGCCATGAACCCTTACACTGGCACGGCACAATCCTGGCGTCACTGGGGCGATATCTCGCTGAGCCGAGAAAACCTGTTGCCGTTTTTATACAAGCTGCACTACAGCCTGCATTTGCCCGACGGCTTGGGTCTCGAACTGGGCATTTTGTTTATGGGAGTGGTCGCGGTATTCTGGGCACTCGACTGCCTGATCGCATTGGGAATCAGCTTCCCGTCGCGGCGGGTATGGCGCAAGTCCTTCCGTTTCCGCTGGCGTCAGCCGGGCCACAAACTCACGTTTGACCTGCATCGTTCCGGCGGTGTCTGGATCTGGCCATTGCTGTTGATTGTGGCGTTCAGTTCCATTTCCATGAATCTGGAATATCAGCTGGTCAGGCCACTATTGGGGCAAATATCCAGCCTGACCCCCGATGCATTCGACACCCGCTCTGCTCGCCCCATGAACGAACCCGCCAGCCCGCAACTGACACGGGAGCAAATACTCGCCATCGCCACCGACGAAGCCCGGCGTCTGGGCTGGGAGAAGCCACCTGGCGGCCTATATTATGGTGCTCTGCACAAAGTCTATGGCGTCGGTTTTTATACGCTGGAAGGCGCTCATGGAGATGGTGGACTGGGGCCAAACTGGTTACAAATCGACAGTGACAACGGTGATATCCTCGCTCGAATTGAAACCGGCAAGGGCACTGCAGCGGATATTTTTGTACAGGCCCAATACCCACTGCATTCCGGTCGTATTTTGGGTCTCACTGGCAGAATATTACTGTCTTTGTTAGGAGTAATAGTCGCTATCTTATCCCTGACGGGCATCCTGATCTGGCTCAAGCGTACCCGGCTGACAAGCCCCCGACGTGCTCAACCAGACAGGCCTTAAACCACTCCGTCCGCAAGGGCGGCCGCTGTTACCTGACGAATCCAGTCGTCCAGGTTGTAGTAGTTGCTGACGCGGGCAATTTTGCCATTCCGGATCTCAAAAAACGCCCCGGCAGGCAAGACATAACGCTGACCCTTGGCCGCGGGCAAGCCGTCATCCGTTGCCAGATATTCGCCATGTACGACAAACTCGGCAGCGGCTCGTTCTCCATCCGGGCTACTGAGAATCACGATATCCTTCAGGGTTTCGCGGTAATGGTGATTCATACGCGCCATAAAGCGGGCAAAGGCCTCACGGCCGGTTTCTCGCTCTCCCTGATTGATATCGTGAATGACATCGTCAGAGAGTAACGCCAGGAAGGCGTTCATATCGCCTTGGTTAAATGCCTGATAGTAGTTAAAAATCAATGCTTCTGTGTGGGAACGGGTCATTTGGCAGTCATTCTCATAAGTAACCGATTCAACGCAGAGTACTACGCCAGACCGCCGTCGTGATCAGGCTAGAGGTGACTAAAAAGTGTTTTTATATCAGCCAGTTTATCGGGCATGGTCGATCTGTTCACACAGCAGGCCGATTTCATCCAGCGCTCTGGGAGTCATGCGATGCAACTTGTCAGCATCCGGGTGAATGATATAACCATTTTTGACCGCCGGAATGGTACGCCAGCGCTGCCAGTTAACCGCATCGGCATCAATGCTGTTATTTCCTTGGTGGCTTGGCTGGATAATCACTTCGGGCATCGAAACAATCACCTGCTCCAGTCCGACCCCAGGGTAATCCTGATTCAGTTGGGCAAATGGATTGTCAGCCCCACAAAGTGTCAACTGTTGTTGTGGCCAGGCATTAGCCGCCACGGTGGTCAGCGGCCGCGACCAGAGTTCGTAAAACACCCGCACCGGCGTCCGCTTGGCAAAGGTGGCGCGCAGTCGCTGCAACTCCTGCTCATAAGCCAAAGCATGCTGTTCGGCACTGGCTTCGTGGCCGGTCAGACGTCCAAAGTTGCGTAATTCACTGGCGACATCGTCAAGCCGGGTGACGTCGGAATACACCACGTTCAGATGATATTGCTGCAGCCGCTCCAGATCCGCTACCGGATTACCGCTACGCCAGGCAATAATGAGGTCGGGTTTCATTTGCAGGATTTTTTCAATCTGCAAACCGGCGTAGGAGCCGACGCGGGGAATGTCATTGGCAGCGGCTGGATAATCGGCGTATTCGGTAGTGCCGATGATTTGTGCTCCCGCTCCAATGGTATAGAGTAATTCCACAATATGCGGTGCCAAGGCGATAATACGCAGCGATGCTCGGGCGTCTGCCGGGTTTGACGTTTTCTGCCCTGTTGCTGGTGCCTGTTTTGCTGATGATAGTTCGGATGCTGGTTCTGTCTGCTGTTCTGGCTCCGCGCCATGAGCAGCAGACAGAACCAGCAACAGCAGCCAACCCGCCCGATACGGTCGACTCACCAGTCCACGCCTTTACGTGCCTTGATACCAGCATCAAACGCGTGTTTGACCGGTTGCACCTCACTGACGGTATCGGCCAGCTCGATCAAGCGCGGGTGAGCATCACGCCCGGTAATCACCACGGTTTGTTCGACCGGGCGATTGGCCAGCGCCGTCAGCACCTCCTCAATATCGAGGTATTCGTAGCTGAGCATATAGGTCAGTTCGTCCAGCAACAGTACGTGAATCTCCGGGTCGGCCAGAAACACCTTACTGGCCGCCCAGGCTTCCTGAGCGGCAGCGATGTCCTTGTCCCGATCTTGGGTATCCCAGGTAAATCCGGTGCCCATCACATGAAACGGCACCCCCAGCTTTTGTAACAAATCCCGTTCGCCACAAGGCCAGGTGCCCTTGACGTATTGCACTACGGCAGTTTTCAGGTCGTATCCGAGCGCCCGGACAACCGTGCCAAAACCCGAGGTGGACTTGCCTTTGCCATTGCCGGTAATCACGATCAGGGTGCCGCGCTTTTCCTGGGCGGCCTTGACCCGTTCAGCAACAGCGGCTTGTTGTTGCTGCATTTTGGCTTTGTGTGCTGCATTTTTATCAGGTACTGGATTCACGCGACTCTCCACGGCGATCGGTTTCAGGAATGGTTTCAGGGGCGGTGACAGTGGCCGAGGTAAAGGCCAGTAATGTCGCTATATCGAGATGTTCGGCACAGGCACTGGCGATGCGATCCAGCGCCTGTTCTTGCTGTTGCTGATAGCTGTCTATCCGGTCGGTGGTGGCACCGGCCCACTGCAGTATTTGCTGCAAGGCTTGCGGGGTATCAAACACGCCGTGCAAGTAGGTGCCGACCACCTGATTGTCGTCACTATAACAGCCGTCCGGTTGACTATCCTGCAGGTAGGCAAAAGGCTGGATTCCCTGTTCATGGAGGTAACGGCTCCGCCCGGCGTGGATCTGATAACCGGTCACCGGCACGCCGCCAGTATTCTGCCCACGACCAGGCAAAGCCAATTCACCGCTGTCATTGGTCAGAGATTTATCCCGATACAGCCGGGTTTCGATGGGTAAATACCCCAGACCAACACGGCTACCCGCAACGCCTTCGACGCCGTCCGGGTCATGAATACCCTGCCCCAGCAGTTGATAGCCAGCGCAAATCCCCATCACCTTGCCACCGTAACGCAGGTGGCGGGCAATATCGCTGGCCCAGCGGCTGTTACACAACATATCCAGTTCGGCACGTACATTCTTGCTGCCCGGCAGGATAATCAAGTCGGCATCGGTCAGTGGCTGACCTGGGCCAACATAGCTGAAATCCACTTGGGGGTGTTGGCGCAGCATGTCGAAGTCGGTGTGGTTACTGATACGGGACAGCACCGGCACCTTGACCCGAAGCCGGACATCCCTGGTGTCGAGTTGCTGCTCAATCTCGATGGCATCCTCTGCTGCCGCAGCCAGATTGGTTAAATAGGGCAACACACCCAACACCGGTTTGCCGGTACGCTGCTGCAACCAGTCAAGACCAGACTGCAACAAGCCAAGATCACCGCGAAATTTATTGATCACAAAGCCCACCACCCGCTGTTGCTCGGAGGCCGACAAAAGTTCGAGTGTCCCCACCAGCTGGGCGAATACGCCACCCCGATCGATATCCGCCACAATAATCACCGGGCAATCCACCGCCTCGGCAAACCCCATATTGGCAATATCGCGGTCGCGCAAATTGATTTCCGCCGGGCTGCCCGCACCTTCAACCACAATCAGCTCATATTGCTGTTGCAAGCGTTGGTGGGAAGCCAGCACGGCAGTCATCGCGGTGGTTTTGTAATCATGGTAAGCCGCTGCTTCCATATCGGTGACGGCCTGGCCATGAATAATAACCTGGGCACCGGTATCCGAGTTGGGTTTGAGCAGCACCGGATTCATATCCACATGCGGCTGCAGACCAGCAGCTCTGGCCTGTAGCGCCTGAGCGCGACCAATTTCGCCACCATCCAGAGTCACCGCGCTGTTTAACGCCATATTTTGCGGCTTGAACGGCACCACCGCGATACCAAGATCACGAAAGCACCGGCACAATCCCGCCACCAGCAAACTTTTACCGGCATCCGAGGTAGTGCCCTGTACCATCAGGGTGCTGGGAGATTGCCAGTTATTCACCACCGTGTTGCCTTTCTGGCTGATCATTGTCAGCCGGTAACCAGCCAATACATTCCACCACCGCAGCGGCCTCCGGGTGGGCCGGAATACGGATGCGGGTACGGCTGCCGTAATGGATCGACAGCGAGGAATACCAACTGCCATCACGCCAGTCGACCGGGAGTAAATAACCGAGAATCAAACGAATAACGGCGCTATGACAAACCACCACGGTATGGCCGCCAGCGCCCTGCTTGAGCACCTGGTTCCAGCCACGAACCACCCGTTCATAGACCTGTTCAATTCGCTCTCCCCCAGGTGGTGGATTGCCTGCCGGAAACTGGCTAAAGGCTTCCAGTTCGCTCCAGCCGTCGGGGTTGTCCTCTGGCGTACCGAACAACACGTCAAACGGAATGCCATCCCAGTCGCCAAAATCGTATTCGCGTAATTCAGCAATAATCGCCAGCGTCAGCCCTTGCTGTTGCGACCAGTGCGTGGCGAAGGCCTGGCAGCGCTGCAGCGGCGAGCTGACGACACTGACCGGGGCCGAAATAGCAGCAAACGCACGTTCCAGCTGCTGCCAGCCAGCGTTACTAAGGGCAACATCGGTGCTGCCATACAGCGCTGGCTCACCCGCTACCGCTCCATGACGAACGAGATCAATGATCGTATCCCCTGTAGTCATGCTTTATACCTCTTTCACGGTCAGTGGTAGCCCGGCAACCACCAGGGTTACCCGGTCGGCAATGGCTGCCAAGGCCTGATTCAACCACCCGGCCTGATCGACAAACGCCCGGCTGACTCCGCCCGCAGGCACCACCCCAAATCCGATTTCATTAGCGATCAGCACAACATCCATACGGCATTGCTGTAGCGCCTGGGTCATTTGAGCGAACAGCGCCGGAAAATCCTGTTCAGGTAAGTGATAAAACTGGTTGTTGAGCCACAACGTCAGGCAATCCACCAGAATAACGCCAGTACCTGATTGCTGATTCAAATACTCTGCCAGTGCCAGAGGGACTTCAGCTAGCTGCCAGTCTTCCCCCCTTTCCTGCTGATGTCGTTCTATTCTGCTGGTCATTTCGTCATCGAAGGGCGTCGCCGTCGCCACAAAATATTGATCCACGCCTTGCTGTATCGCCAGAGCACTGGCCACCGCTAACCCGTAACGGGATTTGCCAGAGCGGGCACCACCGAGGATTAAATGAATCATGTCAGGTATCCATGTTGGGCCAGGGCGAGTAATACCGTATAGATCAACAGTTCCTGCAGCTGCTGGGCGGCACCGAGACAATCACCGGTGAAGCCGTGCAGGTGCTTTTGCATCCATTGTTTGAGCAGCTGGCGCATTACCACAACAGCAGCGATCACCGTCAGGGCCGACCAGAACGGCAACCACAACAGGCCTATTGTCCCGGTTATCAGCACCTGCGCCAACAAGACCGCATTCATCGGCTGTGCCAGCGGATCACTTTTACTGCTGCCGGGTGCCGAGACATAAGGCAGATCTTGTGCATGAGTAATTGCCAGCGCACGGGAGAAGGGATAACCAATAACCAGCGCCAGCAGCAATTCTCCCTGACCTGCGAGACTCACCAGCAGGACAAACTTGAACAGCAAGGCCAGTATCAAGGCGCTGCTGCCGTAGGTGCCAAGCCGACTGTCCTTGAGAATGGTGAGCTTGTGCTGCTGCTCCAGTCCGCCGTAAAAACCATCAAAACAGTCGGCCAGACCGTCTTCATGCAACGCCCCGGTCAACAGCAAACTGGTGATCAGCAGTACACAAACCGCAGGCAGCGTCCCCAGACCGGCCTCAGCCAGCAGGAACACAACCGTCAGCAACCCGGCCAGCAGCCAACCCACCAAGGGAAAATAGCCCAGCGCCTTGTGCATATTGTCCGTGCTGTATGGCAACTGACGGCTCATCGGCAAACGGGTCAAAAAACCCAGCGCCAACTGCAAGCGCTGCCCGTGTTGTCGCAGCAGCAAGGTCATCGCAGCCATTACACCTCCACCCCGGCGCTGGCGAAGGTCGCCATATCGTTATAAAACGCAGCCGCAGCCCGCAGTAATGGCAGCGCCAATGCGGCACCGGTGCCTTCTCCCAGGCGCAAACCGAGACTCAGTAAAGGACGTGCATTCAGCGCCTGTAACGTCAAGCCATGTGCCGACTCAGCCGATTGATGGCAAAACACCAGATAGTCCCGGCAGTTGGGTGCCATACGACAAGCCAGCAGTGCCGCCACCGACACAATAAAACCATCAACCAGAATCGTCGCCCGCTGCTCTGCCGCCGCCAGCATCGCCCCCACCATCTGGACAATTTCAAACCCGCCAGCTTCCTGCATGGCAATGTCAGCAGTCACCTCCGGGTGCATGGATCGAATCCGCTGAACGGCCTGATGAATCAGTTCACGTTTGAGCTGCAGCTGGTCATCGTTGATTCCGGTTCCGCGCCCAACCACACGGTCTACCGCTATATTTTCCAGTAACGCCAGCACAGCCGAGGCGGAACTGGTATTACCGATGCCCATTTCGCCAAAGCCCAGTACATTTGATCCGGCGCTGATCTGGTCTCGGGCAACGTCAGCGCCATATCGCAGCGCTTGCTGACACTGCGCCGCTGTCATCGCCGCATGCTGGGAGAAATCATCGGTTCCAGCACTGACCCTGCGCGTCAACAACAACGGATGATCCGAACAGACCGGGCTGATCATGCCCGCATCAATCACCATCAGCGCCATCTCATTGGCCTGGCAAAAACAATTGATCGCCGCGCCACCGGCAAGAAAATTACGAACCATCTGTTCGGTCACCGTTTGCGGAGCAATACTGATCGGATGACCAGCAATGCCATGGTCAGCTGCAAACACCAGCATGGTCGGCCGGACAATGTTAATACGGCCAGCAGCAACGCCATCAAGGGTCTGGGTCTGGATCTGTGCCAGCCTGGCCGCCAACCCTTCCAGTTCTCCCAACGACCCCAACGGTTTGGTTTTTTCATCAATCCGCTGTTGTATGTGTGTCAGCCAGGTATTCCCGACGGCTTGAATATCAAAATGAACAGCTTGCATAAACCGGGCTCCGCTCAGTCCAAACGCTGACGCATAACAATCAGAAAAAACACACTGCCAATCGCCGAGGTGATAATACCGATGGGAATTTCCTGACTGGCAACCGCCGATCGGGCAATCACATCAACCCATACCAGAAAGGTACTGCCGAGTAACAAACACCCCAGAATCAGTGTTCGGGTCGTCACCCCCAGCCAACGCCGCACAATATGGGGAATCATCAGACCAACAAAACCGATACCACCGCAGTAGGCCACCACCGCTGCCGTCAGAGCGGCGCACATCACCAGAGCCAAGGCCCGCAGTCGAACCGCATCAACCCCCAGCGTCCGGGCATTGTCATCGCCGAGCAGCATGGCGTCGAAATGTCGTCCCAACAGCAATAAAACAGCACTACAAATCAGCACTACGGGAAAGAGCAGCAACAGATGACTGCTTTCCACTCTGGCAAGACTGCCCATCAGCCAGAACAATACTTTATTGGCCGCAAACGGCTCGCCCACAAACAGAATAAAATGCGTCAGCGAACCCAGCATCAGTGAAATGGCAACGCCTCCCAATAACAACTGCTCGGAGCTGCGGGCAAACGAAGTGACTGCCAGTATCTGTACCAGCATCACCGCAAACAGTGCACCGCCAAACGCAGCAATCGGCAAAGCGGTTGCCGTCGGTAACCAACCCAGCAACCCCGCCAGCAGCGGATGCTGGGCCAGTGCCGAGCCCATCAGCACCGTGACCACACTGGCACCCAATCCGGCGCCCGCGACCACCCCAAACAAGTAAGGATCCGCCAGGCCATTACGTGTGACGTTCTGCAAAGATGCTCCGGCAATAGCCAGCCCGGCGCCGACCAAAACCCCCGCAGCAACTCTTGGCAAACGCAAGTCGGTAAAAATCAACTGATCCAGTGGATCAACAGGCAAACCGACGAGGCAATGCCAAACCGTATCCAGTGACAAATTGGCAGAGCCAAAAAACAGCGCAGCCAGCGGTGATAACACCGCTACGGCCAGCAACCACCACCAACGCTGCCTCATCGCCGTTTATCCCGCGTTTGAACGGTTAAGGGCAAGGGTGAAAAATCCACCCGTAACGCCCGGTCGTCGTGGCGACGAACCGCACAAGGCAAGCGAAAAACACGCTCTAGACGCTCCGGCACCAACACACTGTCCGGCGTCCCGAAAGCCACCTGCTCGCCATTTTCCAACAGCAACAGCTGATCACAGTAGTGCGCGGACAAATTGAGGTCATGCAAACTCATGACCACCGTCAGCCCGGTATCACGTGCCAGCTGGCCCAGCAAGGCCAGCACGTCGTGCTGGAAATACACATCGAGATGGTTAACAGGTTCATCCAGTACAATCAGTTCCGCCCGCTGCACCAGGGCACGGGCAATCAGGCCGCGTTGTTGCTCGCCGCCAGACAGGGTCGAAAATACACGGGTTGACTTTTCTGCCAGACCAACACGCTCCAGCGCCTGATCGATCCGCTCGTCATCGGCTGCTGACTGCCGTCCCAACAAGGATTGGTGCGGCAACAACCCCATGCGTACCATTTGCCGCAGACTGAGGGCAAAGACCGCATCGTTCAGCTGGTTCACAACCGCGATACGCCGGGCACGCTGATTCAGGCTGTAATCGGACAATGGCCGATCTTGCCAGGCCAGCGTAGTCGCCGTTATCTGTCCAGTTAACTGACCCGACAACGCCAGCAGCAAACTGGTCTTGCCAGCACCGTTCGGGCCAAGCACACCCAGCACGGAACCGGCAGGCAGTGAAAAAGAGAGACATTTCAGAATCGGTTGCTGATCAATCGTGAGCCTCAGCTCGTCAACCACCAGACCGGAACAGCCAACCATGGAAGCACCAGATAACAAGAGTTCATGCCCAGGATTGCCATCCAACACCGTCGACTGTCGACAAACTGCATCAACAGGGAAAGGAGATGGCTCGTGTATTCCCGCACGAACAAAATTCAAGAGACAGAATCATTTATTGACCAGACATCACAGCGCGCCCACGCCGAATGTCGGCCAAACAATTCCCAGGCTGGTATCTGACTTTCCCCTGCCCGTTACGGCCAGAGAATTACAGTTGCGGGTACAGTCCCGGAGTTGCACCGGATTCCCAATTAAATCAGGCCGCCACGGCAGCCTGACACCTGTTTGATAGCGGCGGACTATATCAGCAAAGCAAAATCCATACGATGGCTAATCGCTACAGGACACTCCTTGCGCTACAGGACACTCCTTGCATAGCCGATGCCTTTCACAGCAGAAAATTCACTGACCTCCAAGGATATTTAAAAAATCAGACCCAGCGCCCAATCTGTCTAGAAAGCAACCAGCAAACGAGTAAACCAACAGCAAACAGCGCTATGCTTATTATCAGTAACTCTATTTATGGGCTGGTCGACAAACCGGGTAGCTGGACGTCTCCGGGTAAGTCCGTAGCGGTTTGGACTGCCCCTAAACACATTCAGATTGAGAGACTAGGAGCCTCGCAGGAAAGACGGGGCTGAGCGATTTTTGCGTAAATTTGAGGCGAATAGTGGTTCTATTCAACAAGAATTTGCGCAAAAAAGAGCCACATTCAGTATTTCCACAATAGGACATTCCCAAGCCCGACAGACTCCTGGATACGAGCAACCATAGCGGCAAGTGCAGATCCTGCGTCAAACAATCAGACATATACCGCCATGTTGAGGTGAAAGGCAGACCATCAAGACAGTTACTGCGAGAAATATCTATTGATAAGGACATTAGTTGATTTTGACCTTAGTACACGCTATTTTTTTGCTGCATTGTAGAGCAATCAAATAACCCGACTGTCGTTCTCTCCAAGCTTATAAGCACCAGCGCGTTTGACGGTGAAGGTTAATCGTCACGCTGGAGGGAATTCACGGAGGAATTCACATGCTTCTGATCTTCTTTCTCGCATTAATCTGGTTTTTCTGGATCAAGCGACCGAAAAAGAACGCTTACACCGCTGGCAGGGACAATACTGTCGCAACAATGACAGGCAGTCTGATAATGCTCAGCCAGCGAATGATGAAAGATCATCTGATGATTGGTGCCGGAATCAGCCCTCGCTCCGCCAGCAGCCAGCGCGACGTCAGCGTCATGCTGTTTGAACAACGCCTGGCACGACTGATGGAAGATGAATCCAGTGACGTTATTCAGGAACTGCTGATCAATACGCAGTCTGTGTGGGAAACTCACCGTAAACATATTCTGGCACGGCCGGATCACAATCTTATTGGTACGCTGATCCAGGAAAATGACCGCCTACTGGCGTTGTGTGATGATGTAGCTCGTAGCAAAGCAGACCAGCAAGGCCATCATGGCGCCAAAATGGTCTACCTTGCAGGCAGACAACGCATGCTGTCGCAACGCATTGCCAGAAATTGTATCGCCATTTACTGGGGCTATGACAACCAATGGATACATTCCGATCTGGATGCCTCCATTGCCTTGTTCGACCACACGCTTCGAGAGCTGATGCATTCGCGCTTTACCACGCCACAACTGGCGGTATCACTGGAATCGGCCGCGTCATTTTGGATGACCTCAAAAGCCACCTTTCGCCTGTTTCAGGAAAGTGCCAATAAACGCAAGGAAGTCCCGCATATCCACGAGATGACTGAAACCCTGCTGGCCAAGCTGGATAAGATCACCAGCCAGTACGAGGCCGTGCTCGTCGGAGAATTACCTCCAGATCAATCCTGATAATCCGTTAACAAGGATCTCTGCCGGAGCCGTAAGCGGCGCAGGACAGAGGCCAAACTCAGTCCTGCGTATTTGGTACTACGGTTTAACAACCCCCAGATTCAGATTATTATTCACTGTCCTTGGCAAGCTCTTCCGCTCTCAGTTCGCGCCGGAGAATTTTGCCAACATTGGTTTTCGGTAACTCGGTGCGAAACTCGACATGCTTCGGGACCTTGTAATTGGTCAGCCGCTCTTTGCACCAGTGTCGAATATCGGCATCCGTAAGCTCGGACTTCGCCACAATAAACACCTTCACTGCTTCAGAGCTTTTCAGATCGGGAATGCCAATGGCGGCGACTTCCATCACTTCAGGATGAGCCGCAATCACATCCTCAACCTCGTTTGGATAAACGTTAAAACCGGAGACGATAATCATGTCTTTCTTGCGGTCGACGATACGCATGTAGCCATCGTCCTGAATAACTGCGATATCCCCGGTTCGCAGCCATTCACGAGCAGGCAAGCCATCCGCACCCGGCAGGAATGATTCATCGGTAGCTGCTTCACGCTTCCAGTAGCCTTTCATCACCTGCGGCCCCTTGACGCACAACTCCCCCGGTTCGCCCAACGGCAATTCGTTGCCCTCATCATCCACGGTAATACAGAGTGTGCTCGATACCGGCATACCAATACTGCCCAGCTGAATATGTCCGGGCGGATTAAACGATACCACCGGAGAGGTCTCCGTCATGCCATACCCCTCTGCAATATCGCCACCCGTGACCTCTTTCCAGAGTTCAGCCGCCGCCGATGTCAATGCCATACCACCGGAAATCGTCAATTTGAGACCGGAAAAATCCAGCGCCCGGAAACTGTCCTGGTGACACAGGGCAACAAACAAGGTATTCAGGCCAACAAACGCCGAAAAAGGGTTTTGCTGCAAGGTTTTGATAAATCCGGGAATGTCCCTCGGATTGGGAATCAACAAGGAACAATTCCCGGTTTCCAGCAGCACCATACAATGCACTGTAAAGGCATAAATATGATACAGCGGCAAAGGTGCTACCACGGTTTCCACGCCTTCATCCAGCGCCATGACAAACAGGCCGTGACACTGCAACATATTGGCGATCAGATTACGGTGGGTCAGCATCGCTCCCTTGGCAATCCCGGTAGTGCCACCGGTGTACTGCAGTACGGCAACATCGTTACCAGAGGCAGGGCATGGCCGAAAGGGACGCCTGGAGCCCTTGGCCAACGCTTGTCGTAGCGATACCGCAGTGGGAATATGATAATCAGGTACCTGTTTTTTGACGTATTTCACCACGCCGTTGATCAGCAACCGTTTCAGTCCCGGATGCAGATCTGCCACTTCCGTCACCACCACGTGCTTGATACCGGTACGGCCGAGCACTTTCTCCGCTTTTTCGGCCATATTGGCCAGCACCACCAGCGCTTTGGCACCCGAGTCATTAAACTGGTGTTCCATTTCCCGCTCGGTGTAGAGGGGATTGGTATTAACCACGATCAGCCCGGCACGCATGGCTCCAAACACCACGATCGGATACTGCAAAATATTGGGTAACTGGATGGCAATCCGATCGCCAGGCTGCAAACCCAGATCATGTTGCAGATAGCTGGCAAATCGGGCACTCAGCACATCCAGATCGTTGTAGCTCAGCGTATGCCCAAGACAAACAAAGGCGGGACGCGTAGCAAATTTTTTCACAAAGCGATCGAATAGCTCGATGACTGAATGGTACTTGTCGGCATCAATAGTGCCTGGATAATTTTCCGGATAGCGTTCCTGGAAGAACTGCTCGTTCATACCGCCCCCTTTACACCCCAACATTGGTTATTCTTATACGTCGCGTCTGCTCATACAGTCCGCTGCAGTGACCCCTTTTCCGTAGCGGGTCACGAGTGACTGTTGAGCCAGAGCCAGGAAGTGTAACCATCTTTTGAAATTCAGGCAAAAAACTGTTTCCTGAAACGCCATCACTCTGACAAATTTCATTATTCAGCAGACAGCAAGATAGCGAAAAGCCAGCAAAAAACAGACACTCAGCACACCAACCTGTATTTCCTCTACACAGCCACTGCCCAATGCAGACAGAAAAGGAACGTCCCATGAATCATGCCAGTGGCCCATCCATCCACTCCCTGAGTATAGCCAGTGATGGTGGCCAGGTATTTAATGCTTCACTGTTTATGCCAACTGCAGAACCTGTGGCACTGATTCAGATATACCACGGTATGGCTGAACACTGGCGCCGCTATCAGCCACTGATCGATAACTTATCAGCAGCTGGCTACGCCGTACTGGTACACAATCACCAAGGTCACGGGGAACGCCAGCCAATCGGCCATATTCCCTACCAAAGCACCCACCCAGAAAACGGCTGGCAGCAGCTGACAAATGACGCAAGAAGCGCTCGTCAAGCAGCCCAGCGGCATCTTGAAACCGGCATACCGATCATTGTACTCGGCCATTCAATGGGATCCTTTGTTGCCTTGACCGAAATCATGCAACCCCCTGAGGAGTTGGCAGGTGTGATACTTTCCGGCAGCGGCTACCAACCACGCTGGTTATGCCAGTTAGGCCAACTCGTCGCCCGTATGGTGGCGCGCTGTGGAACGAGTCAAGCGCCCTCTGCCCTGCTCAGCAGGTTGGCATTTGCCGGGTACAACCAGCGTATCAAACAAGCCTCCGGTACCTGGGACTGGCTTACCCGTGATGCAACCATACGCCAGCAATACCGAGCAGACCCTCTGTGCGGATTTGATTGCAGCGCCGAATTCTGGCAGAACTTTTTTGCGGCCCTGGGAAACATCGCCAAAGAAGATGCCTTTACCACCATCTCCCACAACCTGCCCATTTTATTGTTATCCGGAGACCAGGATCCCGTCGGCCAATACGGTCGCGGGGTGCGGGCGCTCGATAACGCCTTGCGCCGTACCGGTCACGACCAGGTCACAACGCTGCTGTACCCTGGCGGGCGTCATGAGATGTTTAACGAAACCAATGCAGATCAAGTACGGTCTGACCTGCTGAAATGGTTAAACACAACGCTCACCCACGCCACAAGGACAAGATCTGCCTTGAAAGGTGATTCTGGTCAACAACGACACACATGACTTATGAATGACACATGAACGGTTCAAATTCGCGCTACACTCGCGCCATCCCACGGCCAGCCTGGCTATATAATCCTCACTCTGACATCGGATTGATTCTATGGAAACCATTACCAATCGCACCTATGACGAACTGAATATCGGCGATAGCTGTCAACGCACACACACCATTAACGAACGCGACCTGAAGCTGTTTGCCATGGTATCCGGTGATCACAACCCTTTGCACCTTGACCCGGCTTACGCTGCCACCACCCAATTCAAGGGTCAGATTGCCCATGGCATGTACTCTGGCGCATTGATTTCTGCAGCACTGGCGATGGAATTGCCTGGACCAGGCACAATTTATATGGGACAAAACGTCCAGTTCAAACGGCCGATCATGATTGGTGACACCGTCACCGTTACCCTGACGGTCACAGAAAAGCGTGATCGCAAGCAGGAAGTGATTCTCGATACCACAATCACCAACCAGAATGGCAAAGCTGTCGTCACTGGTGAAGCCATCGTGATTGCTCCCGCTGAAAAACTGACCATAGACATGCCCGAGCTGACAGAAATCAGCCTGGGCTAATCCAGCTCGACCAGCTGCTCGTGCACAATACTCAAGTAGCTGGTCAGCCGTTGACGCTCTTGCGCCAGATACACCAGCAAACTCAGGTATACATGGCGCTGCGCCAACTGATAATAATAATTCGCCTGGGTATCATAAGCCGCCTGCCTGCCGCGCAGTAAATCTTCCGACGCTGGTGCTTCTGCTGACTCGGACACGTCCGCCGTTAACAAACGTGCATCGGGCATACTCGACTGCTCCAGCAGCAGCAAATCGGCCTGCAAGCTGTTGAGGCGCGCCAGTAACGCCAGTGATTCCTGACGGTCAACCCAGGCAACACGTAACAAACGCGAGCGAATGGCCGGATGCAAATAACTGAGAGACAGCGGCTGGCAACGCGCTGCAACGTCCATGTCATCCGTCAACGCTCCAGCAAGAGGACACCCCACAAACGCCCTGAAGCGGTCATCCGGTTCTGCGGCATCGGGCATCATTACCGGCCTCAGCCAATGTGCCAACAGCTGATCCAATCGCTCGGGATGCTGCCACTGGCGTATTGCACCGATATGTTGTTGCAAACCCTGATACAGATTCTGTAAAAACAAGGATCGTATTGAGACTGCTCCCATGGCATCCAGTACCTGCAATTGCAGCATCGCCTGCTCCAACCGGAACAGATCAAGCCTGCCGGGGTATACGGCTCCCCCGGCAGCTGCCACAGGCACCGAATGCAACCAGAGCGTCGGTCCGTTAGTGACGGGTAACAAGACCTTGACCCCTTGCAGCACCAGGGCGGTGGCATACCAGGGCGAATCCAGCGCTATCCATCTCGACAGTTGTGGCATATCGACACCTGCGCCCGTCTGCCACTGTGTCATCCATACCATCAGTTGCACTGACGCCATCAGACGTGCCGACTCTGGATCCAGCAGCACTCTCGAATCAGCCACCTCCTGCTGTAGTGTTTGCAGTAAAAACACCAGCAATTCCGACTTTACCCCCAACCTTCTGGCCGCCAGAATAACCTCCAGTCGGGCCAGTAAACCGACCTCAGGCAGCGTGACACCCGCAGAGCGATCACTGCGCACGATATCGATCCGGGCCGACAAATCCATGGCTTCACTGAGACTCTCAGGTTGTCCTTGCGCCAGCAAAAAACGGACTCGCGCGTATCGTGCCAAACGCTGTTGAGCAGGTGTTAGTCGTGGATCTTGCGCCAACAAACGGGCAGCCGGCTGCTCCAAAAGCCCGGTTTGCCTTTGATACAGCAACACCAGCAACTCATCCGTCAACACCCGCAATTGATCAGCACCCAGCGGTCTGACCGGCTCAGCCGCATAAGACGGCAATAAACAGAACGACAATAACAAGCCAACGAGAGCAGACCGTGCCTGGCAGTACCCTTTGGTTTCAACATCGCGGCAAAAAAGCATCCCCATAACGCTAGCCCGAAGCGCCAGCACGAAGGATCAGAAACTGGGCCTCGACCCTCAGCGTTTGACCAGCATATCCCGGCTGAAACAGCACACCACGCATGGCCATTCCCGCCGCTTGCGCAAAATCCTCGCCGCTGGACTCAATCAGTCGTAACTGGCCAATCTGTCCTGTCGCCAGAATCGTGAACTCAATCACCACCGTTCCTTCCCGCTCCCGCTTGAACTCCTTGTCAGGATAATGAGGCGATATACGAACCACAGGCTGAATGTCACCCGCAAAGATCAGGCGGGTGACACCTCGTGTTTTCGGTGCCTCCGTCGGCACTTCAAACCCGGATCGGCTGGTGACCGTTGTTGTCATACAACCGGTCAAGGGCGCAATGCCTGCCAGTACGAAGATCAGAGCCAGAATCGATGCTATACGCTCTGAATAGTTAACCATCACCTGCACTTGCTACTCCCGTTGAGCTGCGTCCAACCATCTGAACATTAACCCGATACCCTGCAGCGGATGCTAACAAATCCATCGCCTCCACCCTACCGGTATTGTCGGCAGCCGTTGTCAAAATAAGCATGGATGCAGGCACAGCCCACCAACTGCCACAACAGGCACTCAGTAAAACCAAATTTAACGGAGTAACAAGAGATACAACCAAAGGGAAGCGTCTGGCCACCAAGGTGAACCAGACAGCCTGACGTTGAGAGAATTCCGAGCAGCAGCAAACGGGTTGAAGCCTGGTGATAGCACGTCAACCCTATAAACGTGGTTTATTCGAGTAAGCCTGCACACTCTGCCGTTGCAAAAAATCGTTCCGCCAATGCTTCAGGCGCGCCAGACAAGTCGGCCAGCTGCCGGGACGTCAGCGCCTGCCGATACAACAACTTCGCCAGTTGCTGTATCAACTCTCTTTCCGCAGTCAGCCCTTCGACCAGTAGATGTTCAGCTGGCAAAGCCCGCAAACGGCCACGACGATTAAAACTGCCGCCCGGAAGCACATCGCCATTCCAGGCTTGCCAGGCACAGCGCCAAAGTAACTCACTGACCGGTTGACCGGCCAGCGCACGCACCACCAATGGGTCATCGGCAGACAAACTGCAATGTCTGAAACTACTGGCCTGACGGTAATGGCGGGTAATACACTCGGGAATTTCACACTCAACAAACCGTCGGGCACCACCTGCGACGATGATTTCGAGATAATGGGACGTTTGCAGTGAAGCATTGAGTTCATGTTGCAAGCAAAACTGAACCTGTTCCAGCAGCCAGAGCTCTGAGCCTGCCAGCTGAACGGCAATTTCGGACATGGTCACCCCCGTCTTGTTATTGTTTTATCCGGTTTTCGGGCGCCGCAAAGAATGCGTATAGGATCCAGCATGGTCAATGTTTTTATCAACACTGGCTCACAATGCCCACTACCGAAGTAGCAGATGATAATCAGTACAACGGAAGTAAGAAACCGCTACCTGTCGGTCGGGCAGAAATAAAGGGATTTCTGGATAAATTGGCAGCCAGGGGGCCTGACCACCAAAAAAACAGACAAGCACCAGTGGTAAAAGACCACTGGCGCGGCAGGGCTTATTTGACGCTCAGCTCAACACGACGGTTTTCTGCGCGACCTGTAGCGGTTTCGTTCGATGCGACAGGGCTGGCTTCACCATAACCACGCGCAGTCAACTGACCTGCGGCCAAGCCTTTGCCAATCAGGTAATTACGTACAGAATCAGCACGCTGTTGGCTCAGACGCAGATTGAAAGCTTCTGCACCCTGGCTATCTGTGAAAGCGGCAATTTCGATCATTGCATCCGGGTACTTGCGTAATTCAGCTGCAGCATTATCCAGAATAGTACTGGCGTTAGCGGTCAGACGGGCGCTGCCGCTTTCAAAGTTAACGCCACTCAGCTTGCCTTCAAACACAGCACAACCTTTCGCATTCACCTTGGCACCAGTAATCGTTGCCTGGCACTGATCTTTGACGTCTGGAACGCCATCGCCATCGCTGTCAGCAGGTTTCTGCACAACAACAGGGGCAATTACTGGCGCAACTTTTTCCTTAACCGGTGCCTTGACTTCAGCAACCTTCTGTTTAACCGGTTCGTAGGCTTCCTTGGTTGTTTCCTTGACACGAGTAACGGTAGTACCACTGTCATTGCCAAAGCGATAGCCAACTTCCAGCATAAACACACCGTGTTCGTTACTTTCGTCGCTCATTTCATCAACATGCAGTTCCGCGCGACCGAACAGATCTTCTCTCAAGTCGTACTGCAAGCCCGCACCCCAAGTCAAAACGTGCGTTTTTTCGTCAAAGGCAGAATCTTGAGGCACATCAAAGGTTTCGATACCGTAACCTGCCGTCAGGTAAGGCTTCAGAGCGCGCTCCCCAAAAAAGTACAAACCTTTCAGCTGGTACTGAGTCACTTCCGGCTTCATATCGCCCTGCAGGAAAGATGGTAAGGTAACAGACGCCTCGACTGCCAATGCAGGCAATACCATATAACCCAGTGACAATTCCATGGTCCAGGAATCGTTAATGGAGTCGCCGCTGGTGAGCTTGAAATCGTCATAAATCTCGTTTTCGACGAATCCGGTACCAGCGGTTACATACATATCCTTGTCGGCGTGTGCCATTGCTGCGGTCGCAACTGCCATGGCTACCAATAATGGTTTGGTCAACATAGTTTTCTCCAAGTGAACAATGTGTACTCTTTTCTATCTGCTGCGCATATTAGTAAGCCTGAGTGACAGTTCAAGCAGAATCGATAATAAACCCTGCAAAATGTGTATTTGTCGTGGTCACCCAAACCATTTGCACAATATACATCCAGCAGCAGCGTATAAAAATCCGCCTACCACTCAAAAAGTCGCCTATACCCACCTGACTCAACGTAATAAGATGCAAAAGCGTGATCCCATAGGATCAGACAAAAACGGGCACACTAAAATAATCACCCGGTCGATGGATTCTGCATACGAAGAGAGAGAATAGCCATGTCGATTTGCGCCAGCAGCTACAAGAAAATGGCACTGGTCACGATCAGTGTTCTGGGTATCGCGACAGCCGCGCTCTCAGCTCATGCCGATGGCAGCAGTTTTGGTTTTCGCAGCCCGACGATCGAGCCAGAATCACGCCTCAGCACCCGCAACCTGTATTCAGGTTTCGGTTGCACCGGAGACAACGTGTCGCCAGCACTGGAATGGTTTAACCCGCCAGAAGCGACACAAAGCTTTGCGATCACCGTCTATGACCCGGATGCCCCGACCGGCTCGGGATGGTGGCACTGGCAGGTGTTTAATCTGCCCGCTGACAGCCATGCTCTGGCAGAAGATGCTGGTGCTGAACATTCAATCCTGCTGCCAGCCTCTGCCCAGCAAGGGCGGAATGATTACGGCAGCCATGCCTTTGGTGGTGCCTGCCCTCCGGCCGGAGATCAGCCGCACCGCTACCAATTCACGCTGTTTGCTCTCGACCAGCCCAGCCTTGATATCCCGGAAGATGCCAGCGCTGCCCTGGTCGGATTCATGCTGAATGCCCACGCCATAGACAAAGCAGCATTTACGCTTTATTACAGCCGTTAGCCGATGAATCTGGCCTGACTACGGCGCGTCAATGGCTTTCTGGTCAATGGTTTCCTGGTCGGCGCGTTTATCGAGCTTGTGCTCATCTTCGCTACGACCCAGTTTCCAATAACTGCTGATGTAGGTTTCCTTGCGGCCGGTGTTTTGCTCCTGACGGAAATACTGCCGTAACGCACGCATCTTGTGAAATTCGCAGGCAGCCCACACCGCCACATCACCATGCAGCCACTCGGACGCTCGTACCTGTTGCAGTAAAGCACTGGTTTCTGCGGTTGCAGCCGCCTGTTCCAGAGATGGCACAGGGCTGGCATCCACCACCCAGATCACTTCGATCCCTGGCGGACATACCAGAGCCTGGCGATCATCTTCCCCGGCAATTTCAATCACTGCATAACCACGAGCAGCGGCAGGCATTTGCTCCAGATTACAACTGATCGCAGGTAATGCCGTCATATCACCGACCAGAAAGTACCAGTCGGCATCCGCATAAATAAATTTGGTTGGCCCCGGCCCACCAACCAGAATACGGTCACCGGGTTGAGCTCTCTCTGCCCAGCTGGCGGCGGGTCCAGCTGGCTGTGGGCCATGGTTATGCAGCATAAAATCAACGCTTAACCAGCGTTTTTCCGGATCAAATGCCCGGACAGTATAGGTTCGCATCAGCGGACGTTGCCCTCCCGCAGTCGCTTGGGTGAGCGGTTCACCATCGGTAGCAAACATCAGTTTGATGTACCCGCTCGCACTGTCAACGGGGAAGTCGGCCAGTGCCTCCCCGGTCAAGATCAGCCGCTGCATATTGGCCGTCAGGCGCGATGTAGAATGAACCACCAGTTCACGAGGAGAAGGACGAGACATAACAGCTCCAGATAAAAAAACAGACAGGTTGAATACACCTGATAACAGATGCCAGTGTAACGCCTTGGACATATAAGACGAGAATGATTCTCAAAATTTATATCACACAGTCATAGGCGCAGCGCTGATTACCAGTTGTGACCTAACTGACAGCAACGATCCGCCAGACATCTGGCCCCAGTTGCAATTCGTCGTCCAACCCCAGCTTCAACAAACGTTTTGCCAGCGGTGCCGATATCGATACTAGCTGCACCGACTGCTCAGATTGAAGCAAGGTTCTGCCACCGACAGGCGTCAGCCAGAACCAACGACGTATCGAAGCGCCAGTCGCTGCAACCGGCTCAAGACCAACCAGAGCACCCAATGCCAGCACCGCATCCTCATCAAATAGTGGCACAGCCCAGCGAGCCACGTGTATACGCTCCTGCTGTAATGCCCAAATACGTTCTGATTGGCCATGGGCCAGATACGCTGCTTCCAGACTCAAGGTATCGTATTGATTTTCCGGCTTGTTGCCTTCATGCGAGGCGCTTTCCTGCGCAGTTCGGGCCGCCGCCAGGGCAACGTCTATTTCCTGATCCAATAACGCGAGCAAACAGGACTTCAGTTGGCTTTTGTTCACACAATAATCCGGTACAGTAGAAGCAAGTCACACCCACACTGGGTAAAACCCGTCATTCTAGCGATTTATGCAAGGTAAGCCATGCGTCAACATCAAAACCGGTCTTTAAAGGAACGCCTTTCAAACAGTGCCTTTTGTCACTTTGAACAACGCGGAGAACTGCCTTGCATCGTTGTTCAGCATCCGGGGTTCACTGCCAGTCTGCTGCCGCAAGGAGCACAACTGCTGTCTTTTTGTCCCAGCGGTGATACCAGTTGGATCTGGCTCAGTCCGACCGCCGAATATCAACAGGGAACCTCGCTCCGTGGCGGCATTCCGGTTTGCTGGCCCTGGTTTGGTAACGCCGACAAAAACTCTCCAGAAGTACAGGCAGCCATGGCCGAAGGACAACCCCTTCCCGCCCACGGGTTTGCCCGCACCAATCGCTGGACGCTGACCCGACTTTACGAAGCTGCCGATCGTGTTGAAATCGACATGTCCTTACCACAAAGCCACCATATCCAATCGGTCTGGCAGGGTGATGCCGAGCTTACTGCGCGCTGGATTCTGACACCCACCAGTATGGAAATGCAGATGATCACCACCAATACCGGACAATCCACCCTCGCCTTTAGTCAGGCACTACATACCTATTTACCAACGACAGACATCAATGCAACCCGTATTGGCGGACTCTCCGGCTATCCCTATATTGACACCATGACCGGCTGGCAACGCAAACAGCAACAGGGCGATGTAGTCTTTCAGGGTGAAACTGACCGTATCTATCTGCAACAAGCGTCGCCATTGCGGCTGGTCACACCGCAACGCACCCTGCTGATCCATAGCCGTGGCAGTCGCAGTACCGTTGTCTGGAATCCTTGGATAACAAAGGCCCAACGCCTGAGTCAGTTTGAAGATAATGCCTGGCAAACCATGCTCTGTATCGAGACCGCCAACGCTGCCGACGACTGGGTCAACCTGGCGGCTGGCGCCAGCCATTGCCTGAGCTTGCGCCTGACGGTGGAATAACGTTATCAACAGTACTGAGCAACATCCACAATAATACGACGCAACCAGCGATGAGCCTGATGATGCTGTACTAACGGCGACCAGGCCATTTTCAGCTCGAAAGGTGGGATTGGAAAGGGCGGCTGTATCACCAGTAACGATGCTGATGCCGCCTGCATATCGGCTACCTTGCGAGGCAAGGTGGCCACCAGGTCATTGTTGTGAGCCAGCAAGGCTGGCATCTGATAATGGCGGGTAAACACCGATATACGCCGTTTATAACCCAGTTTGGCCAAGGCGTTGTCGACCCACCCCAACCGAATCACTTTTTCCGGGTCAATACCAACACCCGCGCCCATTCCGGTTTTGGACACCCAGATATGGTTACTGGCAACATAGGCTTCGAGATCAAATTTTTCTGCCAATGGATGACCATGATTAACCAGACAGACAAAATCATCCTGCCACAGGGTCATCTGATGAAACGATTGCGGCATATCATCAAAGCGATTGATCGCCATATCGACCTTGCCCGCCTCAACATCCTTGAAGGTCACGTCTGACGGCGTCAGCACATCGAGGATGACGTTGGGAGCCACCTCACGCAAACGTTTGACCAGCTCCGGTATCAGCGTCGACTCGGCATAGTCGCTGACCATAATACGGAAAACCCGGTTGCTGCTCTGGGCATCAAATTCTCCCAATGGCTGCAAGGCGGCTTCCAGTTCGCCCAGCGCCTTGCGAATCATCGGTTGCAGCTCCCGCGCCCGCTCTGTCGCGGTCATGCCATCCGAGGTACGCACCAGCAGTGGATCGTTAAACAAATCACGTAACCGGCGCAGTCCGTTAGACATCGCAGGCTGGGTAATACCCAGCTGTTGTGCTGCCCGCGTCACATTACCTTCACGCAGCAGAACATCCAGATACACCAGCAGGTTCAAATCTATTCGAGCAAGGTTCACAGCAGCATCCGGCTTGGAAATAACGCTGGTATTGTCGCAGCTCCCCAGGCATTCACCAAGCCTATCAATAAAACAACTTGCATTTTTATTCGTGATTTCAGGCCAATATTGACACCCAGATCCCGGTATCAGGCCCAGAGCCGCTTTATAAGGTGAAGCGTCACTGTTTTCTGGAGGCCATTGCCTTACACTGCGCGCCTTCAAACCCTGACACCTGGAGCGCCCATGAACCGGATTGTGACCCTGCTTACCGCCCTCAGCCTGACTCTTCTGGCTGGTTGCGCCACCCTGCAGGACAGCCTCAACATAGAAAAACCCAGCGCCGCGATCAGTGGTCTGTCAATCCAGTCACTGGGACTGGAACAGGCCAATTTGCTGGTTGCACTGGATATTACCAACCCGAACGGTTTTTCAATCCCGGCCAGTGGCCTGGAACTGACCCTCTCGGTCGAAGATCACGCCCTGACCACGGTCAGTCCCGCCAACAACGGTCTGACCCTGAAAGCCAATGGCGTCACCACTACCCAGTTACCGATCAGTCTCAACTACAGCGACCTGTATAACGCAATCAAAGCCGTTGCCGATCAGGATGAAGTGACCTGTCAAGTGGATGCCGCACTGCTGTTTACACTACCCGTACTGGGAGACATGCGTCTTCCTGCCAGCTACAGCACCCGTATTCCTGTTCCAAAACGTCCAAAAATCAGCCTGACCAGTGCCAGTATTTCAAGTTTGAGCTGGCGCGGTGTGGAACTGCAACTCACGGTCGATGTGGAAAACCCCAATGGTTTTGGTGTTGATCTTACCGGGCTGAACTATCAGGTCACTGCAGCCAACAGCGCTCTCGCCTCAGGTTCGGTGCAACCGGCAAAACTGGCCAAAAACAGTCAGCAGCAACTGATTATCCCACTGTCGTTGAGCTTTGCGGATATGGGCAAAAGCCTGATGTCGCTACTGACCAGCAAGGAACCCGTGGCCATCGGTGTGGCAGGCACACTCGACTACGCCCCGGATCTTGCCATTTGGAAACCACAGCCACTCGACTTTTCCATGTCAACGCAGCTGAGTCGCTGAACCGTCGAGAAGTCGATAAAAAGATGCCTGCCCCTGAGAAGCATTTTTCCCTCAGGGGCAGGCCGTTCTGGAAGCCCAGGCACCTCTCCCCAATCAATGCCAACATCACTCTCCCTAATCCAGTAAAATTCAATTTAACAGACAAAGAGGACAGACCTGACAGAGCAACAGTGTCTCTAAAAGTTGTATCCAAAAAACCACAAAACTCAAACAGAGCAAGGCTTTAAGCGGCCCTCAACCTTATCGTCAGCCTCAGAATGGCGAACAAGGCAACGTCCATATAAAGACAATTGTCTAACAATCTAATTGATAACCGTTCCGAAAAACCCTATAACGTCCGCCAGCAACAGGTACCAGCCTGAGTTAAACCAATACGTAGCAAGGGTAAACCATGAAAGTATTCCAATCACTGTTCTCATCCATACTGCTGCTAACCGCGCTATTGAGCCTGTCACCTGCGGTCTATGCCCTGAACGATGCCGAAGCGGTGAACATTTCCGGCAGCCAACGAATGCTGTCGCAACGCATGATGAAGAGTTATTTGATGCTGGGAGCAGGCATCAAACCCGAAGTCGCCCAACAGCAGTTGGATGAGAGTGTCGCCCAGTTTGAAGAGCGTCTGCTGATGCTGAAAGACTATGCACCATCGGCAGCGATCAATAACAAACTGGCGCAGGTAGAAGACCTGTGGCAACAGCACCGGGTTCGCATTCTTGCAACCCCGGACAAAAGTGTCATCGATAACCTGATGCGGGAAAACCTGAATATGCTCAAGGCCTGTAACGATGTGGTGGATACCATATCCAGCCATCTCCGTATGCCCGGCACCGAACTGATCAATATTGCCGGTCGCCAGCGCATGTTGTCACAACGTATCGCCAAGGCTTATGTCGCGCTGTACTGGAACGGGCAATCACCTGCCGTGCGCCAGGAGTTCAGCGATGCTATCCGTCTGTTTGGTGATTCATTGGAGCAGCTGCGTGGATCTGAGATGAATACCGCAGAAGTACATGATGCGCTGGAGAAAGTGGCATCACAGTGGCATTTTTCCCAGTCCGGGTTTGAACTTGACGCAGAAGGCCGCTACGTCCCTACCGTCATTGCCGTCACCACAGAATCCATTCTCTGGAAAATGAACGACATTACCAAGATGTACGAACGCATCATGGCAACACAGTCGAATAGCTGATCATCCTGACGGATGCAGAGCAACTGACAAATAAAAAACGGGCTACCCAAAAAAGGTAGCCCGTTTTTTATTGTTCCGATACTGCACTGGCTATTAGTGGTGATGGCCACCTTCACCGTGTACATGACCGTGCTCCAGCTCTTCTTCGCTGGCATCGCGTACGGATTCGACCGTTACACTGAACGCCAGATTCTTGCCAGCCAGTGGGTGGTTGGCATCCACGGTCACTTCGGCTTCTTCAACTTCAGTCACGATCAGGTTAACCGGGCCTTGCGCCGTTTGTGCGGTAAAGGCCATACCCGGTTCAATCTGGTCAACGCCGGTAAAGGCTTCGCGTGGTACTTTCTGAACACGATCTTCACTATAGTCACCGTAGGCATTGGCCGCTTCTACAGTGACTTCCAGCTCGTCACCGACCTGCTTGCCTTCCAGCGCCGCTTCCAGACCCGGAATAATATTCTGGGCACCGTGAAGGTAAGTCATTGGCGCTGCACCTTCAGAGGAGTCGATCGTTTCTCCGGTAGCAACGTCAACCACTTTATAATGAATGGAAACGACTTTGTGATGGGCAATTGTCATGATGATTGTCCGTTTTTTTGTCCCTGGTAAGGGCAGTGAATTCTACGTAAAGGCGACAGGATACGACGTTGGGAACCATCGGCGACAAGTGGCGTTCTCTACGAAATGGAGCACCAGTATAACAATTGCCCCGCTCAGTACCAGTCAGCTGCTTTTGGAGCCAGTAAAACCCGGTTATTCATAGTATCAGTAGCTCTGCGGCAGGTGTGGCCCATCAGCCAGCCAATGTCCAAATGCGGTCTCCAGCCCCGCCAGACCGCCCGGATAGAAAGCCAGCGTGGCATTGACTGCTGCTGTCTGACACGGGCTGTCAATCACTGCCTCGTAGGCACGCTCCAGCACGACCTTCCCTTCCTGGCTACTATTGAGAAAAAACACCAACGCCAGTGCCTGCCGATAATGGCGGGAACCCTGTTGATAAAAAGACTCCGGCTGCAGTAGCAGATACTGCGACAACGGTAGCGGTGTCTGCTGTCTCAGGCTAACCAGCAGTCGCTCACTCAACACCACTTTGGCCGCACTCATCTGATAGTCCAGCTGCTCGGTATATTCCGCCAAGCCCTCGCCCAGCCAGACCGGCAACGTCCCCACCATCGCCATCGAAAGCGCATGGGTCATTTCATGGCGTACCAACGCCAACGTCGCTTCGCGCTGGTATTGACGCTGCAGATAAATACGGTTTTTCTCGAAGTGGTAATACCCAGCAGCCTGTTCACCAACGTTATCGCTGCGGCGCTGGGCTTGATACCCGACGGCGTCGGTAAACACAGTCATATTGATCAGCACCGGGCGTACATAACGCGCCGGTAACAAGGTTGCTACGACCCGATAAACCAGCTCCCCCTCGCGCTGAATGTCAGCTTCCAGACCAGCATCCGGGCCATCCGGCAACGTCACATGCAACTCCAGTTTGCGCTGACTGCGGTACCGTGCGCTCAAGTCATCCACCGGCTGTTGCCTATCGGATGCATCGGGACGATCGCCAAAATGTATCTTGCCCTGTTCATCCACCCAGCGAAAAACCTGCTGCTGCTTTGGCTGGGCAACCGGTAAGGATTCCGGCGTCACACAACGCCCGGCCACCATATGGCGTTCCACGCTGTTTTTGTCAGCGGATTGACCCACCACCACCAATAGCGGCGACGATTGCCGCTCCAGTTGCTGTTGAGACTGCCGCTCCAGCTGCTCCAGGCGCTGCTGTTGGGTCTGTATGCCCAGCAATGGCATCCACAAACTGGAACGGTATGAATTCGGCAAGGGGATTCCCGGATACTGCACCGCGACATACTCATGCTGTGCTGCTGTTGTCAGCCGCCAGGCCAGTTCTGGTGCCAACACCAGAACCAATAACAGGCTGACCAGCTGTCGGAGTGCCTTGAATAATGTCATATCACGTCCTTGTACCCTGTTTTTAATAATCAGTGTAGCCACTGAATATGTGGTTCTGCCAGCGCTCGATCCAGCCTGCGGGTCGTACGTTCGTTCTCAAAATGTACGATCAGATACTGCTCATCCATCTCCACCACCACGCCCGCTCCCAAGCGAGCATGCACCAAGCGTTGTGGTGACGGCGACGCTGATAATTGCTTTGGCCGCGATGGTTGCTGCGCATCTGCCCGGTGTTTCACAACCGCTACCCGAACCGGCTGGATCACCAGTTCCGGCGGCTGTGGCTGGGCTTGCAGATACGCTGGCAACCACTCGGCAATCTCACCTTCAAGTGTTAGCCGAGGTTGGCTTTGTTCCAACGCAGTGGCCACCCGATCGCTACAAGCAATATTCAGCTCACGAAAAAACGGACTGGGCCGTTCACGTGCATGACTATTGTCATCTGGCTTGCGCCGCACTTGTGGCGTCGGCACCAGCAGGTGTAACTGCTGAATCGCACGAGTCATGGCAACATAAAGCAAGCGGCGCTCACTCTCGTCACTGGCCGGGGTACTGAATTCACCTTCTGGCGAATAAGGGAAGTAATGACCATTCAGCCCCGGAATAATCACCACCGGCCACTCCAGCCCTTTGCTTTTGTGAATGGAGGTCAGCCGTACTCCCCCATGGCGCTCACGAGACTGCGCCCGCGCCCTGTCCCGCAGTTGTAACAACAGATCCAGCGCCTGATCCGAGCTAACATTGGTATCTGCCATAAAACGCACGAAAGCACGAATGGTTTGTAACCGGTCTTCCACCTGCTGAGCTGAAAAGGCGCTGTCTTCAACGCCCTTTTCCAGCTCGGTGGTATCGATATAGGCATTTAACAGCCGCTCTACCGGCACCACCACCCGCTCGGCACTGTCGAGCACTTCCGCCCGGGCCTGCAATTGCGCCTTTTGCCACCGGCTGAGATTCGCTGGTATAGCCTGCTGCAAGGCAACACCCAGGTTCTCACTGTGATCAGCCAGGGTATCGGCCATCTCCTCCAGTACCGCCCGGCGTACCTTGGGAAACGGTGTGGTCAGAATTTGCAACCAGGCATGACGTCGCTGATCACGGCTACGCTCACCAAAACGACCCGCAGCGATTTCCAGCAGCAACCAGAAAATTTCCAGCTCCCAACGCTCCAGTACTGACAGCGAATGATCCAGCTGATAGGGAATTCCCGCCTGCAACAGCGCCAGCTCAACCGGTGCGCACAACGCCCAGAGCCGATGAATCACCGCAATCTGATGAGCAGGAACAGTCACCATACACTGTTTCACCAGTGCCAATACCTGTTGTGCTTCAGCGTTGGCCGAGCAGGTATGCACCTGAACCTGTGTCGCCGGAGTTGAGGGATGGGACAATCCCATCACCGGATCGCGCTGGCGATTATGATGAATCAGGTGATTCGCCAGCAGCGACAACCGATGGCCGTAACGAAAGGTCTCTGGTAACTGATACGTTGTGACACCACCCAGCTGATTGGCAAAACCACTGACAATAAACTCCGGGCGTGAGCCACGGAATTCATAAATGGTCTGATCCGGGTCACCAATCACCATCACCGACCCGCGACCACCATGGAGCAACTCCAGCAAATGCTGTTGAATACCATTGATGTCTTGGTACTCGTCCACCAGGATCCACTGCATATGGCCACCAAAATAACGCGCCGCCTCGGCATCGTGACGCAGGTGCATCACCGGATCGTAGAGCATGTCGGAAAATCCGATACGACGCTGTTGCTTGCGCCAGTCTTCAAACAACGCAAACAATTCGACAAACATCCGGCACTGAACCGGCAGATCGAGCTGCTCATACACTTCTTGTGGTGACTCCAAGCCAGATTTCACCAGCTCGATAAAACCCACGGCGGGTTCGACCCATTTTTTCCGCTGCGACAGAATATCCTGGCGGGTGTCATCATCGGCCAGTTGCTGCAATAACCGCCATACCTGACCTTCTACTTCACCATCACCCAGCAAGCGGCGCTCAAACGCTGGCAGCTGCCCCAACGCAATCAACTTGTGATAAATACGTAATCCCAGCGAATGAAAGGTGCGTACTTCCGGCACCACCTGACCTGGCAAACAGCCAGACAAACGTTGCTGAAATTCCTGCTGGGCTGCTTTGTTATACATCAGCACCAGCATACGCCGTGGTGCCACACCCGCTTGCAAGCGTGCGGCAATAAAATGCGTCAGCGTGGTGGTTTTACCCGCACCCGCCACCGCCACCACTCTGGCGTGGCCATCGACGTGGTGAACGACCTGTTGTTGATGATCGGTAAGTTGTGACATTCAGCCCCCGGATTGATGCGAAGGCATGCTATGGGCTGCATTAGCAAATGTCACGAGCGATGCAAAGACAAGGCAAAAATCGATGAAAAAATGGAGTTTACGATTAACAAATAAGTACCTGGCGCTGATTGATAACCCCGTCACCGCCACGCCGATCGATTTTCAGCAGCCTGTTAGTAGAGGTGATCATTGGCACCGGTGGCTCCAGTTGCCCAGCAGCCTGATCATCCAGACTCACCATCACCACTAGAACAAGCATCCAGTTCAGAGAAAAACCACTGACCCCATCGTTTTACCAGATCACCCTGTACGCTGACTGGCAAAGATGCTGAGACTGCCTCCATACCGATACGGCGATGAATCACACCCGGAACATCCTCCCTCCAGTGCACATCATTACTGGCCGACAAGGCTTCACCACGACAGTAACAGGCACTGCGTTTGACCTCGTCGGGTGTCAGGTCACGGTGGGAATGCTGTTTATTCATGACTTATCTCCTTGACTGGCTCAGGCTTAGGCTGACACACAGGGGGTGACACCTGAGTAATAATGAGTTCTTTCTGTTTGGCTAACGACTATTCATCGCTATCTTCATCATATTTATATGAATATTAACTTCATATATAGATAAATAGCAAAACAAGTGCCAAAACGAAAAAATACAATAGATTGATTTATAGAGGATTTATTAGATGATAGTGAGACCATCCCTGGCCAATCTGTCGTAAACCCGACGCCATGTCGTTATGTATACAAACCACCTAACGAGTAAAGGTAACAAAAGACCATTGCGACAATCACATTGGCATGCCAGCAACCCCCTTTTTCTTTTCCGTCAGATGTATACTCAGAAAATAACCGCACAAACAACAAGGAGATCCGGTATGCAACTGGTTGGACGTATCCTGCTTGATACCGACGAAGGTTCGTTATTGGCAGAAAAACGGGTGAAGCTGCTGGAAGCCATTGCCCAACATGGCACCATCCAGAAGGCTGCCCAGGAAATGGGCCTGTCTTATAAGGGAGCGTGGGATGCTGTCAACGCCATGAACAATCTGTGTGACGAACCCCTGGTGATTCGAGAGGTAGGAGGCCGACGTGGTGGCGGCAGCCATCTGACCGAACAGGGCCGCGCTCTGATCACGCTCTATCGCACGGTTGAGGCGGAATACCAGCAACTGCTTGACCGCATGAACAACAGCCTTGGCGATATGCATCAGTTTCATCGCATGATGAACCGCTTCGCCATGCGCACCAGCGCCCGCAACCAATTCCATGGTGTGGTTACCGCGTTAATACAAGGCATGGTGAATTGTGAAGTTCGTATGAAGCTCGATGACCAGACCGAGATTGTCGCCATGATTACCAACGAAAGTGCCGAAAATCTCGACTTGCGTCTTGGCCTCGAACTGTTTGCCCTGATCAAAACCTCGTATGCCAGCGTGCATACCCAACCGCTGCCACACCGCAATTGTTTTGCTGGCGTGGTCGCCGATCTGGTACGTGGCGAGCAAAGTACGGAAGTCCGGGTAGATCTGCCCAGTGGCAAAAGTGTCATCAGCGCTGTCAGCAACCAGGACTGCGACACCATGGCGCTGGCGCTGGATCTGCCGGTATACGCTGCCTTTAGCCCAAACAGCGTGATTCTTGCTCTGGTCAGTTAAGCAGTGGGTTGTTTACCCATAACCAAACTACCTATAACCACACGACCCGCCAGCAACACACATGCCACATCCCGGAGGTTGCGGCATGTGTGTTGCTGGCGATATCGATAGCAGTATCAGTGCACAATGCCGAGCGATTGGGTCACACCGTCGGTAGTGCGGGTAAAGTCCAGATACGCGACTTTGATATCGTTGAATTTACCCATGTGGTTAATCTTGTAGATGATGACGCCGTGGTAGTCGAAGTTCTCACCCTTTTTAACCTTGCCAAACGGAGAGTTATCCGAGTCGTGCATGACCGTAAAATGGGTTTTCATTTCCACTGCCAGAGAGCTACCGTCAGACACATAGTTCACCACGTTCAGCTCCTCCTTCATCAACGACCAGATCTTGTGATAATGCTCCTTGACCGCTGGAATGCCATTTAATACCAAATGCCCGTTCTGCATCCGCATATCATCGGCAAAGTAGGCTTCAAAGGCTTGTGGGTTCTTGGCATTAAACATGGCGATGTAATTATCAAAGCTGGCTCGATTCAGCATCTGATAGCTTTTGCTCGCTTCCTGATCATTCTTGTCAGCATAAACGTGACTGACTGGCCCAAGTGCAGCAGCAGCCAAACCCAGCATGCAAAGTGATATTTTTATTGTTTTAAGCACGATAATTCCCCTTGAAAGGAAAGATGGTTGTCAATCTGCAAATCGTTACCAGGCGGTAGAGCCGCCATCGACGGGAAGATCGGCGCCGGTCACCCAGGAGGCTTCATCGGAAGCCAGATAGAGCGCGGCATAACCAATATCTTCCGGCTTGCCTAGCCGCTTGATCATGGTTTTGGCCAAGACGTCTTGCCGAAAACCGGGAATATTTTCCAGTGGCTCACGGGTAGCCGTGGTTTCAATCAGAGCGGGAGAGATGGTATTGGCGCGAATGTTAAAATCCCGCCCTTCCATCGCCAGTTGCCGGGTCATCGCCAGCACCCCACCCTTGCCAGCGCAGTGCGCGATAGCAGGCAGCGGCTTGAATGCCTGATGGGCGTTAGCCGAAGCAAAGTTGATAATGGCCGCTGAGCCGCTTGCCTTGAGGTGTGGCCAGGCTTTCTGACAAGCCAGAAATACCACGCTGAGTTCACCGTCGAGAGTCCGTCTCCAGCCCTCAAAGAAGTCCATCTCTTCCAGCCACGCAAATGCTCCGAAAGCGCCGGCGTTCACCAGAATATCCAGCCGACCATGGCGCTTGATGCACTGATCTATCAGCTGTTGCACGTCGTCGGGCTGAGTCAGGTCACAGGGGGCGACCGAGAACATTGGTGTGCCCTGTTGTGCTGCCAGCTCATCGGTTTGAGAGGCCGTGCTGGCGTTGATGTCTGCTCCAACCACCTGAGCCCCAGCGGCGGCAAACATCAACGCACAGCTCCGACCAATTCCGCTGCCACTACCAGTGACGATAGCGACTTTTCCGGCCAAGCGGCCGGAAGTATTTGTATTCATAACGATATTCCCTGCTATTGATGGAACGCACAGAAAATCAAGACTCCCATGCCGGAGCATGGGAGCCAGGTGAGTTACTCAGTGCGCATCAGCGGCCATTGCTGTTACTTGCTACCTTTCCGGAACGGCAAAGTCGCCAGGAAGGCCATATCGCTGAACGTCATCATTTTCAGGCCAGCACGAGCAGCATCCGCATCCAGGCGAGCTTCCATCGGCATGGTGCCAAAGCTCTTGCCCTTGATGATCAGCTCGCTGCCTTCACGGCCGATGGAATCAACGTTCATCAATTCTTCGTCAGCCGGCCCACGCAGCACCATGCCGGATGAACGTACCGCAGCGGCGGCATTCGGATCACCGGCATCGTTGCGTACGCTTTTGGAAACCGACCCGAAGTCCATGCCGAGCTCTTCAAACATTTTTTGTGCGGTGGCACGGCCTGCGCCGTACACACCACCACCCGGATGCTGGAATGGCCCCGCCAAGAACAGGTTCTTGATGCCCGGTATGGTGAACTGACCCAAGTCCGGTGTCGGACGGTGTCCTGCACTCTGATACATGTACGGTGCAACGCCGTGCAAATCACCACGCACCATGGAGTTGGGCGAACTGCGTTCCAAGTCGACCGGTGAGCAAATGGTGCGCATGATGATGTTGTCAGAGGTGAGGTTCTTGACGAACTTGCGGTAGTGTTCCAGCGACAGGTCGCCAATCTCTTCCTTGAATTCATCCCAGTGCTGACCGGCCCAGCGCTTGTCTTTCACTTCGTACGGGGCAAAGGTGATGCCATGGAACATACCGGCACCTTGCGGTACGCGGGTCTTGTCGCCAATGGATTCGTCACCACCGGCACACAAACGGCGCTGGGTAATTTGACCACGTTTGAGGTCGTCAAAGTCGGCGCACATTTCGTCGAGGTTATCGGTCGCCATGAATTCCAGCATGGTGGCGTAACCGACGTCTTCACCGGCATGGTACTGGGCGTTTTCTTTCAGGTCGTAGTGCGACACCATGATCGAGAACGGTGCCAGAGTGGCGCGTTCGGCACGCTTGAGTACCGGTTCGTCCACACCTTCAACAAACTTGCGGATCACATGAGGATGCAGGGCACCGATCACCGCGTCTTTGGCCATGATCTGCTCACCATCGGTTAACTCAACGCCTTTGGCTTCGTCACCGGCCATGATGACTTTGCGCACTTCGGAATCACAACGTACTTCACCACCGTGGAACTCGATGCAACGCACCAGCGATTCGGTCAGCTTGCCGGAGCCACCAATTGGCTGTGACACACCGTAGGTATGAATAATGCCCGGCATCAGCAGTACGCCCATGCCGGTGCCCAATTCGTTTGGCGCTTGCAGGTTTTCACTCACCAAACGCAGCAAGTGGATCTTGATCTTGTCGTTTTCATACAGCTGGTTAACCAGATCGAGGCAGTCACGGCTCATGTAGTCGAGCATGGTGCGGCCTTCGTCGGTGCGATCCAGCATCGCCATCATTTCGCCCAGTGGCGGCGGTGGCGAATACAAACCAGGCATAAAGACTTTGAGGAAGTCTTGGCTCATTTTCACAAAGGCACGATAGGTTTCAGCGTCTTTTCTGGAAATTTTGGCGAAGCACTCGCAGGTTTTATCGAGATCTTTATAGGTATATAACACCGACTGATCCGGAAAGATCGTCGCATGTGGCACCGGCGAATAATGGTATTCCAAACCGTGCTGACTCATCAGGTCCAGCTCGTCCTGACGAATCATCGGGTTACCCTGAATCATGATGTGCACACTGGAGTGCTCATCATGCCAGTATCCCGGTGTATTTAACTGCCGGGTGGTCACACCACCGCCCGGATAAGATTTACGCTCCAGAACCAGTACTTTTTTACCGGCCTTGGCCAGATAGGCAGCGGCGACCAGACCATTATGACCGGCACCCATAGCAACGATATCGTAGCTGTTACTGCTCATTTGGTATTCCTCTTTTGGTGATCAGGCGCACGATTTGGAATGGCTGCCCGACCATCGGTTACCGGGCTTCATCCCGGACTCTTGCATAAAACGTATTTTCAATTTTTTAATAAACAGGAGTTGTTGCTCAAGCGACGGATAAACGGGCAGATTTGTGCAACTTGCTGCCAATCATCAACACAATGCCTATCGGTAACAGCACCTGCCCCATCATGCCAATGGCATCGGCATGCGTGCCCAATACACTTTGCAAACCCACCACCACAATCGGGGTAAAAAATTGGCCGAGGAAAAATCCGGCCATCCAGGCACCGGTGCCCAGAGCACGGCGGTGCTTAGGCAAGTTACTCATGTTCCAGACCATCAAGGTGGGTAGCAGCAAACCACCACCAAAACCAGCGCACAATACACCGCTAACCATCAGGTTAACGTTAGCACCTGAGAAACCGACCAGCAGATAGCCCACCGCGATCAGGGTAAATGCCATTGCCAGCCGAATCGACGTGACAAACCCGGCTTTCCCCAGCAGAAAACCAAAAAACAAAGATCCCAATACAACCGCAATCTGACCAGAAGATGCCACCAGGCCAATCTGGCTGGGAGAACTCAGACCTACCCCACCCAACAGATAACCAATGTGTACTTGAATAGACATAAACAGGATGGCACCCACAAAAGTGACCGAGCAGATACCGGCGATTTTCCAAGGGTTCCACTTGGCTTTTTCTTCGTCACTGACGTCAACAGCAGCCATTTCATCTTCGTGATGTTTGGGTTCCCACAACATAAACAGCGCCGCAACCGCCAGAAAAATACTGATACCGTAAACAAAGAAAGGTACCCGCCAGCCAAACTCACCCAAGGCACCGCCAATGGCAATAAAAATAACGGCGGATACTGATGAAAAAGTAGTATTCAACGCCAGATAGCGTTCACGACGAACGCCATCAAAATAATCGCCAATCAATGCCACAGAACAGGTCATCAGAATGGCTTCGGCAAAACCAACACCAATACGAGTGGCAATAATGATCGGTAAGGAATCGATCATTACCGGAGCAACGCCAAAAATGGCGTACAGCACCAGGCCAATCACCAGCAAACGCTTGCGACCAGCCTTGTCAGCCAGTACACCAATCGCCATCGACAACAAGGCGATCACCAACCCCGGAGCCGTCAGTGCCATCGGCACCATAAATCCCACATTCGGCTGGTCGGAAAAATATTCCTGCATTTGGGGTAATACAGGGGCAATCACAACGGAAGCCAACACTGACATACAGCCGCAAAGTAGCAGCAGCCAGGCATGGTATGGCCGGGCGACTGGGGCCATGTTTTTGTTCATATAGTTGACTCCCGAAATTTGGTTACGCTAAAGAGTACCGGGTCCAGTCAAAGACCCGGTGCCATGGTTTTTTATCTAAACTAAAGCAGTGGACGATAACGATAGTCGAGTGTTCTCATCCTTAACGGATGCCCTCACCTGCCATTGCTTCTGGCGTAAAGGTAAAGTCGTCGTAGCGCTCCATCACCTTGTACTGCTCCTTCGAATCGTTCAGCAAACCATCCAGGTACCAGGCGCCAGAGATCAGGTCGTAAAAACCGAAGTTCATTGGTGGTGCCGTGGCTGGAATGTCTGGCATGGTAATCGGATTAGAGAAGCCCATCTGCCAGAGGTCGCCGTTGGCATCCCAATGGTCAGCCAGTACCGCAAACCAGGTGTCTTCGTCGACGTAGTAACGACGCTTGGGAGACAAATGACGCTGACCGTCTTTAACCGTCGCTTCTACCACCCAAACGCGGTGCTTCTCGTAACGCATATCTTCGGGATTCACGTGGTGATCCATCAGGATATCTTCGGAAGGACGCTGGAACAGACGATTGGCGTTATAAGGGATGTACATCTCTTTCTTGCCAATAATCTTCCAGTTAAAACGCTCAGTGGTACCATTAAACACACCGGTTTGGTCAAACATGGATATACCGGCACTGGCTGGTGTCGGGGTATCACAACAGGCGTTAGGCAACTTACGTACACGGCGTTGGCCGGTGAAGTAAACCCATGTCTGACCACCACCCGGTTTGATACTTTCGTGACCAACAATGGCTTCACCAGCACGAATAGGCGGGCCGTAGTTCAGCAGACGAATTTTCCAGAACACGCCTTCGTCATCATCCGTAAACGTCTCAAGATTGCTTTCCTTGAAGTAATACGGCATCTGGAAGTCACCAGAAGCATAAATGGTTGGCACATGCTGGCCATTGGAAGTCGTTTGCATGCCACGTACATCAACGTGATGCGATGGCGTACGCCATGCCAGCAAATGGTTCCACATCACTTGCTCACCATTTTGTGGGATCGGGAACGGGATACCACCAAAGGCACCTTTGACTTCCGAGTCGCTCAGCGTTGCCCGGGAAGCGTTGACTTTAGTGTTGTCATACACCCACTGCGGTGCCGCTGCGGTACGGTGAGTTTTGTACACCGGAACCTTGAAGGTCTCCGGGTATTTTTTCAGCATCCCCTTCAGACCTTCACTCAGGTTGTCGGCGTACTGGTCCATATTGGCTGCGGTAATGACAAACAGCGGCTTCTCGCTGGCATAAGGATCCGAACGCTTGCCACCGTTTTTGAAACCAGCTGGTACGGTGGTATTACCACCTGTCCAGGCCGGAATCGAGCCATCGGCATTGGCGGCTTTTTCGGCACCAAATGGTGTCAAATCGGCGCCCAGACGGGACGCTTCTTTTTCAGAGACCGCCGCAGTGGCGACACAGCTGGCAGTCAGAAAAGCGCTCAGCAGAGCAACTTTTAACGTAGAGCTAACAGGATTCATGTTGTTCTCCAGAGCTTAAAAAGTACGACGAATGTTGAAAGAAATATTGTCACGGTCAGCGTTGGACTGCTTGTAGGAGCCGTGACCGTTCTCGTCGATGGTGTTATCTACCGGGCCGAAGAAGTTGGTGTAGTTAAAGCCGAAACGCCAGATATCCAGATAAGTACCTTCTACTCCAACACTCAAGTCACCGGTGTCTTCCCCCATAAAAGAGCCCACCGCCAATGAGTTACCGTGCAGGCCATAACCCAGCACCATGGGTACACTCAGATCCAGACCAGCCAGTACCTGACGGTACTTGGGTGAGAAAATCAGACGCATATTCCAGGCATCCCGATCACCGTTCGGATTCAGCACACCACCACGATCATGAGTTACTTCCATCACATGGTTATAGGCGACCTCACCGAGGAAGTCGGCTTCCCGAGAAAGAAAGCTGGGCCCAAGGCTGGCCAGCCAGTTGACCTGGGCATGGGAAGTGTTACCCAACGCATACAGCGCTGTGCTTTCGGTGTTGCCACCCCCGCTGCCAGTGATGTAACGCAAATCCGTCGCTGCGTCACTGTTCAGTGGCGTATTACGCCGCATCGACGCTTCTGCCGCAAAGTTGAAATTGCCAAAAGTCCGGGTAGCCGATACACCAAATGCCTTCACCCCTTCGTGATACAGCCAGCGGTATTCACCCGCCTGCACACGACCATCACTGGCAACCACCGCATTTGCATAAGGCATCACGTTGATATTGGGTGCTTTTTCGTTGTATTGGATAGCGTAGAATCCATAGTCAGAATCGTCACCACGGTAACGTAACTGCAGACCGAACTGGCCAGAGTCAGACCCTTTTTTATCCGCTGTGCGCTTGAAATAAACCGAACCGTCTGGCGCCAGCAGCATTTGCTCGGCCCCTTCACTGAGGAAATCGACACCGGAGAAATAGCTGCCAGAACCAGGCAAGCGGGTTTCTTTCCATTGCAGCTGGTAATACGCACCAACACTGAGATCACGGGTCAGCTGCAACTGACCGGACACTTGTTCAACCGGACGCATCAGTTCCTTGAACTGTACACTGGGAACCGCCAGGGCCTTGGCAACGTCGATGGGTGCCTGGCCATTGGCGATACCATTACCACCAAAGAACAGTGATTCACCCCATACCATGGTGTGTGAACCAATTCGTCCGGTCAGCATGCTTTTGCCCAGACGCGTCCGGCCGAACAGAAAGTAGTCGAGCATTTCGACATCCTGTCCGTGCAGATCTTTGGTACCTTGGGTGAATTCGTTATGTTCAACCGACATCGGGTTGGCAGTCGAAGGTGACTGGTTGTCATTCTTTTTCTGCATATAGACGCTGTCGTACCAGGCCGCTGCACTCAAACGCAGGCCATAGTTACGCTTGTAAATCACGTCCATCTCGGTCAACAGATCCAGACGGTTGGAAACCAGCCCCTTGTCGAAGTTACGATTACCATCGTCGGTATTCGGCCAATCGCCCTGAGTATCCTCAATCAGACGATCGTGCTGATCTTGCAGGCGATACATGGTGGAATACTTTGCCGTAGTATCCCACAGCACCCGCCAGTCGGAGTTATTGGTCACCATAAAGGCATTGGCCTGACCTGCGGTTACAGCGGCTGCAATTGCAGTCGCCAGCAGAGCAGGACGTCCCAATGATTTTACCCGTTTTGCAATAGTAGTTTGCCTGGTAGTCATCACTGATAGGCTCCTTGTTATATTTATAGGTCAGTGTATCGAACGGCCGTTAGCGCCAGTGCGCCATTGGCAGTCCGGGAACAGGGGATCGAAAACTTGGCAGGCTTGTGCCTGCCAGGCTGCCGATATAAACGGTTTGAAGATCTGGCCCACCAAAGGTGACGCTGGCCATCATCGGTGCCAGCGTGCCCTTGCATGCACCCATCAGTTCAGGTGTGGTTGTGCCTTCTGCGTAGTGCTTGTCATAAATTGCCAGCGCTTCGGGGTTGCCGTCATCCAGCAAGGTCAAGACTTCACCTTCTGGTGTCAGGGCGATCAGACGCTCGGTCAGAATCAGGGTAATCCAGAGATTGCCGAAAGCATCGAAGGCAAAACCGTCCGGGTAACCACCCAAATCCGCCGGGCCGTAAATTTCCCGCTCCACTTCCTCCGCAGCATCATTGATGCGCACACGGGAAATGCGTTTGGCATTGGTTTCCACCACGTACAGCCATTCTTCATTGGCGTCGAAGCGGATTTCATTGGTACCGACAAACCCGTCGGCAACAACGCGAATGCCCTGCTCATCAATCACCCCGACATAACCGTCGGCCGTTTTTTCATTGATCGATATAGTCCACGGATTCTGGCGTGTCGTGACGGTGAACCAGATACGGCCCTTGCTATCCAACAAGCAGAAATTCATTTTGCCCAGCGGCTTGCCATCCATACTGTCAAACAGCAGCTCCGATGTGCCATCACGGGTCATACGTTCAATTGCATCGGTGCCGAAGTTGGCAATCACAATGTCACCGTTGGCATCAAAGGCGATGCCATTGGGCAAAGTGCCACCCATCATCCGATCGGCGGCAGAAGACGATTCGCTCAGACCGGCCGTTGGCTGCTGGGCAATCAAGGTTTGCTCACCATCTGCGGCGATGTGCATCACACCGCCACGGGCATCCGCCGTCCAGAGACTTCCGTCGGGTTCCGCCAGAATGCATTCCGGCCGTTGCAAGTCGTGGCCGACCATTTCAATGGCAGACCGATCGACCTGCCAGCCAATCAATGGGTTCGTCATAAAAACTCCTTACCTGAGCCTGTTGCCGCTGCTGCGGGCAGGCTGGATGAACATTCGTCGTCATTCGTCACCTGCGGCACAGTCAAGTCCAGCAGCCGAATAGCGTTATCGCGCAGTACTGCCTGACGCTCTTCTGGTGTCAAAACATTGAGCCATGGCTGGGCCATTTCACTGCCCATATCGAAGGGGTAATCCGTACCCAGCACCACCTGACCGATACCCACCTGGTCGATCAGGTGACGTAATGAATGAGGTGAAAACACCAGACTGTCGAACCAGATGTTGTTCAGGTAGTCCGCCGGTGGCTGAGACAACCCAGCGGCTTCCGGGCGCACTTCTGCTCCCCGATTGTGCCGACCACAGTACTGTGGCAAATAGCCACCACCGTGAGCAGACAAGATGCGAATATTGGGGAAACGGTCGAACAGACCGGCAAAGATCAAGCGGGAAAGCGCAATCGTACTTTCCAGTGGTTGCCCTACCAGATTGGACAGATACCAGTCCTGCAAACGGTCATCCACACGACTGGAAAACGGATGAATAAACACCAACGCACCCAGTTGTTCCGCCGCCTGCCAGAATGGCAACAAGGCCGCATCATCCAGATCCATGTCATTCACACGGGTCGATATTTCCACGCCTTTCATACCAGGCTGGAGCATCAGTTCCACCAGCTGCTCGACCGCCAGTTGCGGGTGCTGCAGGGAAACCGTACCCAGACCGACAAAACGTTCGGGCCAACGTTGGCATAACTCGGCAATGGCGTTGTTTTGCATCAACACCAGCTCGGCTGACAGCGATGCATCAGCCCAGTAAAAATATTGGGAGGGAGATGGACTGAGACACTGAATGGCAATACCGTTGGCATTCATATCAGCCAAACGGGTGTCAACGCAGGTCAATTGTTCAAACGCAGTGGGCATCATCACCTGGCGATTGTGTTCAACCGAGGCATGACCCATCGCACGCAGAAATGCCTGCTGTTCGCGCTGCATTTCCGCCATGCCGAACACCCGTTCGTTTGCCGCTGGGACAAATACATGGCAGTGCATATCAATAGCGCCGCAGACATCAAGAGAAGCTGCCTGGCTGGAATCTGACCCCAGACGACAACCGCACGAATACAGACGGATGGAATTCAACAAACACCTCCAGCCGTTTTCAGGGTGGCGGCAGAAAGACAGGTACAGAACGGGCAAGTTTTGTTGATAGACATACTGAAAACCACTCCGATACTGTCCCGGTACAATCTGGCGGTGCCAGATATCCGATCAGGACATGCGTTATTGTTATTGTTCTAACGTCGTTCAAGTAAGAGTCTGAATCTGTTGACGTTGATAGCGCTGTTTGACGCTGATGGGGTCATACTAAGACTGGCTATACCATCCACTAAATCGTTTATTGCCATGCTTGGCATCTGCAACGCAAATACCAAAATTTACTCCCTCACCAATTCAAATGACGCCGGAATACATGAACAACCGCCCAGGAAGTGTCTGGATACATTTCGAATCACGTTTCAGTCATTTGATTTAAAAGATATTTTTAAAAAATAGTAAAGCAGGCCGACAACCTCAGAAATATCTCCTCAGCATGAAATACAAGGTCAGTCAAAATCTAACATCTGTTTCAAATCAAGGTCGTCAATCACCCACACTGCTCACCATGACACTGAAGCCATTGGCTAGACCGCATCAAACCATCGACCAAATGGATTGTTGTTATTTTTTTCATCCAGCAATACGATAGTCATAAAACAATAACAACATCATAGAGGTAGCCATGCGCTTCAACCGCTTTGACCTCAACCTCCTGGTTGTTCTGGACGCGCTCTTGACTGAACGCAATATCACCCGAGCAGGTGAAAAAGTTTTTCTGAGCCAATCGGCCACCAGTGGTGCTCTGGCCCGCTTGCGTGAATACTTTGATGACCCCCTGTTGGTACAGGTCGGCCGTAAGATGGTGCTGACACCGCTGGGTGAAAGCCTGATTGTGCCGGTGCGGGAGTTGTTAATGAAAATCCAGACCACGCTCGACAGTCGTCCGGATCTTGATATCAGTCTTGTGCAACGCCAGGTCAACATGGTGATGTCGGACTACCCGGTCACCATCCTGATGCCAGAAGTGTTTCGTCTTGCAGCCGAGCAAGCACCGGGTATCCGCTTCGATACCACCGCTCCCACCAACGCTCCGATAGAAGAAATGGAACAAGGTAACGCTGACTTTCTGATGCTGCCCTCCAACTTTCTGTCACCAGACCACCCTTCTGTTGACCTATTTGAAGAAGATTTTGTCGTCGTTTGCTGGGACGGCAACCGCACCATCGACAACAATATTACCATCGACCAGTACTGTGCCCTCGGCCATGTATTGGCACGTTTTGGCTCCAAGCGGCGACCCAGCGTTGATACCTGGATGATGGAACGTGGCGGTATCGAACGTCGAGTTGAAGTCACCGTCAACACCTTCAGCGCCATTCCACAGTGCGTGGTCGGAACCCAGCGTATTGCCACCATTCACCGTCGCCTGGCTGAACAGAGAGCCCAGTTCCTGCCAATTCGTATCCTCGAAACCCCAATGGAAATTCCGTCGTTCAAATGGGGCCTGCAATGGCATGAAATGCATAATGTAGATCCGGTGAATCAATGGATTCGTGACCTGATTGTTACCTGCTCCCAGACCATTACCGCTCAATCTGACCGCTAAATCTGCTTCAGGAACCTGCTGCCAGCCGTAGTACGGGTGTTACACAACCCTGCTCAATGGACGGTCGGAATAACAGCTGTCTGGCAGCCCAATAGCTGAGCGGCTGATTGCTATTATTCACCGCCTGCTGCGGCTGCACCGGTAACTTCATCAGCAGATACCGACCATCGCTGGCGGTAATGACCGGGCTCACACCATAATCGGCCAACTGATCCAACTGCTGTGCCACCTCGCTGGGTAGCAGGTGACGCGACAATAAACGACCATTCGGATAACCATTCAGGCGTATATCTGCAAACGGCTGCTGCCATGCCTTGATGGTCGCTAACTGCTGTGCCGTCGTCTTGCCCTGTAGCTGACGGCGCACATCCGTCAGCGTTTCATCCACTTCCGACACTTCCATATTCAGTGGCCGAAACAGCCAGATTGCATATACCAGATGATGGCGTTTGATAAATTTTGTCACCGTATCTGCCGGTGCGCGCTCTCCGGCCATACCGTACTGTTGCTCAAACAGTCGATTTGCCAGCAACTCGGTATTAAATAGCCAATGATGCATTGCCTCGCTCTGGTACATGCGCGTCAATTGCATCAAATATTCTCTGCCCCCTCCGTAGCGTCTGATATTTTGCAACCGTTGCTGCTGATATGCCTGCTCATCATGCTCATTCACCCGAATGCCAGATTGGCTGGCCAGCTGGCGCAAATAACGCTGCTGACACATGTAACTGGCCATTTGCTCATTCAACTTGGGCAAGGATTCGTGATCGTCGGGTCGCAGCTTTTCAAGTTGACCCTGCTGGCGATTAACAAATCGCTGCCAGAACCGAGCTTCGTCGAGATAAACTGGCTGATCATTGACCCAGCCCCACAATGGAAAGACAGGATTTGGCTCAGCATTTGAGTCGCAAATAACACCCAACGTCAGACCAAGCAACAACAAGCCCGCTATCCATGACCTTCTCATTGACACCCTCCTGTGATACATAGAAAACCGGCAGAGCAGGGATGCACTCAATGCATTCCCTACCCTGCACATATGATCAATCAGTACTGGCTACTTGAAGCGTCACATCGCTGAAGGTACCTGCGGCAATCGGCGTAGCGACACCGCCCACCAGCATCGTCAACGTTGCTCCATCCGCTGCGGCAATGGACGCGCCGTCGGCAATTGTCAGGCCAGTAAGGTAGGAGGTTGCACTCACGATCCAGCTGGAACTGCCATCAATGGAGACCGTCAGGCCATAATCCTCGCCAGTTGCAGCGTATTCATTGACCACCTGACCAATGTAGTAGTACTGCTCGGCGGTGACATCCGAAGCAGCCAGACCATCAGCAGCAAACTGGAAAGAAGTATTGGCGGTGGTAATCGCCCCGGTCAGAGAAACATTGGCCAGCGAAACTGCCAGATCACCCCAGGCGGTATTGCCGTTGATGATATCGCCGGTCAGCGCCATATTACTGAAAGAGGCAGACGCCGCTGAGCCAGGCTCCCCCGCCAGCTCCGGGAAGGATTCCAGGAATACCGCAAAATAAGGGTCATCATTGGCCATCAGTTGCAAAATAATGCCGTCTTCGGAGTTCAAGGTCGCGTTATCCACTTCAATCGTCGGGAAACTACCCTTAGCTTGAATAATCGCCTCTCCGGTATTAAAAACACTGCCACGCTCAATACGCAGAGTACCGTTACCGTTGGAGTGAGCCATCACACCAAAACGATCTGAGTTCACCACCGTACCATCAGTAAAAATACCAGAACCTTCAGCAGCCATAATCAGGCCATAGTCGTTCACATTGATGGTACAACCACTAAAAGTATCAATGGCATCACCAATAGAATAAGCCCCATAACCACTTTCGACGGTTTCCAGTGTCGAGTCGATACAATACAGACGCACAGATTCTGTATCATCAGTGGACAACGCTCCCCACCCCTGAGCTTTCACTGTGGAGTTGATGTAGTAGGCTGTGGCATTGCCCACCAGATTGGTAGCCCGGACGTTACCGGTCAGACCCAGCATCCAAGGCACCTCCATCATTTCGCCCAGCGCCACGGTAAATTCGTAATCGTCTGGCAGTGTGCCGTTCTCTACTTCAATCGAGCTGTTATTCACCCTCATGGTGCTATTACCGCCAGCAAAGACAGCGGTACGTATCGCCCCATGCGTATTAATAGTGGTATTGTCAACGGTCACATTGGCATAGCCACCGGCATAGAGCGCTGAACCAAAACCAGCAAAATCATTACCGCCGTTGCCGCTAAAGTCGACGGTTAGTCCATCGATGCTGTAGTCAAATGTATCCGTATTATCTGCACTACTGGTCACCATGACACCGTTAAAATTCTCTCCAACCGAGGTGATACTGCCACCCGTCAGAGTGGTATCGGTTACGTCACTATCCACCAGTGCAGCATTCACCGATTTGCTGGCAATATAAGCACCATCTTCCACATAAACGGCAGTACGGAATTCGTGTGGTTCAAGTTCACCGTAAGTAATGGCAATCTTGCTGGTCGGTGTCAGCACAACATCGCCACTGTAACGACTGTCGGCCTCAATCGGTGTTTCCACGCCATCAACGGTCAGCGTCAAACTATAGCCATCAGCCGTAGCAAGACTGGCACCAGTGGCTAGCGTCAGTGACGACAAACTGGTGGTTTCAGCAATTTGATAACTACTATCCGCTTCGACTGAAAGCTCTGCGGCACTGGCCGTATTGGTGTCATCGTCACCGCCACAGGCGGTTAAAAACGGGGCAGCTGCAACCGGTAACAGACAAGAAACGGAGCGAACAAAACACCACAGTGGTTTGAGGTTAGCCATCATATTTGATCCCTTTATTTATTATGTTTATTGTCGTGACGCCCACGAATTGGGTGAACGCACCGACAGAACATACGGAGCGCCCGAGGGATCAGTACAATGGCTAGTCGCAATGGTTTGTATCCCGTTTGGCAATAGGGAGCATTACAGGTCAGAGGTGTAAAAAAGCGTCAGCCAAGACAGTAGAAAAACTGACCTTCCTGACAACCCACTCGCGCTATCAAACCTGAAATTCACCAGCAACCCTTACCGTATGGGGACATCTATTTAATCCGGTGCTCACTCTGGGCTAGCGGATGGTGTCGAATCACGAAGCCGACTTGCAGGCCTGACGGGTCACGTCAAACGTCGGCGACACCGAGTCGAGACCATCCGGCAGCCCCCGCAGGGCGCGGGTTGCCGCCGTCCAGTGCGGTGTTGACGAATGTGAAAAGGACGCGTCATTTCGCTGCATTCGCCGCCTTGCCCTGAACAACGGCAACACTCGCGCAGAGCCGTGCAGGATTAAATAGATGCCCCCTATCGCTTACACCAATGACTGCAATTGCTACAAACCATGGGTCTGGCAGCAGCCTCTGCTCGCCTCTATATTGCATCATGACCCGCGTCATTGTTGCGAGGCACTCGGACTGGCTCATCCTCCCGACCGGATAACCATCCAGCAAACCCATGATTGCCATAGCTATAAACCATTTATATGGATACCTCTAGCCTCCTTAGACTGACATTTATCGTCTCGGCCCCTGCGAGTGACATACCGCCCGGCTGCTGACGTCAAGAATAATGACAACAAGGTAATGCCCATGAACATCACTGGCCTAGATAGCCTGGTGTTTGGCGTCGACGATGTCGAAGCCTGCAACCAGTACCTGACCGACTACGGTCTTAGCCCCAAAGACGTGTCTGCCGCTGGCGGCACCTTCGAAGCGCTCGACGGCACCTCTGTGGTAATTCGCCACAAGGACGATCCGTCATTGCCACCGGCTCTGCCGACCGGCTCAATGCTGCGCAAAACGATCCACGGCGTGGCCGACCAGGCCACTCTGAGTGCCATTGCCGAAGAATTGGGCAAGGATCGCGACGTCCGTCATCTCGACGATGGCTCCATTGAAGCCGAAGACGATATGGGTTTTACCCTCGGCTTCCAGCTATCAATACGCCAGCCGATCAGTATTCCGGCCGAAAAAATCAACGCCCCTGGTGACGAACCGGGCCGTCCGGTCAATGCGATCGGGGCTGACGAGTCGGTAGAAATCAAGCTGCGTTCATTGTCGCACGTGGTGTACTTCGTCCCGGATAGCAAAAAAGCCGAGAAGTTTTACATCGAACGACTGGGTTTTCGCGTTGCCGACCGCTTTACCAACCTGGGGCCATTCCTGCGCCCACAAGGCACCCTCGATCACCACACCCTGTTTTTGGTGAATACCCCACCGGAGATGCAAGGTGTAGAACACTTCACCTTCCACCTGGGCGGCCCGAACGAATTACTGCTGGCAGGCAAACGCTTCCAGGACAAAGGCTATGAGTCCTTCTGGGGCCCAGGCCGCCACATCTACGGCTCCAACTGGTTTTGGTACTTCAATAGTCCAATGGGCGTTCATGTTGAATACGACGCCGATATGGATCTCCATGACGACAGCTGGACAGCTCGGGAAATCGACGCCAGTGCCGATGCCTCGCAGATATTCAACTTCACTCTGGTCGATAAGTGGATGCCCGGCGGCGACCCACACTGATCTCCAGGGCGATGAGTAACTGGATAAAGCTAGGCCATCTCAACGACATTGACGATGGCTGTGCTCGGGGATTTGACCCGCACCAGCTTGGACGAGACAGCCTGTTTGTATTACGCAAAGGCGACCGATTGCTGGGCTATCGAAATGCCTGCCCTCACCGGGGCTATGAAGGCACCTCGATGGCCTGGCGCAAGGATCGGTTTCTCAACAAGGCAGGCACTCGCATTATTTGCGGTGCCCACGGTGCACAGTTTGATACTGAAACCGGCGAGTGTCTGATTGGACCTTGCCCTGGGCAGTCGCTGGAAAAAGTTATCCTGCGACTGACTGAAACAGGTGAGCTGTATTTGCAGCAAACTCCGGACAACGAACAAGAACAATACTGAGGGATTCACCATGACCCTGCCCGCACAGAAGATTCTGATTATCGGTGGCGGCTTTACCGGCATGTCTGCCGCCATCCTGCTGAAGCAGCTCGGCGCTGACGTTGAACTGGTCGAAATCGACCCCAACTGGCGCACCGATGGCGCTGGCATTACCGTCAGTGGCCCGTCGCTGCGCGCCATTGAAGCCATTGGCGTGCTGCCACAATTCAAGGCACAAGGTGCTATTACCGAAGGCGTTAAAATATTCAACGCCGAAGGGATGCAGATCAAGGAAATCCAGACACCTGCCGTTCCCAATTCCTCTATCGTTGGCGGTGGTGGCATCATGCGGCCGGTTCTGGCGCGCATTCTTGGTGAAGCCACCAAAGCGAAGGGTGTCGATGTCCATCTCGGCGTCACCTTCAGCCGCATTGAAGAGATCGGTGATCAGGTGCACGTCACCTTCAGCGACGGTCGCTCCGGTCAATACGACCTGGTACTGGGCACCGACGGCGTCTTTTCACAAGTACGCCAGACCCTCTTTGCTGATGCCCCCACGCCACAGTACACCGGCCAGGGCGTATGGCGTGCAGTGATTCCTCGCGGCGACGTCTCCTGTGCGATGCAGTATCTCGGCCCTAAAGGCAAGGTCGGCTTTACCCCGGTATCCGATACCGAAATGTACCTGTACTACACCGAAGCGCGTCCAACCATGGACAAGTTTTTTGAAGCACACGAACTGGTGCCACACCTGAGCAGCTTGCTGGAACAGTTCAGCGCCCCTGAGGTTGTGAAGATTCGTGAAGGACTGGGAGCGTCGTCCCAGATCATCTATCGCCCGTTGGAAGGCATGCTGATGCCACGCCCATGGTACAAGGGCCGCGTATTACTGATGGGTGACTGTGTTCACGCCACCACCCCACACCTGGCTTCCGGCGCTGGTATGGGTCATGAAGATGCCGTCGTACTGGCCGACGAATTCAAGAACGGCGGCACCGTTCACGAAGTCATTGAACGCTTCCAGAACCGGCGCTGGGAACGCTGCCGCATGATCGTCACCAACTCTGGCCGCCTCGGCGAGATAGAAAAAACAGGTGGCCCGAAAGAAGAACACATGCAGATCATGGGCATTTCCATGGCAGGCTTGCTGGCGCCAATTTGACCCCAGCAGATTCAGAGTTTTACACCCTTAGTCGTCGGTAACGGCTACTTTTATGGCACGCCCCTCGCGTGCCTTTTTTTATTTGCAGATCTCGTAAGCTGGCATCACCTGCACGGTACACGACAAATACAGTTAGTGCCGCTAGCGCCGCAAGATCCGGCACAGGAAACAAGCGAATTACTGCAACACCACCCGCTCCGGTTGTTTCATACCGCTTGCCAGCCACTGGCTCCAGTGCAATTTGAAAGCGGCTACGCTGCCAATATAGTGCTTGTCGAGCAAGTAATAAGAACGCAGCCGCTCACCGCGTTTGTAATCCTGCAACAGTCGGGTGACACAAGCCCGGCCATAAGACGTACTCAATAACCGGTACACCAGCTGTCCGGCCATTGCCTGATTGGGGCCAGATTCCAGCCGCGCCTGCCACTCGTCACCGGGAATTTCGACAAACGCCAGCACATCCATGGCCTGATCCCGGTAGTGGTCGAGCACTGCCCGATTCATTTGGTGGGCGTTGATCACAAAACGATTATCAGCCCAAGAGAGCGTCTCCATTTGCTCCGCAACGCCCTCGTTCAACCACAATGGCAAACGACTGGCGAGGGAATCCATAATCGCGTGACTGGCTTCGTGGCGGATGGTGTTATAGGTGTTTTCTATACCACCCAGTTCTGACGGCTGCAGATACACGGCAATCTCGTTACTGACCGGCAGGTAAATGCCTAGCGAGGGAGGAAACGGCCCGGCAACATGCGCCGAGACATAACGCTGATAACTGCCAACGTCGGGAAAGACGTGAATAGACACCGGCACCTGCCGGAAAAAATCAAAATACAGCACCTGGTCATAAAAGCGGTAAACCCAGTTCACCTCACGTTGAATACGCGCCTGATCAAGCGGTTGCTGTGGTAAAGATGCCAGCCCGGCTTCGTAGAACACCTGAATAGCAAACGGCTGCCAGCCTTGGCCCACCTCAATATCCAGCTGTTCGGCGTGATCCGTCGTTGCCGGTCGATCACCAAAATGCACCTTGCCCTGAGCATCAACCCAGCGATACACATTACCAGCAGCGGCGTTATTCGTTGCCAGTAAACCCACCAGCACAACCACCAATCCAAGCAATAGCCCGCGTAAACACGACAGGCAGCAATCACCCGAGTTTTCTATCCGCATCCTGCTCCCCCGCTCCTGACGACCAGTATTCGTCGTTTATAAATCCTACAACTGCGCCATTACCAACTTGATCGCCAAGCCGATAAAGACCGCCCCGGAAATTCCGTTCAGCCAGCGTTGCCCCACGGCGGATTGCAGCCATCGCCCACCAAGCACATCTGCCAACAGCGCCATAGCAGCAAAAACCACCAGCGACACCAGCAAAAAAATGCCTGCCAATAGCACCAGTTGCACACTGACAGAACCCGCTGCCGGGTTGGCAAACTGCGGCAAGAAAGCCAGAAAAAAGATAAATACTTTCGGGTTGCTGATATTCATCGCCAAGCCGCGCCAGTACAGAGAACCTTCCTGTCCGTTCACCGCCTGCGCCGCCCCGCCCCGCCTTGCCGCCATCAGAGAAGCCCAGCCCAGCCATAACAAATAGCTGGCACCAAGCAGCTTTAATGCCGTCATTGCCAACGGTAACGCCTGTAATACCGATGCCACACCCAGCACCACCAAGGCGGTATGACCAAACAACCCGGTACACAACCCCAGGGTAATCATCACCCCGCTGCGCCAACCATGGGCAGCCGAACGTGCCACGACGTACAGATTGTCTGGTCCCGGTGCCAGAGCCAGCAATACCGACGTCAAGGTAAACGTAATCAGTGTATCAACCGCGATCATCCAAAATTCCTGTAAGCCTGGGCGGCAACAGTGTGTCAGTTTTGACACTCGGCTGCGAGCTTGCTAAAAGCTGCAATAACAGACTGATGCAACGCAACAGCACCGATGGAACCTGAGCTTGACAGTCACGCTCCAAGCGGTAGAACACTATCCGATACGCGCTCACTTGAAGCGTAACGAACGAATATGTCCAAGAAGGCCCAGATGCTAAAAAAACTGCTCAAACTATTCACCGAAGACAATCAGCCCGCCGCCGACAAACACACTCTCGACCTGTCTGCCGCTGCCCTGCTGGTAGAAGTCATGCGCGCCGACCATACCATCGACGCTGACGAACAACATGAACTCAGCCAGGTACTGAATGAACTGTTTCAGCTCACAGCCAATGAAATCAGTGAACTGCTGCAGCAGGCTGAACACGCCAGTGAACAGGCCTCCGACCTGTTCCAGTTTACCGATGTCGTGCACAAACATTTTTCGACGGAACAGAAATTTGATCTGTTGACCGGCCTCTGGCGGATTGCCTACGCCAGTGCCGGGATCGACAAGTATGAAGAACACATCATCCGTCGTATTGCCGAATTGCTGTACATGCCGCACAGTGAATTTATTCGCGCCAAACTGACCGCCAGACCCGAATTGTGATAACCGAACTGGTCTCCCGCTTTGAACAACTGCAACAGGCGTTAGGGCTGCTGGCACAACACCTGTCCGAGACACAACCAGCGCATTGGCTACCATTGCAAGACAGCGAAATTGCCTTGGGTCTGCAGCCGTTAACCCTGGCCAACGACCTGCTGACCGACCTCTGGTATCGCGATCAGCAGGATGGACGTGAAACCCGCTCCCGTCATGGCCTGATTCTCGCCGATGAACAGAGCCGCAGCCTGATTGCCACGATCAATCAGGCCAAGGATGATTTTCGGGCCGCCGTCCAGCTGGAAAAACAGGATCTGCCCCGCTGGAAAGAAAGCTATCGCCGCTTGGGTGAACAACCGTCATCCCTGCGCAACAAGCTGGCAATTGCCGGCCTGACACGGGTGCACCTGAAACAGTGTTTCCGCCATATTCCCTTACTGGAGCAGGCCCCCCGCAAAGTCGGCTTCAGCTGGTACGTCAACGGTCGCAGTATCAAAAAACTCACCCTGAGTCAGGCAGAATCACTGCTGCTCGAACTGGGTGAACACAAGCCTCATATCCAGATCCAGCTGCAACAACTGGGTAAATTGTCACCCGCCACCCTGCTGGCCCAGACCCAGGCTCTGGCCCCGGTGGTACGTGCCAATCTGGTGTATGGCAGTGGCGATGCCACCAAACGCAAGGCCATGAGTGTTTCCTTGCCGCTGTTTATTCCCGACACCCAATCAGCGTTACCCGAACACAACCGCATCAGCTCCGATCCACCCCCAGGACGAACCCGCCAGGCCCGTGGCGATCAACGCATCAGTGACGAACCGTTTTTGCCCAGTATTCGCGCCTATCTCTACCACTGACGGCTGGTTCTATCACGAACCAGCTGACGCTCTCACCGACCAATCCCTGACGGGTTTCAGCCAAAATGCTAGACTGCCGGCTTCAGCACCGGCACAGCTTATGGATACTCCAATGACCACCATCGTCAGCTTTAACATCAACGGCATTCGCGCTCGTCAGCACCAGCTTGAGGCTATTCGGGATCAACTGGATCCAGACATTCTCGGATTACAGGAAATCAAGGTACACGACGATATGTTTCCTCTGGCCGATATTGAAAACCTCGGCTACCACGTTGAACATTTCGGTCAGAAAAGCCACTACGGCGTGGCGCTGCTCAGCAAGCAGCCGCCGGTCTTTGTCCAAAAAGGTTGGCCAACGGACGACGAAGATGCACAAAAACGTCTGATTCACGCCCGCTACGACATCAATGGCAGCACCATCGACGTCCTCAACGGCTACTTTCCCCAAGGTGAAAGCCGCGATCATGAAACCAAATTTCCGGCCAAGGAAAAATTCTACGCGGATTTGATGCGTTACCTGAACGACCGCTTCACCCCGGCTGACCGGGTCGTTGTCATGGGCGATATGAATATCTCGCCGGAAGATACCGACATCGGTATCGGTGAACCGAATCGCAAACGCTGGTTAAAAACAGGCAAGTGCTCGTTTCTGCCGGAAGAACGCGAGTGGTATCACACCTTGTTGAACTGGGGCTTGAGCGACAGCTACCGTCATTTCCACCCTGCCAGTAACGAACAGTTCAGCTGGTTTGATTACCGTTCCAAGGGCTTTGATGACAACCCCAAACGCGGTCTGCGGATTGACCATATTCTGGTCACAGACGCCCTGTTGGACAGCTGTAAAGAGGTCGGTATCAGCTACGAGATCCGCGCAATGGAAAAACCGTCTGACCACGCACCCATCTGGCTCACGTTGAAAAACGGCTGAACCGGAAGGGTTTGGCGTTTCAATAACAGCCGAGCTGCGTTAAGCCACGGCATTCCTTGCCATGCTGTTGTAGAATCCCCGCCTGTTTGCCATGCCTGGCTGCTTGATGCTGCCAGGCCCCCATATACAACAAAGGAATTGCTCTGATGACTCCACTCAAACGCTGGGCGGCAGCCGCTGCCCTGTTGATGGCTGCCGCCCTGGTTCAAGCTGACACTTTTGTGTTTACCGCCATCCCCGACGAGGATGAATCCCGACTGCAACAGCGATTCGGGAAAGTAGCCGATTATTTGTCAGCACAGCTTGGCGTTGAGGTGAAGTATATTCCGGTCAAATCCTACGCTGCGGCCATTACCGCGTTCCGCAACAACCAGGTGCAGCTGGCCTGGTTTGGTGGCCTGTCCGGCGTTCAGGCGCGACGCCTGGTACCGGATTCAGAAGCGTTGGCCCAGGGATATGAAGACCAGTTTTTCAAAACCTATCTGATTGCCCACCAAAGCGCAGGGATCGACGCCTCTGACTCGTTAACCGATGCACTGAAAGGCAAAACCTTCACCTTTGGTTCCAAGGGCTCGACCTCTGGCCGCCTGATGCCGGAGTTTTACCTGCGTGAACACTTCCAGGCAGCACCAGAGACGATCTTCTCCCGTGTCGGATTTTCCGGCGATCACAGCCGCACCATCGCCCAGGTGCAGTCCGGCGCATATCAGATCGGCGCGGTAAACTACAGCGTCTGGGATGCCGAACTGGCGGCTGGCAAGATCGACACCAGCAAGGTCAAGGTGATCTGGACTACTCCGACCTACCCGGACTATCAATGGACTATTCGTGGCGACGTCGACAGCCGCTTTGGTAACGGTTTCAAAGACAAGGTTAAACACGTCTTGCTGGAAATGAGCTCACCCGATCTGTTGGCCAGCTTCCCACGGCAAAAATTTGTACCGGCCAACAACAGCGATTACGCACCGATCGAAGCCACCGCCAAAGCCATTGGCTTGCTGGACTGATTGCGCCAATGAGAGTGCAGCCGGTACTGTTTGAACTGTCCAACGCCTGCGTGACCTATGGTCAGCGGCGGGTACTGGACGAGGTTTCGCTGACCCTCCGTGCCGGTGAAAAAGTCGCACTGGTAGGGCCATCCGGGGCTGGCAAGTCGACCCTGTTGAATGAACTGTACCGGCAGCAAACCGAGCAGATCGCGCTGTGCCCTCAAAGCCATGGTCTGGTCGACCTGCTGTCCTGTTACCAGAATATCTTTATGGGTGGCCTCGATCGCTTCAGCACCCTGGCCTCGCTCTGGAACCTGCTACGACCACTGGCCAGTGCCAGAACCGAGATCCAGCAGCTGGCTGAAGATCTGGGTTTGAGCGAGCAACTGTGGCAGTCAGTGGACCGACTGTCGGGTGGCCAGCGCCAGCGGGTCGCCATTGGCCGTGCGCTTTATCGCCAACAGCCGATCTTTTTTGGCGACGAGCCAGTATCCTCACTCGATCCAGTGCAAGCCGAGCAATTGCTAACCATCCTGCTGCAACGCCACCCAACGGCGGTGGTCAGCCTGCATAACCGCCAATTGGCGCTGAATCACTTTGACCGGGTAATCGCCCTCGCCCATGGCAAGATCATTCACGACTGTGCCAGCCGTGACTTGTCGCCGCAGGATCTCGATGCGCTTTACGGCAAAACATCGGCAACCGGGCACAGTGGGCCATCCGCAGCTGCTGCTTCACAACCACTGAATTCCGGCCCAGCAGCCTGCGTCACCGGCAGGATCATACGTTAAGCCATGCTACCCGCCGTACTGAAACTGCCCGCCTCCAGCCCGTCCAGCGCTCGCCGTATCACCGGCATAATGGCGCTGCTGGTTTTGCTGGCGTTGTTGGCGTTACCGTGGGCTGACCTGGCAATTTATCCGGTTGACCCCTGGGCCGAACTGGCGCGTATTGGTCAGGGCATTATCCTGCCGTACTGGAACAGCCCTTGGGTGTTGCTGGAATCACTGGCCCAGACGGTGGCCTTCGCCTTGTTGGCGGTGGCACTGGCAGCACCGCTGGGTATGTTGCTGGCCATGGTATTTCACTGGACAGCAGTAAGATTACTCTGCGCCGCCGTACGCTCAGTACACGAGCTGTTTTGGGGACTGCTGTTTATGCAGGTGTATGGGCTCAGCGCCACTACCGGCTTGCTGGCCATTCTGGTGCCCTATACCGGCGTATTTGCCAAGGTATTCGCTGAAACCATCGACTTGCAGGATCGCGATGCCTATCGCAGCCTGCCCCGCGTCAACCGACTGATTGGCTGGGCCTATACCCGCATTCCACAAACCTTACCCGCGCTGCTGAGCTACACCCGCTATCGTTTTGAATGCGCGCTGCGCTCCAGTGCCATCCTCGGTTTTATTGGCTTGCCCACTCTGGGGTTCCATCTCGAAACCGCCTTCAAACAAGGCCAGTATGCAGAAGCCGGAGCCTTGCTCTGGGCCTTCCTGATGCTGCTGGCCAGCATTCGGCTGTGGTTACGCCCGGCACTGCTGCCACTGTACTTGATCGCTGCCGTCTGGCTGCTACCAGAAACCATCGGCTTCACCAACAGCAACTATTTTTGGCAGTTTGTCAGTCAGGATATCTGGCCGACGGCGCTGCGCCAGGGAGACTGGGCCGCCACTCTGGACTGGTACTGGCGCATGTTCAGCCACCAGGCCTGGCCTGGCCTGGTGCAAACCTTGCTGCTGACACAACTGGCGCTGGTTCTGACACTGCTGGTGATTTTACTGATCTATCCGTTTGCCAGCCGCGCCCTCGTCAACCAACCGCTATACGGCCTCGGGCGTTTTGCCCTGCTGGTGATGCGCTCCACCCCGGAAATGATTCTGGCGTTTGTTTTATTGTTGTTGTTTGGCCCCTCGGGGTTACCTGCCGTGATCGCCCTGGCCATTCACAATGGCGGCCTGATTGCCTTCCTGGTGGCTAATAACAGCAACAGTGAGCAGGCGATCCATGGCCGACGCCCGGATGATCCGGCTGGGCTGCTGCGCTATACCTATGTCGAAACCCCACGGCAATTGCCATCGATGTTGGCCTGGTTGTTTTACCGCTGGGAAGTCATGCTGCGCGAGAGCGCCATCATGGGGATACTGGGCATCACCACACTGGGCTTTTTTATCGACTCGGCATTTGAAGAAATCCGTTACGATCGGGCTTTTTTCCTGATTCTGATCACCGCCGGGCTGAATATTATCGTTGATGCCTGTTCGCGCAGATTACGCCAGTTGGCACTGGTGCAACCCGGCCAGGCAAATCAAGGGCGTCACTGAAACACCTGCGTCTGAACCGCCACCAGACCCCAACTCTGTCCATACCAACCACCGGAGCCTTACTTGTGATCACCCCGACCGCTGCTGCTGTTCCTCCCCAACGGACTGCCGCTATTATTGGCGCAGGCCCCGCAGGACTGATGGCGGCAGAACAGCTTGCCAGCCGGGGCTACCGGGTCGATGTGTTTGATGCCATGCCCAGTGTCGCCCGCAAATTTTTGCTGGCCGGTATCGGCGGCATGAACATTACCCATTCGGAAGATTACAGCACCTTTGTTGAACGCTATGGCCATGCCTGCGCTTGGCTCAAACCCATACTGGACGATCTCACACCAGAACAGCTGCGCGACTGGATACATGGCCTCGGCATCGACACCTTTGTCGGCACCTCAGGCCGGGTTTTCCCCACCGATATGAAAGCCGCGCCGTTACTGCGAGCCTGGCTACACCGTCTCAAGGCACAAGGAGTGGTGTTTCACCCACGTCATCGATGGCAGGGCTGGCCAAGTGGCAGCGACCCGCACACCTGGTGTTTCGACACCCCGGATGGCACAGTGCAGCGCTCATTCGATGGCGTGGTACTGGCACTCGGTGGCGCCAGCTGGGCCAGACTCGGATCCGATGGCCGCTGGGCCACCTGGCTGCAACAGCAACAGGTTGATATTGCGCCATTGCAGCCCAGCAATTGCGGTTTTGACGTCCCCTGGAGTGACTTCCTCAAGGAAAAATTTGCCGGTACGCCGATCAAACACATCCAGCTGTCGCTGACCGATATCGACGGTAAACAGTGGCAACGTACCGGCGAATTTGTCGTCAGTGAATACGGCATCGAAGGCAGCCTGATCTACGCTCTCAGCGCCCCTCTCAGAGAACGACTGCGCGAACAACAAAACCCACAGATGCGCAACTCCAGCAACCACCAGCCGCTGCTCACACTCGATTGGCTGCCGCACGTTGCCTTGCAAGACACAGAAAAAAAACTGTGCCAAGGTAAAAAAGGCCTGTCATTTGCCAACCTGCTGCGTAAAAAACTCAACTTACCTGCCATCACCAGCACCCTGCTGCGCGAATGCTGCCCACAGCTGGACAACCGCGACCCCCATGCAGTTGCCAACGCCCTCAAAGCCATGCCGCTTAACCCGCTACAACCCCGCCCGATCAACGAAGCCATCAGCAGCGCCGGTGGCGTGCAATCCAGTGCCGTCAACGACCAGCTGATGCTCAACGCCCTGCCCGGCGTGTTTGTTGCTGGAGAAATGCTCGACTGGGAAGCCCCCACCGGCGGCTATTTACTCACCGCGTGTTTTGCCACCGGCAAGCGGGCCGGGAATGGCTTGGTGGAGTGGCTGGAAGCGCAAGCAATAAGCTGAAGTCTGTCACCAGAACCCACTCGTTGGCATGTTGACCCCGTTGGTATTCAAATTGCTTCAGACTACAGAACAACGCCCAAACGCCGTGCACTGGCACACTTTCTGTGGCATTCGCTGCAATTGAGACACGCAGCTCTGTGCGTTTCAGAACAACAAGGGCACCCAGTCATCGTCCGGGAGATAAAGCATGCAGGACAACGTGTGGTCTGACGAAGAACAACAATGGGTTATCTGGAATGGCTTTTACGGTCTGGTGACTCTGGTCACCCTCGGCGACATCGAGAGCGGTTCAGACGGCCGCCTGGCCTGGCTGGAAGAACCCTTTGAGATGGTTGGCCCCTTCAACCTTGATGAACTGGAAACGACCGGACGCATTGCTTTTGAAGAATGCCTGGTGTTATCCCGTCAGCGCTGGCAACAGGATCAGGTGGTTTTGCGCCGCGAAGGGCTGAAAAAACGCCGCCAAGCAGAAGAACGTCTGAGTTCAGAGCGGGCACGATTCAACCAACGTCGGGGTGGCCAGGTATCACAGCAGCAACCGGTCGACGACAGCCTGCACCGCCAGGCGCTTGAATTACCCGGTGATGGCAAACTCAAGCCTGCAGACATCAAGGCTGCCTACCGCAAACTTGCACAAAAGATGCACCCGGATGCTGGCGGCAGTTCCGAGCAATTCGTACGTATTACCGCTGCCCGTGACGAGCTGCTACTGCGGGCGTCCTGACAACTGGGACAACGGGTCTGAATTCCGTTGGCAAATGATGCTTGGAATACGGAGCCCTTGTTTACCCCTTTTGTTTACCCCTTGCCTGGGCAATCAGCCTGCAATGCAGCTATTACGCTGAAACCCCAACCCCTCAATGGTGCTTTCCACCACATCGCCGGGTTTGAGGAAGCGATGATAGTGAGAGCCATTCCCTGCCGGCGAGCCGGTAATCAGAATATCACCAGGATATAAACGGATGCGCCTGCTGAGGTATACCAGCAAGCGGGGAATATTGAAGATCATGTCAGCGCTGGTTTCGTTTTGCATAACGTCACCGTTAAGCCTCAGTGTCATACGCAGATCATGGGGATTATCAATATGGTTGGCCGGTACCAGAAATGGCCCCATCGGCGAGTAGGTTGGCAGTGATTTCCCCATGAGCCAGTCGGTGCCAATGGCTTTGAGATCAGACCGGTGTATCAGTTCGCGGTTGGTGATGTCGTTCACCAGGGTATACCCCGCCACGGCGTCCATCGCATTGTCTTCGGTAAGTTGATAAGCCTGCTTGCCGATCACCACCGCCAGTTCCAGCTCCCAGTCCGGTTGTTCCACATCTGCGGTGATCACAATCGGATCATAGGGGCCGCTAATGGAGGAATTGACCTTGCTGAACAGGTAGGGTTCGCCGAGCACTCGCCGATCCATAAAAGCGGTGGCAAATGCCAACCGTTCAGCTTCATTCATGTTTTGCACAGCGTCTTCACGATGCTGATCCACGATCAGATCAATGACGTGTTTGCGGTAGTTGGCACCAGAGCAGAAGAATTGTCGGGGTTGTTCTATCGGGGCGTGTATCTGCAAGAGCGCCAAAGGTACCGGACGCACTTTCAGTAAAGGGTGTTGCCAATGGGATGCGCGTAACTGCTCGGCGATGACCGTTATGGTCGCCAGGTTAACCGCCCAGTGTTGCAACAGTGCGAGCAGGTCGCTACTACCGATCAATGGCAGTCCCTGTGATTCTGCCATACCGGCCAGTGCATCCAGGGCGATGACCTGATCAGCCATTACCAGCCCGGCAAAGGGGCGAGCGCCCGCAATGGAAAACGTACCCAGTCCGTAAAACGCCAGCTCTGGCCGTGCGGTGGTTTGCGGGGTTGAAGCTGTCATACCGATCACCTGTGCAGTCCCGTCATCAACGTCCGTATTCCAAGCGGGAGAAACGTCTCGCCAGAGCCAGGTGTTTTCGGGGTATTATCCAACCGGCACTGAAATAATTATTATCACCAGTTATCTGCAAAACCTTGTGTATCAGTCAGGTACTTTGGTGTGAGCCGAAGCTTACGCCGTTTTTATGCTGGTGTGGTAGCCGTTCCAGCCAACTCTTTTTTCCAAAATCAGCGTTATTACTGCGTTGTCCGCGATTGAAATATCTCTGTGGCAACGGCTGTGCAGTGGAACAACAGGCGCGTTCATGACGGTATGCGTGCTGAAATGATGATCCATTCCATTTCTAACGCGCTGGCACCCGTATTTCAACCTGGCCAGCCTGACATTGCCTTGCAGCAATGGGTCAGACTGGCCACAGCGATACGACAAGCAGTGGTGTTTATCCGGCCAGTGTAGCCCGATCAATCAGCGTATCCAGATCCCCATCATGCTGATAACCAATCGCCAGGGCAGCCTCGGCTTGCAGCGGTGGCTGGGTAGCAAATCCGGCTTCCAGCTCAGCGTTGGGGGCAAAGGTCACCAGATCGAGGCGATCCTGACCGTAGCGTTTGGCCAGACCGGCAATCAGTTCTTTCATCGTCAGTCGCAGTACCGGCAAAGTAAAATCGCGACGCGGCCTGATATCGGCTTCAGCAATACTGGCAGCATGAAGCAGATTATCAACACAGCAAGGTACTGACATAAACCAGGAGACGCCCTGCTCGGAGACCGGGCAGGTGAAGGGTTCTCCGGCTTTCAATTTCCAGAAAATATCACTCATATACGCCGACATCAGCCCGGATGGCTGCGGTGGCCGCGCCACTATTCCGGGGAGACGTACAATCCGGCCGTCAATAAATCCGCGACGACTGTAGTCTTGCAGCAAAATCTCGGTCGCCAGTTTCTGGTAGCCGTAGCTGATGTGCGGTTTCAATGGCGTATCGTCATTGATCACCTCCGGCATGGGTGAGCCATACACCGCAATCGTGCTGGTGAACACCATACGAGCCGGTTGTTCGAACTTGCGCAGTGCTTCGTAGAGATTCACGGTGGCGGTCAGGTTCACATCCAGGCCCAGCTCAAAATGACGCTCGGCAGCACCACCAGGAATGCTGGCCAGATGGAAGACCAGTTCTGGCTCCCCTGCCACCGCTTGCTCCAGTACACCCAGGTCAGCAATACTGCCCTCGACACAGGTAAGGCGGGCATCGTCCGGCAAGCCGTCACAGCTCATGTCGGCAACCGTCAGGGCGGTAATTTTCTCGCCGTTGATTTCGGTTCCGTCCGCTAACAATCGCTCGACCAGTACGCGACCAACAAAACCGTTGCCGCCGGTGACCATTACCTTCATACCTTGTGCTCCGTCGCTGCTACAACGTCGCTGCGGCTGGCATGATCGTGTCCTTTGACAAACGTCTGGTCGATCTTGCCAAACAGTGAGCTGCCATCGCTAGCAAACATCTCGAATTGCAGGCTTTCATCAAACTGGATAAAGGGCGTGGTCGATTGACCATTATCGATCATTTCTATCGCCCGGCGTTCTGCCAGACAGGCGGAGCCAACCTCACGAAAACCCTTGTTGGAGAAAGTACCAGTACCCAGCACAGTGCCCGCCCGCAGGTTACGGTTGTAGGCCCAGTGGCTGATCAGATCAGCAAAGCTGAAGTCCATCTCACGGCCGTTAGGATTACCAAACCATTCGTTATTACGCTGTACGTGCAAGTCGAGATTGACCCGGCCATTAGCGTAGCTGTCGCCCAGTTCGTCCAGAGTACAGGCTACCGGTGCAAAGGTGGTGGCAGGCTTGGCATTGATAAATCCGAAGCCCATTTGTAATTCGCGAAACAGGTGGCCACGCATGGAAACGTCGTTGATCAACGTGAACAGCTTGATGTGGGATTCGGCATTGTCCTTGCCCACGCCCGCAGGGACATCGTTGAGAATAACCGCGATTTCACCTTCAAAGTCACACTGGTCGTCTTCGGTGGTAAAAGCATAGTCATCGACGGCATTGATAAAGTCGTCACCCTGACGCTGCACCAGAATCGGGATACCCGGTGTTTTTTTAACGTCCAGGTTGTAAGCCTGTTCCATGATTTTGCCGTGATTCAGGAAGGAAGACGCATCAACAAACTGGTAAGAACGCGGCAGCGGTGCCATCAGACGGACAGGTTGAAAGGCCTCTGCCCCACCCCAGCCGTGGTTGTTCAGTTCCTGATTCTGGGCTTCCAGCTCAGGCGCCAGTTCGTCCCAGTTTTCGATCAGTTGTTGCATGGTGCGCGCAGCAGACGCTTCAATCATTCGGGTCAGTTCCCGATTCACCAGCAACAGGCGGCCATCGCGGCTACCATCTTTCAAGGTGGCAAGTTTCATAGGTGTCTCCAGATGTTATCTTTATTGCGCGGCACAGCCGGGTATTAGCCTGCGACGCTGGGAGTCGGGTTCCATAAATGCGGCAACTGGATCATCTCGATCAGATTACCGCTGTTATCGCGCAGGAAGGTGGTGGGGGTTCCCTGAATCACCTTGGTGAACACTATGTCGGCTTCCTGCGCTTGCAGGTGCTGCAGCATCTCGTCCATATCCTGCACACCAAAACAGATGTGCTTGTTGCCGTGCGTTTGCAAATCGGTATTCGGCATCCGCCGTTCATCTGGCAACGGTTGGGCGTTCTCCAACTGAAACAGCTCGATACGGAAGTTACCGCGCTGAATAAACGCCACATGCGCCGGAATAATGTCGAGATAAACCCGAAATTCCAGCTCAAACCCCAGCACCCGCTGATACCACGCCAGCGAGGCATCCATATCCGGCACGCTGATACCCAGATGGTCGGGTTTGATTTCGGGGATGTTGGTATTCGTAGTCGTCATGGTGTCCTCGTTAATTTGGGTCTGCGCGTTACCAGTCGGACGCTGGACGTCGGACGTCTGAAGCAAAAGATTCAGCCATCCCGCAACGCGTCAGACCTCAGACCTCAGACCTCAGACCTCAGACCTCAGACCTCAGACCTCAGACGTCCAGCCAATCAGTCATCAACTCAGCGGTCGTCCGCCATCCACCGGCAATACAACACCGGTGGTAAAGGTCATAAAGCTGGCTGCTGCAATCACGGCATCTGCCACTTCTTCTGGCGCGGCCAGGCGTTTGAGCGGAGTGCGTTCGCACTGCTCATCGCGCCAGCTCTGATCCATTTGCTTGACAAAATCCGTATCCGCCAGCCCCGGTGACACCGACACCACGCGAATGCCGGGGGCTAATGCCCGCGCCAGCGATTTGGTCATGTTGTCGACCGCTGCCTTGGAAGCGCAGTAGATGACGTTGCTGCCCATCGCTGTTACCGCCGCGATGGAAGAAATATTCACCACCAGGCCGGCACCGCTTTCCTGCAGCAAGGTTTTGAAAGCACGAGTCGCCGCAAACGGGCCACGTACATTGGTCGCCAGAATCCGGTCAATAAGTTCATCATCCAGACCATCGAGATCATCATGCGGGCAATAACGGGTGGTACCGGCACAGTTCACCAGCAGATCACAACGGCCATACCGCTCACGTACCAGCTCAGCCAACACCTTCATGGCGCTGGAGTCCGTCACCGGTGCAGCCAGCGCACAGTGAGGAATATCCAGGGTGTGGGCTGGCAGCACAGGTAATTGTTCCGCCAGTTCTTCCGCCGGTTGTTGTGAGCTGTTATAGCCCACCACAACACAAGCGCCCGCTTCTGCCAGGCGCTGGCAAATGGCGGCACCCAGGCCGCCACTACCACCGGTTACAACCGCGACCTTACCTTGCATTTCGGTGCCATAAAGCGCCTTGATCACAGGCTCGGCGGTGGCCATTACTGCTTGCCCAGGCGACGAACACGAATGTCTGCCTGTTCCTTGTGACCCATCATGTGCTCGGCATTACAAAGACGTGAGCAATATTCACCCACCATCACGGAGGCTTCATCCGTCAATACCCGCTGATAGGTGTGCGTTTTGATGAACTTGCCGACCCACAGACCACCGGTGTAACGGCCAGCGCCCTGAGTTGGCAGGGTGTGGTTGGTACCAATCACCTTGTCGCCGTAAGCGACGTTGGTGCGGTCGCCCAGGAACAAACCACCGTAGTTGGTCATGCGTTCAAGGAACCAGTCTGGATCCTTGGTCATTACCTGTACGTGCTCGGAACACAAACGCTCGGATTCTTGCAGCATTTCCTCTTCGGTATCACACAGGATGATTTCGCCGAAGTTTTCCCAGGAAGCACGAGCGACGTCGCGAGTTTCCAGACGCTCCAGCACTTTCTCGATGGCGGCAGGCAGTTCTTCAGCAATTTTCTTGCTGGTCGTGACACAGAATGCAGGGGATGTCGGGCCGTGTTCAGCCTGGCCCAGCAGGTCAACCGCCACCAGTTCGGCATCGACGGTATCGTCACAGATCACCATGGTTTCGGTCGGGCCAGCAAACAGATCGATACCGACACGACCGAACAGCTGACGCTTGGCTTCAGCAACAAAGGCGTTACCTGGGCCAACAATCATATCGACGGCAGGAATGGTTTCGGTACCAATCGCCATTGCGGCAACGGCCTGAACACCACCGAAGCAGTAGATTTCATCAGCACCGGCCATATGCATGGCAGCAACAATCTCTGGGCAAGGAGCACCGTTAAACGGCGGCGCACAGGCGATAACACGTTTCACACCGGCAACTTTGGCGGTCAGTACCGACATGTGTGCCGAGGCGATCAGTGGGTATTTACCACCGGGAATGTAACAACCCACGGAGTTCACCGGGATGTTCTTGTGACCCAGCACCACGCCTGGCAAGGTTTCGATTTCTACGTCGTGCATGGTGCTCTTCTGGATCTGGGCAAAACGACGGATCTGCGCCTGGGCAAACTTGATGTCTTCAATCACGTTGGCCGGTACGGCAGCCACAGCCGCCTGGATCTGTTCGTCGGACAGACGGAAAGATTCTGGCGACCATTTGTCGAATTTTTCGGAGTACTCACGAACGGCCTCGTCACCACGGGTTTCGATTGCCGCCAGAATGCCTTCAACGATGCCACGCACCTGGGTGTTCATATCAGCCTTGTCGGCGGCTGACTGGCCTTTTTTGATGTACTGAATCATGAGTATTCCTCACTAACGATGGTTGTTTTTTCGTCAGACGCCGAATGCCAGACGCCAGACGAGTGGTTTTTTATCGCGCCGGACGTCCGTCGCGATGTTGCTATTCGTGGTGCGTTTATGCACCGAACCCGGTGTTGTTCAGCGGTTGTCCTCAACCTGAATATCGAGCGTATTGATCACCCGGCTGACCATGTTGTAGGCACCGATCAAGGCCACCAGCTCGACGGCTTGCTGGTCGCTGCCCAGCGCCACACGTGCCGCTTGCAGGCAATCGTCAGTGGCATTGGGACTGTCGGTGAGCTCCATTGCCAGGTTGATCACGGCCCGTTCCGTCGGGTCAAACAGCACACGGCTATCACGCGCCTGTTCCAGATTGGTCATGGCGTCGTACTGGCTCTGGGTGCCACCGGCAGCCAGAAACGGTTTAAGGTGATGATGCAATTCGTAGCCGGTCTGGTTCCGGGCCGAAACCACCAGGATGGCCAGCTCACGGTACTTGGCATTGAGCTGAAGATCGTTACGCACCGCGCCCAGAAAAGCCGCCCAACCCTGAATCAGCGGTTGGCTGTGCATCAACATACGGTCGATGTGCAGCAGCTTGCCGCCGCGTTTCTGGCGGATGGTCTGGATCAGGTCAGTGCCCTCCAGATCCACATCGGCGTGATAAGGAATACGTGGCATGGCTTAGCCTCCCTCAGTAACGTTGGCAGGACGCGATTTGTCGCCAGACAGCGGTTGACTGCCCGGGTTCTGGGTTTTGGTTTTGCTGCGCAACAGAAAATGTCCCAGCGCGGGTAACAGCACCATGGCGCCGACCATGTTCCAGAGGAACATAAAGGCCAGCAGGATGCCCATATCAGCCTGGAACTTGATCACCGAGAATACCCAGGTGGAAACACCGGCAGCCAAAGTCATACCCGTCATCAGTACCACCTTGCCAGTGAAAGCCAATGCATGCTGGTAAGCATCCGAGAGGCTTTCACCCTGCTCCATGCGGGTCAGCGTGACCGAGAGAATATAAAGTGCGTAGTCGACACCGATGCCAACACCCAGTGCAATCACCGGCAGGGTTGCCACTTTCACGCCCATCCCCAGTGCCACCATCAGGGCTTCCGCCAGCAGCGAGGTCAATACCAGCGGCAAGATCGCCACCACCACGGCACGCCAGGAGCGGAAAGTGATAAAGCACAACAGAATCACCGCGCCGTAAACCATAAACAGCATGTCTCGCCAGGCGTCCTTGACGACGATATTGGTGGCCGCTTCGATACCGGCACTGCCAGCCGCCAGCTTGAAACGCACCTGATCGGTGTTATTCACAGCGGCAAACCCTTCGACGTGCTCAACGATACGGGTCAGGGTGTCGGCCTTGTGATCGGCCAGATAGACGTACAGGGTCAGCAGACTGCAGGCATCGTTATAGAGGCCGCGGGGTGCCGAAGCGGTGACAAAATTAAGCATCGACTGGTTCTTGATCAGCTCAAACCACTTCGGATTACCCTCATTCAGTCCGGTCAGTACCTGACGGTTCAACAAGGCCATGGAATTGGTAGTCACCACACCCGGTAACTGGCGCAGTTGCCACTCCAGGGCATCCACCCGACGCAGGGCTTCATAGTTGGCGCAACCGGCTTGTCCGTCGGTTTCCACCATGATGGCAAACACATCGCTGGAGGCACCAAAGTGATCGGACATAAAAGCAACGTCCTGGTTGTAACGGGAATCCTGACGTAACTCCGGTGCGCCCGGATCCAGGTCACCAATTTTCAGATGGGTAGAACCCCAGTAACCCAATCCGCCGATCACGGTCATGACGGCAATTCCGGCAATGGCAGGGCCACGCCGGGTAAACAGATCCAGGAACGCCCACAAGCGGGATTTCTCTTCCGACTCTTCTGCCCGCAGACTGCGCTTGGCCGCCTTGGCACTGACGCCGGTATAAGACAGCAAGATCGGCAACAGAATCAGGTTGGTGAAAATCAATACACCAACCCCCAGAGAAGCGGCAATCGCCAGTTCCTGAATCACCTTGATGTCGATCACCAGCAATACCGCAAAACCCACTGCATCTGCCAGCAAGGCGGTCAGACCTGCCATAAACAGACGCCGGAAAGTGTAGCGGGCCGCCACGTATTTGTGAGCGCCACGACCAATGTCCTGCATGATGCCGTTCATTTTTTGGGCGCCATGGCTCATGCCAATAGCAAACACCAGAAATGGCACCAGCATCGAGTACGGATCAAGGCTGTAGCCCAGGGCAGAAATCAGCCCCAGCTGCCATACCACGGCGATCAGCGAGCTGGTCACCACCAGTTTGGTCGATACAAAACAGCGGGTGTACAGATACACAATACTGGTCACGATCGCGATCGAGATCAGAAAAAAGGTCAGTACTTCGTACAGACCATCGATCAGGTCACCCATGATCTTGGCAAAGCCGGTGATATGCAGCTGGATATTGCCGTGTTCGTAACGGCTGCGAATGTCTTCCAACTGTTTGGAAAAGACTTCGTAATCCAGAGTAGAGCCATCTGGCAACTGCGCCAGCAACGGTACATAAATCGCAGACGCCGTAGCGTCCAGTGCCACCAGCTGCCCGACTTCACCTGAGCGGGCAATATTGGCTTCCAGTTGCGCCAGACTGGCAGCAGAGCCGTTATAACCATCAGGAATCACCGGGCCGCCTTCCAGGCCTTCTTCGGTAACTCCAATCCAGCGGGTGTTAGGTGTCCACAGCGACTTCATGCCAGTACGGTCAACCCCCGGCAGCAGAAACACTTCGTCACTGATTTGCTGCAGCGTTGCCATATAATCAGCGTCGTAAATGGAACCGCTGGTATTAGCCACCGCAATACGCACCGAATTACCCAGACCTTTCAGGTCGTCCTGTTTTTCCAGAAAATTGGCAATGTAGGGATGCGAGGTCGGAATGGTTTTTTCATAGCTGGCGTTCAGGCTCAAATGGCTCGCCTGCCAACCCAGCAAAGCCGTGACCACAACACACAGAACGATAATGGCCAAACGGTTATTAAACAGCAGGCGCTCCAGCGCATTGCCCGACTGCTTGTCAAATTGATCCAGACCAACAGGGGCCAGGTTGAGATTATTATCCGGAGTATGCATGTCAGTTACTCAATACCTGAACAGATGGAACCAAGACCTGAGCCAGACCACGAAGGCCGCTCAGTAACAGGGAGTTTTGGCCAGTGCGGAGTACAGCGGTTGGCGCAGCCACCGGCTGGGATGGCAACACCCGGACAGCCGCAGTAGCTACATTGCCCTGCAGTAACTGTCCGGCCTGATTCACCAGTAGAAGATCGCCGTTGGCACCCAGAATGCTGTCAACCACAGAGGCATCAGAAGGCAGATCCAGAGTTTGCCAGCTGTCCCCGCCATCCAGTGAACGGAACGCATTGCCCTTCAACCCGGCAGCGACCAACTGTTCGCCAGCGGCACTCAGGGTGAAAAAACTGCCGTCGTACGGTGTCTTCAGACGATCAAAGTGCCAGTCATTACCTGGCTGACTACGAAACAGCAGACCTTCTTCACCCGCGATGTAAAGGTAGCCATTGGCCTCGGCAATGCTGTACAGGTGACGTTCACCAGAGTTGGCCATGTTGTAATTTAATGGCATCCAGCGGTTGCCACCGTCGACGGTCGCCAGAATCAGGCCATAAGCACCCACCGCCAGGCCTTCGCGGGCATTACGAAAATGAATATCAAGGAAAGGTTTGTCCGGTCCATCGGCGACCAGACGCTTGGCACTGAACAATGCCCGTTTGAGTTGACGATCATCCGTGCCTTCGGCTCGGACTTCGGCTTCTTTCAGCACCAGATTGGCGGCACGCTGGCCGTCCATTTGTACCGTCCAGCTCTGCCCGCCATCCTCGGTATGCAGAATCAACCCATAGTGACCCGCCGCCCAACCCTGCAGGGCATTGGCAAAAGAGACCGCTGTCAGGGTCACACTCACTGGCACCTTGGCCTGCTGCCAAGTCTGGCCTTGATCTTCGGAGAACAGAATCAGTCCATGCTCCCCCACCGACACCAGACGCTGACCTGCCTGGGCCACCGCCAACATGGCGGCATGGGAAGCATGTGCGGCTTCCAATGCCGGACGGGTATCCGCTTCACGCAAAGCATCAACCGGAGACTGGCTGGCCACGCTGGCAATCACCAGCCCGGCCCCCAGCATCAGGCCAACGCCAGACAGCAGAGGTGACTTGAACAAGGTTGCAATCGACATAGACAGTCCTGTTGTTGCTGTTGTTATTGTTGTCAGATCTATTCGCTGTCACTGATCCGGAAAAAATCCGGCCCCCATCAAAAGGCGAAAAAGATGGGGAGCCGGCAGCACTGTCAACGATCAATTGACAGCAACACAGACCCCGGTCGAGTGTCAGAACGGAATTCGTTATTAGGCGTTCCTAGAACTGGGTGCCACCGTCCACATTCAGAGCTTGCCCAGTAATAAAACCGGCCTCCTCGGAGGTCAGAAAGGCCAGCACACCGACCAGATCTTCTGGCACTTCGGTGCGCTTGATCAGCTGCAGCTCTTTCACGGCATCGAACAGCGCCGGAGGCAGGTGTTTGCGGGAGCTTTCGGTCGCTGTCAGGCCAGGATGGATAGCATTCACGGTGATGCCACTGTTACCAAACTCAGCAGCCAGAGCACGCACCAAGCCGATACCGGCCATTTTGGTAGTGATATATCCGGCAAAACCCGGACGTGGATCACCCGTGGTGGACGAGCCGATCTGGACGATACGACCGTACTGGCGCTCTTTCATCTTAGGAGACAGCTTCTGGGCAAACACCAGCGCCGACTCAACGTTGATGGCTTCAAAGCGGCGGAATTCATCCAGCGTCAGCGCATCAAACGGAATCAGGGGCATATAGGCGGCGTTGTTAACCAGAATGTCGCACTGGCCAAAATGACCCAGCACGTTATCAGCAAAACGGGCCACGGCATCGGCATCGGCCAGATCGACAGCATCGGCGTATACGCGCACACCGGTATCAGCCAGTGACTCGATTGTCGCTTGCGGCATGGTCAGATCGGTCAAGGCCAGATCACAACCGGATTCAGCCAGCCGACGGGCAAAGTGAGACCCCAAGGCTCCAGCAGCACCGGTAATCAGCGCCACACGACCAACATGGGTATTTGGATAGGGTTTGTTCATTAGACGCTCCGTTTATTGTTCTTATCGTTACGGTGGTTTCACCGAAGAACGGGCTGTATATCTTGAAAATCACGATATACCGCCCCGAAGCATCCAAAAAATCGTTTGTACTAATAAAAGGCATCCATATTGCCGATGCCTTGTCATTCGCAGACCTATTGCTTGGGAAAGGAGTGGCCGCCGCTCAGAAGTACGGCCAGATAGTGGCGATCAGAACAGCAAAAACAGCAAGCGGCATCATGCCAGGGACACAATATTCAGGACATACCGTTGGGGAAATCGCCCAGCGGTTCAGTCAATTTGCCACGTACCGGTTTCAACACTTCTGCGTAGGTCAATAACTGCTCCAGCGCATAGCGGGTACGCTGACTGAGGTATTCACTGGCATCAGCGTCTTTGCCGTCTTCCCACAGATCGGCCACACCACGCAGGATCAGGTGCTCCGGCGTATACACCAGACGGGCATTTTTGTAACCGCTGCTGCGCATTTCGGCAATCACAAACGCACCGCCGACCGAAGCCGACACACCCACCAGCAATACCGGTTTGTGTGCCAGCTGGGCTGCGCCACACCAGAGCAAAAAGTTTTTTATGCCAGCCGGAGCCATCCCGTGCCATTCCGGCATCACGAACACCAATGCATCGGCATTGGCAGCCGTCGCTTGTGCTTTGAGAACATTCTCGGTTGCGGCGGTTGCACCATCCCACATCGGCAGTGCATCGTCATAAAGGTCAATAATATCGGCATTACCTGCCAAAAAACGGTCTTTAAGCAGGTGCGCGATACGGGCACTTTGTGACCCCGGGCGATGTGACGCAGAAACAATGGCAGTACGAAGCGTGTCAGTCATGGCATTCCCCTTAGATTTAAACATCAGGATTCAAGCATCAGGATTCAAGCATCAGGATTCAGCAATAGTAACGGTTTCCTGTTATCGGACAGCCCAGCAATCTGAAACAATCCGTTCACCCATCACCGTCAAACACCGTCAAACACCGTCAAACACCGCCAAACACCCGTTTAATTCAATAGCCCTTGCTGGGCAAAACGTTGTGGAGGCTGACCAAAGTAACGCCGAAATGCCGCTACAAAAGCACTGCTGCTGGAATAGCCAAGTGACAACGCGATGGCAGCACTGCTTTCGCCCTCCCCCAGCCGCTGCATGGCTTCCATCAGCCTCAGCCGTGCACGCCATTGGCGAAAACTCAGCCCCGACTCACTGCGAAACAGCCGCTCAATGGTGCGCGGACTGGCTCCTGCTGCTGCGGCCAGTTGCGGTAATGAGCGCCCATCGGACGGATCCAGAGTTAACATATTCATCACCGCCAGCAAGCGCCGGTCTTGGCCGACGGGCAGGTGCAACGGCGAAGTTTCCAGATCAGACAACTCATCCAGCAGCACCTGAATCAGTCGAGCCGACTTGCCCTGCGCCGGTACCGACAGATCCAGCAGCAGCAAACGTAAAATCAGTTCGCGCAACAGTGGCGTCACCGACATCACCTGACACTCAGTTGGTAACCGGTCAAAGACGGAAGGATCAATAAAGAGGTAACGTATCGACGCCGGGCTGACGACCAGAATTTCATGTTGCAGGCCACCGGTTATCCATACCGCATGACTAGGTGGTACCAGCCAGCTACCGCTTTCCGTGTTAACCCGCAACACCCCCGAGGCCGCCCAGGCCAGCTGACCGCGCACATGCTCATGGGCCGTACGCAGCGAACCGGCAGACAAGTCCTCTCCCAGATAAAGCACCGGTCGTTGCGGATCGATGCAACTGCTCATAATACGACCAGCACCACCCTCTGGACGCTGCTGTGTTGCCGCCGCACATTGGTGATACATCAATCCTGGCGTAAATTCGATATTCATTGGCGTTCTATCGACTGTTGACATACCAGCAGCGTGCCACAATAACGGCCATACCCGCAACACCCTACAGACGGAGCATTTTCTGGTGTTACTCAAGCAACCCAAATACCTGTTTTTGTTGGCGATGATGGGGTTGGCAGCATTTGTCTTGCTGTCGCCGCTGTCGTCGCTCACCAGCACTCAGAACCAGACGCTGGCGCTGGTGCTGCTTATCGTGCCGCTCTGGTCAACCGGTGCGATTCCTGAATTTCTGACTGCCCTGATTTTTTTCCTGATCGTTATCCTCTGTGGCCTGGCACCTCCCATAGAGGTGTTCGCAGGGTTTTCATCCACCGCGCTGTGGTTGATTTTTGCTGGCACGGTCATTGGTATGGGTATTCAAAATACCGGCCTGGGAGATCGCCTGGCCAGCGGCCTGCAAACGCTGCTGGCGGGCAGCTATCATCGCCTGATCATCGGTCTGGTACTGATTAGTCTGCTGCTTGGCTTTTTGATGCCGTCATCCATGGGGCGTCTGGTGATGATGCTGCCGATTGTGATGGCGCTGGCAGACCGGCTTGGCTTTCAGTCCGGCAGCCCGGGACGCTCTGGCATTCTGATCGCCGTTGCCATTGGCTCCCACATCCCTACCGTGGCCATTCTCCCCGCCAATATCCCCAATATGGTACTGAGTGGCGCGGCTGATTCGCTTTACGGGATCCAGTTCGGCTTTACCGATTTCTTGTTATTACACTTTCCGGTGCTCGGACTGGCCAAGGCCGGATTGCTGATCGCGATCATCCTCTGGGCCTATCCGGCACGCGAGTCGAACGAGATTCTGGCGCAAGGCAATACCACGACCAATGCCATCAGGCAGCCGTTTGATGGCAAACAAATCCGTATGCTGGCCATTCTGGCCATCGCTCTCGGGCTTTGGTTGACGGATGAATGGCATGGGATTAACCCTGCCTGGGTCGGCCTGGGAGCCGCCATTTTTCTGATGCTGCCTGGTGTTGGGTTGGTCGATGCAGAAAAATTCAATATGAATGTCACCATGCTGGTGTTTATTGCTGGCATTCTCGGCATTGGTGCCCTGATCAATAGCACGGGCCTTGGCCAATGGCTGGGACAACAGCTGGAATACGCACTGCCACTGGAGCCAGGCCAACACTTTCGCAACTTTCTGTCGTTAGCCGCCAGCGCCTTTCTTGCTACCCTGCCCACGACCCAGGCCGGAGCACCGGCCATACTCGCACCGATGGCCCAACATCTGGCTGAGTCATCCGGGTTTCCGCTCCAAACCGTACTGATGACCCAGGTTCTGGGCTATTCCAGCATTATGTTTCCTTATCAGTCTGGCCCCTTGCTGATGGCGGTTTATATGACCGGGGAACCCGTGCGACGGATTCTCAAGGTGCAGTTTCCGCTGTCACTGATTACCCTGCTGGTATTGGTGCCCGTGGATTACTTCTGGTGGGATTTTCTCGGTATGTTTGACCCGTCATAAACAAAAAAACCGGATGCCTGTGACGGCATCCGGTTTTTTAGTATCTGATGGATCGCGGCGCTTGATCCGCTATCCGGTCAGCACGGGATCAACCCTGACTGGCGTTGCCCTTGCGCGGCGGACGGCTGCTGCGAGGCGGCCCATCCTGACGGCGACTATCACGACGCGGTGCATCACCACGACGATTATCAGTGCGACGGCTGTCGGTACGACGTGGCGCTGCAGAGGACGATTCCAGCGCCAGCTCTGAACGGTAAGGACGAATCCCCAGTGCCTGACCACAAACACGGGCCTTGCGCAGTACCGCCATGGCGGGTTCTGGCATGCCATCCGGAAGATCGACAACAGAGTACTGTTCAAAAATCTCGATGTGACCAATGAAGGCACTTTCCAGATCAGCTTCGTTGGCAATCGCGCCAACCAGGTTACCCGGCTTGAGGCCATGGTCGTAACCAACACCGACCCAGAAACGCTGCATTTCCACATCCGGCTTGCCTTTTAGCGGCTTGGCACGGGCATCCGGTGCAGCTTTACGCGGCTCACGTGCATCACGCGATTGACGTGGCGCACGTTCATTACGATCACGGGGATCGCGTGGCTCACGCGTTTCGCGAGGTTCACGACGAGCACGCAAGTCTTCGTTTTCGTCCAGGAACAACGGCTTGTCACCCTGAATCAGGCTTGCCAGTGCTGCGGCCAATTCCAGCGGATCCACTTCGTGTTCCTGCTGTAACGATTCAACCATCTCGCGATAGACGGAATTTTTTTCCGGGCTGATGGCTTCCAGAATGCGCTGCTGGAAGCGCGACTTGCGCTTGGCATTGACGTCTTTTGCCGTTGGCAGCTGCATTTCTTCAATCTGCTGACGGGTAGCACGTTCAATGTCGCGCAACATGCGTTTTTCACGACCACGAACAAAAGCAATCGCCGCACCTTCACGACCGGCACGGCCAGTACGGCCAATACGGTGTACGTAGGATTCGGTGTCTTGCGGAATGTCGTAGTTGATAACGTGGGAAATACGCTCAACGTCCAGACCACGAGCCGCGACGTCGGTCGCAACAATAATATCCAGTCGACCGGCCTTGAGCTTCTCAACCGCTTTTTCACGCAGCTGCTGCGGAATGTCACCATTCAGCGGCGCACAACGGAAACCATGCTGTTGCATGAAATCAGCCACTTCTTCGGTAGCCTGCTTGGTGCGTACAAACACCATCATGGCATCAAAGTCTTCCACTTCAGCAATACGCAACAGCGCATCGTTTTTGTGGGCGCTGGTTACAAACCAGTAGCGCTGGGAAATATTGGAATTGGTGGTGGTCTTGTTCTGGATCTTGACCTGTACCGGGTCTTTCAGGTGAGTCTCGGCAACACGCTGGATTTCTTTTGGCATGGTCGCGGAGAACAAGGCAACCTGACGGGTGCGTGGCGTGTGCTCCAGAATCCAGTTAACGTCGTCGATAAAGCCCATACGCAGCATTTCATCGGCTTCGTCCAGTACCACAGCCTTGATGTCAGCCAGGTTCAGGCTGCCACGACGCAGGTGATCCATCACACGGCCGGGTGTGCCCACAACCCATTGTGGACCACGCTTCAGCTCGCGTAACTGAGTACCGTAATCGGTACCACCATAAATAGCCGTAACGTTGATGTCGTTCATGTAACGGCTGTACGTTTTGATGGCTTCAGCAACCTGCTGGGCCAGCTCACGGGTAGGTGCCAGCACCAGAACCTGAGGTGTTTTGAAATCTGCCTGGGTGCGTGCCAGCAATGGCAAGGCGAAGGCAGCGGTTTTACCAGTACCGGTCTGGGCCATACCCAAAACGTCCTGACCAGCCAACAATGGCGGAATACCTGCGGCTTGAATCGGAGAGGGTGCTTCGTAGCCCAGCTCTTCAAGTGTACGCAGAATAGAGAATGGGAGGCCCAGGCTGGCGAAACCAGCGGGTGTAGTATCGGTCATATATTACCTATAGCAGTCACAGAGGCAGGGCGTTGGCCGTGTCTTTCAGAACAATGTCTGAACTGTGAGCTGATACCTGCACCTGTCTGTAGTGACGGTGGTCTCTGGTACCAACTATCTGCATTCGGCCTGGCCCGACATGTTTGTTTGTCGAAAGGGGGGCGGACTATACAGGATAGAAAAAATAATTTCCTGTTCTTTCTTGGCGTTGTAACAAAAACTACACGCTATTCTGCTTTGACCCTCAACTCGCTATACTCCCGGCTCATTTATTTGAGGAGTAACCCTGATGCTGAAAGTGAACCAGTATTTCGACGGCAAAGTCGCTTCGATTGGCTTGCAAACAAGCACGTTGCCAGCCACCGTTGGCGTCATGCTGCCCGGTGAATACGAATTCGGCACCAGCCAGAACGAAGTCATGACGGTCGTTTCCGGTGCCATCGATACGCTGCTTCCCGGTGCAACCGAATGGCAGTCCTTTGCCCAGGGTCAATCCTTCGCCATTGCTGCTGAGCAGAAATTCCAGGTGCGTATCACCACTGACACCGCGTATTTCTGCACTTACGAATAAGTTTTCGAACAAGCCAGTAAATAAGCCGACGACTCGGGTCGCCTGTTCGATTTACTCGGGCAGCGACTCAGAGGGTAACGCCTGCAGCATCCCTTCGACAGACTCCGGCTCCAATGCCTGGTCATACCAGAAGCCCTGGTGCACCACGCAACCGGAACGGCTTAAAAAATCCGCCTGACGGGCATTTTCAACCCCTTCGGCAACCAGCCCAAAACCCAGCTCCTGTGCCATTTTAACAATGGTACGGGTGATAACCTGGCTGTCCCCCGCGTCTTCCACTCCAGAGACAAAGCTGCGGTCGATTTTCAGCTTCTGTAACGGGAACCGATGCAAATAACCCAGCGATGAATAGCCGGTACCAAAATCATCAATCACCAGACCAATGCCCAGATCATTGATGGCTGAAATCAGTGTCAGTACCTGCGGTGTTGGCTCCAGCAATGCCCCTTCGGTCAGTTCCAGTTCAATATCACCGGGCTGCAAGCCGAACAATCCAACCAGCGATTGCAGTTGCTCCAGCAAATTGCCGGCAACAAAACTTTGCTGCGATATGTTCACCGCAACCGGTACCACAAGCAGGCCCTTGCTGCGCCAATGGAATATCTGGCGGGCCGTTTGCTGCAAGGCAAAACGGTCAATGTCCGGCATCAGACCTGCATCATGGGCACTACCCAGAAAACGATCCGGCAGCAACAAGCCGTCGGCCGGGTGCTGCCAGCGAATCAAGGCTTCAAGCCCGACCAACTGGCCGGTGATGGCATCAACCTGGGGCTGATAAAACAGCCGCAGGCCACTGCCATTTTGCAAGGCCACACGTAACTGACTAATCAGCTCCAACCGCGACGCGGCCGCCAGGGTCATGTCATTGTGGTAATAACAAACTGAATCGCGCCCAGCGCGCTTGGCTTCATGCAACGCGGTATCGGCGTTGTTAAGCAATTGCAGCGCTGAGTCTCCATGTTGTGGGTATATTGCCACTCCCATACACACGCTGACATACACTTCGAACCCGGCATCCAGGTCGTAAGATTGCTGCTCCAACTGGCGAATCCGGGTAACCACCTGCAAAGCATCATCCTGACTGGTCAGGTGCGGAATCAGCACACAAAACTCATCACCGCCGAGACGGGCCACATTTTCGCTACCCAGCCCACAACGAATCAAACGAAGACCAAACGCCTTGAGCAATTCATCGCCGTAGACATGCCCCAGGCTGTCGTTAATGGGTTTGAAATCATCAATATTAATGACCACAACGCCGACTTGCTTCGGTGCATCAGCCGTCGTAATGGCGGTTTCAATACGCTGGATGGCCAGGTTACGGTTAGGCAGGCCGGTGAGCACATCCCGATTCGCCAGCCATTCGGTGGACAGCGATAGCTGGCGACCGCTGGTCGCACCCTGCAACATGATCACCAGATAACGTACTGACTCATCCTCCCGCCGAATGGTCGTCACCCTGACCAGATGAGCAACCACATCTCCGGATGCCAGACGGTGATCTATTTCACCGACCCAGCTACCGGTACGACAGCTACTGACCAGAATATTGCGATAAAACGCGGGCGGGTGCTGCGCCCGGTGAAGACTCTGTAATTGTTTGCCTGCCAGTGTTGCGGCGCTATAACCGGTCATCCGGCAAAACGCCGGATTGACGGATTCAACGGTGCCGCTGCACGACAACACCAACACCCCTTCCTCCATCTGCTCAACAATCCGGTGATACAGGGGCAACGTGCTCTCCAGCCGGTTGGTCGAACCGATATCCTGCACCAGTCCATAACGCCAGATCTCGCCGTTTTGCTGTCGTTCAACCTCGGCTCGCACGTACACGCGCCGCTGTCGACCAGTGGGCAGCACAATCCGACACTCCAGCTGATAACCTTCCCCCTGCCTCAGACTCTCGGTAACCGTCGCCAATACCCGCTGACGATCGTCCTGGTGAATACGTCGCGCCAGATAGGGTAAACGCACCGCCTCGCCATCCAGCAAGCCAAACAACTGCTTCAGCTGTGGCGAGACCCGCAGCAAATTCGTAGCCGGGTGAAACTCCCAACTTCCCACCCCGGACAAACGCTCAATGTCCTCAGCAACCCTCACCTGGCACTGCAGCAGAGTGTCCAGTACTCCGACATCCGCGAACACCACCGCCATATGCGCCAGCGTCAGCAATGCTGAACGTCCTTCGCTCGACAGCACCAGTTCGTCTTTTTCAAAAGCAAACGCCATCACCGCCCGCGGGCTGCCATGACTGACCAGGGGTAACACTAACCCCGGCATACCACCGAGCAAATATTGCCACACCGAAATGTCCTGGCCCGATTGCGGTGCCCGGCACTGGTAAATATCCGATAACGCCTCACCAGACTGTATCAGCGAGTCCAGTGAAAAATCCGCCAGCCGATTCAGCACATCCACCGGCTGCTGGCTAACCACCACATCCACCCGGCTTTGCCAACTGATTACCGGCGACGAAATCAACAACATGGCATCGACAGCACCCATCGCTTCGGCCACCAGGAACAGCATCCCTTCCAGATCCCCCTGAACCGTATCCCCTTCACTCGATACAAACGCCCGAGCACAACGCTCAACCACCTGACATAAACGGCGATTTCGGCTGCGGTGAAGGGTTTGGTTCGCTGCCACCAAATTCGAAGCGGGTTTGGCTGATTCGGGAAACGATCCGATCACAGAAATTCTCCCGCAGGCAGTTCACAAAACGACCTGCAATCCAATAAAAGTACAACCTGGGCAGCGTCAATCTACAGACGAAGAACCAGACCTCTCATCAATTTGACGTAATCGCCCGCAACAACCACACGCCGACAGGTTACTCTTGTAGAACCGTCGTCCGGATAGCTAAAAAGATCTACTGTACGACCGATCACCAATGACTTATATATCAAAAATGAACGTTTACGCCTATAGGAACCATACAAAGAGTTCTATTAAAAAATAGCCGCCACGGACTGATAGCCGTTACCAAGATAGTTGAATTTTTGCTAATTTATGTAATAACAACGACAGAAACTTGTGCTTTATGAAATAAAAGTGTCACTACAGGGGACATCTATTTAATCCGGTGCTCACTCTGGGCCACCGGATGGTGTCGAATCACGAAGCCGACTTGCAGGCCTGACGGGTCAAGTCAAACGTCGGCGACACCGAGTCGAGATCATCCGGCAGCCCCCGAAGGGCGCGGGTTGCCGCCGTCCAGTGCGGTGTTGACGAATTTGAAAAGGACTCGTCATTTCGCTGCATTCGTCGCCTTGCCCTGAACAACGGCAACACTCGCGCAGAGCCGTGCAGGATTAAATAGATGTCCCCTACAGCCTACGGAAAAATGCGCCATGTTCGATAAAACTGATCTGATCCGGCTAATTTCCAACACCATGCCATTTGGCAAATATCAGGGCAGAATCCTGATGGATTTACCGGAAGAATACCTGTTGTGGTTCGTCAACAAAGGTTTTCCCGAGGGCGAGCTGGGAAGACTGATGGCGCTGGCACTTGAAATACGTATTAATGGATTGGAAGATTTGCTGACACCGCTGCGGCAGTCCGTGCAGCCCACCTCCAACACCCAACAGGAAACACGACATTGATACGGCTTGGCCTGCTCGAAACCGACGAGCTATACCCTGACCTCATCGCCGACTATCACTCCTACGGACACATGTTCGAGCAGTTTTTCCGTTCACTTGACACGGAACAGGACTGGGAGTTTCGTTATTACCGGGTAACCCAGGGGGAGTTGCCAGTCTCTCTGGATGAGTGCGATGTGTTTTTGATTACCGGCTCCAAAACCGGCGTATACGATGACGTTGGCTGGTTATCGCCGCTCTCGGCCTGGGTGCAACAGGCATATGCCGCACACAAACCATTAATCGGTATCTGTTTTGGCCACCAGCTGCTGGCCCACACTCTTGGCGGCACAGCCGCCCGCAGCGAACGGGGCTGGGGGATCGGGGTGCGTCTCAGCAAGGTGATACAGCAGCCCGAATGGTGCAGTTTGTCGGCTGAACAATTTCGACTGATCTACAGCCACCGCGATCAGGTAGAACAACTGCCCGCCTCAGCCACCCGGCTGGCGTGCTGCGACTTCTGCCCGAACGCGGCGTTTTATATCAACAACCAGGTGCTGGCTTTTCAGGGTCACCCGGAATTTACCGCAGAATACACACGTCGTTTGCTGCCTCGTCGCCAGCAATGTATTGGTGAATCGCGCTATCAGTCTGGCATGGCCACGTTGGTAGAGCCAACGGATGCCTCATTAATCGGTCAATGGATGCTGGATTTCATTACCTACAGCCAGAAGTAGACCCGTTTCCGGACTGCAGATCAGGTACGATAAGCCGCCATCTCGACGGCTTGTAATGTCAGGCCACGCATCTGCACCGTACCGCTATAGCGGTGCTCTCCGGTGGAACTGAACTCAAAGCCATAACAACGTTGCCATATCAATAAACTGCCCCGTCCCATGGCCGGTTTCATACGCTCTAATACCAGGGTGTCATCCAGCAGCTGCACCCCTTCGTCCTGGCAACGTCGTCGCGCATGCTTGAGCGCCACCAGCCGCACCTTCTGCTGTACCGACCAGCCCCACCAGATCACCGCCAGCAGCAGCAAAATCACCAGACTATCCAGAGTCACCATCACTGCCACCTACCTCGCTTGTTTCCGGCTGCCCTTGTTTTAAGCCGCAAGTGTGCCCGGCATGTGCTGACAACTCAAACCGGATAGCAATCCCTCAACCGTATCCTCAGCGATTCAGCTGCACCGCAGTTTCTGCTATTCTGTCCGGCTGCAATCGTCAGCCCTGCAACCCATCCCGTTATTCTGTGGAGCCACCACCATGCCTCGTGCCTGCGCCCGCCATATTCTGGTAAAAACCCGTGAAGAAGCAGACAAACTCAAAACCCAGCTGGATAACGGCGCGGACTTTTCTCGCCTGGCACAAAAATTTTCCCAGTGCCCGTCAAAGAAAAATGGCGGCAGCCTCGGCGAATTCAACAAGGGCGATATGGTCAAGGCCTTTGACGATGTCGTGTTCAAGGGGCCAGTACTCAAAGTTCAGGGGCCGGTAAAAACGCAATTCGGTTTTCATCTGATTGAAACCATTTACCGTAACTGACCAGTAAACCAGAATCACCGGTTTCAGCATTCCGGCCAGCAAGACCATCCAATTCAGGGCTACGATTACAAAGCCCCTACCACTATTACCCGCACTGTTGAGACATCCTTATGCTGCAAGCCGGACTGTTCCATACCCTGACCGTTATCGACCAACAACCCCAGGGGATGTACCTGGATGACGGCTTTGCTGGCAAGGTTTTGTTGCCCAACCGCCAGGTTCCCGAAGGTACTGTGATTGGCGACTCTCTCACGGTATTTGTCTATCTGGATTCAGAAGACCGTATTATCGCCACCCTGCAGCGCCCCCGTATCCAGCTGAAGCAAGCGGCTTGTCTGGAGGCAGTGGATATCAACAACACCGGGGCCTTCCTCGACTGGGGTTTGCCAAAAGATCTGTTTGTCCCCTTCGCCGAACAGCAGCAGCGCATGGAACAGGGCAAGTCGTACGTGGTGTACCTTACCGAAGATAATACCGGCCGTCTGATCGGCAGTGCGAAACTGAACCGTTTTATCAAGGATCAGGCCGTTGCCAATACCATCTACAACAAGGATGCCGAGCCACCACTCAAGACGGGAGATGCCGTCAAACTGTTGATTGCCCAGCGCACTGACCTCGGCTACAAAGCCATCATCAATCATCAATGGTGGGGGCTGCTGCACAATGATGACATCCGAACGGCCGTTCGTATTGGCATGAAACTCGATGGTTTCGTCAGAAAAGTGCGCGAAGATGGCAAGGTCGACCTCAGCCTGGAACGGATTGGTCACCACCGCGCCGATGGCCTGGCTGAACGGATCATGAAAAAACTGCAAGACAAAGGCGGCGTGCTGCCCCTCAGTGACAGCAGTCCTGCGGATTTGATCGAAATGCACTTCGGCACCAGCAAGCGTGCCTTCAAGATGGCGATTGGCAAACTCTACAAGGAACGCCGCATCCTGATCGAACCAGACAGCATCCGCATCAACGGTGATGGCACCGCGATCGCTGTACCGGCCAGTCAACGTAAACATCACAAGCCTCGGCCGATACAGCAAAAAGCTGCAGTCCAATCGCAACCCGACACCGACAAGCCGCGACAACACGTGCCACTCGCACCGCAACCGCAGGTCGACCACGATAACGCGTCAAAAGAACCCGTTACCGAAGCCCACGCGCCCAAAGCCCCACCGGTGAAAAAAGTATTTCACAGCAATCGCAAGCCACGGGCTTCGACCATGAAGTTAAAGAAGGACTGATTGGCAGCGCCCAACCCCCCGACATGATCACCCGACATGATCACCCGACATGGATGCCAAGGCGTTTCACCAGCCTCAGAAGATTGCTTCGGTCAACTTGCAGCACGCGCGCAGCCGCCGACACATTGCCCACTTGCTCCTGTAGCACCCGACTAATCAGGCGCGTCTGATAGCACCGGGTCAGCTCAGCCAGCGACCCGAAGCCGCCCTGACCACTGCCGCTCTGGTCGCCACCATCCAGCTCATCAACACCAGAGTCTGATGGTTGAAGTTCGATATCACCCAGTGCCAGAGTCTGCCTGTCGATATAGACCAGTGCATGATCAGACGGCCGCTGCGCCCTGAGTGCCGCACGGCCCAGCACGTGTTCCAACTCCCGCACATTACCCGGCCACTGGTAGCGCAACAGAGTCTCGCGGGCATCTGCCGTTAACAGCAATTTTTGAACATTCAGCCGGTGCTGCAGACGCTCCAGGAAAAACTCCGCCAGCTCCAGTACATCCCGCTGGCGTTCCCGCAAAGCAGGCACTCGCAGAGGAAAAACACTTAAACGGTGATACAGGTCTTCCCGAAAACGACCGGCAGCCACCTCATGTTTCAGGTTACGGTTAGTCGCAGCAACCACCCGCACATCAACCTTGTGTGTCTCATCACTGCCGACCCTCTGGATGTCACCTTCTTGCAACACCCGCAGCAGCGTCGCTTGCAAGGTGATTGGTAACTCACCAATTTCATCAAGAAACAGCGTTCCACCATCGGCCAACTCGAATCGGCCCGCTCGCGCCTGACTGGCCCCGGTGAAAGCGCCACGGGTGTGGCCAAACAGCTCTGCCTCAGCCAGGGTCTCCGGTAATGCAGCGCAGTTCAGGTAAATCAGAGGTTTATCCGCTCGGGCCGATTGCATATGCAAACGCCGGGCAACCAACTCTTTGCCAACCCCGGTTTCACCTTCAATCAATACCGTCATCGAGGTGGGTGCAACAACATCCACATCACTGATCAGCCGCATGATCTCGGTACTGCTACCCACAACGCCGGTTGAAAGGCGCTCCTGATTGAGTGCCTCGGTGACTTGTTGCCCACGATTGACCTGCTGGCGCAGTGTCTCGATACGTTCTGCTGCGGTAATAACCGCACGAGTCAGGGTAATTGCCAGCTCTTCTGCATGAGGAATTGTTTCATCAAATTGCCCCGGGCGAGAAGCATCCAAAGTAATGACTCCCCAATTGCGCCCATCCACCTGAATCGATATCCCCATACAGTCGTGCACGCGAGAATCAATGCCGGGCAAGCGCATCAGGCCGTCATATGGGTCTGGTAGCAGCGAATCCGCAGGAAACCGGATCAGCCGTTGGTGCTCAAGGATTTGTTTCAGTCTGGGGTGATGATCCGGATGAAAATGTCTTCCCCGGGTTTCTTCGCGCAGCCCCAGAAAGGCAATGGGCCGCAACACTTCGCCCGAGAGCCGCAAGAGTGCGATGGCATCACAGGGAATGGTGTGCCGGATAGCTTCCAATAAACGACGGTACCGAACATCAACTGGCAACTCACGGCTAAGGTCTTCGATGACTGAGATGTAATGTTTAAATGGCATGTTGTCAATATTACCTCGATGAGGTCATTTCAACCACACCCGCTTGATGTAAAAAAGACCCAATGAAAATTACTCCTTACATATCAATAAGTTATAAATGGCACGGATATTGGAAAGAACCGGGGGAACATTAACTTTTACAGACAGCGCCCACCTGCCGGTGCGCCAAGAGGACAACATCCGATGCTATCCCCCAGCCAAATCGACATCATCAAAGCAACCGCCCCGGTTGTCGGTGCTCATTCCCGAGAGATTACTGAATGCTTTTATCCTCTGATGTTCCGCCGTTACCCTGCGGTGGCAGATCTGTTTAACCAGACACACCAGCAAAAAGGCACCCAGCGCCAGGCACTCGCCAACGCCCTGGTAGCTTATGCCACCCATATCGACAATCTGGATGCCCTTGGCAGCGCTGTTGGACTGATCGCCCATAAACACTGCGCCTTGAATATTCTTCCGGAACATTACCCGATCGTTGGGGAGTGCCTGATGGAGGCTATTGGTGAAGTACTGGGCGACGCGGTAACACCGGATATTGCCGATGCCTGGGGAGCGGCCTATCAGCAACTGGCCGACTTGCTGATTCAGGTAGAAGAAGGGCTTTATTCCGACCATGCCCAGCGTCGGGGTGGCTGGCGCGGAGAGCGCCGTTTTGTGATTGAGCGTATCGAAAAAGAAAGCGCGGTTATTTCATCGTTTTACCTGATCCCGACAGAGGGTGAAGAGAATATCGATTTCACTCCTGGCCAGTACATAGCACTGATACTCGATATTGATGGCCAATCGCTGCGCCGCAACTACAGCCTCTCCGATGCTCCTGGTAAACGTGGCCTGCGGATTTCAGTCAAGAAAGAAGCCAATGGCACGGTATCCGGATACCTGCATAACAGAGCCAGACCGGGTGACGAAGTCATGCTGACAGCACCAGCCGGTAATTTTGTCTTACCGCCAAAATCCGAACAGCCACTGGTATTGATCACAGGAGGAGTCGGGATAACACCCGCAATCAGTATGCTCAACAGCTGCGTGTCGGACGGTCGCCCGATCGTGTTTGTTCACGCGGCAATCGACAGCCAACACCACGCTTTTAAAGAGCACGTCGAGGCATTGGCCAGCCAGTATGCCAACCTGAAAAGCTTCATTATTTACGAAAAACCACTGCCAGGAGATACACCAGATGCCACCGGCTTCCTGAATCAGGATATGCTGGCACCTGTGCTGCCTGAAAGCCGAGACGCCCAGATCTACTTCCTTGGCCCCAAACCTTTTATGGTATGCATTAACCAACTCTGTGATGCGTTGGCGATACCTGAAGACCAACGTCATCATGAATTCTTTGGCCCGGCAGAGGAACTTGCCATAGCGGCAGTCTGACGCCTGACACGGATGCAGGAGCAACCAGTACCATGACCAGACCAGCGCTAACCTCATCATCACAGCAGCCGGAATGGGCATGGTTTGCTCTGGCATTTCGTCCTTTTTTTGGACTGGGGGCCATTTTTGGCGTTATCTGTGTTGGCCTCTGGGTGGCCAGCCTCAGCGGGGCACAATTAATTGCTCCTGCTGGCGGTCTGTATTTCTGGCACATGCATGAAATGCTGTTTGGGTTTGTTGCCGCCATTGTGGTCGGCTTTTTGTTGACCGCAGTCAAAAGCTGGACCAATCAACCAGGGCTAAGCGGTTTACCCTTGGGTTTATTGGTTGGTGTCTGGTTAGCTGGCAGAGTGGTTATGCTCTTGCCAGCACTCTTGCCAGCCAACCTCATTGGTCTGGTTGACTTTCTTTTTCTGCCCCTCGCTGCTGTGGTTCTGGCCCGGCCGGTTATACGGGTGAAAATGTGGCGTAACCTGATGTTTGCCCCCATTCTGTTACTGATGAGCGGTCTGAATGCCATGATGCACTCAGACCAATCCGGTAGTGGCATCATCAACCAGCAAGCGACCGCTCATGGCATGATTCTGCTGATTGTCCTGCTAATGTGCATGATCGGTGGGAGAGTATTCCCCATGTTCACGGCCAATGGTACGCAGACGGCACGGGTGGCAACACTGCCATGGCTGGAAAAAGCAACGATCCTGACAACCACACTCTGTATTCCGGCCGGCATGGGATTACTACCAACAACTGAAGCAGTGACGGGCATTATTCTTATTGGTGCCGGAGCATTAAACGCCTGGCGTGCCTTCCGTTGGCGTTTTATCGTCGCATTACAAACACCAATGCTGTGGTCACTGCACATCAGTTATTGGTTAATGTCCATTGGTCTGTGTCTGGTTGGCCTGCACCAAACAACCGGGCTTATTAGCGCGTCCACCAGCTATCATGTGATTACTCTGGGAGGCATCAGCCTGATGATACTGGCCATGATGTCACGGGTATCGCTTGGTCACACTGGCCGGAAAATTCAGGCCACACCGGCCATAACCAGCGCGTTTCTGTTGATGATTGCTGCCACCATCGTCCGTATTCTGCCCGCGCTCTTACCCGACCAGGCACTCTGGCTGCTCATCCTTGCGGGGCTGCTCTGGATGACAGCGTTCAGCCTGTTTGTTGTTGTCTTTTTCCCCATATTGTCCCGGGCACGACCCGATGGCACACCCGGTTGATAAGAATGGGGCTGCCCTTCAAGCCGTTGAGACTGGGCCACCATTTTTATAAGTGAGTTCCCAATCCACCGCCGTGGCTTCCACCTTGATCGACTTCATCATCGCCAGACCAACAATATTGGCAAATGACGCATCCGCCGCATCCCGGCCAATGCCAATTCTCACCAGGCCACTGACCGGTGCCATCCGGGTAGCATCAAACAGAAACCAGCGATCTTCTAAATAAGCCTCAAAAAAACCATGAAAATCAGGTGGCTCCAGTCCAACCGCATAACCCGACACATAACGGGCGGGAATACCCAAAGCACGACATAAAGCAATGCTGACATGGGCAAAATCCCGGCAAACTCCGGCACGTTGTATCAGCACATCACAAGCGCTGGAGGAGGTGTCAGTACTGTCTGCAACGTAATCAAGATGATCGTTCACCCAATTACAAATCGCATCAACCCGTAAATACCCAGGCTGTAATTGGCCAAATTCTTTCCAGGCCAAACGTCCAAGCCGATCAGACTCGCAGTATCGACTCGGATTCAAAAAAGACAGCACAGAAGTAGGCAATTTATTATGCTCCACTTCATTCAAATATCGATTCTGCTCAATATCGGGAGACAACGCGACGGTGGCATTGTAATTAATGGTTAATTCACACGGCTCAGCATCGATACGTACACCGCGAGAACCAAAGTTGTTCAGCTGAAACCACTCACTATTCATGGAGGGAGAGATAAAAAGATTTTCCTCCACTGTTTTTTGATGGTCGGTAATCGCTGCCGCTATATTAAAAACAAAGCTCGACGGCGAATTAACCGTGTAAACAAGTTCAGACGCTATTTTTACAAAATGCATAATTAAGTATCCTGTAAGTTATGGTGGCCGATAGTTACCGATCACATACCCTGAACCACGACTGCCCGGTTATCTGACCAGCCAAAAGAAAGGCGCTGGACTTGACACACTCTAACACCGTACTGGCGCCGCTACTCAGAAAGTACGTAATGAGCACATCTATACTATAAATGGCTGCGCTCGACATCGCGGCGTTAAAAATCGTACATCCAGCTTTGCCGCAGTAGCACAGCCTTAAATCCGACAGACTGCTAGCGTCGTCCTCTCCCACGCCGACGATCCTGGCCGACGCTCTTGCTGCGGCCATCAGCGGCTTCCGAAGCATCAAACACCCTGCCCAACGGCGTCTGACCAGAACCAGGAATTTTTTTCTGTTTGGGTTTTTTCGGTTTTTTCACCACCAATCCGCCCAGTCGAGTTTCCGGCACCTTGTGTGATGGCTCAAATTCAGGCCAACCACGACGCTCAATCAACTGCCCGGTCAAATTCTCGATCTCTGCCAGCGCCTGTACCTCATCCGCGCTGACCAGCGAAATCGCCTGCCCCAGACTGCCCGCCCGCCCCGTGCGACCGACCCGGTGCACGTAGTCTTCCGCATTGATCGGCAGATCCATATTGATGACTCCTGGCAACAGTGGAATATCCAGCCCCCGCGCTGCCACATCCGTTGCCACCAACACCCGAACCTCGCCATCGCGGAAGCGTTGCAGGGCCGATTGTCTGCCCGCCTGGGTTTTATCGCCATGAATGGCATCGGCTGATATCGAACGGCTGTTCAACTCGCGCGCCAGATCATCCACTCCCTGGCGGGTTTTGCCGAAGATCAATACCGACGCCCAGGACACCTGACAATCCGGCAACCCCTCTCCTTGTAACAGCCGCAGTAACAGCTCGGATTTGCGTTTTTTGTCGACCGGGATCAGCCAATGCTGAACTGTCGCCGCCGCCTGATTACTTGCCCCCGCATCGATAGACAAGGGATCACGGGCAACATGGGAAATCATGGTGCGGATACGGTCAGAAAAGGTCGCTGAAAACAACAGCGTCTGACGTTTGCGCGGCAAGGCACACAACAAGTCGTCCAACTCATCGGCAAAACCCAAATCCAGCATCCGATCCGCTTCATCCAGCACCAGTGCCGACAGCTGATCGAAGGCCACTGCATTCTGACGATACAAATCCAGCAACCGTCCCGGCGTGGCAATCAGAATATCCATCCCCTTGCGTAACGCCATCATCTGCGGGTTGATACTGACACCGCCATACACCGCATACGACCGCAATGGCAAACCCTCGCGATAATGCAAAACACTGGTCGCCACTTGCTCGGCCAATTCACGGGTAGGCACCACAATCAGCACACGCACCCGATTACTGCCCACCGTTACTCCCTGACGAAACGCTACCATCAACTGTTGCAGCAAGGGCAAAACAAAGGCAGCGGTCTTGCCGCTGCCGGTCGATGCCGCCACGGTCAAATCGCGACCGGCCAGCGCCGCAGGAATGGCCTGCTGCTGCACCGTCGTTGGCTGCTGATAGCCACGCTGTTGCAACATTAAACACAGAGCATCATCCAGCCCCAGAGCCGCAAAACTCGCCACTGACGACCCGGCAGTATTGCCCGGTCGGGAAGAATCCATCATCAAACACAACTCCCGGCACCCGGTGCCGTTAACAGCAGAAAAACGCGCAATGGCTGCCAGTATAAGGGCCGCATCTAAAAATGTAGCAAGTGATTGTTACCCCACTCCCCCCATGCCAACAGCCCAAGACGCTGAATTATGACAGCTCTGTAAAATTTACCTCCGTATAAATCGCACCAACAACAGGCTTTTAACCGTTTCCTCGCATCAGACAGGATCAAAAACGCCCAAAAAACCGGTATAGTATCGCCCTTTATTCAAAACCCTCCTTTCTTGCAGGACATCAACGTGATCTCCACCGCCAATATCACCATGCAGTTCGGTGCAAAACCGCTGTTTGAAAATATTTCCGTCAAATTTGGTGACGGCAACCGCTACGGCCTGATCGGCGCCAACGGTTGCGGCAAGTCGACCTTTATGAAAATCCTCGACGGCTCGCTGGAACCCAGCGCTGGTAACGTCTCCGTCACACCCAACGAACGCCTGGGCAAACTGAACCAGGATCAGTTCGCTTACGAAGCCTTCACCGTGCTCGACACCGTGATGATGGGCAATAAGGAAATGTGGGCCATCAAGGACGAGCGTGACGGTATTTACGCCAACCTTGAAGCCACCGAAGACGACTACATGCGCGCCGCCGAACTGGAAGGCGAATTCGCCGAACTGGACGGCTACATGGCCGAAGCCCGAGCTGGCGAACTGCTGTTGGGGGCCGGCATAGACACCGCCCTGCACACAGGCCCGATGAGCGAAGTAGCACCCGGCCTCAAACTGCGGGTATTGCTGGCCCAAGCACTGTTTTCCAACCCAGACATCCTGCTGCTCGACGAACCGACCAACAACCTCGACATCCACACCATTCGCTGGCTCGAAGGCATTCTGAACGACATGAAGTGTACGATGATCATCATCTCGCACGATCGTCACTTCCTGAACTCTGTTTGTACCCACATGGCGGACATCGACTACGGTCGCATCCAGATTTATCCGGGCACCTACGACGATTTCATGATTGCATCCACTGCAGTCCGTGAACGTATGCAATCGGAAAACGCCAAGAAAAAAGCCCAGATCGCCGAACTGCAGCAATTTGTATCGCGCTTTTCTGCCAACGCCTCCAAAGCCAAGCAGGCCACCTCTCGCGCCAAGCAGATCGACAAGATCAAGCTCGACGACATCAAACCATCCAGCCGTCAGAGTCCGTTTATCCGCTTTACCCAGGAAAAGAAACTGCACCGTCAGGCGCTGATCATCGAAAACCTGGGCCACACTTATGCTGGCGAACAACCCCTGTTCAGCAAAACCGACTTCATGATTGAAGCGGGCGAAAAAATTGCCGTTATTGGTGCCAACGGGGTCGGTAAAACCACCTTCCTCAAGTGCCTGGTCAACGACATCACCCCCACCAACGGTGAAGTACGCTGGTCAGAAAATGCCAGCGTTGGTTACTACGCCCAGGATCACGAATACGAATTCGAAAGCAACGAAAACCTGTTTGACTGGATGGAACACTGGAAATCCACCGAACACGACGACCAGGCAGTACGGGGCACCCTGGGTCGATTGCTGTTCAACCAAGACGACATCAAAAAATCCGTCAAAGTCTGCTCCGGTGGAGAAAAGGGCCGTCTGCTGCTCGGCAAACTGATGCTGCACAACCACAACGTGCTGGTGATGGACGAACCCACCAACCACATGGACATGGAATCCATCGAAGCGCTGAACATGGCACTGGACATGTTTGAAGGCACGCTGATCTTCGTATCCCACGACCGTGAGTTTGTATCGTCGCTGGCGACCCGGATTCTCGAAGTACGCGACAACAAGATTGTCGACTTCCACGGCAACTACGACGAATACCTCAAGTCTCAGGGTCTGCAATAAACCGCGAACCCTGAACAGGCGTCAGGCAAATACCTGACGCCTGTTATCTTTATCTGCACACTGTCGTCATTCCGGCTTGATCCGGAATCGATGCATCCTCCTTTCTGACTCCACCAAACCACCCTGTTTTTAGGAGGGACGCCCTCCGTGGCTGTCCGATACGACGGCGCATATTGCATAATGGCGCATATTGCACAACGGCCACGGACGGAGCCGGGCCCTACGTCATTCAAAATTCCAACGGGTTGGTACAATACGGAAATGCAACACCACCGAAGGGACGCCCTCCGTGGCTGTCCGATACGACGGCGCATATTTCACAACGGCGCATATTGCATAACGGCCACGGACGGAGCCGGGCCCTACGTCATTCAAAATTCCAACGGGTTGGTACAATACGGAAATGCAACACCACCGAAGGGACGCCCTCCGTGGCTGTCCGATACGACGGAGCATATTGCATAACGGCGCATATTGCATAACGGCGCATATTGCACAACGGCCACGGACGGAGCCGGGCCCTACGTCATTCAAAATTCCAACGGGTTGGTACAATACGGAAATGCAACACCACCGAAGGGACGCCCTCCGTGGCTGTCCGATACGACGGCGCATATTGCACGACGGCCACGGACGGAGCCGGGCCCTACGTCATTCAAAATTCCAACGGGTTGGTACAATACGGAAATGCAACACCACCGAAGGGACGCCCTCCGTGGCTGTCCGATACGACGGCGCATATTGCACGACGGCGCATATTTCACAACGGCGCATATTGCACAACGGCCACGGACGGAGCCGGGCCCTACGTCATTCAAAATTCCAACGGGTTGGTACAATACGGAAATGCAACACCACCGAAGGGACGCCCTCCGTGGCTGTCCGATACGACGGAGCATATTGCATAACGGCGCATATTGCACAACGGCGCATATTGCATAACGGCCACGGACGGAGCCGGGCCCTACGTCATTCAAAATCCCAACGGGTTGGTACAATACGGAAATGCAACACCACCGAAGGGACGCCCTCCGTGGCTGTCCGATACGACGGAGCATATTGCATAACGGCGCATATTGCACAACGGCGCATATTGCACAACGGCCACGGACGGAGCCGGGCCCTACGTCATTCATCATTCTGAATTTGATTCAGAACCTCGACTCCCTCTTTCTGACCCGGTAAAAAATCAGTACTGTTCATGGCTTCTGCTGTTATTTTCAGGATACCCGTATGGCTGCCCCCGCTTCATTTGATTTCGACGCCATCATTCCTCGTCACCAATCGGGGTCGTTCAAGTGGGATTCTAATCCGGGTGCCGATGTGCTGCCGATGTGGGTCGCGGATATGGATTTCAGCGCGGCACCTGCTGTATTGGATGCGCTGGCACGCCGGGTGGAGCACGGGGTGTTTGGCTACACGCTGATTCGCGATGACTATTATCTGGCTTTGTCTGGCTGGTTTGAGCGTCGTTATGGCTTTGTTATTCAACGTGACCAGGTGCTGACAACAACCGGGGTCGTACCGGCGATTTCAGCCATCTTGCGGGCGCTTACCACGCCGGGAGATGGCGTAATTGTGCAAACGCCGGTGTATCACTGTTTTTTCTCATCGATTCGGAATCAGGGTTGCAACGTGGTGGAAAATCCGTTGCGGCTGATCAATGGCCGTTATGAAATGGATTTTACCCATCTGGAACAGCAAGCAGCGGATTCACGTAACAAGCTGTTGCTGTTATGCCATCCGCACAATCCTTCCGGGCGGGTGTGGACAGCAGAGGAGTTACGTCGTTTGGGAGACATCTGTGCGCGCCATCAGGTGGTGGTGGTGAGCGATGAGATTCATTGTGACTTGTTATTTCCTGGCGAGTCTCATCAGCCGTTCGCCGCCCTCGGGCCGGAGTATCAGGCCAATGCCATCACGCTGAACTCTCCCAGCAAGAGTTTTAATCTGGCCGGATTACAGATCGCCAATATCATTGTCGCGGATCAGGGTATCAAGGCGCTCATCCAGCAAGCGCTGCATATTCACGATGTTGCTCAGGTGAATCCGTTTGGGGTAGAGGGTCTGATTGCAGCCTATAACGAAGGCGGCCCCTGGCTGGATGCGTTACTGGATTATCTGTACGGCAACTACCAGCTGATACAGTCGTTTCTGCACAGCCGCTTGCCTCAGTTGACAGTGTATCCGCAACAATCCACTTATCTTGCCTGGATCAATACCACCGCCACCGGGCTGTCATCCGATGAGTTGGCGCATCGCCTGTTGACGGACGGCAAGCTGCGTATCAGCAGCGGCAACGGGTTTTTGCCGGGTTCTGAAACCGCCGCTGCGTTTATTCGCCTGAACTTTGCCTGCCCCAGGGTTTTGCTGCAGGACGGCCTTGAGCGTTTGTATCGGGTAATTAACGGATAGCCAGTGTCAATACGTTCTTTCGACGGCACCTTCTGCCGCCGGCGGCAGACAGTCGTTTTTCCGCGACTAACAGCGTATAGTCGCGCCTCTCAGATTGGGCCCCTGCGCCCCAGCATGCAGACATCATCAAGAGGATCCAGCAGTCATGCCAAAAGCGAGTGAGATCAAGAAGAACGCCGCCGTTGAGTACAACGGTCGAGTGTATTTTATTAAAGACATTGAGCGCTCTGTGCCTCAGGGGCGTGCCGGTGGCAGCCTTTACCGCATGCGGATGTACGATGTGGTCAGTGGCCAAAAAATGGATGAAACCTTCAAAGATTCAGACATGCTACCGTTTGCCGATCTGACGCGCCGTCCGGCGATGTTTTCCTACGTCGATGGTAACGCCTGGGTCTTTATGGATAACGAAGACTACACGCCCTACCATCTGGATCAGGAAGCGATTGAAGAAGAAATTCTCTTCGTCAATGATCAAACCCAGGTTTTGCAGGTACTGGTCGTTGATGGTCAGCCTGTCGGGCTGATTCTGCCCTCCATTGTTGAACTGGAAATCGAGGATACCGAGCCATCGATCAAAGGGAACTCGGCAACGGCGCGTACCAAGCCAGCACGGTTGACTACCGGTCTGACGGTGCAGGTACCTGAGCATATTTCCACGGGCGATGTGATTCGTATTAATGTGGAAGAGCGTCGTTTCCTTGGCCGTGCCGGCAAGTAACGACGTGTCAATCTATCCAGTTGGCTGGCTATCTGGCAGCTGGCTGGAATGTAATACGGGCTACAGCGTAGCCCGTATGTATGGGTTCCGGTATTGATTTTGGCTTTGGTGCCAGTATCGATTTTACCGTAACGTCAGTTTTTGTTGTCATCATCCGTATCAAATTCACCCCAGTCATCGTTGTCGTCCAGCTCGCCAATGTTTTCATCGGCTTGGGCAGCGGTTAGTGGGTCAATATCGGTATCGCCAGCCAGCGATACCGGATTGTCCTTATCTGACAAAATATCGTCCTCACCCACAATCTGTTCCTCGCCTTCCGACATAAAGGCTTCGAAATCATCCATATTCTTGATGTTTTCCGCCTCTGCCGCATCGTCGTCATCCAAAGAGCTTGATGCTCCCTCTGGCTTTGCCGCCACCACAGCAGATTTTTTCCGACGCAAGAACCACCACGTCAGGCCACCCATCAGCAAGCATCCAACAACACCCGCAACAATCGCTAGCCAGAGCCCGCTGGACGAAGGCTTATTATTGTCATCCGTAGTGGAAGTTTCTTTCGATTCGGCCTTGGCTGTTGCAGGCATCTCAACCGGCGGTTTGGCGACAGGTGTTGCTACTTCAGCTCTGGCTTGCAGCGGTTCTGGCTCGGCATTCGGCTTTTCTTCTGGCACTGGAGCCGGTGCGGCTGGAGCAACCGGTACTTGCGTTATTGGCTGATCCACCAGAGGAGCGTTTACCGGGGCTGATGCTTGACCCAGGGGATAACGCACCTGAAAGATTTCCGGCTGGCTGCGGAAGGTTTTGCCCCCCGTTGTGACACCACGAATATTTAATTCGTACTGATAGATACCTGAACCTTCGGTTGCCATCGCGGGTAATTCCCAGCTCTGACGTTCGGAGTTAAATTGCATCGATGTGATTCTGGAACTGCCATCCGGGTTAACGCTACGCACTAATACCCGGCTGAGTCCGGTATCAACCAGTTCGGACGTGGCTGCTACCTTGATGGTCAACACTTGCCCGGCAGTATCTTCGTTACGACTGACCACAAATGGCTCGGCCAGACTGGCGCTCATCACCCGTTTGCGAGAGAACGTTCGGCCCTGTGCCTGAATTTCAAAGCGGTATTCACCAGGCGCTCGGAAGCGTTCCAGAGTTTCCCGAAAAATGCCGTCGTCAGGGAGGGATTCCGGATCAGAAATCAGTTTGCTGCCGGAGCGGCCATCCGGCGTGGTAACGGTCAGGGTAAAATCGGTTAGCCCTAACAAGGCACCAGCTGTCACCATATTGCCTTCGTTATTCAGCGCAATGGCGATATCCAGCGGGTCACCACTAAAAATAGTGGCGTCGATACCCTCCACTTGCAACTTCAGGTCAGAGAGAATTTGCACCCGGTTTTCGGGATCAAGATCCGCTTCAACCTGCCATTCGCCAGATTCAGGCGCAGTGAGTGTCATCAGGTCAAAATTGACATCCCGGTGCCAGCGCAATTCAGCGGTGCGGGTGTTGGCATCGTATACCTTGCCAGACGGTGATATCAGCCGGGTCGTTTGACCACCCGGCTTACGGAAGATCAGGGCGGTAAATTCTTTCACGCTGGCATCAATGGAAAAACGATTGTCGTTCAGAGGCACTTGTTCTGCCGGAGCCGAACGTTCAAATGCCCGCAAGAAGTGGCGCGTCAGATCATCGGCATTCTGTGGTTGTAAAAACAGCCCGTCAGTTTCCAGCGCTATTTGCTGCAGCAGCGCCTTGTCGGCGGCATCCGACAAAGCCAGGGTATGAATACGCACACCGGCCTGTTTGAACTTTGGCAGTACCTGTTGCAGCAAGCGCTGCCGGGAAGCCACATTAGCCGCCGCATCCGGGCCGCCACGGGTAACATCAATCATGCCATCGGTGAGCAGAATAACGCTTTGTTGGTAGCCGTTGTCGGTGGCTATTTTCCAGCTCGCCTTGTCGAGTGCTTCAGTGAGATTGGTGCGCTGCCCTGCCGAGTTAATCTGCTGGCTGGCGGCTCTGGCCCGAAGACGCCAATCATCATTGACCGCTGCCAGCGGCACCAGCATGTTGACGTAACGTCCAAAAGTCCAGACTCCGGCCTGGGCACCGTTCGGCAGTAACTCCACGACAAGATTCAGCGCCGGAATACGCAAATTATTCGGGTCGGTTTGCTTCATACTGCCGGAGATATCGATAATGACCCGGACATCAACCCGATCAGCATCCGCTGCGGCGGCCAACGCCAGTGTCGGCAACCATGCCAGCAGCACAACAAGGGCACAGATTGCCGAACGGAACAGCCATCGAATATCAAACCACGGTGGTAAACGACACATATCGAGGCTCCCGAGCAAAATCAGAGATTAGCTGCCGACATTCGACGCCCTTGCTCCGTGCTGTACCAGCCAGGCGATGAGGGCATGTCACACCCGGATCCTGTTGATCATCGTATTGGTGCATATCATCCAGCATAGAGTCTTGCCCGGTTTCCTTGCCTGTCTACAAGAGGAAAGCAAGCCGGATGCGGTAGCAACGGCTTACACAAAGATTGCTTTATTCATCAGCACTCTATGTAAACCTAGCAAAGATCTTTATTTAGGCCAGCAACAGAAAGAAAAACAAAGTGAATAACCGCCGTTGCGTCACCATCACACAACGGCAGCTGGAGGAGATTTGCCGGGAAGCCAAAGCAGCAGGGCTTATTACTCGTGGGCGTAGTTTACATCGGGAGGTTGGGTCGACAGCGGACGCTGCAAACGGACGATCCAACGCACCAGAGCGTAAAGGATGCCAAGCAACAGCCCCACCAGCCACCAGGTCAGGGCATTTTGAGTGATGACAGGTTCATCACTTAGCGCTGAAAAAGCGGCCACCATAAAGGCTGGCGCATAATAGTCAGAACCTGGGCTGATCGGGGCTGGCGACAGCAGCAATACCGGGCCAAGCATCACCAGCATATCGCGCAGGACACTCGACGATGTCATCAAGCAGAACATGGCGCGCCAGCACCAGCAGCCCAGCAGTGCAAATCCAAGGTATATTGCCCAAGCCTGCACCGGGTTATAGAGGTTATCCATGCGTCATGCTTTCCAGATTATGTGATCTTCCCAATCGTCTTCCGGTACCTGATCATCAGGCACCCCCTTCCCCGCAATCGAAATCCCGGCCTTGTGCACCGAGTTCGGGTCACCGCTGATCAGCGGATGCCAGTCGAACAGTGGCTTGCCCTCGGCCAGCAAACGATAGGCACAGGTATCCGGTAGCCAGAAAAACTGGCTCGCCTGCTCCGGTGTTAACCAGACACAGGCTGGCACTTTTTCCTGACGCTGCTGATAGACGGTACAGCGGCAATCGGTGGTATCCATATAGCGACAGTGAATATCGGTATAGTAAACCTCACCCGTGTCTTCATCTTCCAGTTTTTGCAGGCAGCAACGAGCGCAGCCATCGCAAAGTGATTCCCACTCGGCCTTGCTCATGTCATCCAGGCGTTTGTATTGCCAGAAAGCGCCCTGGCTCATTCGGTATCCAGTTTGCAGAACAGATCAAGCTTGTCTGTCTCTTTCGGTGGTGGCATCTGCAAGAAAAACCCCTGGGTTGCTATTTGTTCAAGGATGCGTTCACCAGAGAAACGGGCGAGTTGTTTTTCCGGTGTGATGATCATGGTCATCGCCAGTTCAGGTTTGCCGAATTGTTCCAGCAAGACTTCCGGCACTTTTTTCAGGCCGTCCTTGCGAGAGACATACAGGTAGGTTTCGTCTTTTTTGCGGCTTTTAAATACGTCGCAAAGTACTTTGCTCATGTTCAGTTCCTGCGGTAGGTCGAGCCATGTGGCTCAGTGACGGTCGTCCGCCTTGGTCATCATATCCAGCAAGGTGTCGCCAATCTGGGATTTACGCCAACCCTGAAGTACATCCGGTAAGACATAGGTGCCGCTGTTCCAGCCGGAACGAATCAGCGCGTCCAGGGCTTTTTTCCGGGTCAGGATTTCTGGCGGTATCTCCAGCACTGCTGCACGACTGGCAACGGCATCCCGAGTGAGTTTCAGCCACTGTCCGGCTTCGGGTGTCAACGGTCGGTCGAGCGCCACTGGCCAGAGAGCATCATCGTCCGCCATCGCCTGGCTCACGATTTCCATTAGCACCTGAGCATCCTTACGAACCATCTCGGGTCGCAAACCGGCTTTCACTAGCTGATCCCGATTTTTGGGTTTGTAGCGTGCGATATTCCAGAGGCTGTTGTCATCCACCACCTTGCTACGAGGCACATCACGCTCACGCGCTTGCAACTCGCGCCAGCCCACCAGTTCCTGCAGCAGGTGCTGCTCCTGCGGGCGCAGCTTCCAGGCCAGTTTGACCCGTCGATAATAATCTTTGGGCACTTCTTGCTGACTCTGCTCTTCAATCGTGCGCTGGCAGTCTTCTTCCAGCCAGCTCATGCGATCCATGCTGACCAGCTTTGCCACCAGCATGGGGTAAATCTGGCGCAGAAAATACACATCGGCAACCGCATAGCGAATCTGGTCTTGGCTCAACGGTCGCGCCAGCCAGTTCGAGCGGGTTTCTTCCTTGTCGATATCAATATCCAGCAAGGCAGCAATCAGTCGCTGGAAGCCCATCGATCCGCCCAACCCGGCCATTGAGGCCGCAAGCTGGCTGTCTGCCAGTGGACTGGGTAACACTCCGGTCAGCTGCCGGCAAACTTCCAGGTCTTCAGCACAGGCATGAAAGACCTTGGTCACAGCAACAGCCTGAAACACCTGCGCCAGTGGCTGCCATTCCGTCACACTGAGCGGATCAATCAGGTAGCAATGCTGACTGTCCGCCACCTGCAATAGCCCGGCTTGCGGGTAAAATGTCGAGGTGCGGACAAATTCGGTGTCGAGTGCCAGAAAGCCCTCATTCATCCAGCCCTGACAGGCTTCCGCCAGCTGCTGGTTGGTCGTAAGCCAGATTGGCTCGGGCACTTGAGGGCTGGTCAACACATCTCTCCCTGGTTCAGCTGCGGCACACAGGCCCGGCAAATCTGAACACTAGTCGGTCGCAGCCACATCGGAATCGCTTTCCGGTTGCTGCAAAAAAGGCACACCGGCCCTCTGGGCCAGGGTTTGCACATAGAATCCGGTCGTACGCCCTTCAACAGACGCATCCAGACAAATCACCAGCCGCGACGGCTGTCGCTGCGGGTCGCATAAACGTTGATACAGAGCGCCCAGTCCCAGTTGCTCAGGGCCGATACCATCCACCGGGGAGAGCAAGCCATGCAGCACAAAACATTGTGCGGCGGGATCAATATCCGTCAGTTGTTCAGGCTGTGCCAGTACCCATAACTCGGTATCCGCTTCCGCCTGCCCTGAACATTGGCCACACTCACCACTCACGCTATAACAGCGACACACCGGGCACAGCGACACCTGACAGCGCACTGCCACCAGCGCCGCTTCAATATCAGCGGCCAGGGTCGGTTGCAGCACCAGTTTGCGCGCCATACGTCCGGCGGCCTTTGGCCCAATTCCTGGCAACTGATCCAGACGCTGGGCCAACGCCACCAAGGGCGCAGGAATAACACCGCGTACTGCCATCAGAATGGCAGTTTCATACCCGGTGGCAAGCCCATGCCTGCCGTCATTTTCGACATGTGTTCCTGACTGGCGCTCTCGATCTTGCGCACCGCGTCGTTCACCGCAGCGGCCAGCAAGTCTTCCAGCATGTCTTTGTCTTCTGTCATCAAGGAATCGTCAATCGCGACCCGCTTGACGTCGTGACGACCATTCATAATGACTTTTACCAGCCCAGCGCCCGATTCGCCGGTCACTTCGGCCTCTGCCAGCTGGGCCTGCATTTTTTGCATATCTTCCTGCATTTTCTGGGCTTGTTTCATCAAGTTGCCCATGCCGCCTTTGATCATGTCGATCTCCTCGGATGGCGGGCCTTTATGCCCGCACGGGTTATATTATTCGCCCAGTGGTCGAATCGTGTCTTCGACCACTGTCGCATTAAAAGTTGTCAGTATATTGCGGACGTGATCATCCGTCTCGATTGACTGCAAGGCAATATAGCCTGCTTCTGCCGCCATACGCTGACGCCGCTGTTCTGGAGTTTCTCCGGCCGGGCTACGTAATACCATTTCAATTCTGGCCGTCGGAACCAGCGTTTGTAACGCCTGCTCGACCCGCTGCTGTTGGCCTGGATTAAACAGCGCACTCCGTTGTGGATCAACATCAAAGCAATACAGCGAATCGCGCACTTCCACCAGCGCACTGTTGCGGGCGATGGATAAGGGTAGCCCGGCCAGCGGCAGGTGCTCCAGCCACATCCACCAGGTATGAGGTGCCAGTGGCGGTAAATGTTCCGGGTTGGCAACTGCGCGCTGAACCGTTTTGACCGCTTTGGGTGCCGTAGAGACCTGCGGTGCTGGCTCAAACGTCATGGTGTTATCGGCAGGTGCATCCATCAGGCGGCTGAGATTGCCACCGGCGATGGCAGCGCGATCAGCAACAGGCGCTGAGGGTTGAGCAACAACCTGCTGTTCGGGAGCATCAGGAAGCGACACCCTTGGCGGTAGTGGTGGCGGTAACGTGCTGGGTGTTTCTTCATCCATCCAGGGAGGCGGCTCGTGGGCCGGATCTGAAGTTGTCACGACGGTGGGCACGGCGTTGCCTGGGCCTGTCTCATAAACAACATCATCTGCACTCAGAGTGGATACCGGCAAAACACCTGCATCCGGGAAACCTGTTGGAGCCGTTTGGGTTGTTGGGGTTGTTGGGGTTGTTGGGGTTGTTTGAGCTGTTGCTGGCAGATCCTGCCACTCAGACTCGACGGGGACTACTTCAGCAGGTTCAGCAGGCAAAACGTCAGTCGGTACAACAACCTCACCGCCGACAGCGTCGGGTTGCTGAGTGGCGACAACGCTATCCCGCTCAGGAGAAGGAAGACCCGTCAGTGACTTTTTTTTTTGCCCTCCATCCGGGTCAGCCTGGGCCGCCGGGCTGGTGAGCGCGGAATCCAGATCCAGATTCGCCAGCGCTGCTGGTAACTGTTCCGGCATCGGCCGAAACGCCAACATCCGCAGCAGCAGCATTTCAAATCCCTGACGCGGATCAGGCGCCAGCGCCAGATCCTTGCGGCCACTGAGGGCGATTTGATAATACAACTGCAAGTCTTCGCCATTCATGGCAACCGCCAACGCCAGCACGGCATCGCGATCACCCTGAGAATTTTCAATCGCATCCGGCACAATCTGGGCCAGTGCCGCCCGGTGCCAGATCGTTAGCAGGCCCTGGACAACTTCATCAAAATCGGGGCCGTGCTCGGCCATTTCCGCTACTTCGGTTAACACTTCACGAGCATTGGCCCTGGCCATCACCTCTGCCATTTTAAACAGGCGACCCCGATCCATGGTGCCCAGCATGCTGGTCACCTGGGTTTCCAGCACCGTCCCTTCACCAAACGCAATGGCCTGGTCAGTCAGACTGAGGGCGTCACGCATGCTGCCCTGGGCAGCGCGCCCCAATTGCCACAGCGCCGGGGTTTCATAGCGGATGTCTTCTGCTTGCAACACGGTTTCCAGATAGCCAACAATGCTTTCCGGAGTCATGTTTTTCAGACTGAACTGCAGACAACGGGACAAGACCGTGACGGGTAATTTTTGTGGATCGGTGGTGGCAAGCAGGAATTTGACGTGCGCCGGTGGCTCTTCCAGCGTTTTTAACAGCGCATTAAAACTGTGCGTGGAAAGCATGTGTACTTCGTCAATCAGATAAACCTTGAAGCGTCCACGAGTCGGAGCGTACTGGACGTTATCGAGCAGCTCGCGGGTATCTTCGACTTTGGTACGAGATGCGGCATCGACTTCGATCAGATCAACAAAGCGGCCTTCGGCGATTTCCCGACAAGAAGAACATTCGCCACATGGCCGGGCACTGATGCCCTGTTCGCAATTCAGGCATTTGGCAAGAATACGGGCAATGGTGGTTTTACCCACACCCCGGGTGCCGGTAAACAGGTATGCGTGATGCAGCCGCTGCTCATTCAGCGCATTGATCAGCGCTTTGAGTACGTGCTCCTGGCCGACCATTTCGTCAAAGAACCTGGGCCGCCACTTACGTGCAAGTACCTGATAACTCATGAAACGCTGACTCGGCTAAAACAAGGAAGGCGCATGATAACGACTGGCGGGCAGGATGTCAGTGTTATTGGAGATGACTCCTGCCAGCCACACCCCGGCACACGAGTCGACTACTACCGTTGCTCCCTTCCGGGCCTGGCGGGGTTCGTAGCTTATCGTTGCGAGGGGACCAGCAGGAGCCACCATAACAGCCTGACTTTCGACAGGAGGGCAAATCCTACAGATAACTTTTTGGGATATCAAGGACTTAACTTAAAGAAAATGCTTCGAACCGGCAATCAATCAGAGGTGCAGCCAATGTTTCAGGGCCAGGTTAATGATGTCTGCCCGGCTCAACCCCAGATCATCACAAGCCAGATCCAGATAATCAATGACATCCGCTTCGACCTTCACTTCCAGCCGCTGCAAACCGCGCTCCTTGTCACGCTGACGCTGAAAGCGCTTGTTAAACCGGCTCTGCACTCGACGATCATAAGGGTTGCTCTTCGGCCGCCCACGACGGGGAGACGAGAACATATCGATGGTGGTGCGATCTTCGGGTTGAATGGACATAGCAGATCCAGCTGAAAAACGGCGGCATTATGCCGCCTTGACGATGAATTGCAACGCCATAGCGAACGATTCCCCCTTTCTCTGCTCGCCATGACAGCAACAGAACTTGCCAAGGGCCTCGCATCTCAATACTGTTGACTGCTTTCTTTGCTGAACACGTTACCGATGTCCGATACCTTAGCTACCCGTTTATCCTCCGACCAGCTGACACAAGCAGTGAATACCGAACTGCTGGATTTTATCTCCACTGAAGAGCTGGAACCCTTCCATGGCGTCCTCGGCCAGGAACGCGCCGTCAACGCCATTCAGTTTGGTGTGGCCATGCAGCGTCCCGGCTACAACATTTTTGTAATGGGTGATACCGGTACCGGCCGCTCATCCTATGTCCGGGACTACCTCAAAAGCGAAGCCAAACGCCAGGCTACGCCTTCGGTATGGTGCTACGTCAACAATTTCAGCAACCCCAGAGAACCGGGGGTGGTTGAGTTACAACCGGCGGAAGCCAATCAGCTACGCGATGATGTTCGTCAGCTGATTGACCAGTTGCTGGCCACGTTTCCGGCCGTACTGGAACACCCGTCTTACCAGCAGAAAAAAGCCGCTATCGATTATCAGTTCAACCGCAAATACGACAAGGCGATTGAACTGGTCGAAAAAGACGCTCACAAACAAGGGGTTGCGGTATACCGCGATGCCAATGCCATCAGCTTCACCCCGATACGCGATGGTAAAGCCCTGGATGAATCCGAATTTGCCCAGCTGAATGAAGAGGAACGCGAGCTGTTCCATGAAACCATTGCCACCCTCGAACAAATGCTGGGCGACCAGTTAGCCGAATTACCGCAATGGAAACGTGAAACCAGCGATCTGCTGCGTGAACTGAACCAGCAGACCATCAGCGACGCCATCAAACCCTTGCTGACCCCGATTCGTGAACGCTTTGGTCACCATGAACGGGTCTCCGCTCATCTGAACGAACTGGAAGAACACCTGCCACGGCTGGTACTGGAAGAACTGGTGGACGAACGTCTGCTGGAACTGCGGGAAGAATACGTCAAACGCAACCGCCTGGAAGAGTCGTTGCTGCCCAATGTGGTGACACACCATTCCGCCGATAGCGGCGCTCCGGTGGTTTACGAACCCCACCCCAGCTATGGCAATCTGTTTGGTCGTATTGAATACACCAGCGACCAGGGTGCCCTGGTAACCAACTATCAGCGTATTTGTCAGGGTGCCTTGCACAAGGCTAATGGCGGCTACCTGATTCTGGATGCCGACAAGGTACTGACCGAACCGCTGGTATGGGATGCCCTGAAACGGGCGATACAGTCAAAACAGTTGAAGATGGAATCGCCCTACTCCGACATGGGGCTGTTTAACACCACCAGCTTGTTGCCGGATACCATTCCTCTGTCGATCAAACTGGTGCTGATCGGCTCACGTCAGGTGTACTACCTGCTGCAACAATACGATGAAGATTTTAACCGTCTGTTCCGAGCAGTGGTGGATTTTGACAACGACCTGCCCCTCAACGACGACACCCTGTACGCTTACTCCCGGCTATTAAAAAGCCGGGTTGAAGAGCAGGGATACGCTCATCTGAGCCGGGATGCCGTTGCTCGCATGGTACGCTTCAGTGCTCGTCTTGCCGAACAACAAGACTCTCTCAGCGCCCACATTGGTGAACAGTTTGACCTGCTGGCCGAAGCCGACTTTATTCGCAAGCTGGCCCAGGACCCGGAAATCACCCCGATTCATATCGACCGCGCCCTGCACGCCAAACAGCAACGCACCGGACGAGTCTACGACAAACTGTTTGAACAGATGCTGGATGGCACCGTGCTGCTGGAAACCAGTGGCCGAGCGGTCGGTAAAATCAACGGTCTGACCGTTATGTCACTTGGCGATACCAGCTTTGGCTCCCCTGCCCGCATTACCGCCACGGTTTATCCCGGCTCCAAGGGCGTGGTCGATATCGAACGGGAAGTCAGCCTTGGCCAGGCGATTCACTCCAAGGGTGTGATGATTCTCAGTGGCTTTTTAGGCAATCGCTACGCGCAGAAATTTCCGCTGGCCATTTCCGCCCACCTGGCGATGGAACAATCCTATGGCTATATCGACGGCGATAGCGCCTCACTGGCAGAGCTGGTGTGTCTGATTTCCGCTCTGATCAATAGCCCGATTGAACACAGCTTTGCCATGACCGGTTCTATTAACCAGCATGGCGAAGTGCAGGCCATTGGTGGTGTGAATGAAAAAATTGAAGGCTTTTTCCGGCTGTGTGCAGCACGCGGACTGACCGGAGAGCAAGGCGTCATTATTCCGGCATCCAATCGCCGCAACCTGATTTTGCATGATGATGTTGTACAGGCTGCTACCGATGGCCAGTTCCACATTCACTGTGTTACCCATGTCGATCAGGCGCTTGCAATCCTGCTGCGCAGGGAAGCGGGCCAAGTCAACGAAGAGGGTGAGTTTCCAGCAGGCAGCGTCAATGGCGACATCATCGAACGGCTAAAAGCCATTTCGAGCATGACTGACCAAGACAACAAAAAATAACGGGAATAACGAATAACGGTACGGCCCTCCCAGGAGGGTCGGTATTTGGCAAAAGAATATGCTATGGAATACCGCGAGCGGGGTGTGCATCAGAATTTTCAGTGTCTGCACAGCACGATGGCAGTGTGAGCCAGCGGCCCATACTGCCATCGTGTCAACAGTACCAACAGTTCCACAACGGATAAAACCGAGCAGCCTGTTGATTTTCTATCTGCGTTGCCACTGCGGTGTTAAAAACAGGCTCAAATCGGTCATTTATCAATCATAAACGCCCTCTTTTCTCCTGTTTTTGCCTGGCGTTGACTGCCTCGAAAACAAAAATCAACAGCCAGCTAGTGGAACCCTTTCAGATTTCGCGCCACGAAATGCAGAGTCAAGCCCACCAGGCTGTCACTGACTTCATAAAAGCGCTCATCCAGCTGGGCGATTTCATCCGTATGGTCACCTTCAAGCTGATCAAACAACGCAATGCGTTCGTCTTCATCCCTGGGCACAACACGCCCCGGAAACAGATCAATCAACTCGTCAAGTAACGCGTGGGTGTCGCGGGACTTGATTCGCTCCAGGGCCTCCAGAGTGTCTTCCGCCAGAGCGCCAACCTCATGGTGAAAAAACTGCACAAACCCACCGTTTTCCATTTCTCTCAGCAGACTATCGATGCAGAAAACTGTTTTTTCGGCATCGGTCAGGGAGTCGTACCCCAAATCTGCTTCCTTGTCATAGATCACATCAGTGATCTGAAGAAATGAATCAGTCTCATCAGCAACGTCCAGCGCCGCCTGAATCTCCATGTTCATACGTCTAACTCAGCACTCTCACAGTTAAAGAACAGTCCGGTCAAGATAGCCCAAGCAAAATTGTTTGACAAAGGTTTTACTGCCTATTTCTCCGCTGTGTCCATTTGCAAGACAGATATAGACATCCTGCAACAGCAGCTCACATGCCAGCCATCAATAAAAACGTCTGTTTCCATACTCTCCAACCCCCCTTCAACACCCATGGGAGCGGTGCTTTTTCATCTACAGGGAGGATCATTCTCAGTCCGGGCAAACCGAAGCAGCCCTGGTCAGCTCAATAATACGCCGGGCGGTTGGCTCAGGATGCTCCATTGGAAAACAATGATTTCCGGCCACCCGCTCATGATGCAGTAACGGATTAAGCCTGCTGGCACGACGCGCCCCCGGAGCAATAAAGCCAAAACCTGACGCTGCCACCAATATATGCACCGGTATCGTTGTTTGTCGCACGGTCTGCCACAGCCCCTGGGGTGCAGAAGCAAAAATCCGTGCCTCCCATAAAGGTGAGCACGCCAACGCTACCGAACCATTCTCCTGCGGCCGCAAACCAGTGGTCAAAAAACCGTCAAACGCGAGTGCATGCCAGTCCTTATAAAGCGCCTTGCCTCCAAGATACTGCCCCGCCGCTGCTGCCGAAGGCCAACAACAACGGCGAGCACTGGCCCGGCGTACCAATGGGTTTCGACGCCAAAGCCGAGTCATCTGCAAGACCTTCTGGGCACGAATCAGAACCGGAGAAAAAAGTACCGGATCAAGCAAGATAAGCTGCTGAAAAAGGCCGGGACACTGGTGAGCCATCATTAGCGTTAATATCCCACCCATGGAATGACCTACGCCAATCACAGGCAAAAACGACCCAGGCACTCCAGCAACCCGTTCAGCGGCTAAAACCGATTGAACATATTGAGCCAACTCAGCGGCAAGCTTTTCCCAAACAGGAAAACCGGGGTTGGTTACCGCCGCCGATTCACCATGTCCTGGCATATCGGTTACAAGCAAAGACCAGTCCTTTGGCAACTCATTGACCAATGCCAATAACGACAATCCGCTGAATCCATTGCCATGTAACAGGTGTAAGACAGGTTTGTCCGCTAATCCCTGCCGCCAATAGCCACAAATTGAGCCGACCGAAACCTTTTTCCAACCCTCGACACCACAAATGTTCATAATTTTCGGCATACTCACCGCCATCCTGTTTTGGCCAAAAATTTCGCGCTGACACAACCGTCAGGATTCACTGCTACAAACTGGGCATTGATCAAAACAGCACTGAAAAAAACACAGTAGACTGTACGGCGAAAAGACTAATGGGTGATAGAAGCACTGGTGAGGCAACAGACTGCATATAACAATCATGACAACGCAGCGCGGCCGGAGCACGCCAGACTTCACGGAAGCATTTTTGATACGACCACATAAAAGGGAACCACAATGACCGCACCAGCTGTAACACGCGCACTCGAAGCCAACCGCCGATTCACCGATTTGAAAGACGCCCAAGCCCGCTTATCTCAGGCCCGCCGGGATCTCGAAGCCAGGGTTATCGACGAAGATGAATATCACACCGTCACTGATGTGTGCCTGAAAATTATCCGCGCCTGTGCCGACTGACCCAACCCGGACATGACGCTTCAGGCAGCAGTCGGCACACCGCTGTGAAACCGGAATTCGGTATCCGGCTGCTCAATCAGTTCGCCTTCCAGGACGCGGAAAAATGCTACACGCGGCTGAATAGACTCCTTCGCATATTGCTGTGCGAGGCCCAGATAGTCCTGATAATGTCGCCCTTCAGAGCGCAACAGTGAGCGGTAGAATTTTTCCAGCTGACTGTCCAGCAAGGGTGCAAGTTTGGCGAACCGCTCGCAGGAACGCGCTTCAATAAAGGCCCCGATAATCAGCACATCAATCAACTCGTTTTCACCACCCTTGCGTACCGCTTCGCGCAAGCCTGCGGCGTAACGTGACGACGATACATGACGATAGGCAATACCGCGCTCGCGCATGATGGCTATCACCTGTTCGAAGTGCAGTAATTCTTCACGTGCCAGCTGGCTCATTTTTTTCAGCAAATCTTCGCGATCAACGTGCTTGTAAAGCAGGTTCATTGCCGTCGTCGCGGCTTTTTTTTCGCAATTGGCATGATCAATCAACAGGATTTCCTGCTGCTTTAAAGCTTCTTCAACCCAGGCATCTGGCGTCGCACAGGCCAGAAATCCGCCAATCTCGGACAATATTTCGTCGAGCGTCATAGACCATCCTCAATCATCTTTTCCAGAACGGCGCGCACCTTACCGGAAATGGGTACCGCGCGCTGGGTTTTCCCGTCCATCAAACAAAAGGTAATAGTGGCATCAGCAACGACGGCTGTTGGCTCGCCCGCTTCCAGCAACATAACCTGCTGCTGCATCTGTGCGCTCTTGTTACCGATGCTGGCCATCTTCGAGACAATACGTAACACCTCGCCATCGTAAGCAGGCCGACGGTAAGAAATATTGATGTTGGCGACCACAAAAGCCAGCTGATCATCTTCAAACAAATCGAGAAAGTGGTGGCGATCAAAATAATCCCAGCGCCCTTCTTCCAGAAATTCCAGGTAACGGCCATTGTTTACGTGGTGATAGATATCCAGATGGTAACCACGAACCTTGATATCAACTGACATACATCTACTCCTGATCATCTGGGGACATCTGGTTAAGGCGGCATCAAAACAGGGATTGACAGAATAGTCATTAGCCATGTGCCTGTTTTCAGCGCCATAGAGCAACCGATTCTATTGAAACAGGCGCGTTTATTCAAACGATCGTTTGACTGCAAGCCGATATGGCTAAAATGTCTCGGTATCCCGGACACAAAACCGCAAATCATGAAGATTGATTCCCAGCGGTAAATCATCGCTCAAGCGAGCCAGTTCTCGGGTCAGCAATGCCTGCTGCCAGTGGTTTTTCAAGCTGTCCACAATCCGGCTAGTAACCCCTGCCAATTCCGGTAGCTGCTCCAGGGCAATCAGCACCCGATCAAGGCGATGACAATGATCCAGCAACTGCGCCGCTGTTTTGGGGCCAATACCGGGCACACCGGGCAGGTGATTGGTGGTGTCACCGGTTAACGCCCAGAAGTCCACCAACTGGCCTGGTTGCAGACCAAAGCGGGCATAAACCGCCGCCTCATCCAGCAATTGCCGGTCAAAATGATTGGCGACCCGAATACGGCTGTTAACCAGCTGACAAAAGCCTTTGTCGGTCGACAGAATCACGCTGGGCACTCCGGCGAGCGCCGCCTTGTTGGCCAATGCAGCGCAGACATCATCCGCTTCCCATCCCTCCTGGCGGAAGCAATACACCCCTGCCAGTTCCAGCTGATGACGTAATTCATCCAGCCCGTTCTGGAGCTTCTCAGGCATCGGTGGGCGGCCTTTTTTGTAATCAGGCCAGAACCGGTGACGCCAGGTTTCAACGTGATCTTCAAAGATCATCGCGACATGGCTGCATTCCAGCCGCCCGACATTGCTGTTAATAATGGCAATGGCGCGACTGGCAGTCGCTTCCAGTGCCGTCGGGCTATTTTCAACCGCCGCGTAGACACGGCGAATCAGATTCATCGCATCAACGATCAGTAATTGCATGAGCTGTTCTCCTTGTCCTCCGCATACCTTTCTACTCGGTACACCGTTTCCAGCCAACACTCAGGGCACCACGACGGACGCCTGCTGGCCGCTGTCATTCCACGTTTCCATCGCCTGCCAGCATGTCGTCTGCCATAACATCACCGGAGTCCGGTTATTGCTGGTGTTGTTGCTGGTGTTGATGCTGCTGGGCCTGCCAGAGCGCAGCATAACGCCCCTGCTGCGACAGCAACCGCACATGGCTGCCACGCTCAACGATCCGGCCACCGTCCATCACCGCAATCTCATCCGCATCCACCACGGTCGACAGTCTGTGGGCAATAATCAGGGTGGTATGTCCTTTCGAAACCTGCCGGATGGCATCCATGATGCCGCGTTCGGTGTGTGAGTCGAGTGATGACGTCGCTTCGTCAAACAACATAATGGCCGGGCGTTTGAGTAGCATTCGGGCAATGGCAATACGCTGCTTTTCACCACCGGACAGTTTCAGGCCACGCTCTCCCACCACGATATGCCAGCCATCGGTATGACGCTGAATCAGACTGTCGAGGTGCGCCATGGTAATGACCTGCTGCAACTCCTCATCCGAGGCATCCGGGCGGGCGTAGAGCAAATTGTTTTTCAAGGTATCGTTAAACAGCACGGTATCTTGCGGCACCATTCCGAGGCTGGCACGCAACACCGCTTGAGGCAGTTGATCGATCGGCTGACCATCAATCAAAATTTCACCCGCCGCCGGATCATAAAAACGAAACAGCAAACGGGTCAGGGTCGACTTGCCAGCACCACTACCACCCACAACGGCGAGGGTTTTGCCTGCCGGGATGGTCAGGTCGAGCTGATCCAGCACCTGATAATCATCACGATAACTGAAACTTACCTGCCGAAAAGTGACTTCTCCGCCTTTGAGGTTAAAGGCAGCCGTACCTTCATCTTTCACGGCGGATTGTTCATCCAGCAGTTCGAACATGCGTTCGATATTGGCCATGGATGCCTTCAGTTCGCGATAGACAAAACCAAGAAAATTCAGCGGTAAAAATAACTGGAACATAAATGCGTTGACCAGGGTGAAATCGCCGATGGTCATTGTCCCCTGCACCACATACCAGGCAGCAAACATCAACATCGACAGCATCGCAACGCTGATGATCAGCGCCTGCCCGGCGTTCAGACCAAACAGCGTATAACGGTTTTTTTGGCGCGCCTGCTCCCATTCCGCCAGCGAGTCATCATAGAGCTGCGCTTCCCGTGGCTCGGCATTAAAATATTTAACCGTTTCATAATTCAACAAACTGTCGAGTGCCCGCGCATGGGTAGTGGAATCCATCCGGTTCGCCTCACGCACATACTGCGTCCGCCACTCGGTCATACGAAACGAATAGGCCACATAAACCACCACCGCAAGCGCCGTAATCAAGGCAAATACCGGCGGGTAATTAAACAGTAGTAAACCGATCACCAACAGCAATTCCAGCACAGTGGGTAAAATACTGAAGATAATAAAGCGCAACAAAAAGCTGATGCCCTGAACACCCCGTTCAATATCGCGCTGCAAGGCACCAGTCTGGCGATCGAGATGAAACGCCAGGCTCAAACTGTGTAAATGACGAAAAACCCGCAACGCCATACGGCGCATGGCCCGCTCACTGACCCGGCCAAAAACCAGGTCTCGCAATTCGCCGAACAACACACTCATCAGACGGGCCAGACCGTAGGCCAGCAACAAACCCAGCGGAAACCACAACCACCACTCGCCTGCTGGCACACCGCCAGCCGGTAATTGATTCAGAGTATCAACCTGATGCTTGAGCAAAAACGGCATACCGACACTGGCCAGCTTGGCGCCAACCAGACACAACAAGGCAACAATAACGCGCCAGCGGAACTCAAACAGGTACGGCAACAGAGTGGGCAGCCAGTCCCAACCCTTGCGGGCAGGCGGAACCGGGTCATAACCATGCGCCGATGAAAAGGATTTCATCCAGAGGGTGCTCTATGATTAGAGTCAGAACGGATCAGCGCCGCACCAACAGGGGAAAAACATCTATGAATGGGCGAATTTACCACATTCGCAACGCCTTGCCGGAATTGGTTGAACTGGAAGCCCTGATTGACGAGGGTCGTGACAGCATGCGGATATCCGTACCGGCCCATATTTCCCATCAGAATGAGCAGCTGCCGATCTATGCAATCGAGATGGGCTCTCGCGCTGCAACCGCCCCGACACTGGCCTTTATTGGGGGCGTCCACGGCATTGAACGTATAGGCAGCCAGATCATTTTGGCGTTTATGCGCAGCTTGTTACACCGCAGTCAGTGGGATGAACAACTGCAACAACAGCTGGCAAGCATACGCCTGCTGTTTATTCCCATCGTCAATCCTGCTGGCATGTGGCAAAACAGCCGCTCCAATACCAATGGTGTTGACCTGATGCGCAACGCCCCGGTCGAGGCCGAACACCGCACGCCGTTTCTGGTTGGTGGCCAACGGCTATCGGCTCGCTTACCCTGGTATCGGGGTAAAAAAGGTCACACCATGGAAACCGAAAACCTCGCCTTGACCGAGGTGATTGCACAAACCCTGTTCAGCCAGTCGCTCTGTATTTCACTGGATTGTCACAGCGGTTTTGGTTATCGCGACCGGATCTGGTTTCCCTATGCCCGCAGTCTGGCACCCTGGCCCGGATTGCCCGACGCCTACGCCATGACGCGCCTGTTTGAGCATTCCTATCCCAACCACAACCTGTACCTGTTTGAACCACAAGCCAACAGCTATACCACCAGTGGCGACATCTGGGATTACCTCTACGACGGCTACCGGGCTGCCAACCCCAACGGCGTCTACCTGCCATTGACCCTGGAAATGGGCTCCTGGTTATGGGTAAAGAAAAACCCGCGCCACCTGTTTAACTATCGCGGCCTGTTTAACCCGATACTGCCGCATCGGCAGCAACGTATCCTGCGTCGCCACATCACCCTGTTCGAATTTTTGATGGCCGCCATCGCCAATGGCCCGGCCTGGGTTCCCGCCACCACCAGCGAACACCAACATTCCCTGCAGCAGGCACTGGAACGCTGGTATCCTGAACGTGCCAAAGAAACCAATGTACTGATTCCCTGATCAAACGAACGCCACAGCCAATCCACAGTCAGAGCACAACACCGAGGCGACAGACTGCGACCGATTCGCGTATGATAGCCGCCTTTGATTCGACCCAACCCAGAGAAAGTACGCCACCATGCTGTTTGTACGCCGTATCGCCACCCTGCTTGCTTGCACCGCTGCCGTTGCCGTCACCTCAACCAGCCATGCCGAACTCAGTGCCAACCTTGGTCTGGTATCGGAATACATGCGCGACGGCATCAGTGAAACCCGTGGTGAATACGCAGCCCAGCTAGGAACAACCTATATACACACTTCCGGCCTGTACGGCGGTCTTTGGGCCAGCGAGCTGAAACGCAACGACGATCACACCCACTCGGAATGGGATCTGTTTGGCGGTTTTTCACACCCCATCAGCCACAACTGGGGCATTGACCTGGGAGTGACCCGCAACACCTTCCACGGCGACTGGGAAAGCAACCAGCAAAGTTATGGCGAAGGCTTTCTGCGTGCAACTTACAACCAGTCACTGGTTCTGGGCATCCGCCAGACCAGTAACTTTATGGGCAGCGAGTTTCCACGCCGGGTATTGGAAGCCTCCTACACCCTGCACACCGCCAGTTTCGATTTTGAATTTTATACCGCCCAGCATCGCTACCTGGAGATTGATGACGACTACAATTTCGGTAACGACAACCGCGACAGTTACTGGCACTTCCGCGCTGGCGTAGAACGTACCTACCACCAGTACGACTACCGCCTGACGCTGGAGCGCACCAACCTGACGAGCGACTATGATGCAGGCACCACGTTCCAGTTCGGCATTCACCGCTACTTCGACCTCTGGTAAACAACACCTGCAGCCAGGGCGCACCTGCGTCCTGCTGCGCGGGCTGATTCGCAGCCGCCACCACTGGAGCCACTTCCCCCAGCTCCTCAACCAGCGGCCTTCAGTTCATCAGGTCATCCTGCCGGAACTGGCTGGCAATGGTGAACGATCACTCGAAGCCACCCCCGCTACTCTCCATGACATGATGGAAGACCTGCGTCAGCAGACCCGGCAACTGCTGCCTGAACCACCACCAAAACTCACCTTGATCGCCATCTCCATGGGCGGCATGATCGCGACCGAATGGGCCAGTTGCTACCCGCAAGAAATTGCCGAACTGCACCTTATCAACACCAGCTTTGGCCGCTTCTCAGCCCCCTGGCAACGCATGCGTCCTCGCGCCCTGACCCGACTCCTTCGAGCCACTCCGGGACTGATTCGCGACCCTGCCGCTCTCGAAGCACCCATCATGGAGCTCACCCTCAACCATCCAGCCATACAGCATCAACAACTGCAAGACTGGCAAGATTTCTCCCGCGCTCACCCCATGACCCTGACCAACATCGCCATCCAGATTCGTGCCGCCAGCCGCTATCAAGGCACTGCCCAGTCACCCTGCCAGCGTGCATTTATCTACACCAGCCTGAACGACCAACTGGTGTCAGCACAATGCAGCCAGGCGATTGCCAAACACTGGAACAAACCCCTATGGGAACACCCAAGCGCCGGACACGACCTGCCGCTGGATGACGGTACATGGTTAGCAGAATGTTTCGACCACACCGCCAGGCCCGCAGCCTGGGCAGAACGTAATAAGCAGCAGCGGAAGCTCATTTGCAAAGCCAACCAACAGCCCTGAAAAATGTTGCCAGCATGGATAGCACTGCACCGGAGATGTCTGACTCTCCGAACTCGACAGGTTGTATTAATTCGATGATGCAAAAAAAATACGATTTGTTATAAATGAATACGCTAAATCGAAGTGGCGAAGGCTTTGAAGTCTGTTTTAAACAGGGCAGGTAAATACCGATGAATACCAAACCCCACCTCTGGGTATGTCATAACAATCAACTCACCGAAGGTGGCTACCAGCTCGTTGACGTTATCTATGCAAACGAACCTTCCTCTGTGGTGATCTTTCGTCATCAGGGTACGTGTTTGGCCTATCGGAATTTATGTGTCCATATGCCGCGCAGACTTGACTGCGAAAAAGACATGATTTTTGACCGTAGCGGAAAAAATCTACGCTGCTCGATGCATGGCATCATCTATGATCCAGTCAGCGGCGAATCGATAAGCGCCATTTGTAACGGCGAAAAACTAACACCCGTTAAAGTGCTGGAAAATGACGACGGCGTATGGATTACTGACAAACGAGTCAAGCCTATAGCGGAAACCGACAGCTGAATCAAAACAGCACAACCACTACAGCACAACCACTACAGCACAACCACTACAGCACAACCAATACAGCACAACCAATACAGCACAACCAATACAGGAATACGCCTGATACAATATGCCTTCGGCTATTGGCATCCTACAAAAACACAGAGCCGAACAACGTTTTCAGGTTTTCACGGAGAACCCTCGGTTAATTTACCGTATCTGGCTCACTCGGCTCTGACTGTTGCTGATACGCCAACAGCAATCGTTCACTTGGCGACAACATCGCCACTTCCTGTCCTGCCCGTTGGGCATAAATCACCCGAAAGGCCAGCACGTTCTGTACGTACTGGCGGGTTTCGGCGTAGGGAATGGTTTCTATCCAGGCATCCAGAGGTAAGTGCCCGCGTTCTTTCAGCCAGCGTTCTACCCGATTTGGCCCGGCGTTGTAGGCAGCACTGGCATAAGTGCGGTTGCCATCAAAGCGTTGGTACATTTCGGCCAGATAAGCGCTGCCCAGGGCAATATTGGTTTCCGGGTTAAACAACGGCTCAGTTCCCGCCAGGGAGATGCCGTATTTTTTAGCGGTCAATTTCGCGGTTGATGGCATCAATTGCATCAGTCCCCTTGCCCCCACTGGCGACATGGCTTCCGGTTTGAAGGCGCTTTCCTGACGAGCAATCGCCGTTGCCCAGGTTACGTCAATTTCATTTTTACTGGCCTGGCGATCAAACAGGTCGGTGAATAATGGCGGAAAACGGGCATCCAGATAATTCCATTGCTGCTGACGAATGGCATCCATAATGGAGCGATGATACCAGCCCCACTCGAAAGAAAGTGCTGCCATGTGCTGCCGTTCGTCGGGCGCCAGACTTGCCCGTGCAGAAAGCCATTCCCGCTGGGCCTCAGTCGGTCGATCCAGTTTCAGCCATTCTTTGGCCCGTTGAATGGCTGGATTTTTTTGCAGCTCGGTGAGCACGTCGGCATTCACGTTGAAGGGCTGGTTATTCAGATGATACGGCAGCTGTTGATGGGCGGCCGCCAGAAAGCCGTAAAAAGAGCGGGATTGCGCCAGTTGATTCCAGATGTCATCAAGCGGCTGACTCTCACCGATTTGGCCTTCAATCGTTTTGATTTCGACCACCGATTCATCACCGATCTCATCGCCAACCACCGGACTAACGGATGTTTGATTCTGCACCGCATTGGCATACCAGTATTGCCAACGGTCGGAGGCTTGCAGATCGGCCGGTAAGGTGGTTATCAAAGTAAGTACGTCGGTCCAGTCGATCACATCGGCACCCAATGCCTGCCGCAATCTGGCTTCGGTTAATTCAGAATATTGATGGTCAGGGTCAAGGCGACTCAGTAACTCTGCTGCCGTATTGGTTTGAGCGTAAGCCAGCCGCTTGCCGATATACACATCCAGTGTGCGCATAAGAGAAGATGCTGCAGGCAAGTGCGATCGGTATGCAAGCCACTGTTGCGCTGCAGGTTCGACTGATTGACGGGCAAGGCTCTGGAAGGCTTTTTTAATCACCTGATGTTGGGCCATTGCCGGGAAGACGGAGACATCGGCGGTGGCAACCCGCTCAGGTTGCTTCAACAAGACTTCATAGGCGGATACCAATCGGTTGCCGTCTTCATCCAGGTAACGGTGCAAGTAGCGGGCTAATCGCATTTCACCGGCCTGAGCCGCCAGCCAATAGCGTTTTTGCGCCATGCTCGCCGTTGGATTACCGAGTTGTGCCCATTGTTCAAATAAAGCATCGCATGCTTTGGGCTGGGATTTGCCCACCAACCATAACGAAGCCGTCAGCGCCAGGCCTTGTTCTTGCTGATCGGTGTGCAGATACGCCTGGGCCAAATCACATTGGTACGCCGCACTCTTGTTCGGCAGACGCTGATAGGCGGTTATCCATTCTTGCCAGCGACCGTCTTTGGCCAACTGGCTTAACCAGGCTTGCTGCAAATAGGTACGACTGGGGAACAGTGGATACGCATCCAGAAACTGGTTCACCTCTGCTTGAGTGAGGCGAGCCGGAAACCGCAGATAAGCCTGATATTGCAGATACGGGTAAAGCGGATACTGTTGCAGCGGCGTCAGAAGGCCAGCAACGGCCTCGTAAGACGCTGTTTTTAGCTGCTGCTCGATCTCGACGAATTGCACATAAGCGGCATCCGCTTCAGGTTCCAGAAAATGTTCAGTGCCTTCATCGGCAACTGAGCTAACGCTGTACAACATGATCAGCAAGCTTAAAACTAGTTGTGCTGCTTTCATTTTAGTGACTGACGTTTACGTAAGGTTGCGAAATCCTCAAGCATTGATCAACGATGGTCAACACTTTGTCGACGAGTGTGACAAAAGTATTCAAATAACCTCAGCTACGGCACTTGGTCAGTGTGAAGTCTGGAAAAGTGGAGATCTGGATCTGGATCGACCTACTGAGCGTGGCCTAGCAGCCTGTCGGACTTAACCAAACAGAAACGAAGTGAGATAATCGGAACACCGACTTCCTGCTTCCGCCCTCCCATTTGGGTATGAATCAGCAAACCCCACTCATGATCCGTATTCCCAATGCATCTTGAGGATGGAATCTACCCCGCTCTGTCACCCTAGTTGTCCAGTAGGCGTTTTCGCCTAAATTCTTCTCAGAGTGGGTCAAAAGGATTGCTATGCCACGCTACTCAGACGAACGTAAGGCCGCTGTATTGAAGAAGCTGTTGCCCCCTATGAACCGGTCGGTTGCCTCCCCTGTATGTCAACCTAAGCCTGAGCCAGTGGATTTTGAGATAACATCTAAATCAGGGCGCTCAGGAGAATGACCATGCCAAAACCTGCTACCACTGCTAATCCCAAAGTTGAACCCAGTCCCGCACTGGAAAAGCGGGTGCGCAGAGCCTGGGTGCAATGATCGGCCCACCATGCACTTCCCTTCTGGGCTCATGCCGAACAGCCAACGGTTACCGCACGGCTTTTCGGCAACATCGACCACGACAGCTATTAGATAATCTCCGACATACGCCAGTGCAGCGGCGTCACTATTCAGCTTGCGTGCCATTCCTTTTCGGCTGCTCCATGTAATCTTCATCAGCATCCTGCTTATAGCGACTGACCTGGAGTCAACGCCGCGAGGGCGTCAAGCCGTTTATAGATCACATCTGTTCGCTGGGCATCGCCTCTCGCCTGACTCTGCACGGCATATTCAAAATCACTGACGCACAGCAATCGGGAGATTTCTTTTGCGATATAGCGCTGAACCTCCACTGAGGCAGCTTTTATTTCACCCAGCAATTCTTCACGACCATCAACCAGATTGAGAATATCTTCGATGTCACTACTACCCAACTGGACAACTAGGGTGACAGAGCGGGCTACGTCTCATTCTTGGGTTATGGAACCGTTCGATATAGTCAAAAATATACGATCTTGCCTCGTCCAGTGTATGGTAATTCTGTAGTGGTCTACTAACCCGGACACCAACGTAGGTGGTAAAATTGCCGCCACAGAAGAAGGCAAGCATCACAATAAGAATCCCAATAAAAATGCCAGTCAGAAAACTGACTGGCATTTTGTCTTTAAAAGGCCTGATTAGCTATTTATAGCGAGCCCTACTCCCACTCTATTATCAATAGAACAATAAATAAATTATAAAACAATACCTTGAAGAACAACCCAATCAAAAAACCATGAAAAATTCCATGCATGGTAAAAACGCTCAAGATGTCGGATTAGCCTCTTCAGATGGCCAACTCACCCGCATGACCATCACAAACATCCAGCTCTAGCAGGAAACCTCGGGCGGCTTTTACAAAGCATCTTCCGCCAAGAGCTGCATGTTGAGGCGACACCCCAGGCACGCCAAACACCATTTCTGTGTTCACGACAGCAGCAGTCACAGCATTTTCACCGGTGATACTTTTAGCATTTCCTACAAGGTGTTTGACTCGCCTGCGGGCGAAAGCCTGTCACCACCACACCGGTTGACCTTTTCCCCAAATTCCGCACCATGCACTCGATGAGATTTCCAGCTAACCTAGCAAGATGGAGATCTCAATATGAAGAAGACGCGATACACCGAAGAGCAAATCATTGGCGCTATCAAGGAGCACGAGGCCGGTGCCAAGGTAGACGACCTCTGCCGCAAGCTGAGCATATCCAGTGGAACGTTCTACAACTGGCGTAGTAAATACGCCGATTTAGAAGTGAACGAAGCGAAACGGCTGCGTGAGCTGGAATCAGAGAACAACAAGCTCAAAAAGCTTTTGGCAGACAAGCTGCTTGAAGTTGAGACGATGAAGGACGTGCTATCAAAAAAGTGGTAACGCCTGCAGGCCGCAAGGTAGCCGTCCGGCACCTGATTGAGCAGCACCGAATCAGTGAGTGGAGCGCCTGCCAGCTTGTAGGCATTTCCCGTAGCGCGTTTCGGTACCAAGCCAGAGCCAGGAACGATCATGCATTGAGAGCGAGGCTCCGAGAGCTTGCTGCGCAGCAGTCAGCCTATGGCTATCTGTTTCTGCACAGCATGCTTAAGACCGAGGGCTTGGTGATCAACCGCAAGCGAACGTACCGGATATATACCGAGGAAAAACTGCAGGTACGCACCAAGCGACGTAAGAAGCTGCAGCGTCCCCGGCAACCACTTGAAGTCCCTAGAGCCTTCAACGACGTTGGTCTATAGATTTTGTCGCTGATCAGCTGGCTAATGGCCGCCGCTTCCGAGTGCTAAACGTGGTGGATGATTTCTCCCGCGAAATGGTCGGGCAGCTGGTAGCAGTATCAATCAGTGGGCGCCAAGTGACGCGTTTCCTGTCGCAGCTTTGCGAACACAGAGGCCAGCCGCGGAAAATCATCTGTGATAACGGCACTGAATTCACCAGCAAGGCGATGTTTTTCTGGAGCAAGGAAACGAGTGTAAGTTTGGGCTTCATTCAGCCCGGCAAACCTACCCAGAACGCGTTCGTGAAGAGCTTGAATGGTAAACTCCGGAATGAATGTCTGAATCGGTCCTGGTTCAGAACGATGGACGAGGCCCGAGTGGAAATCGACTCCTGGAGGGAACATTACAACCATGTTAGACCGCACAGCTCACTGAACTACTTGTCGCCAGTTGAGTACGCTCGAAGGGCGGCGTAACGTAAGGAATCTCATCGAACCAGTGGTGCTAATTCAGGGGAAAGGTCACGGTGTACTTCGACCCCGCTCGCCATTTGTGCCAGCATCGAACTTGAACCCAGGTTTATGTACCTGACCCACTACAGGCCGGTGCAGCCGACGGCCGCGAATGTCCGGCAGTTACTGGCATCACTGGATGCCTTTGTCGCCATCGCCGAACAATACGCCAGCCCGCTTGAAGGTCGTCACCAGCGCATTGCCGAAGCCATGCTCGACTGGCTGACAGCACAACTGGCGACCATCAACCCGGCGGCAGACCTGCAACAGGCCCGCGCGGCAACAGATGCCGACCTCAACATCCAGGGGGTGGAAGTCTGGCTGGACAAATCCAAGTCACTCTGAATCTATTAAAGCCCTGAAAAAGCTGCTGTCCGGGTAACCAAGAACTCTGATAGCAGCATTTTCATCAATAATGACTTCGACTTCGTTAGCGTCTTCTGGCGGCTCCAGAGGAATTCTGCCCCCCGCCAGGTAAATTAATTCCTGATTTGACGAGCCCCTCCAACGAAGATTCGTATTTCTTAAAGAAAAAGAGTAGCGACCGGTTATCATCAAGTCACAATGTTCTCTGAGTAACGCCCAATCCTTGCGTTTTACTAGCTCACTATACGTAAAACCGGTATATAAAACCGTTGAGCAGCCCGAGGAACGCCTGATAGAACTTAATAACCAAAGTGTGCTTGGTGCCTGTTGTAGAGGCTCACCTCCAAGTAGGGTTATGCCATCAATATCCCTGTATTGAAGAATTTCATCCAACAATTGCTCCCGATGTATCAATTGGTTTGACTCAAATGACCACATCTGCTGATTCCAGCATCCTTCACAAGCTAACGAACAACCCTGGAGCCAAATAACGTAACGTTTACCAGGGCCATATATATGGCTTTCTGGTTCAATATGGGCAACGTTGAAGTATTCGCCGTAATCTTTGGCCACGGCTACACCATCCGGGTCAGAACCAGTTGGATCTGGCCTTTACTGTTGGTAGTTTCCTTAATGGCGTACCCTTGGGCTTTAGCCTTGTCAATCGCCTGCTGGCGCGTTGCTTCAACACGGGCTTTACGTTCTTCCTCAAGGCGAATTCGTTCCTGCTCGGCAATCCGTGCAAGATAACCTTGATAGGCCACTTCGTAAGCAGACCCGACCTCGCCAAGAAAGCGGCCAACATTTGAGTAATGCTTTTCTGCAAGCCTATTACTTATGCGGCCATTCATTTCGCTGGAATCGTGACGCAAAATCCAGCGCCCCCCCTCCAGTCGAAAATGTTGTGGCCCGTAGTAGTCCGACCGATTGGTGAGAATATCGCCAACAATCAGGCCTCCACGATGACTGACAGTTTGCAGTTTCGATGAGGTGATTTTCACCGGCTCAGCTCCAACAGCCTGCAATGCTTCCATCAGCACTTCTTCAACTACAAACGGCGTAGCCGTTTTAATCACGGCACTCATCAGGACTTCCCCTTGAGAGACTGAGCCCGATGCGTTTGTTGAGTCTGTTGCTGATGATATTCATCGGTCTTTTTGACGCTGCTGACGACGCCTTCCAGATTCAGCAACTCATCCAACGCTTCCAGACAGCTTTCGCCCTTGAAGCCACTGGTCTTGGCGGTAATGGCTCCATCTTCATCAATCGTCAGGGTGATTTTCTGTTCAGGCATTGGCGGACTCCTTGTCACACACAAGTTGAGCTTTCAGGCGTTCTGCATCTCGACTGGCTTGCTCGACCTGATCGGTATTAAATACCACCAGATAACGATTCTGCTGATACTTACGTAGCTCTGTACCATTGACAGGCAGTTCTTCTGGTGGCCACTGGAATTGCTTTTCAACGGCTGTATTACCTTTCAGACCGAGCTGTTTGGCAAAGGCATCGGATGCTTGTTTCGGCTGATACACAAACGATGAACCGTGTTCATTTAGTGCCTTTTCTGCTCGTTCCTTTTCAGATCTGCTGTTATCCAGTGCTTTTTGAGCCTCCTGAATATCACGCTCGATTTTCTTCAGGCCTTGTTCACGGTCTTCGAAGCAGCGTTCAAAAACGCTGTAATGCTTTTTCCAGACCTTTTCCTTGATGGATGTTTTCCAGTTATTTGCCTGGCTCACATCCATAGATTCCAGAGCTTCTCGTTTGGCTTTTAGACAGGCATGACGGGCCTTTTGTGTTAATTCTTCACGTCTGGATTTGGCTTGTTGAATAGCCTCCTGTCGAGCCTGCTTTTCTGGCTCATCAGCATCTTTTGGTGCCGCCTGAGGAATCTCAGGCAAAGCTTCTGCAAGAAACTGTTCAGGCTTGAGGTCATTGATTTCGGCGTCATGCAGTTGATGATCTTCCAGCCTTTCGGCAGCAGAGATCCAGCTAGCTCTGAATTTTTGCTCAACCTGAGAAGTGGCCTCGGTCTTGTTGTTTTGCAGCTCATCAAGGGCCGATGACTTCTGCTTCAATAACTCGCTCGCCTTCAACAGATCATCTTTAAATTCGTCTCGTCGGCGCTCCCAACGCAGATTTTTCTCGGCCTTGTCCATCTCCTGCTCGGTGTCGGCACCGCGCTTGCGAATTTTATCCTGCAAGGACTCCAAACGCTGACGATGTTGCTCTCGTTCCGCCGGTGTTGCTGAAGTGACAGACCAATTTTTGAGAATATCGATTTCTTGATTCAGGGATTTCACCGATTGTCCCTGCCCGAGCAAGAACCCCTTGATAGAGCCTTTTAATTTGTCAGCGATACCGGCTTGCTGCTGATCAATCCTGGATTGAGCAATGGTCAGTACTTCATGGCGTTGCTGCCAATCCTGTTCTGAATTTTTCCAGACCTGATATAAGGCATCCGGCTTCGCAGACTCAGGGCAGTAGGGCGGGTGCACCACCACGCTATAATCAATAAAGTGGGCCAGTTGGCTGCGTTGCAAACCAGCCACTCCGGATGCAAGCTGTTCGGCTTTATCATTCAGGAAGCTGTCAATGTCCTGAGTGTTGATATCCTCAAGTTCGATTTCACGAACCTCTTCAACTACACACTCCAGACCCGGTTGGTCGGCGAAACGAAGTAGCTGTTGATCAGCACATTCGCGAATCAAAGTTGCATCTTTATACTGCCATGCAGCATCTTCAAAGGCCCGGCCGTAGGCCTGCTCAAGTTTCTGGCTTTGCTGTGCTGATAATTTCAGGCACCAATTGGCCGCAGTAAAATCCGTTTGGTCTGGCAACAACCAGTTTCCGTCCTTTGATAACAATAAAGACGGAATCGGGTTATCACTGAGTGCAACGCCTGTGCGAGCCTGCTCTTTTATGTCACTGGACTGAGTTCCTAACAATAAACGCCAGCCATTGCCGGAAGCACCGAAACCAGAATGAGAGGCTGCTTGCAGGTGTTCCAGCGTATCGCCTAGGCAATCGCGTAAGTTGCCACATAGCTGATGAGAATGGTTGGTAACAACCTCTCCATCCGGATGCGGTACGATGGATTGTTGCTGGTTCTGTTGCAGGTATTCCTCGTGGCTCTGCTCCCAAAACAGTTTGCAGAAGTTGCGGAAACTGTCATCGATCTGCCGCGGCTCCAGCTGGATTCCCCACGAGGATTGATCGGCAGATACCAGAGGTTGACCCGACATCAACAACAGTCCCTGTGCCTGAGTGGTGGTGTGATCCACCAGTATCAGGGCGCCTTGCTGACTCACGCCTGTGCGAATCAAGCAACGACCAGACAGGGTATCAATCGCCACCTGGTTGGCATTTTTGTCGCCCAGCAGCAGATAAATACGAACGCCTTTTTCGGCCTGTTCTTTGATGGTCTGAATCAGTGAGTCTTCTTTCAGTTGCTCGCAGGCAATCAGCAAGGTCAGACGCGATATGGACACAACATTCATTAGAAAGTCAGTATCAGGCTGGGACAAGTCCCTGCTGAAATCCGCATCGGACGCTTGCTTGCTAAACAAAGTTGGCAAATGCTCATTCTGGTAATCGATTCGAAATTGTTCCTGTCGAGGTACGATCAGTGTCATCAGAGAGCCTCCGCTTCGATATTATTGATCTGGTCTTGCAAATATCGAGGTAGTTCTACCACCTCTTTAGGCGTAAAGGTTGGTGAACCATCGACACTGCCCCCCCCGATATTATCGCGAATAAAATCTAGCCCGCCGCTGCACTCCCAGCACCAGGTATGCTCCGTACTGACCAAAATCCAGTAGCGACCGTGGTTATCATTTTGCTTTTGCAGGATTTCGCGCGACCAGTTGTCTGGAAGTTTCGCCTCATTTCCTTTCTGCTTATCCAACGTCAAGAGCAAGCCTTTGGCATCAGTAAAATAAGCAGCCACTGAATTCAGGTTGCGGCTCTGACGTGGGGTATGAACGTAACGATCTGAATAGATGAAGTGTTCGATGTATTCTCCGGCTGACAACTGTTTAAGCAGTTCACCGAGATCCAATGCATCATCTTTTACCAGACTGATCGGCATGCGCAGTTTGCGGCTTCTGGAGGGTGTCAGATCCGCCATCGTCGCAATATGCCAATAGGCCTGCGGCTGACTTTCGCGTCGAATCTTTGACAACAAGGACTGCTGTTCTTTTAGCGGTAGCGCAAAGTCATTCAAGGCGATGTGATCCAGCCATTGTGACTGTTGTTTACGGGCTTCCGCCGATGAGTGGTACTGCCTGCTGTAGAAATCTTCCAACCAGAAATGATGCCAATATTTAGCATCGGATTGGTCAGCTGGCTGAATAGGAATGTGTTTGACCTGAACCGACTGGAACTCACCCATACCGGTTTCCAGATCTGAACAATTAAAACTGCCGATCTGAAATTTCTGAACAGCTAAGTGATAATCCTCAAGCGATTTCATCGACTCCAGCGAAGTCTTCATACGACGCTCTTCAGGCAGCCAGTGGCCGTCAAGTTCTCCGGCGATAGCCACCATGACATCGTTCAGACAATCACCAAAATCATCAATGGAGATTTCCAGAGCTTCTAGGCGTGAGCTGGTTTTATTCTGATTGAATTGCAACATATCCAGCTGACCTTTCAGGCTGAGCTGCGATGCTGAAAAGTCCAGTGTCCATTCGAGCTGAATCTTTTCTGACTTCTCAGGCGAGCAAATCACTTCAGGATCAAGTGATGCCAGCTGCAAGCTGATATTCTTCAATTCGGTCTTGTTGCGATCGACGAAGGACTCCTCAAGGACATTCAGCTTTAAAGGCCGCTCTACCCGAAATTCTGACCGGGCTGCATCATCCCTTTTTTTCCAGCTTTTCATATCGGGCTCAAAGAACGCTGTATCCCGCTGCATCATGACCGGGCGAGTCCCCAGCAAAGGATCATGATCTGTGTACCAGATATGGTAAAGACCGCGCTCTTTAGCTTCGAATAAGCCACTATCAATAACCTGCTGGCCTTTATCCGTAATGCCCGAATCATCCCACAGCGCTTCCCGCTTGAGATACGCCCTCAGTCGAGGTGGCATATCAGCAGAATTATTTTGCACACCCTTTAACAAGGACACTAAATCAGGCCGATCACGCAAAAACGTAACCTTGGCGATAATGGGAAAACGCTTTAGCTGAACATTTCGACTGAGCGTTAAGGCTAGAGAGCCTGCTTTGTTTACATTCTCTTTGACAGGCGAGGAGTGGTTTTTAGCCTCACCTGCCAGTTCTTTGGGGTCAGTGATTCCTTTCAAGTCTGAAAAGGACTTCATCTGGCGTTTTTGACGATTACTCATGATCGGGACTTCCCTTTCTTACCTGCATTGTGATGCGGTTGTTTTTGGCTACTTGCAGTCAAAACACAGCAGGATTTTGCGAGTTCTTTTAACTCCAGCGTACGGGACCGCTGGGAGAAATATTCATGATGCCCAACAATCACCAACTGGTAGCGGGCACGGGTAATGGAGACGTTTAGGCGGTTGGGCGAGTCCATAAAACCATCGCGATGGGTATTCACCATTGACAGGAAAACCACATCAGCCTCCTGGCCCTGGAAGTAATCCACAGTGGCCAACTTAATCGATATACCTTTGTAGTTAAACCGAGCGTAACGATTGGTATTACCCGGTAGCTTTTGAAGAGCGTCTCGCAGGGCTTTCTCCTGTCCCTTGTAGAAGGTCAAAATCGCAACGTCGAAGGGTTCGCCTTTTTGGTTTTTGTTTTTCTCTGCCCAATCACAAAACGCTTTCAGCTCGATAATCAGAGCATCGGTTTCCTGCCGGTTGCTATTCCCTCTCAACGTCGTTCCTCGAACATCCAGCCAGATATTGCGCGTGTCATATCTGTGATAGTTCCAGGCCCTGTCGTCAGTCGTTTTGTCGCCATCCGCCAGTAAACCTTTGAGGTAAAACTGCTGCCGAGGGAATGCCGATATATCCGGATGCATCCGGTGTTGATAGGTCAAGGTTGTATAGCGTTGGGATTTTTCAGAAGCATCGAAACCCTGATTCAAGGTCGTTGGATCGTCACTCTTGCGTTTGACCAGGCCATCGCCCGATAGCGCCTCAAGAATCGACGGAAAGGCAATATTTTTGAGTACATGAATTCGGCCATCAGCTGGTACTGACTTGGGAAACAGCCGCTCCAAAGTATCTTCCAGATAGCCAGTTTTTCGCTTCTGGTTGGCCGATAATCGCAGCCAGTACTCGCGCTCCAGACGCCAACACACCTCTTCCGACCATTTGGTGCTATCGATACGGTCGAGCAGTTCCTCATGAACCTGCACAGTATCCGTGCAATCAGAGGTTTTAACCTTGAACGGCTTGCAACTTATACCTGTGGCTCTATGTTGCGCCGCTTGGGAAGTGCGGCACCAATCGGGATGCAGGATCAGCATATCGTCAGGAATCCAGTCAGTCCGTTCGCCCAGGCAGCCTTCTTCGACAAAAAGTACGTTGTGACGATACAGCTGTTCAGGACTCTGTATGATCTGTCGCAACCCAGCCAAATGGTTCTCTGCATTACGTCCCTCGTTTGCCATCACGACCAACAGCTTGTCGAAGCCCTTGGCAAGTTTGGGCATCGAGGTCCGGACACGAATTTCCGCCGCTAATGCTATTGCTACGTCACGGGTAACAGGCACCAACAGCGGCTGGGAAAAGGGACTTTGGTGATTACCTCGCAGCTCTTCCAGCAGGAAGCAGGCTTGCTGGACGGCTGCAGAAAGATTCTGGGCCGGTGTTTTTCCTTTTGGCGGAACCAGCATCAGATTATCGAGGTTGGCGACGATCTGCTCACGATCAGTGAACGGCGATAGCTGACGCACGTCGCCCACCAGCACCCAGCGTTTGGCAAAACGCGCAGGCACCAGGAATTCCTGAAAGGTGGTTTTACTGCACTCGTCGATGATCATTACATCAAACGGCGGCTCGCCGGTATCCAGCACCAGCTCGCGATCATTGAACAGCCTCAGGATGCCGATGGTGGTACCGCAAACCAGATTGGAAGAATCCACCATCAGCTGCTTGCTGAGCTGCTCGCACCCGTGGATTTTCTTAAGACCGCTGAGCACATTATCGAACTGGAATTCTTCAACACCGATGGCATTGTTTTCATCACCGATGCGCAAAGGAAATATTTGCGCTGACAGCTCTGAATTTTCCTTAATGCGTTCCAACACATTGTTGATCGCGGCATGAGTGGATGCCGACAACAGAACACGTTTTCCTTGCAACACCAGCTGCATAATCAGTTCAAGAATGGTGGTGGTTTTACCTGTGCCAGGTGGACCATCCAGAATGGTGAAGTCCTCATTCGCCAGGGCCTTGGCGACAAACGCGCGCTGACAATCACAACCATCAAAGTTGGGGTCTGTCAGTACTGTCCAGTCAGACTCCAGGATTTTTGCTGGTTGCACATCCGGCCAACGGGTTTGCCCACGTTTTTGCAACATCTGAATCAGGGGCCAATGACCTGCTGAAGGGCGATTCATCAGTTGATTGATCGCGTCCTTTTGACGTTTGAGCTGGCTGGTATCCACGCTCACACGAATCTCACTTCTCTTTCCCTGTTGAGATGGATACTCACTGTGCCAGTTTTTCTTGCCTTTGATATTTCTGGCCAGCAAAATTTGGCGCTCTTCTTGACGTGCTTTCAGCACACGGAAGCCGTCATCAAACTTGCGTTGCGTCGAATCCAGAATCTTGATGTTCTGGTTATCACCAAAGAAGTAATCCAGATCGGATTTACCAGTCTCGTCGCGACTTTCTTTTTCGATCAGTTGAATCCATTGTTCTTCGACATCCGCTACTTCCAGTTGCCAAGCGATAGCTGGAAATGCGGAGCAAGTGAGAGAATAGGAATCATTTAATTCCTGCCTAGTACGACTTTCTAGCATCAGGCTTTGCGCTTGTTTTTTGCCTTCTACACGCAACTCCCAGTGATCACTTTGCAGGGGCTGGCCTCGGCATTGAAAATGACCGCAACCCAGTTTCGCCAGTTCTTTATTGGTGACATCTTCCAGCCTGTGTCCATCCAGTTGAGGCCGCGACTCTGAAAACAGCAGCCAACCATTACCTTCTGATTTGGCTTGCCATTGTTTAAGACGGGATTCGTCCAACCCTTTAATCAGGGTGAAAGGCGTGTCTTGCCCGTCAACGGACAGAGTGCTGTTGGGTCTCACATGGCCTTGCAGCACCAGACGAGCGTCAATCTGCTTCGTCACCGTACATGGCTGGCCGTCGATATAAACCAACTTTAACTGGTCAAGCTGACGGGCCAATGGACGCAGTTCCAGCTGATAACCGCTCCATGAGATTGGGTCGTCATCTAATTCAAGCTCAGGTAAGTACAGCTGATAATCCGAGGCGCTATAACCACCGTCGGGTATACCCGTCTCTCGTCGTCCTTTGCCTTTGCCTTGTCGAATGGGGTCGTCCTCATCCGGGTCAAAACCGGCATCAGGTAACTCGTCATCGACCGTGAGAATCTCAAACCAGCCTTCCTTACCAGCCACAACTTCTATTTCGCTCACCGGCAACAGTTGCCAGATCCGTTTGTCAGGCTTGAGCTGATAGCGCTTGTTGGCGACAGGCTTCCATTCGCAGCTGACTTCCTTGTTCTCCAGTGCCTTGATGCTGTTACTCAGGTAATGCATAAACGGCATCAGGACACTATTGGTCTGGCTGTCCAGTGTGCCTGCCTTGAAGCCTTGCTGTTCAAGGGCAGTAAAAAACGGGTTTTCCATAACAAACGGTCCTGGTTATTTTTTGACGAACGGGTTTTCGCCTTCCTGTTTGAGACGGGGCTTTTTACTGCTGGAAAGATCCAGAGCTTCTGGCTCGGCAGAGCTGGCAGCCACAGCGCGCCCCTTGGCCCAGGCACGGGTATCCTGAATCATTTCCGCCATGGTTAAAGACAGTGGCGAGGTGGCCTGAATCGCCTTGAGGATATCGTCCTTGTTTAACTGGTGGCCTTCGTCAAAAGCCAGAAACATGGCTTCCTTAACGGCTTCTTCCAGTTCAGCACCAGTAAAGCCCTTGCTGGCAATCGCGAGCTCATCCAGTTCCTTAGAAGAGAAATCATCCAGCCGATTTCGGCCTTTCAGATGAATAGAGATAATCTCTTTGCGATCCTGCTGCACCGGCAGATCGACAAAGAATATTTCATCGACACGACCTTTCCGTAGCAACTCTGGTGGTAATTGGGCGATATGGTTGGCAGTCGCCACCACAAACACCGGTTTCTCTTTTTCCTGCATCCAGGTCAGAAAGGTGCCCAACACCCGGGATGTCGTACCACCGTCGGTAGCGCCAGAGCTTTGCATACCCGACAGGCCTTTTTCGATCTCATCGACCCAGAGAATACTGGGTGCCAGCGCCTCGGCTGTTTGCAGTGCTGAACGGATATTAGCTTCCGACTGCCCCACAATACCGCCATAGATTTTACCCATATCCAGACGCAACAAAGGCAGCTGCCAGGCATTGGCCACTGCTTTGGCGGCCAGGCTTTTACCTGTGCCCGGCAAACCGAGCAGCAGCACGCCTCGGGGAGTTTCCAGACCAAAATCACGCGCGTCTTTGGTAAACGACTGACGACGGCGATTCAGCCAGGATTTGAGGTTATCCAAACCACCAATATCGTCGAGCGTGGCTTTCGGATGAAAGTATTCAAGATGTCCGCTTTTGCGAATCACCTGTTCCTTTTCTTTGACGATAAAGGGGATTTCAGATTCGGTCAGACGCTTGAACTGACAAGCAGCCTTTGAGAAAGCCAGTTGTGCCTCACTGGTGGACAGACCGAGCGCCGACTCGATCAGAGCAGGTGACTCCTGATAATCCCTGTCATCCAGTTCATACCGCTGCTTGGCCTGAAGCATAAGAGTTTTCAGATCATCGACATCCGGCAATGGCATTTCCATCACCTGCACCTCTTTCTCCAACTCTGCAGGCAGCAGCGGAGCAGGCTGGGAGAGCACAACAGTGACGTTATTGATTTCACGGCTGGCAACGGCAATTGCAAACGCTCGCAAGCGGCTGGTCAGGGTGTGCTCATTCAGAAAATGATGGAAGTCTTCCAGAAGCAGGATGAATTCAGATTGGTCTTGCGAAGATTCAACCAGCCATTCCAGAGCTTCCTGAGGCTGTTCACCCTCATCCTCCGATTCCCAGGAATCGTCTTCGAAATCGTATTTTCTCAAGCCCTGCGGCATGTTCCATGCGTAGAGGTCTCTGTTTAGGTCTGTGGCTGCCTGAATGCAGCAAGCGCGAATACGCAAGGTTTCGTGACTGATGATTTGAATAACCGGTGCCGCTGCTTCCGTATTTAGCGTGAACAAATCCCTAAACGTCATTGACTAACCTCAATGTTGAATTGCTAGTAACTAAAACTCATGCCAAATGCATATAAGTATTAAAGATATCAAGTCTCCGCAAGCACCCAGGCGGAGCTTCTTGTCCTGACCCGCTGTAAATAATCCGCACAAGCTGATTCCACCGGAATAAGCTGCCTATGCTCATCCAGTACCGGCATTCGAGGGAGATGATCGAGAAATGGCGTCAGCATACTGTCAGCCATGCTGTAGTGCTCACCGGCCAGCCACTGGCTCTGACTCAGCAGCTGTTCAACAATCGCAATAAAGCCACGAGCCGAAAGTTGATAAAGAAGGGTGCGCTCCGGCCGATGGCGTAAATGCAGCGGTGCGCCGACACTCGGGCTGGCTTCCCTACCAACCGGCAACGGCAACATGCTTGCATCCTTGCGAAGTTATTACAGGCTCAGGTTAGCACGTTTGTAATTCCATCTACCAGACGGCATAGAGCCTAACGTTGCCAGCCAGTACCGGTCACTCCCACTCAATCGTCGCCGGTGGTTTGCTGGATACGTCATAGGTCACGCGGGAGACGTGTTCTATTTCGTTGATAATGCGGTTGGATACTTTCTCCAGCAGCTCGTACGGCAAGTGCGCCCAGCGGGCGGTCATAAAGTCGATGGTTTCGACTGCGCGCAGAGCAATTACCCATTCGTAGCGGCGCTGGTCGCCGACGACGCCAACGGATTTTTGCGGAATAAATACCGCGAAGGCCTGGCTGGTTTTGTGGTACCAGTCGAAGTTATGCAGTTCTTCAATAAAGATGGCATCGGCTTCGCGCAGGATATCGGCGTATTCTTTTTTCACTTCGCCAAGTATACGGACGCCCAAGCCCGGCCCTGGGAATGGATGGCGGTAGACCATGTCGTAGGGCAGGCCCAGTTCCAGGCCGATTTTACGCACTTCGTCCTTGAACAGTTCGCGTAATGGTTCTACCAATGCCATTTTCATATCGTCTGGCAGGCCGCCGACGTTATGGTGAGATTTGATGACGTGGGCCTTACCGGTTTTGGAGGCAGCGGATTCAATCACATCCGGGTAGATGGTGCCTTGTGCCAGGAAGTGTACGTCTTTGAGTTTGGTGGCTTCGGCGTCGAATACGTCGATAAAGTTGCCGCCAATGGCCTTACGCTTGGCTTCCGGATCGGTCACGCCAGCCAGGGCACCCAGGAACAGCGCTTCGGCGTCGGCACGGATGACTTTAACGCCCATATTTTTGGCAAACATGTCCATCACCATGTCGCCTTCGTTCTTGCGCAACAGGCCGTTATCGACAAAAACACAGGTCAGCTGGTCGCCGATGGCCTTGTGCAATAAGGCCGCCACCACGGAGGAGTCCACACCACCCGACAGGCCGAGCAATACTTTTTGATCGCCGACTTGGACGCGGACTTTTTCGATCTGGTCTTCGATGATTTTTGCCGGTGTCCAGAGCACTTCGCAGCCACAGATGTCCAGAATAAAGCGTTCCAGAATGCGTTGGCCTTGCAGGCTATGGGTCACTTCCGGGTGGAACTGAACGCCGTAGAAATGTTTGTCGGCCAGGTACATACCGGCAATCGGGCATGAAGGCGTTGAGGCCATCAGCTCAAAGCCTTCGGGCATGGCAGATACTTTGTCGCCGTGACTCATCCAGACGTCCAGCAGTGACTGGCCGTCGTCGGTGATGTGATCCCGAATGTCATGGAACAGCTGGCTATTGCCTTCCACCTGAATCTGGGCGTAGCCGAATTCACGAATGCTGGAACCCTGAACCTTGCCACCCAGCTGCTCTGCCATGGTTTGCATACCATAGCAGATACCCAGCACGGGCACGCCCAGGGTAAATACACATTCCGGAGCCCGTGGTGATCCGGCTTCGGTCACTGATTCCGGGCCACCGGCCAGAATAATACCGCTCGGGTTGTATTCAAGAATTTCGGCGGCGTCCATATCAAAGGCACGTATTTCCGAAAACACACCGATTTCGCGCACACGACGGGCAATCAGTTGGGTGTATTGGGAGCCAAAATCCAGAATCAGAATTTTCTGGGCGTGGATATCTTGAGACATAGGGTATCCATGGTAACGGGGCCACAGCCCACGGTTGAATAATCAGTAAAAATGCAAAAAGGGGACGCTAATCCCCCTCTTTAAAATCCGCGTTGTCGAATTCCAGTCCTTGCTGCTCTACCCTGCTGCTGGCTGCTTATAGCCACTAACACACCACTAACACCGTCATTAACAGTAAACACCGTCACTAGCACAGCGATGCAGTAGACAGCAGTGCCATAGAGCAGTCAGCATCAGTCACCAAGGCGGTAGTTGGGCGCTTCTTTGGTAATCTGCACATCGTGGACGTGGGATTCTTTCATGCCAGCACCGGTGATCTGTACGAATTGCGGCTTGGTGCGCATCTCGTCAATGGTCGCACAACCGGTATAACCCATGGCCGCACGAACACCGCCCATCAACTGATGAACCACATTCGACAGCGGCCCTTTAACGGCGATACGACCTTCGATGCCTTCTGGTACCAGCTTGTCAACGCCTTCCTTCTTGTCCTGGAAGTAGCGGTCGGAAGAACCCTGGGTCTGGCCCATTGCGCCCAAAGAGCCCATGCCACGGTAAGACTTGTAGGCACGGCCCTGGAACAACTCCACTTCACCGGGTGCTTCGTCGGTTCCGGCCAGCATAGAACCAACCATAATCACTGAGGCTCCGGCGACCAGTGCCTTGGCGATGTCACCAGAGAAACGTACGCCGCCGTCTGCAATAACCGGGACGTCGTACTTTTCCATGGCTGTTGCGACATTGGCGACTGCGCTGATTTGCGGAACGCCGACACCGGCCACAATTCGGGTGGTACAAATAGAACCCGGACCGATACCTACTTTCACGCCATCAGCTCCGGCTTCTACCAGAGCAACGGCGGCTTCTGCGGTGGCGATATTGCCGCCGATCACCTGAAGATTAGGGTATTTCTGTTTGATCATGCGTACACGATCGATCACACCAGTGCCATTGGCATTGGATGTGTGGCCATGGGCAGTATCCACCACGATCACGTCTACACCGGCAGCGGCCAGTGCATCCACACGTTCATCCGTGCCTGCGCCAGTACCAACAGCAGCACCCACCAGCAAGCGTCCCTGATCATCTTTGGCCGCGTTGGGAGAAGCTTTGGCCTTGTCGATGTCCTTGACGGTCATCAGTCCCACCAGTTTGCCAGCCTCATTCAGCACCAGCACTTTTTCAATACGGTGCTTGTGCAGCAGATCCTGAACAATAGCTGGGCTGGTGCCTTCCAGCACGGTGATCAGTTTTTCTTTGGGAGTCATTACCGAGGCGACGGTTGCCTCCAGATTTTTTTCAAAACGCACATCACGGCGGGTAACAATACCCACCAGCTCGCCATGATCGACAACCGGCATTCCGGAAATATTGAATTGGGCAGACAATTCCAGCACACCGCTGATCGTGGTTGAACTGGTGACCGTAATGGGATCTTTCACCACCCCACTTTCGTATTTTTTGACCTTGCGAACCTCGGCAGCCTGTTCTTCCGGCGTCAAGTTCTTGTGGATAATACCCAGACCTCCTTCCTGTGCGATCGCGATCGCGAGGCGGCCTTCGGTGACGGTATCCATTGCAGAAGAAATCAGCGGAATCTTCAGCTCAATACCACGAGTCAGACGGGTTTTCAGGGAAACCTGATTGGGCAGAACTTCAGAAAAACCGGGAACCAACAGCACATCATCAAAAGTGAGTGCTTCCTGAGCGATTCGCAACATAGAGAGCCTTCCAGAATGGGGAAATTTGGGAGGTTACCCGAAGTCAAACGCGGTGGCGGAAAGCCCTGTTCGCTGGCCTGATCCGCCGGGAATATCACGTTTTCAAGCGACCCCGGAGAAACTTAGGCGCGGCATTGTACCCGGAAATAACTACCTCGACAACGCCGCGCACGAAAGTCCGGAGATGAACGCCAGCGTCTGCTGACGCACTGCCGCGCTTGAAAAACCGGCAATATGAGGGCCTGTTGCATTGATCCAGCAAGCCGGGCCAGACACATCGGAATACAGTGTTTTACCCTGTTCGACCCGGATAACCTGATCATCCGGGCTATGGATCACCAGTACCGGCACAGAAACCGCCGCTGCATAGTTGTCGGGATCCCAGTCAGACGGCAACAACCAGGTTGCCGGTATCAATACCCAGCCGATCCAGCTGCGGGAGAACATGTCTCGGGCGACCTCGGCATAATGTGCCGGTGGTGCTTCCAGCACCAGGGCATCAATGCCATAGCGCTCGGCCTGGAGGGCGACAAACGGCACCGCCAGCCCGGCACCAATACTCTGCCCCAGCACCACCAGCGGACGGTCGGGAAAACGTTGCTGTAACCATTCGGCGGCGGCCTGAATATCCATCAACACGTCCGGCAGTAGTGGTTGTCCTTGTGAGGCACCAAAACCGCGATAATCCAGCGCCAGCAAGCCAATTCCCTGCGGTGGCAACCAGGACACGCTGAGTAAGTGAGAACTGATGTTTTCTGCATTGCCATGCAGGTAAAGCACCACCGGCAATGGCGTTACCGACGATGACACAGATTCCGCTTTGGCGGCTGTGTTGTCTTCGTTGTTGTCTTCTTGTGCGGGAATCCACCAGGCATGCAGCGAGGTGCCGTCGGCAGCAGTCAGGGCGACGTCTTCATAGGCCAGGCCCAGTTCCGCAGGGGTACGAATCCAGACTTGCTGAGGATGAAAATAAAGCCGGGTCAGCGACGTACAGCCAGACAGCATCAATAGCAGGCCGATCACCATAGCGCTGCGCCCCCAGCCAGATCCTCTGCTGCCCACACGACAACATCGCCGCCCTCGCCATCCGCGCCAACGCATCATCAGAAATACCAGTTCAACCCAAGCGACCATTGCTCAACCCATGTTTGTTCAAAACGCGTTGTTTGGGCAAGCAGTCGGATCTGGCCGGATTCCATGACCGACCATCCCAGTTGTCCTTGCCATTCCAGCAGATCCAGCGACTCACCGGCAATGGCCGGATGCCAGCGCCCGGATAGTTGCCACTGCCAGTGCTCCCCCTGATACAGCCAACCGGCCTGCGGGCCTGCCGACAGGCTCCAGCCAGCGTCACCCAACTGCTGCCCTGCCAGCAAACGGGTTTCCAGCAAGGTGTAAACACGCCCCATGCCATTGGGTGACAGGGGGCTTTGCCCAAGCCCCCAAGTGTAACCAAACACCGTCTCCAGATAACCATGGCCTGCACCGGGTCTGCCAGCCAGACCGGGCAAGCGGTCGTATCCGGCATCCACGCCCCAAGATAATGGCCGCAACAATTCACCACGGCTGGCCAGCGACAGCACCTTGACCGCCGACAGCTGCTGTACCCGCAGGCCGTCTTGCGCCTGATCACGCAAGGTCAGATGCATCATCTGGATTTCAGAACCGGCAACAAAACCCGTCGGACGATCCATCACATCATGGTATGCCGGACGCAGCGACAGATCGGCAAACCGCTCTCCGCCAACCGCCCCGATCGATACACCGATGCGGCCAGAGCCGTGCCCCAGATCATCACGCACAGGCGCTTGCACCGGTTGCGGAAACGCACTGCCACTCGCCAGCGTCAGCTGACTGCGCGCCTGCAGCAGCGCCAGTGTCTGACGGCGCAAGGTCGGCGTCGCCTGTTTCTTTCTGACCGACAGGTAACGGGCGTATTGGAAAGCGAGCTCCAGCACCTGCGCTTTGTGCTGATCGTCCAGTTGCTCTGGCAATTGCTCCGGCGACCGCTGGCCTTCCACCAGCTGACGGGCCAGAGCAATCATATCCGGCGAACTTTGATATTCCATGTTGTCCAGTTCTGCCGCTGCCGAAGGCCGGAACACGTGACCTGCGATCAGCTGCGCCGAATCCAGCGCCCGGATGGTTTCTACCGGAATGGCGGTGAATAAAAACCCATCGGCCAGATCAGAACGCTCGGTCGCGGCATCAATCATAGCTAACACCCGGTAGGAGCAATTTTCATCAAAAAAGAAATAATCAAACTCGGTATCCTTCAACTCCCAGATATGGCGCACAAACTGGTCGACTTCGGCCGGTGTCAACGCCAGTGGATACTCCCATACATTGCGATATTCCATGTGCTGATACTCACGGGTTTTAACGTGATACGGCATCACCGACACCACGCCCGGGTAGCCTCCCGTCAGCCCCTTGTAACTGAATACCAGCTCGTTATCGTCCGGGTTCGCATTGGCGGCAAAATTCACACTGTAAGCCAGCAGTTTGCTGGAGTCCGGATCCTGGCGATCCATACGCACCAGGGTGTGGCCATACATGGATGAGGGCGAATTAATGTGTGAGGCCGGGAATACCAACGTCAGCGAATAAGCCCCCAGCGTCTCGCGCCAGCGCTCAAATTCCGGGCATGCCTGATCTTGCCAGTCGTATTCCGGCAACTGCAGTCGGAGCCAGTGATAACGGGCCGGAAAACGGCATTGCGCCGACGTATCCGGAGCCATATCCCGCTGTAAAAATGCCGCCACAGCCGCTTGTAATTCAGCCCGCAAACCTGCGTCACCTTGCAGATGACCCTCTGGATGAGCCAGATAAAATTCGGGCGAATCGTTCTGCGCCATCCAGCGAAAGCTGAACGGGTGATAACGATAATGCAGCAGATGATGCCACTGCGGCTTGCTTGCCAGCGCTTCCAGCTGCGTCACTCTGCTTTCAGACCAGAAGGCCGGATTATCGTTAGCGATTGGAGTCGCTGCTGTTGCTGTTGCTGTTGCTGTTGCGGCAGCAGATACCGTGACAGAAGAAGCCGCCACCGTAATCAACGCCACCGTAATCAACGTCATCGTTCCTGTCAGACGCCGCATCCATCCGGACAGGCAGATACCGGTTTTGTAGCCGGGATAAAAACTCATTAACAATCCATTCACTCGTCAGATCCGTCCATATGATCAGCGCCAGCAATTCGCACCTGTACCAGCCATAACCAACCGCTCCTCTGTAACCCACGACAACACAGCAGCCCACAGAACCAGACACATAAAATAAAGCACATAAAAAAGTGCGCCTCAGCGCACTTTAATCAAGTAGCAATACCGCTAGAAATAATCGTTACCCGGCACCCTGCTTGCCAACAACAGGAACGATCAACCCAGGTATTTCTGCAGGCTGGCATCGGCAGCCATCGCAGCCGTCATTGCAGCCAGCGTCGTTGCAGAGGTCGCATTTTCGTTAAACATGGTATCGAAACCGGACTGCAGCACTGCCGCGAAGGTTGCGCGATCGGACAGTTCAACCCCCACCACTTCAGCCAGGGCATTCAGGGTTTCACCTTCACCAACCGCCACATCGGCAGCCAGCTGATCCATATTTTCGTCGATAAATGCCTGCGTCAATCCTTTCGACAACGGGCCATGAGCAGACTCACAACCAAGCGTGCCAGAGGTCATACCGAAAGTCTGGTTACCAGAGGTGGCGTTGGTGGTTGCTGCCAGCACATGTTCATGCCACTCGTCGGCATCAGGGAAGATAACGGCAGTGCCCAAGCCACATCCAGCCGGGCCGTTAGACGCCAGTGCAAACGAAGAAGACGCTGCCAAAATGGCAATTGCTGCAATTTTTTTCATAGTCCTTAATCCTTTAACTTGAAAATGGGGTCAATGAAGCGCTGCAGACATTATTGCCCTGCGGCGTTCAATAAATACACTAATATGCCTGATCGATGACGTCTATATTACCAACTACCGATATTCGACATACTGCGCCATCTCCCAAAACGCTCACTGCACACCGGAAGCATCTCATCAAAGACAGACTTTTTAGAATCACCCGCTGGCCAACGCCACAGCGCTGTGGCAGCCTCTGGACAAACCCTGTTCGAGACCATCATGCCTGCACCGACCCCGTCCGCCGTTTTTACGGTCAGCCAGTTAAACGAGCGCGCCAAGCAACTGCTGGAAATATCCTTTGCCAGTGTGCGAGTAGAAGGTGAACTGTCGAACCTGTCCCGGCCGTCATCCGGCCACTGGTATTTCAGCCTGAAAGACAGTGGTGCTCAGGTACGTTGCGCCATGTTCCGTTCACGTACCGCACAGTTAAAATTCGCTCCGAAGGAAGGCGACAAGGTCGAAATTCGCGCCAAGGTCAGCCTGTACGAAGCTCGCGGCGACTATCAGCTGATTGTCGAAAGCATGAAACCGGCGGGTGAAGGGGCATTATTACTGGCCTTCCAGCAGCAAAAACAACGGTTGGCAGCCGAAGGTCTGTTTAATGCGGAGTACAAGCAGCCGATCCCGAAAGCCCGGCGTATTGCCGTTATTACCTCTGCGACCGGAGCGGCGCTACACGATATTCTGACGGTATTGCAACGGCGCAATCCAGCCGTCGAGGTCGATGTCTATCCGGCACGGGTACAAGGCCAGGATGCCGCAGCCCAGCTGATTGCCGCCCTGGCACGGGCCAATCGCGATAACAGCGTCGACGTGATTATTCTCGGACGCGGCGGTGGCTCGCTGGAAGACCTCTGGTGCTTTAACGATGAGGCTCTGGTGCGCGCCGTCTTCGCCTCACGTTTACCGGTCGTCAGCGCCGTCGGCCATGAAGTGGATTTCACCCTGTGCGACTTTGTTGCCGACCTGCGTGCGCCAACCCCGTCCGCAGCCGCAGAACTGGTCAGTGACGACCAGTCCAGCCGCCTGCAACAACTCGCCCAACTGTCGCAACGACTGTTACGCAGCCAGCGCCAGTCCTTACTGACCGCCAGCCAGCGCCTGCAGCATTTGCAACAGCGTGTGCGCCACCCGGCGCAGCAACTGGAGCAAAAAGCCCAACAACTGGACCGACTGGAACAGCGCCTGATTTCCGTCTGGCAACAGCAACAACAGCAACGTCACTGGCACATCCAGCAGTGGCATCAGCGGCTGCAACACCAGCATCCGCAAACCACCCTGACAGCTCTGAACAGCCAGAACAGCCAGCTCGGCAGCCGTCTGCAACAGGCGATGGAACGGCTGCTCCAGCAGCGCCAGCAACAACTTGGCTATCAGGCACAGCTGCTTAATAACCTTAGCCCGCTCAATGTACTGGGCCGGGGTTATGCGCTCTGTCAGACGCCAACCGGCGAAGTGATTCGTACTGCCCGGATGCAGCAACCAGGGACACGGGTGCATACGCGCCTGGCGGAAGGCTGGCTTGAATGCGAAGTGCTTGCTTCCCACTCAGACAACACATCCCGCTGATGTCAGTCGAGACCAGACAGATAAGCAAAGGAGATAGACAACAATGCACAAGACAACAGTGAAAACACCACAAAACACAGGGGCTGGAACATTCACCCAGCGATTCAGAGCGAAGCGGTTGGTGGCTAATCAATTGATGGCTAATCGATTGGTAATCGCAGCGCTGACGAGCCTGTTTCTGTCACTGTCATTCACCGTGAGCGCCGAGGTCTTGCCACAACAACAGTTGATTCCCGGCGGTCTCGCCCTGTTCGACCTCGGCACCGCAGCCACTCGTCCCAAGGTCGACATCAAGGGTCAACCAGTCATGACCGTCGCCACAGGCAACGGTACTGGTCAGCACTGGACCGCGATCGTAGGTATTGACCTGAAGTCAGCACCTGGCAAACGTACCCTGACCATTGATGGCCAAGCCCGAACCTTCAGCGTAACCAAGCACAATTACGCCGAACAACACCTGACGGTGCAAAACAAACACGTTAATCCGAGTCAGCCAGCACTGGATCGCATTGGTGCCGAAAGCCGCGCCATGAAAGCCGTATTCACCTCATTCAGCAGTACCGCATCGACGCAATGGCAACCCATGATCTGGCCGATCACCGGGCCAATTTCCAGCCCATTTGGGCTACAACGCTTTTTTAATGGCCAACGCCGTAATCCTCACAGCGGGCTGGATATCGCCGCCGCCACAGGCACCGCCATCGTCGCCCCCGCCAACGGCACCGTGGTGCAAACCGGCGACTACTACTTCAACGGCAATACCGTGCTGCTGGATCATGGTCAGGGGTTGATTTCGATGTTTTGCCATTTAAGCCAGATCGATGTGCAGCCTGGTGACCAACTGCACGCCGGTGACCATATCGGCCTGGTGGGCGCAACTGGCCGGGCAACCGGCCCACATCTGCACTGGACCATCAGCCTCAACAACGCGCGGGTAAACCCGATGTTGTTCCTTGACCCGCAACTGCTGCCTGAGGCCAACCACGAAGAAACCAGCCAGCCCTGAAACTCAGTCTTCCGGTTTGCAATGACGGATCAGACCTTCCTGGGCAATCGAGGCCACCAGCTCGCCACTGGAAGAAAAAACCTGACCCCGACAAAAACCGCGCCCACCCGAGGCACTGGGGCTGTCGATGCTGTACAGCAGCCAGTCATCCATACGGAACGGGCGATGAAACCAGATACTGTGATCCAGGCTGGCAACCTGCATTTCTTTCTGGAACACCGAAACCCCATGCGGTAGCAAGGCGGTCGTGATCAGATTGAAGTCACTGGCGTAGGCCAGCAAGGTCGTGTGATGGCGAATATTGTCACCCAGGGTATCGTCGCTGCGCATCCACACCGCCTTGTGCGGCGGGCGAACTTCGGGTGAAAAAATATTGATCGGATCAACCACCCGCATCTCAACCGGCTTGTCGGCGGTGTATATCGGCCGCAAGCGCTCCGGAAAACAATCGCGCCACTGCCGGGCCAGCTCGACCTGAGAGGCAACCCCCTCCGGCCCTTCTGCCGGAGGCATATTCAGCTGATGCTCAAAGCCTTGCTCGGGACGCTGAAACGAACAAATCATCGACATCACCGCTTTACCCAACTGACTGACAATCACCTGCCGATTGGCAAAACTGCGACCATCACGAGGGGCGGATACTTCAAACTCCAGGCTGTCGCGGACATTGCCGGGACGCAAGAAATAGGCGTGTAATGAATGCGGCAACCAGTCGCGATGAAAATCACCAGGCAAGGTCTGCATCGCCGCTGACAGCGCCTGACCCAACACTTGGCCACCAAACAGATTTTTAAAACCCAAATCCTGGCAGCGACCACGAAAGCGGTTCATGCCAATCGGCTCCAGATCGAGCAAACCCATCAGTTCATCCAGAACATCACTCATGCCAAGGCCTCTCTCTATAGTCAGGCAATCAATATAATCAGGTGGTATTTGCGGCAAAGAAGCCCTATCCAAAGGAGCCGCTAACAGCCAGTCAAACACCGAAAGTTGTTTTTATTCTCAGGCTTCCGTGCAGTACGCTTGTTGTACAGCACCAGCGCCGTATAATGCCCGGCTTTTTTCACCCATATCTATCCCAATGCGGAGCTTACCCGCTTTTATGTCAGATCTGTACCAACCCGGCGTAACGCCAGAACAGTACCCGGAATTACTGGAACAAAAGTGCCAAATCCTGACACAACGCCTGTCCGAATTTAGCCCACCGGAACTGGAAGTATTTGCCAGCCGTACCAGCCATTTCCGCTTACGGGCAGAATTTCGCCTGTGGCACAGTGGTGATCGCTGTTTCTACGCCATGTTTGATCCCGAAGATCGCAAAAAACCGCTGGAAGTGCTCGACTTTCCGATTGCCTCAGCGCTGGTCAACGACCTGATGCAACGACTGTTAGCAGAGCTGCAACACAATCAACCACTGCGGCGCAAACTGTTTCAGGTCGAGTTTCTCACCACGCTCAGTGGCGATGCCTTGATCACACTGATTTATCACAAAAAACTGGATGACGACTGGGAAATAGAAGCACGCGCCCTGATGGCTCGCTTGAACGTCGCCCTTATTGGCCGTTCCCGCAAACAAAAAGTGGTATTGGAACGAGACTACGTTACCGAGCAACTAGAGGTCGATGGCCAGCGCTATGGCTACCGCCAGATCGAAGGTGGCTTCACCCAGCCAAATGGCGCAATGAATCAGCACATGCTCAGCTGGGCGCGCAGCTGTTCGGCGGGTATTGGTGGTGACCTGCTCGAACTCTACTGTGGCAACGGCAATTTTTCGATCGCGCTGGCCAACTGCTTCGACCGTGTTATGGCGACTGAAATTTCCAAAACCTCCGTCGCGGCGGCACAGATCAATATCGCCGACAACCAGATCGACAACCTGATTATCGCCCGTCTCGCCAGCGAGGATTTTGTTCAGGCCCTGCGTGGCGAAAAACAGTTCGAACGACTGAAAGACATCGACCTCGGCAGCTATGACTTCCGCACCGTACTGGTCGACCCGCCACGGGCAGGACTCGACGACGAGTCCGTCAAACAGGTGCAGGGGTACGACAACATCATCTACATTTCTTGCAACCCCGAAACCCTGCAAGCGAATTTGCGTCTTCTGTCACAAACGCACACCATTCAACGCTTCGCCCTGTTTGACCAGTTTCCCTATACCCATCATATTGAGACTGGTGTTTTACTGACCCGGAAACCTGTCTGATGGTCGATCCCTGGAAAAATGCCCGGAACGGCAAACTCGGCTCCATCCCACCCGTCAACGCCCAGCGTAACGGGACATCTCCTGACACCACAGCTGATATCAGCCCCGTCGGCAACGCCGCCCGGTCGCATCAGTCCATCCCGGATACACCACAGGCAGCCACCATGACCGAATCAACCCCCACCAGCGAATTTGAAACCCTGCCGCTGCCAGCGGAACAAATCGACAACCTGCGCGCCATGGGTTACACCACCATGACCGCCATTCAAAAACTGGCCTTGCCGCTGGCGCTGGACGGCAGGGATCTGATTGCCCAGGCCAAAACCGGATCCGGCAAAACCGCCAGCTTCGCCATTCCACTGCTGACCAAAATCAACCCGCGCTTTTTTGGTGTCCAAGGCCTGGTACTGTGCCCTACTCGCGAACTGGCAACCCAGGTCGCCACCGAGATCCGCAAACTGGCCCGTTACCTGGCCAATATCAAAGTCGTGGTACTCAGTGGTGGCGTCTCCATTGGCCCCCAGATTGGCTCCCTCGAACACGGTGCTCATATCGTCGTCGGCACACCTGGCCGCCTCAAGGATCACCTGCGCAAAAACACCCTCGACATCAGCCAGGTACACACTCTGGTGCTCGACGAAGCCGATCGCATGTTAGACATGGGATTCAGTGACGACATTCAGCACATCATTGGCCACACCCCGGAAGACCGCCAGACCTTGCTGTTCTCGGCCACCTACCCGAACAACATCCAGAAACTGAGCGCCCAGTACCAACAGACGCCAGAAATCATCAAGGTCGAATCGACTCATACCAGCAACAGCATCGATCAACGCTTTATCTTGTGCGACCGTCATCAGCGCCCTGCTGCTCTTGAACGAGTGTTAGCTCACTTCAACATCCAACAGGCCGTGGTATTCTGCAATACCAAACAAAGTACCGAAGAAATCGCCCAGCAGTTAACCTCTCTCGGCTTTATTGCCCGCGCCATTAATGGCGACCTGGAACAACGCGACCGCGATGCCATTCTCACCCAGTTCAAACAAGGCTCGGCCAACTTCCTCGTCGCCACTGACGTTGCCGCTCGCGGTCTGGATGTTGACGATCTGCCCGCAGTGATTAACGTCGAAGTACCTCGGGAAATTGAGGTCTACACCCACCGCATTGGCCGTACTGGCCGCGCAGGCAAGGAAGGTATCGCCATCACCTTGCTGGCCGACAGCGAAGACCATAAGCGCAAGGCACTCAACCACCAGCAAGATATTGAGATTCCCTGTATCGCCATCGACGAACTCAGCCGCAGCGAACCGGTACCAGTGCTGCCGGAATTCGCCACCCTCTGTATTGCCGCAGGCCGCAAACACAAAATGCGCCCAGGTGACGTACTTGGCGCTCTCACAGCGCCCGGCGGTATTCAGGGCAGTCAGGTTGGCAAGATACACGTGCTGGATATGGTGTCTTACGTCGCGGTGGCACGGACAGCAGCCCGTCAGGCGGTTGATGTGTTAAATAAAGGCCGGGTCAAAGGCAAGACGATCAAAGCCAGAAAACTTTAACCATTGTTAACCACCTCGTACTCGTCGCTACCCGCTCCGCCACGATCGATCGTGGCGGATCATCCCGCAGTGATCCCATCTCTGTTGATCCATCCCTGTTGATCCCACCGACTCAAGTCAAACCGGATGCCAGCCAGTGTCGGACGTCAGCATAGGGGATGTTTTCCAGCTGACCAAAACCGGGCAACTGCCGGGCACGTACTTTGGATAACCAGGGCACCTGGATTCCGCATAAAAAACGGGTGAGCAACTCCAGCGACGCTGGCTGACCAAACTGCTGCTGAATGTTTTGTTGTAACGGAGCCACCAGCCTGGCCGCATTCAGCGTTGCCAATGAATGGCTATGTTGAGTGTAAGCCCAAGCTTTAAACTGGCCACGACACACCGAGCAGATACCGCAATCCTGCGGCATTTGCTCACCAAAGTAGGCGGCCAGCCGCCGCGATACACAGTCAGGCTGACGAAACAGATCCAGCATCGTGTGAATACGATGAATCTCATTGGTCTGTTTCTGCAAAAAATGCGCATACAAGGACTCCGCCAGACCCGGTTCGGCCAGCTTCTGCCCATCGACCCGATAAACATCCGTCATCTGCTTGCTTTCGAGTTGTATCCAGCCTCTCTCCTGACAGAACTCCAGCGCGTTTAATGCCCGCACTCGGGTTGGCCTGTCTCCAGCGCTTGCTTGCTTACCTAACGCCTGCTCCAGCGCGTCACTATTGAAGGTGTACCAGCTGCGGCCTTTGCTGCTGGTGTTGAGTAGCGTTTGCAAAAACTGCTGACGCTCACCGTTAAAGTGATTCAACAACTCCGTTTCGGACTGCTCAAGCTTGTACCTGTATTCAGCAAAATAGCTGTACTGCGACGTCAGTACACCGCGCATTTCGAGATTAACCAACAGGGTCTTCAGCGGCAGCAAACGAATATTTGTGGTATTGGACAGTGGCGTCATCAGCACTTCCCACTGACTGCCCTGTTGCTGTTCCGAAATGCTCTGAATCACCTGCTGAATGCTGTGTAACTCTGGCCCATCGCCGTAAACGAAATTTTCCAGCACCGTCAGACCGGACTCATCCGCCAGCATAATGCAGTCCGAAGCATGGCCATCGCGCCCGGCACGGCCAATTTCCTGACTGTAATTTTCAATCGATTTCGGCAAGTCATAATGCATCACCTGACGGATATTGCTTTTATCCACCCCCATGCCAAACGCAATGGTGGCGACAATCACCGGCATCGCACCAGACATAAACTGCTGCTGAATGGCTTCCCGCTGTTCGTGGCCCAAACCGGCATGATAAGCCACCACCGGAAACGGCAATTGCGGGGCCAGCTGCCGGGCTACTTCTTCAGCAGTATGTTGCAGGGTTACATAGATAATGGCGGCAAAATCCTGCTGTTTTTGTGCCGATTTGCGGGCCAGATGTTGCAACCAGGTCGCACATTGATCAACCCGTTCAGATGCCGCCGTCGGCTGTACTAGCAAGCGCAAATTGGGCCGGTGAAAGCCCGTCGTCACCACATCGTTTACGGCGATAGCGAAATGCGTTTGCATATCATCAATCACCGCCTGAGTCGCAGTGGCGGTTAATAACAACACCTGTGGCACCGCAAACTCGCGGCAATAATCCGGCAGTTTCAAATAATCCGGGCGGAAATTATGACCCCACTCCGAGATACAGTGGGCCTCATCGACCACCAGCAAAGAGATAGGCACCTGACCAATAAATTGCCGGAAGCGCTCGTTTTTCAGCCGCTCGACCGACACCATCAGGATTTTGATCGTACCGCTGCGCACACCGCTCATAACAGCCTGGGCTTCGTCCCGGCTCTGGGTAGAATCGATCGTTGCAGCCGCAATGCCACGGGATTGCAGATATTGCACCTGGTCTTGCATCAGCGCCAGCAACGGTGAAATCACCAACGTCAGATGCGGCAACATCAGCGCAGGTAATTGATAACAGAGCGATTTGCCCGAGCCTGTCGGAAAAATCGCCGCACCGGAACGCCCTGCCAGAATCGTCTCAATCACCGTCTGCTGGCCAGGACGCAGAGAGTCAAACCCGAAATATTGCTGCAATGGCTGCTGCCAAGACAATGGCATAGTCGCTTTCCCTGTGTACGTTGCAAATACCGGATAAAAACCAGAATGATTGGCCAGTGTACCGGAAAGAAATACGCCACAGCTATCATCGACTTCGACCGGCATTGCTCCTCTTTCGAACACTCCAGTCTGAATTCTGTTGTAAAAGATGGACTTTTTTGCTCATAGACACTTCGTTGCTGGCGTTAGTGTAAACGCCTTAAATAAGCGTCCAGAATCATTGAACCACTACAAACCACGACTCTGGTTGTCGCCAAACAAAACAATCAAAAACGAGATACGCCACCATGGACAAGAGTACCGTTGTCGAGTGCACTCGCCGATACGAAGCCACCGATCCAGCACGCGAGTTGCTTCAAAAGCCGGAGAAGCGGTGAGCCAATGGAATCCAGACGCTGCATGATCACCATAATTGACAATAACCCTAACCCTGGGCACCGCTGGCCAGTTATTCCGCTCTCTCGTACCAGTACAGTAGCTACAAAAAAGCCGCTACCTTGCGGCAGCGGCTTGTTTGTAGCTTCATAGCTTCAGGTTGTTAGCCTCAGATCAGAGGGCCTCAGCCAGCTGATAAACAGCTAGCAGCCTGTCGGTCTATCTTATCGTACAGCGACTTCGTGACGCTTAGGCAACTTGAAGGTCCAGACTGTCCCGCCCTGGTTCAGGTTTTTCACCCGCTTGGCCACTTCGCCACCCCACAGCGGTACTGCACCACCCCAGCCGGATACCACTGCGATGTACTGTTCGCCGTCCTGTTCCCAGGTTACGGGTGTACCAACGATGCCGGAGCCGGTGTTGAACTTGTAAACCATTTCACCGGTCTTGGCATCAAATGCCATCAGGTAGCCTTCCGGGTTACCGGTAAATACCAAGCCACCAGCGGTTGTCATCACACCGCCCCACAGAGGTGCGTTGTTTTCATAGCGCCAGACTTCCTTGCCGCTTTTGGGATCGATCGCACGCAGAACACCGATGTATGCTTCGTTGATTGGCTTGATAGTGAAGCCAGCACCCAGGTAGGCAGCGCCTTTTTTATAGGCTGTTGGTTCGTTCCAGATGTCCATTTCCCACTCGTTGGAGGGTACATAGAACAGCCCGGTATCTTGAGAATAGGCCATTGGCATCCAGTTTTTGCCACCCAGGAAAGCAGGGGCAGCGACAACGGATTTGCCTTTGTGGCCGTCTGCACTGTCGGCCGGGTTACCAGGGCGGAAGTCGTCGTTAAAGATCGGACGACCTTTTTTATCCAGTCCCTTGGCCCAGGTAATCTTGTCGACAAACGGGAAGCCACGGATGAAGTCGCCGTTTTCGCGGTTCAAGACATAGAAGAAGCCGTTACGGTCAGCTGTTGCGGCGGCTTTGATGGTTTTCTTGCCGTCTTTGTAGTCGAAAGACACCAGTTCGTTAACACCGTCATAATCCCAGCCATCGTGTGGCGTGGTCTGGAAGTGCCATTTGATCTCGCCAGTATCCGGGTCGATACCCAGACGGGAAGAGGAGTACAGGTTGTCGCCAGGGCGCAGGTGAGAGTTCCATGGTGCCGGGTTACCGGTACCGAAGAACAGCAGGTCGACGTCCGGATCATAGGTGCCGCCCAGCCAAGTGGCTGCGCCGCCTGACTTCCACAGATCGCCAGGCCAGGTTTTACCTGCCTTGCCACCAGTAATGCCATTTTCCTTGCCGTTCAGGTAGCCCATATGGCCTTCAACGGTAGGACGCGTCCAGACCACTTCACCGGTTTTGGCGTCGTAGGCTTCGACTTTACCGACGATACCGAATTCACCACCGGAAACACCGGTAATGACTTTGCCTTTCACTACGATCGGTGCCGCTGAGATGGAATAACCACCCTTGTAGTCAGCTACTTTTTTCTTCCAGACGGTTTTGCCGGTGTCTTTGTCCAGTGCCACCAGTTTGGCGTCCAGCGTGCCGAAGATCACCAGGTTGTCGTACAGCGCCACACCCCGGTTGATCACGTCGCAGCAAGGCATGATGTTTTCTGGCAGCCGGGCATCGTACTGCCACAACTCATCTCCTGTAGCGATATCAATCGCGAACACCCGTGAATAGGAGGCGGTTACGTACATAACGCCGTCTTTGATCATTGGCTGGGATTCTTGACCGCGCTGCTTTTCACCACCAAAAGAGAAACCCCAAACAGGCGTCAGATCCTGAACAGATTGGGCATTGACCTTGGCCAATGGGCTGTAACGCTGACCACGAAGACCCATGCCGTAGCTCACTACGTCGTTGGTGGTTGCCTGGTCGTTGATAATATCTTTGTCGGTAACACCAGCCTGAACAGAACTGGCCAGAGAGACGGCCGCTACCAAAGTGGACAGCGCGAGTCCCTTCAAGCCGATAGAAGTTGTTTTCATTGTGTTCTCCTTAAAAGGATTTTCTTATTCGTGTAGGAGCCTCTGTGTCCGCTCAGGATGGAGCAGCAGTCACAGGATGCACTGGCCCTAGAGTCCAGATACATCACCATTGTTGGTTTTGACAGGTCATCATCCAATCCGACCAGAGGCGTGATTTGCTAGTGCCTTGGTAGCACTCCTGATACGGGAGTAGTAGGTACTTGGAGTCTGTCGGGCTTAGGACTGCTTTATTGCGGAAAAGCTGAAGCTGACTTTTTTTGCGCACATTCTTGGTAAACAGAACCACTATTCGCCTCAATTTTACGTAAAAATCGCTCAAACCCATCTTTCCCATGCGACGAACGCCTAAGTCTGACAAGCTCCTGGTTTACGCTTTGAACAGCTGTCAGAGACACTTCCAGGTACTGGAGGTCAGGTATCGCAGAGGTTGAAACTGGAGATGTTAGTTAAGGCTGGAGATGTTGAGCTTGGAGATGTTGAGCTTGGAGATGTTGAGCTTGGAGATGTTGAGCTTGGAGATGTCGAGCTTGGATGGCAGCGGTTTGACGCCTGATGTCAGCCATCAAACGCCAAATAGCTCGGCCATCCACCATCCACACCCAGAGAGGAATGAGAGGGATTATTCAGCCTGTTCTTGTACTAAAAACTGCTCGGTTTTGAGGAATTCCACCCCATATTGCGCCACCAGCTTCTTCATGTCGCCGCTGTTTATCATTGCAGTAACAACGTCTTCCAGTGCATACGCCAGGCTGCGGTGATCGTCCTTGACGGCCATTCCCACTTCCCAGTAACGGCTGACCAGGTTAGGCATGGGGATATCAGCCAGCTGATAACGCTCAGGATTACCCAACTGCTGCATGCCCCACTCAAGTTGGGATTTCATGCCCATCACTCCGGCTACCTCACCCGTACCCAGTGTCGTGACAGCATCGGCAGTGGTGGTGAAATGCACGACGTTATTGCGAACTTTGCCCCGAAAGGCACTGGTGAGATAAAAATCGGGCAGCGAGTCAATCTCCACACCGACCTTGTCGTACATGAAGATAGCCAGGTTCTCGATCGATTCGATCTGTTGCCGATCGATCAGCAATTCCCAGCGCTCGCGTTGATAGGGCGCAAAAAAATGCACCAGATCGTTGATCACCCTGCCATCCTGATCGACCTTGAAGGCAAATTCACGGTCATACGGCACCCGCAGCATCACGTCGGCAACATCCCGCCGTAACATGGGTTCGTCTTCAATCCGCGCCAGATAGTGGCCTTTCCAGACATGGTTACGCAGGTCGTCATCCAGATTTTCATCCGGGATCATCCAGTGCAGATGCAAACGGACTCCCAGCCCCTTGGCCAGCGTACGAGCAATATCCACGTCAAATCCCATGGCCTTGCCATCCGCTTCCCAAGAATAGGGCGGAAAATCACGATACACCGCCACACTGAGCTCACCACTCTCCTGAACATCTTCCAGTGAGCGTGAGCTGGCATGGCCACTGGCCAAAACCATAAAAGCCGCCAGTAAAACCCGCACCAGTGCGGGTTTCAGTAGCAGCATCCAGGATGTATTCGACATCACAGGCATGATCAGCACAGACAAGTGATTATTCGTCTGCAGGTCGGGTTTCAAGCCATGAACGGATAGCCCAGAGACCTTCCTGACTGAGGAAGTCGGCCATTTTTGGCATATAGGGCACGCCATTACGTACTGCGCCGTTACGCACGCGGTAGACAAACCATTCATCACCATCGACACCGTGCTCAAGCAGGCGCAAATCCGGCGCGATACCACCAGAAATGGCATCAAGACCATGACAACGGGCACAGTTCTGTGCATAGGCTGATTCACCTATTTCGATCGCACGGGCGTTACCACGGTATGGATTTTCTTCGCGCCACTCGTCGCCCAGAGGCTCAAGGTCGGAGGTATCAATCGTCTGGGGAGTCACATCACCATGCGCCCAAACGGCACATGACGCAGCCATCAAACCAGCCAATGCGATGCCATGAAAGGCCGAACTGAATTTTTTCATTATTGAGTACCCGATTGTTATTTTCATTGCGCTTATTCTAGGTACGAGTAAAAACGGGCCACAGAACACTTTGGTAGCCGATTTTCAGTACCTTGGTACTAGGTTAAGCGGCGTTTTTTTCATCAGTTGCCTGTTTGTCCGACAGAGTAATCCCACGGCACTAACCCGCCTAACCGCTGGCAGCAACCTCCATTCTGATACATCAATATAGTTCCGATCAGCGCTCACGCCAGTTAAGGCTATCCAGAGGATCTCCAGATTGCAGCATCAAGAGATAGTACGAGAGGCGTAAATGTTGGGTACTTAATGCCTATACCTGTCTGTTGACGGGTTGCGTAATCTCAATCAATCATGAAGCCGGCAGACTGTGATCAGGCTTGAAAAAACAGAACAACAATAAAAATGACCCAGCGACTGAACACTATGACAAGCACCCAAACTTGCAGCATTTACCCTGTTTGCCTTGCCACCTTGCGCCGCATTCCGGCAATGCTACCAGCGCTGTTGATAACCGTACTGTCAATGGCCTGGCTATTAATGATCTTGCTAATGCCGACCGGAACCGCAGTCGCCAGCCCTCTCTCCCAGCCCCAGCAATCGATTGTCGTTGGCTATCTCGAACTGCAGTTGCCATCCCCGCCGCTCCTGTCCAACGTGCTGCCCGAGCCGGAAGACAACGGCCTGCAAGGAGCAATACTGGGAATCAGCGATAATAACGCCGGTGGGCGTTTTCTCGGGCTGGCCTACACGCTGGAGCAAGCCCGCAGCGCGGACGAAGCCGAACTGGGGGCCGCGCTCAATCGCTGGCAGCAGCAAGGTATCCAGCTAGTGCTGGTGAATGCTCCGGCAGCCACTCTGAACGCTTTTGCCAGCCAGCATCCCGAGCTGCTGTTTTTTAATGTCGGCAGTTATGACGATGAATTACGTATCCGCCACTGTCTGCCCAACGTCCTGCATACTCTGCCCAGCCGCGCCATGCTCACCGATGCTCTGGCCCAATGGCTGATCAAAAAGAAATTGAAAAAATGGCTGCTGATTACCGGCACCCGCTCACAGGACAAAGACTACGCCAACGCAGTTCGACGTTCGGCCAAGCGCTTTGGTGGCAAAATTGTTGCCGACAAAGACTGGACCTTTGATTCTGACTTGCGCCGATCGGCCCAGACCGAAGTCCCGTTGTTTACCCAGACCAAAGAATACGACGCCGTGGTCGTGGCCGATGAACTCGGCGACTTCGGCGAGTTCCTGCTCTACAACACCTGGTATCCACGCCCGGTGGTCGGCACTCAAGGACTCAAGCCGGTCGGCTGGCACCGGGTGATTGAGCAATGGGGGGCTGCACAATTACAAAGTCGCTTTGACCGCCAAGCCAAACGCTGGATGACCGACAAGGATTACGCCGCTTGGGCAGCCATGCGCTCAATTGGTGAGACTTTATCGCACCAGGTGCCCTACTCTGCCACTAGCATCCGGTCACACCTGCTAGGAAGCCAGTTTGAGCTGGCCGGTTTCAAGGGCCGCAAGCTGACTTATCGCAACTGGAATGGCCAACTGCGACAGCCCATTGCCTTGGTGCATCCTCGGGCGCTGGTTTCCCAGTCGCCGCAGGAGGGCTATCTGCACCCCCATACCGAACTCGACACCCTGGGCTTTGACCAACCCGAAAGTCAGTGCCGACTGGCCGATCAAATCGATTAAGCCACCGTGCAACCATCTGCCGAAACCCGAGGAGCCACTGGATGAATCCCTTTAAACACCTGTTAGTGTCCGTTGCACTGATCGCCCCCCTGCTGTTGGCAACCCCGGCTCAGGCGGCACTGGCCTACGTTTCTAACGAAAAGGACAACTCGCTCTCGGTCATTGATCTGAGCCGTTTTGAAGTGGTCGACACCATTGAAGTAGGCCAACGCCCGCGTGGCATTACCTTTAACCAGGACTATTCACTGCTGTATATCTGTGCCAGCGATGACGACACCGTACAAGTGCTGGATGTCGCCAGCAAACGCATTGTCGCCAACCTGCCTTCTGGTGAGGATCCGGAACAGTTTGCCCTCCATCCTGATGGCGATCGCCTCTATATTTCCAACGAAGACAGCGCTCTGGTGACGGTGGTTAATCCCCTCACCCATCAGGTCACCGGTCAGATTGATGTTGGCGTCGAACCGGAAGGCATGGCCGTCAGCCCGGATGGCAAACTGGTGGTCAACACCTCGGAAACCACCAGCATGTTGCATTGGATAGATACCAGCACCCAGCAGCTGGTGCACAATACCAAGGTGGATCAGCGACCGCGCTACGTACAGTTCAGTCAGGATGGCAGCCAGCTCTGGGCCAGTGCTGAAATCGGCGGTACGGTGTCGGTGATCGACGTCGCCAGCAAGGAAGAGATCCACAAAATCCGCTTTAATATCCGGGGTATTCATCGTGACAAGGTACAGCCGGTCGGCATCAAGCTGACGTCTGACGGTCGTTATGCCTTTGTTGCGCTTGGCCCTGCCAACCATGTTGCGGTGATTGACGCCAAAACCTGGGAAGTACTCGATTATTTACTGGTGGGTCGGCGGGTCTGGCATATGGCGCTGACGCCCGATGAAAAGTTTCTGCTCACCACCAATGGTATCAGCGGTGATGTCTCGGTGATCGATATCGAACATCTGAAAGTGACCAAATCCATCAAGGTCGGACGCTACCCCTGGGGGCTGGCGATCAAGCCGGACTGAATCATGAATCAGCCAGTACAACCGTTAGTTGAAGTGGATCAGCTTGGCCATTGCTACCCCGGTAAACAAGCGCTGGATCAGGTATCTTTCACCATTCAGTCTGGTCAATTCCATGCCCTGCTCGGCCCCAATGGCGCGGGCAAAAGTACCTTGTTCGCGCTGATCAGTCGGCTATTTCAGGTGCAACAGGGCGATATTCGGGTGAATGGCCACAGTCTCCGCCACGCCCCCGCCGCCCTGCTGGGCAGTATCGGTATGGTGTTCCAGCAAAGCACCCTGGATCTCGACCTCAGTGTCGAGCAGAACCTCGACTACCACGGCTGCCTCCACGGGCTGTCTGCCGGGATACGCAAACAACGCATACAGGAAGAATTAGCCCGAGTGGAGCTGCTGGATGCCCGTGGCAAAAAAGTCCGGGCGCTGAATGGTGGCCATCGCCGCCGGGTAGAAATCGCCAGAGCTTTATTGCATCACCCCAGTCTGCTGCTGCTGGATGAAGCCACCGTCGGTCTCGACCCTCACACACGGGCCAGCCTTAACCGCCATGTTCGTTCGTTGTGCGAGCAGCAACAGGTCACTGTACTTTGGGCTACTCATTTGATTGAAGAAATTCTGCCCGCTGACCCTGTCACTCTGCTGCATCAGGGCAAGGTGCTGGCCAACGAGTCGGCCCACAATTTGTGTTTACAAACCGGCAAGGCGTCACTGGTGGAAGCTTTTGAACTGCTGACCGCCGACCGGCGTCGTGGTGATGGAGCCAGCGTATGAACCCGGCCAGCTACTGGTATGCCTTTAGCGGCATTCTCAAACGTGAAAGCCTGCGTTTTGTGCATCAACGCAGCCGGTTTTTCAGCTCGCTGATTCGGCCATTATTATGGCTGGCGGTGTTCGCTGCCGGTTTTCGGGCCGCCTTGGGGATCTCCATCATCGCGCCATACGACACCTATATTACCTACGAGGTGTATATCGTTCCCGGCCTGGTGGCCATGATTCTGCTGTTTAATGCCATGCAAAGTTCGCTGTCGATGGTGTATGACCGGGAGATGGGCAGCATGCGCGTACTGTTAATGAGTCCGCTGCCACGTTGGTATCTATTACTCAGCAAGCTTGCCGCCAGTACCCTGGTTGCCATTCCACAGGTGTATGCCTTTCTCGCTATTGCCTGGCTGTTTGACGTCGAATCGCCATTGATCGGCCTGCTCTGGGTCGCTCCTGCAGTGATACTAACGGGGGTTTTACTCGGTGCTATCGGGCTGTTTATATCCAGCTTTATCAAACAGCTGGAGAACTTCGCCGGAGTGATGAACTTCGTTATCTTCCCGATGTTTTTTATGTCGTCCGCCCTGTATCCGCTGTGGAAAATGCAGGAATCCAGCGAATGGCTTTATTGGTTGTGCAGCGTCAACCCGTTTACATTTTGTGTGGAACTGATTCGTCATGCTTTGTATGGCAAGCTGAACGGCGAAGCACTGGCCGTAGTGAGTGGTTGCCTGCTGGTATTTACTCTGCTGGCGGTACTGACCTTTAATCCGGAACGGGGACAAATTGGCAAGCCAGGGCGTTCCTGACTCCCTGGTAAAACGAGCTTGGGGCTGATTGAAACGTGCCAGGGTCTGGGTCTGGCGGTTAAAGCAGGGGTTAAAGCAGGCAGTTTTAAAGTGCAGCTAAAAAGGCAGCGATCGATTTTAACACCGTCATTTCGACACGCAGTCATCTACAGCAGTTATCTATAGCTGTGCCTGTTAATAATCAACCCAGCTATTGCCCGTACCTTCATCGTCAATGTCAACGTCTTTATCAATGTACAAAAAGTTATTGTTGCCGTTAATAATCACTTTATCCGGGGTATGGAAAAACCAGAGTTCGTTAAAATTGCCGTTCACATACACGGTGTAGCCCTGGATGTAATAGAGATAACGTTGCTCTCCAGAGAAATTCAGCGTCATGATGTTTGACGTTGTCGAACTGCTGCTACCCGACGTCGCCGTTGAAGCAGACTGCGTGCCTTCCGGTACCACCGGATCGCCACTGCCACATCCTGCCAACGCCACCAACCAAACCCCGGATACGTACCCCAACAGCCGCTGAATCTTCATCTCGCCTCCCTGGAAATGCCACTATTTGTCGTTTTATGTCAGTAAAGTGTCGTTAAAGCGCCAGTATAAGGTAAGACGGTTCATCCCGGCGACCAGCGTTACAATTATCCCCAAAGTGTGGCTCCAAGCTGCTTGAAGTGTGACTTGATCAACAAACCGAGCGCCTGAACGGAGCCATTGGCACGAGGTGAACAGGCTGGCAGGTGGATAAAGACCGGGTAATCGTCCTTATTAACGAGAAAATAGTTAATCCTCCGCCCAGCTATGCTGTAATCCACTCCTTACCCTGTTCACCAATGTATTCCGAAAAACATGCCTTCAAAAACGTCACCTGCAGCATCGCTTGATCTGGATCGCTACGTTCCGGCACTGATCACCTTTCTGGCTAACAAGATGTCTGCCGGAGCGTCCAGGCTCTATCGGGATAATTTTGGTGTTGGCATCGTCGAATGGCGTTTGCTGGCGCTGTTGAAAGTGGAAGATGCCATCACCCCCAACCGTATGTGTCAGGTGATCGGTCTCGACAAGGCTGCCGTCAGCCGCTCGCTCAAATATCTGCAAGCATCCGCTTATGTGCATTTCCGCTCGGATCCCGAAGACGCCCGAAAAACCATTGTCTCGCTGACCGAATCCGGCAACGTGTTACACGACGAGATATTTCAGGTTGCCATCAAACGGGAAGCACTGCTGCTGGGCGATTTTTCTGCAGCAGAACGCGATACGCTGATCGACCTGCTGTCCCGTATGAACGCCCGAGTCGGGTTGGTAAATGCTTACGATCCGAATAGCCCAGCGAACACTCAAGAGAACTCCCAGGCAAACAGTCCATCGACAGATTGTTAACTCCAGCGCTTGGCCCCATCTCCCCTACGCTTTTAATCAACCCGCCTTCGTGCAGGTGACGGCTCACATCGCCGTCACCTGCTGTCCCGCCCTCTCTATTTTGAATAACAATCAACAAAATCCAATGACCATATAGTTGACATAACAACTATAAAAACCATATAGTTGATACATCAACAATAATAATCAAGCCAGGAAACCACATGATCGAGACGATCGAGGTCGTGATCCTCAACAAATACCCGGCGGCAAACGCTATCTGCGGGCTCGACCTGGCACTGGAAAACGGTGCTGCCCTACCCGCGTTCTCAGCCGGAGCTCACATTGATCTTCATCTGCCTTCCGGCCTGGTACGGCAATATTCGTTACTGAACGCGGGCAGCGATTGTCACCAGTACCAGATCGCAGTTTTGCGTGACCCGCATTCTCGTGGCGGTTCCGTCGAAGTTCACGAGATGTTGCAAGCCGGTCAGCGTGTACAGATCAGCGCACCGCGTAATCTGTTTCCACTGCAATCCGGCGTCCGGCATTCTGTGCTGATTGCGGGCGGTATTGGCGTTACCCCGATTTTGTCCATGGCGCGTGAACTAAATGCGTCAGGCAGTGACTTTGAAGTCCACTACGCCGCACGCTCCAGGGCGACAGCAGCCTTCGGTGACCAATTTCAGCAAGCGCCGTTGGCAGCTCACAGCCACTGTTATTTCGATGATGACAATCAGCGTCTCGATATCGCCCGAATCATCACCTCCGCCCCAGCCAGTGCGCACCTGTACGTTTGTGGCCCTGGGGGCTTTATCGACTACGTTCTTGATGGTGCCAGGCAGCAAGGCTGGGACGAATCCCGCCTGCACCGGGAGTTTTTTGCCGCTCCAGTCCATCACCTCGACAGCGCGGCTGACAGTCCGTTTGAACTGGTGATCAAAAGCAGTGGCCAGATCATCACCGTTGCCGCCAATCAAAGCGCCTTTGAAGCACTCGATGACGCCGGTATTGATATCCCCGTGTCCTGTGAACAAGGTATTTGCGGCTCTTGCCTGACGGCGGTTGTTCATGGCATCCCGGATCACCGCGACAACTTTCTTACCGATGACGAAAAATCTGCCAACAATCAATTCACCCCCTGCTGTTCCCGAGCCAAAGGCAAGCGCCTGGTGCTGGGGCTTTAAGTACGCAGTTGATTGCCCAACAACAAGAATGAGGAGATCCAGATGACCGTATCCATTTACATCCCTGGCGTCAGTGCCGAGGTCAACAACGGGCCAGGCCGCCAGCAGGGCGCTTACCCATTGAACCAGTGGTACGTTGCAGCACACAGCAAGGAACTGACCGACACCCCCGTGGGCCGCACCCTGCTCAACGAAGCCATTGTACTGTTCCGCAAGGGCAATGGTCAGGTTGCCGCCGTTGAAGATCGCTGTTGTCACCGTCACCTGCCGTTGTCGGCAGGCACAGTCGAAGAGAACGGCATCCGTTGCGGCTACCACGGCATGCTGTACGACGACAGCGGCCGCTGCATCGACATTCCTGGCCAGGACAAGATCCCACGCCGGGCCAAAATTCATGCTTACCACATACGGGAACAAAACAAGTTGGTCTGGATATGGTTTGGCCAGCAGCAAGACAGCGAGCCAACCTGCGAGCCACCGGCTTACCCCATTCACGATGATCCGCGCTACGTCTCCGATGGTGACGTCTATCATTACAATGCGCCTTATCAGCTGATTCACGACAACCTGCTGGATCTCAGCCATCTCGGCTATGTGCATCTGCGTACCATCGGCGGCAACGCCAAACTGCATATGAACGCCAGGATGGACGTCGAAAGCGAAGGCACCAGCGTACGCGTCGTGCGTCATATGCCCGCCTCAGAGCCACCTCCAACCTACACTGCAGCCTATCCGTTCAAGGGGCTGATCGACCGCTGGCAAGAAATTGTCTTCCACCCGTCGCACCTGGAAATCTGGACCGGTGCCGTGGATCAGAATAGCGAAGACGTCAACAACCCGGAGCGTGGCGGCTTCCATATGCGCGGTTTCCACGGCATTACCCCGGAAACCTCCACCAGTTGTCATTACTTCTGGTCAATGGCAACCAATCCGAGCCAGAACATCGAAGCCACCAAGGCCAAGGTCATTGAACAAACGGCTCTGACTTTTGATGAAGACAAGGTCGTCATTGAAGCGCAATACGAAAACATGAAACGCTTTGTCGGCGAAGCCATGATCGATATCCATGTAGACGTTGGCCCCAATCGGGCGCGCCGCATTATTGAACAGTTGAAAACTGAAGCCAGTGCCGGATAACAGCTTGCCATGCTCGACCAAACGCGACTGAAAACGCTACAAACGATGATGAGAACGATAAAAAGCGCCGTAAAAATCGGCCAGAAAGTGCCGTTTATTGAGTAATAAATGAGCATTGAGAGGCCAATTGTTATCGCTGTTATTTCGGGCGTAGCCGTTTTTGGCTGCGCACTGAAGCGCTCAGTCGCCCCACAATTTAAAAAACAACCCCCAGCCAGACGCATTAATAACAATAAACGTTTTATAAAAATAACAAGGGTACACCATGAAAATTATCAGCAACATACTGCGCAGTGCACTGTGCCTCAGTGTCAGCGGATTGATCACTACAGGCCAGCTGCAAGCAGCTGAGTTCAATTTCAAATTACACCACCTGCTGCCGCCCATGTCTGAAGTACATACCAAAATCATGCTGCCATGGGCAGAAAAAATAGAGCAGGAATCCAACGGTCGTATTCATATTGATGTATACCCGGCCATGCAACTGGGTGGTAAGCCGGCACAGCTATTTGACCAGGCGCGCAAGGGAAGCGCCGATATCACCTGGACAGTCGCGGGCTACACACCGGGCCGTTTCCGTAAATCAGAAGTATTTGAACTGCCGTTTATGGCATCCAGTGCCGAAGTCACCAGCCAGGCATTGCAACAATTTGCTACCGAAGAAATGACCGACGATTTCCGCGAAGTAAAGCTGTTGGCCATTCACACTAATGCCACCGGTGTTCTTCATTCCCGAGGTAAAGGCATCCATAAAATGGAAGACCTGGCCGGTCTGAAAATTCGTGCACCCAATAAGGCCATGGCAGAAGTTTACGCCCTGATGGGCGCATCACCGATATTTATGCCTGCACCACAAATGTCCTCTGCGTTGTCCAAAGGTGTACTGGACGTTGCGTCACTTTCATACGATATTGTTGGGCCATTAAAAATACACGAACTCACCCAATCAACCACAGAAATCAGTGGCGATCGCGGTTTGTACGGCCAAGTGTTTTTGTTCAGTATGAATAAAAAATCCTATCTCAAACTGCCCAAAGAGTTACAGCAGGTGATCGATAATAACTCGGGCATCAAACTGGCCGCCTGGATGGGTCGTATTCTGGATGAGATGGGGGCCAAAGGCAGAACGCTGGTAAAAGATTCCGGCAATGAAATCATCGTCCTGTCAGCAGACGAAACCCGCCACTGGCGTGAAACCGCACAGCCTGTGATCGATGCCTGGATGGACGATATGAACAGCGATGGCGAAGATGGCAAAAAACTCTACCAGCGAGCCAATCAGTTGATCGACCAATACGGCCGCAAGCCGTAATTCAGACAACCACTTGCTTCGCTCGTTTGCGGAGAGAAAACTCCGCAAACGAGCGTAAAAGAAAGCAAGATCGGCAACAGTCTGCCAACACTATGTCCCTTTTACCAAACTCCACCTCACTCAAACATCCGCTTAATGCATCCGCTTAATGCATCCGGATTCCCGGCATTTGTACACTTGAGCGCATATTACTGTTTCGTTTATCTGATTAAAAAACCATCTGAAAAAGAAATACCCAGCTACAATCATCAAACAGCGCTGTCATTTCGTACACTCTGAACAAAAAAACAGGTTAAAAAACACCCATGATGGCGCATTTTTTAATGTTGCTATCTTGGTAGACGGGCGAACTCTGTGCTATATAGTAAATGTCAGGAACATCTGAAAGACATTGCACCTGAAATTACAGCATAAAAAATCAACTCTGGATGTGCGTTTATCCTGCATACACTGCGCGTTATCGTCGATTTTTCCTTGTCTTTTCTGCGTCCGACACTTTTTAGACCCTGCAGATATCCACATTAAATCATTAGAGGTTTGAATGACCGTATCCATTCTCGACACTAACATCGACGAGCTGATTGAAGCTGAACAAAAGAAACTTGCTGAGTTAATTCAGGCTAAAGCAGATCAGCAGAAAAAATACGCTGCCTTGAATGACATCGCAGAAGCCTTTCAGTCGGCATTAACGCAGTACGGTGTTACCGAGAAAGAGTATTACCAATACATTGCAGCAGATCTGGAAAACTGGATTAAAGACAACCAAGATAGTCCTATGTACGAATCACTGCTGAAACACTTCAACAAAGCAGCGCTTAAAGTACAGAAAACATCCAGCCTGCCTCAGCCCAAGCTGAAAGTGGGCAAATACCGCAATCCGGCAACTCAGGTGGTTGTCGAAAAAATCAAACGTTCGCCAAAGCTGCTGGATCAGTGGATTGCCGAATATGGTTTTGCCGTAGTAAGAACCTGGAAAGAATAAGCACACCGGGTATAACAACCCGCTTCAAGTGCTTCTTATACTTGCACCAGGAGACGACTTATCGTCTCCTGGTGTCGTTTTTTCCTATTACTTACAAATAATTACATATAACGTATCCGCCACTACCCTGAAAATTGCCATTAATCTAATTTGAACCTGCACGTTGCCTAGATTTCGGCAATAGCATCCAGGCTTTCCGGTAAGATCTGCCCACCATCAACAATAATTTGCTGACCAGTAATATAAGACGCTTCGTCCGAAGCAAAAAACAACGCCGCATTACCAATGTCTTCCACCGCTCCCAAGCGTTTAAGCGGGATAGACGCCGCCATACTGCCAAGATATTCCTCGCCCAAACCTGCCAGTCCTTCCGTCATAATATTACCGGGCATAACCGCATTAATCGTGGTGTTGTAACGAGCCAGTTCCATCGCGGCCGTTTTGAGAAACCCCAGTTGACCCGCCTTGGAAGCGCCATAATGAGCCCAGCCAGGGTAGCCCGTCACCGGCCCGGTAATCGATGAGGTCACAATAATCCGTCCCTTACCTGCCGCTTCAAACGAGGGGATACAAGCCTTGACGCACAAGAATGTGCTTTTAAGATTGGTATCCATCACCTGATCCCATTCATCTGGCTCCAGATCGATCAGCTTTTTTTGCGGAAAGATTCCAGCGTTGGCGCACAGAATATCAACCGGGCCGAACAGCTCTTCGGTGACTGCCACCATTTCCTTGACCGATGTCCAATCTGCCACATCGCAGGTACACCAGGCGGCAGTGCCTCCTTCGGCTTCAATATCAGCAACCGTGCGCTGCGCGTCCTCTTTGCCCCGTGCGGCAATCATGATTTTGGCACCCTGACGGGCAAACACCTGGGCAATGCCTTTGCCAATACCTTTCGAGCCACCGGTCACAATCACGACCTTGTCTTTGATGGAACTGAACATGATTTTCCCTCTGTCTGCAGTTAGTTGGTTGATCACATCATTACGATATATTTTTGCTCTTGCAACATTTTAATTTGCAAGACAAAGATTTTATCGTTCTAATAACCGCATTCGTTGACAATCATCCGCAGCAGAGATCACACCATGACAGGTATTTACGACGACGATTTTGTCTACCGGCTACAACAGGGCGTGTCACAACTGGCTCCTCGCTGGGGTGCAGGAACGGATGTCAGCGTGCGTCTGCTCACCTTGTCTGAAAATGCGACTTTCCTGCTGGAACAACCCGGTAAAGACCCGCTGGTTATTCGGGTACATCGTCCGGACTACCATTCGCGAGCCGAGATTGAATCCGAGCTCAGCTGGATTCAGGCGCTGCGTGCCAGTCATGTTGTAACCACACCGGCATTGATACCACTGGACGACGGCTCACTGATCGCCAGTTTCGACGATCAGGGCCAAACCCGTTACGTTGTTGCCTTTGCCTTTATGCCGGGCAAGGAGCCGGATGCCGACGCCAACCTGATTCCCGGTTTTGAACTGCTCGGAGCCACGTCAGCCCGCCTGCACCAGCAAGCCAGCACATGGCCATTACCAACCGGGTTTAGCCGCAAAACCTGGAATTTCGACAGTGCCTTCGGTTCTCAGCCGCTCTGGGGCGACTGGCGTGCAGCACCGGGCCTGAGCGCACCAGACCAGAGCCTTCTGCAACGACTGTGTGATCAACTGCAACAACGACTGGCACACTATGGTGCCAGCGCCGACCGCTTCGGCCTGGTACATGCCGACTTGCGTCTGGCCAACCTGCTGGTCAACAACGACCAACTGGCGGTGATTGATTTTGATGACTGCGGCTTCAGCTGGTTTATGTACGACTTTGCCGCCGCTATCTCCTTTTATGAAACGTCGCCACTGGTGCCCGACTTGCAACAAGCCTGGCTGCGCGGTTACCGCTCCGTACGGCCATTAGCGGACGAGCATATCCAGATGATCCCGGATTTTATTCTGTTCCGTCGTCTGCTACTGACTGCCTGGGTCGCCAGTCACCCGGAGACCGCAACGGCAGCCGCCGCCGGACACGAGACCTACACCGCCGGGACGGTCGAGCTGGCCAGACAATGGTTACGGCAGCAACAGGAAGATACACAATGAACCAGACCGATACCGCAGTGCGCCCCATTCTGGACATGAACGCCTTTGATGCCACACAGGCCTCCTCCAATCACCAGGTAAGCCGTCGACTGAACAATCTCGGCGCAGCCTCCGTGCTGTTTTACCGCCAGCCAATCGAGATGGTCACAGCACAAGGCTGCTGGATGACTGCCGCCGATGGCAGCCGTTATCTCGACTTTTACAACAACGTGCCCAGTGTCGGCCACTGTCATCCAAAGGTGATCGAAGCGGTGACAGAGCAAATGTCCCGGCTGAACACTAACACTCGTTACCTGGTGGCCGTCGTCGACGATTACCTCGACGCCCTCAAGGCCAAGCTGCCTGACGCTCTAGCCAACGTCGTAATGACCTGCTCCGGCAGCGAAGCCAACGACCTCGCCATGCGCATTGCCCGCAAGGTCAGCGGCGGCACTGGCTTTATCGTTACCGAGGCCGCTTACCACGGTAATACCGCACTGGTCACCGAGGTATCTCCCTCCGCCTTCAGACATGCTTCCCTGCCGGATCATGTGGTCGCCATTCCAGCACCGTCGGCTCTGGTTTACGGCAACGACATTGCCACAGGCTTTGCCAACGCCGTACGTGCAGCGGTAAAAACGCTGGCCCAACGCGGGCATCGACCCGCCGCTTTGCTGGTCGATTCCATTTTCTCCTCCGATGGCGTCTTTGCCCAACCTGCCGGATTTCTGCAAGCCGCTGTCGATGCCATCCATCAAGCGGGTGGTCTTTATATTGCGGATGAAGTCCAACCGGGATTCGGCCGTCTGGGTGACGCTTTCTGGGGCTTTGATTATCATGGCGTCCAGCCGGATCTGGTCACCATGGGCAAGCCGATGGGCAACGGCTTTCCCATGGCTGCCATGGCTTCCCGACCGGAGTACCTGGCGGCGTTTTGTGAAGACACTGGCTACTTCAACACCTTTGGTGGCAACCCGGTGGCCGCCGCCGCCGGTCTTGCAGTGCTGAAAGTACTGGAACAGCAAGGCTTGCAACACAACGCGCGCGATACCGGATACTGGCTACAGCAACAGCTGAACCAACTTGCTGCTGAGCATCACCGCATAACGGATGTTAGAGGTAGTGGACTGTTTATTGGTGTGGATCTGGGTGCTGAAGATGACCCGACCCGACCCGACCCGGTATATACGGTGCAGATCATTAACCGCATGAGGGATGCCGGGGTACTGATCGGTGCCGCAGGCAAACACGCGGCAACGCTGAAAGTTCGTCCTCCGCTATGCCTGACACGCAACGAAGCACAACAGTTCGTCGATGCCCTGTCAGCCGCCTTGACCACCGACTGACATTATCATCGGCTGGTGGCTTGTATTTACCCTGCCAGCTGAATATCAACACCACCGCTTGCCAGCGCCTGACCTAACGGGCCCTGGGGAGCGATGTCGGTCACCAGCACATCGATATCCTGCCACTGCGAAAAACGCGCTGTCGCCATCCGATCAAACTTGGAGTGATCCGCCACAATCATATGACGGCTGCTCTGTCGCAGCATGCAGGCATACACTTCGGCTGCATCCATTAACGCATCCGTTGGCCCCGCCGGAGAAATACCGCTGGCCCCCAGAATCGCCCAATCCACACTGTAGTCCGATAAAAACCTCAGGGTCTGGGCACCGTGAACCGCCCCTTCCCCGGCATGATACACACCAGGTGCCAAGACCACCTCGATCGTCGGATTCAGCGACAACGCCGTGGCCACCCCAAAAGAATGGGTAACCACGGTGATATTGTTCATTTCAAAGGCTATACGCTTGGCCACCTGAACCGTCGTTGCCCCCGATCCCATCATCAGTATGCGCGCGCCTTTCAGCAATGGCGCTGCCGCCTTGCCGATCATCGCCCGCTCTTCGACATTAGCCTTGTGGCGCTCCGACAACACTGGCTCGGCAGGCTGACGTAACAGCGCACCGCCGTAAGTCCGGTTGATCAGCTGTTGTGCCGCCAGCTCCTCCAGATCACGGCGGATGGTCTCGGTAGTGACCCCCAAGGCATCCGACAACTCACTGACCCGCATCGATGGATTCACCGACAGCTGATCAATAATGGCTTTATGGCGTGTGGTTTTCTTGCGAGACATGGCGGCGTTCCGTAATTCAGACGGGGCAGGAAGGGTGATTCCAGACAATCAGGCCGCCAGCATGCCATACCCCACACCGCTTGCAACCCGTAACCCAGTCCGTCACAACCCGCGTTTACTTCATTTCAAAGCCTTTGGAAAACAGGAAATCTTTCATATGAGGGCGCAATTTGTGACTGAACATCGGCCGCAATTGCTGCGACCAGTTGGTTTCCTTGTTATTGCCAGTGCGTTGCTGATAGTAGGACTGCATAGTCTGATCAAAAGCCGCAACCTGGGCCTCATCCTCACTGCCATTGTAATAATCCTGCTTCAGGATGGTCTCCAGTGGCAAACGCGGTTTCACCTCCGGCTGCTGATCGGGATACCCCAAACACAAACCAAATACCGGGTAGACATGATCAGGCAACCTCAATAACGCGCTGACGTCTGCCGGGTTATTACGCAAACCACCGATATAACAGATCCCCAAGCCGACCGACTCTGCAGCCACCACCAGATTCTGGGCAATCAGAGCGGCATCTATGGTTGCCACCAGCAACTGCTCCGTCATCCCCGTCACAATCTCTGCTCCAGCGCGTTCTGCCGCTTCGAACGAGCGTTTCATATCGGCACAAAACACCAGAAACTCGGCACAACCGGCAACATAAGGCTGACCGCCAGACAAGGCCACCAACTGCTCACGGTTGCCCTGATCTACCACCCGAATAATCGAGTAAGCCTGCACATGGTTGGAGGTTGCTGCACACTGTCCAGCCGCCACCAGCGTATGCAGTAACTCGTCGGTAATCGGTTGATGGGTAAACTTGCGAATGGAACGGTGAGACTTGAGCAAATCGATAACCGTGTTCATACAACCTCGTGCAGTTCATGAATTTGAACGTAGTTGAACAAATAAAATCACCATTTGCCAATGCCATTAGCTGACCCCATAGATACCACCCTCATGACTACTGAACCGGGCCTACCATGCCTTTCCAACTCATACACATTGGTAATTGCCCTCCCGGAGCGTTGGAGCGCTACCTAGCACCCTAACGCCAATGCCTGTTCCAGGGTGATCAGTTCAGTACTGTCGCGGTTAATTCTGAGAATTTGCCGCCGATTGTGCGACTGGCTGGCACTGATGTGCACCCAGGCCGGTTGCCCATCGTTGCCGTATTCATGAATCAGTTGGTCTATATCCAGTTCGTGCAAATACATCACCGCTGTCGCAAACAGGTAGAAGTTGGCGGAAGCATCAGCCCGGATCGAGCGGCCAATGCGATCCCGCACCTTGTGTTCGATGATTCGCCGATAACGGGTATGACGGCTGGACTCCAGAATCTGTGAGGACAATGCAACGTCGGCTGCCTGACCGACGACATGCTGGCTGGTTGATTTGCTGCCAATATGGCTGTTCAACAGCTCACAGCGATAACCGCTGTTGATGCTCATCGGGGTATCCAGCAAGGTACGTAATGGTTCCAGACTGGAGGTGACCAGGTAACCGAGATTACTCACTACTTGATCGCTGGGAGCGTTTTGTCTTGCCAGCATCTCGCCGCCTTCCCGCTCAGCGGTTTGGGACACCAGAAACTCGTGCAAAGAAAAATGCTTGCTTAATTGCATGCTGCCGCCCTCCTAGCGCTTGATGTACTTGCGGACACGAGATGGCAATGCCCGGTCAAGTTCGGCGGCAGTGAAATCCTGTTCGGTGTTTTCTGCCAGTTCAAGCTCAACACCGGCCTGAATAGCCATCTGATGAGTCTGCTGCCGTGCCACTTCCATTTCTGCGCTGGCCTGTTGTTTGCGTTCAGAGACCTTGCCGTTGGAGTATTCGGTAATTGCATGCTGCACCGCCCGACCACCAAACCAGAAGCCAAACACGTATTCAAAAATCGTCCACAGCTGATCTGGTATTTTGTCCAGATTCACCCCAACACGATCCGCAGCTCCCGCTGAAAACATCAGCAAGGTAATAATGACCACTGCCCATACGGTGATAAAGGGCCGAATCGCCCCGCGCATAAACTGCACCAGCGGGTGAACGTTATCGCCGCTGCCTTCATACGCCAGCACAAATTCACGAAACTCGCGATCCGGTCGACCTGCCTGATCCAGCAGATACTTGTTCATCTCCAGTTTCCACTGCTCTTTCTGGGCTTCAAACTCGGCTTTGGTGATTTCTTTTTTATCCGCTGATTCTTTCCATCGAACAATGCTGTCGATGCCTTTGCTGACCAGGTCGGACAATATCGGGATAGGGAACGACATAACACTCTCCTTGTTTTATTAACGTCAATCCCGCCAGCGATAATCCATGACCCGTTAAGGGTATGACGCTGCCGGGCATTCGAAACTCGTCGCGACAACAAGATTAAAAGCTTGCGCGCTGCGGAACAAGTCTGCGCTGGCTACCCGAGCATGCGACAGCATAGCCGCCATAAAAAACGACGCCCAAGTGTCTGGCGCCGTTGTAAAGGGATCCGTCCTGCTGCGGGTTATTCAGCAGACGAACAGTTGGGCTGGTAGCGGCTGACCTGGGCCAGGTCGAGCAGTTCGCGCAGGGCGACGGCAATCATGGAGAATTCCAGTGCATCGGCGCTTTTTAGCTCCGTCAGCATACTTTGCCAGCGACCCACCATGATGGTCTGCTCTTCTTGCCAGCGTTGCAGTGCCGTCTCCATGGTCTCGTCTGCGGTTTTGCTGGCCAGTATGCCAACGGTGAGTGATCGCTGCTGCCAGTCGAGGTCGTCACGCAGGCTTTCTCTGGCGAGGGCTTCCCAGTGGCTGTTGGTGGGCAAGGTGTTGATTTGCTGCCCTACCCAGTTGAGCGACAGTTGTTCGCCAACATCGAAGTAGGCCGCTGCCACTTCAGCAAAGGGTCGGCCAGTTTCGGTAGCAGCTTCAATGATGCCGAGTGCGGAGTACAGGTTGACGGCACCGACGGTATAGCTGGCAAGGTCTTGCGGCACCCCCTGATCAATCCGGGCCTGGTAGCTACGCTGCCAGCGCTCCAGTGACGAGCCACGCAGGATATCGCCGAGATTGGCGGCGATGTCTTCAACCGCCGGGCCAAAACGCGCTACTTCATTGCTGATCTCGATTGCCGAGCGGCGGTTACGCAGGAACCAGCGGGTGGCTCGCCGTACCAGCCGCATCAGTTCCGACATCATGTCTTCCTGGATATCGGTGCCAATCTGATAATCGAGTTCGTTAATTTGTAACCAATGTTTTTCCAGCGCAAAAATGCCTCTGGCGGCGACGTAGGCGCGGGCAATATCAGCAATACTGGCACCGGTGGATTTATGCAGCCGATGCATAAAGGTGATGCCCATGTAGTTGACCATGTCATTGGCCAGCTGGGTGGCGATAATCTCCTGACGCAAACGATGCTGCCCCAGTTGCTCACCAAAACGTTCATCCAGTGCCTGCGGAAACGCCGTTTTAAGGATGTCGGCGACATACGGATCCGCATGAATTTCCGGGCAATTGAGCTGTTCTTTCAGATCAGCCTTGGTGTAGGAGATCAGCACTGACAGTTCCGGCAGGGTCAGCCCGGAGCCTGAGTTTTTGCGTTCGTTGAGTAACTCGTCGTCGGGGAGAAACTCCAGCGAGCGGTTGAGTTTGCCCTGGCTTTCATAGGCTTTCATCAGGCGGCTGTACTCGTCAAGGCGCGTCATGCAGTCCTTGTAAGCCAATGAAATGGCCTGGGTCTGACGATAATTGTTACCCAGCACCAGCTGAGCGACCTCGTCGGTCAACCCCATAAAGATGGCGTTACGCTGCTTGCGGGTGAGGTCGCCGTTGTCGAGTACCTCGTTGAGCATGATCTTGATATTCACTTCGTGGTCGGAGCAATCCACGCCACCGGCATTGTCGATAAAGTCGGTGTAACCGGCACCGCCATGTTCGGCAAACTCGATCCGGCCCAACTGGGTCACACCAAGGTTGCCACCTTCGCCGATCACCTTGGCCCGGACTTCATTACCATTGATTCTCAGGCTGTCGTTGGCCTTGTCGCCGACTTCGGAGTGTCGTTCGCTACTGGCCTTGATATAGGTGCCGATGCCGCCGTTCCAGATCAGGTCAACCGGTGCCTTGAGGATGACACTGATCAGATCATTAGGAGCCATACGATCCTGGGTAATGCCGAAGCACTGTTTCATTGGCAATGAAATGGCAATGTTTTTGGCTGAGCGCAAAAAGACACCACCACCCTTTGAAATCAGCTTGCTGTTGTAATCCGACCAGGATGAACGTGGCAGCTCAAACAGACGTTTGCGTTCCGCAAAGCTGCTGACAGTATCCGGTGTCGGATCGATAAAAATATGCAGGTGGTTAAACGCGGCAATCAGACCGATATGTTCCGACTGCAACATGCCGTTGCCAAACACATCACCGGCCATATCGCCAATACCCACGACGGTAAAGTCCTTCTCTTGCACGTTGTGGCCACGTTCGCGAAAGTGCCGTTGTACCGAAACCCAGGCACCACGGGCGGTGATGCCCATCTTCTTGTGGTCGTAACCAATGGAACCGCCGGATGCAAACGCATCCCCCATCCAGAAGCCTCGGCTGACTGCAATTTCGTTGGCAATGTCGGAGAAAGTGGCGGTGCCCTTGTCAGCTGCCACCACCAGATACGGATCATCGCCGTCGTGGCGCACGACGTGTTCTGGCGGGTAAGCCTTGCCTTCGACCAGGTTGTCGGTGACATCCAGCAACGCGCTGATAAAGGTTTTGTAGCAGTTGATGCCTTCAGCAATAAAAGCATCCCGACCACCGTCCTTGGGTAACTGCTTGGCCACAAAACCACCTTTGGCCCCCACTGGAACGATAACGGCGTTTTTGACCTGCTGCGCCTTGACCAGCCCCAGCACTTCGGTACGGAAGTCATCAATACGGTCAGACCAACGCAAGCCGCCTCGGGCAACCTTGCCACCACGCAGGTGGACACCTTCAATCCTGGGTGAGTAGACAAAGATTTCGAACATCGGCCTTGGCAACGGCATTTCGCTGATCAGCGCGGGATTCATCTTCAGTGCAATATAGGGTTTTACCAGCCCGTCATCACCCTGTTGAAAAAAGTTGGTGCGCAGGGTCGCCTTGATCAGTTCGCAATAACGCCGGATGGTGCGGTCTTCGTTGAGCTGACGCACATCGTCCAGGCTATCGAGTATCTGCTGTTCAAGGCTGGCAGTATCCGCTTGACGTTGCTCCTCACTGCTGTTGTCCAGGCCAAAGCGGGTATGAAAGAGTTTCACCAGTAACGTACTGACAGGAATATAACTGCACAGGGTCTCGGCAATATAGGACTCGGAGATACCAAAACGAATCTGTTTCATATAGCGGGCATAAGCGCGCAGCAGGGCAATATCTTTCCAGCCCAGCTGGCCACCCAGAACCAGACGATTAAAGGCATCGTTCTCGGAACGGCCTTCCCAGGTGGCCCGAAAAGAGTCCTGAAACAGGGCTTTGACATCGGTAATACTGATGCTGTCAGACAGCGTGTATTGCAGCAAGAAGTTATGAATCCATACCACTTCACCACTCTGGCAGACAATCTCATACGGGTGTTCTCCCAGCACCCGCAAACCGAGGTTTTCCAGCACTGGAATCACGTCAGACAGCGGCAGAATAGAACCGCGATGGAACAGTTTGAAGCGCAGGTGATCATTGTCTTCTTCCAGCTCGCGATAAAAACTCATCGCCAGCTGGCCTTGCTCCTGCTTCAGCAAGGATTCCATATGTTGAATGTCGGCGACGGCAGTTCGAGCGCCAAAGCTTTCCCGATACCCGGCCGGAAAGGCGCTGCGATAATCGTGGAATTGGCGGTTGCCCAGTTCTTCACCGACCTGTTCAATCAGGGCATCGTGCAAATCATCCGGCCAGGAACGCACCACCTGGCGGATTTTCTGCGCCACCATGACTTCGTCGAAGCTGTTGTCGCGATCCGGGTCAAGGCGCAAGGTATACTGCGCCCGCGCCAGCACCGATTCGGAAAAATAGGTGGTGGATTCGATATCCAGCGGTTCGAACTCAAGCCGCAATACCCCTTCAATACGCTGGCGTAACTCGGTGTTGTAAATATCACGCGGTACATACACCAGACAGGAGACAAACTTGCTGTAGGTATCGCGACGCAGATAAACCCGAGTCTGACGCCGCTCCTGGATATTCAAAATACTGATGGCGGTTTTATAGAGCTGCTCGACCGACGACTGAAACAGCTCATCACGCGGGTACACTTCCAGAATCCGGTTCAGTTCCTTACCGTTATGACTGACCGGATTAAAATTGGCCTGATCCCGTACCTGTGCCAGTTTGTTACGTACAATCGGGATGTTATTGGGGGTTTCGATATACACCATTGAGGTATACAGACCCATAAAACGCACACCACCGATTACCTCGCCAGCATCGTTGTAGCGCTTGACCACAACATAGTCCGGATAGGCCGGACGGTGCACCCGGCTGCGGACACCGGATTTCATAAAACTCACCGGGCTGGTGCCGGTGATAAAATCGTGAATATCGGCAGGCAGATCCTGTAATTTCAAGCGTGTACGGTCGGCCTTTTTATGGAACCGGAATGTACCCAGATCCTGTTCGCCGTCACGCACGACAAATTCGTTATCACCTTCCCGCTCAAAGTGAAACTCATCCGAAGCCAGGAAGGTAAAATGATTCCCCCCCAGCCAGCGCATAAAGGCCAGAGCTTCTGCTATTCCTTCCACCTGAACAGTCGCCAGATGCTGGCTGACCTCGTCGGCACGACGGGTAATGGCAGTAAAATCTTCCACACAACAACGCACCTCTTCCAGCACCGAATGCAGCGACTCGGTCAATTGCTGCAACACGTCCTTGTCGGAGTGATGATCGAACTCAATATAAATAATCGCTTCCGGCAACTTGCCCTTGCCCGGTTTACGCCAGTCTGTTTCGGCTTGCAGATGACCATCACGGTCGCGGGTCGCGTGCAGAACACAGTACTGGATGGCATGTAAAGACATCTGACGGGCGTTCAGCTGCATTCGCACCGAATCCACCAGAAATGGAACGTCCTCGCACACCACTTCAACGACGGTGTGTAACGACTGCCAGCCATGGTTTTCATGATCCGGATTAAATACCCGTACCTTCACCTCGTGGGGGTGGCGCTGCTGGATAAAATGCCAGCTCGACAGGGTGGCTCCATACACATCCGCTACCGGGCGGGCGAGCAATTCATCAACGGGAGCATTAGCGTAATAGGTGTCCGCAAAACGGCGCAAGATGTTGGCTTGAGCGGGGGTATTGCGGTCAGTAATGATGTTGTGCAGAGCAGTAAGCATGATAGGCGTCCGATCAAATCGACATGTTTATTCAAGAGTAGCAGTGCTGGCGGTTATTTTCGTGACACGCTGACAAGTTACCACACCATGCCGGAATCAATTCTCCAACGAAAGCTTGAACTTAGTTCATCCGCCCCCATCTGAGCGTCAGTCCAGCCCACTATCGCCGGTGGCAGATGGCTGCTCCGATGGCTTAAAAATGTAACATGACAGGAACATTCCATGACCCAGCAAGAAGGATTTCAACGTCTTCGTACCGCCTTGCAAAGCCGGATTATTGGCCAGCCTCATCTGGTTGATCGTTTACTGATCGCACTGCTCAGCGACGGACACCTGTTAGTTGAAGGCGCTCCCGGGCTGGCCAAAACCAAGGCCATCAATGCGTTGTCCCAGAACATGGAAGGCGATTTCAAACGTATCCAGTTTACCCCCGACTTGCTGCCAGGGGACATCACCGGCACTGAAATCTATCGCCCCGAACACCACAATTTTGAATTCCAGCCCGGGCCGGTTTTCCACAACCTGATTCTGGCGGATGAGATTAACCGGGCACCGGCCAAGGTGCAGAGCGCCTTGCTGGAAGCCATGGCCGAACGTCAGGTGACGGTTGCCGGTGTCACCCGACCCTTACCGCCCCTGTTTCTGGTAATGGCGACCCAAAACCCGATTGAGCAAGAAGGCACCTATCCACTGCCCGAAGCCCAGCTCGACCGCTTTACCATGCATGTCCGTATTGATTACCCTGATGCCGATGCCGAATTAAAAATTCTGCGACTGGCCCGTGGCGAAGCCATCGACAGCACAGCAGAACCGCTGAAAATGCTGACCCAAGAAGATATTTTTGCTGCCCGCCAGCAGGCCCTGGCGTTGCATATGAGCGAAGCAGTAGAGCAGTACATTGTGCAGCTGATTATGGCAAGCCGGGATCCGGGCCGTTATAACACCGAACTGGCCAACTGGATCGAATACGGCGCCAGCCCCCGTGGCACCATTGCACTGGAGCGCTGTGCCCGTAGCCACGCCTGGCTATCCGGTCGTGATTACGTCAGCCCGGACGATGTACAAGCAGTCGTACACGATGTACTGCGTCATCGCCTGCTGCTGAGTTTTGAAGCAGAAGCCAGCGGTAAAACAACCGATCAGGTGATAGACACTCTGCTGTCGCTGGTTCCCGTGCTCTGACAGGCGACCACTCATGAGCTACCCAACCGACCAGACCCTGAACCTGTTCCATCATGGCAGTCAGTTTGATCCTGCACGGCTGACCCGTCTCAGTCAGCTAGCCCGGCGCGTGCCATTACGCAAACAGAAACGGGTACTCAGCACCCGGGCAGGCAACCACTTGTCCAGCGTCAGAGGGCGCGGTCTGGACTATGCTGAAAATCGCCAGTATTTGCCCGGTGATGATATTCGGTCGATGGATTGGCGCGTGACTGCCCGTACCGGCAGCCCTCATATCAAGGTCTACCAGGAAGAAAAAGAACGCCCCGTACTGTTGGTGACCGATTTACGCGCCAGCATGAATTTTGGCAGCCGCCGGACACTCAAGCAGCTATTGGCCGCCGATCTCACCGCCCTGTTGGGCTGGGCCACCATTGCCGAAGGCAATCGCCTTGGGGCATTGATATTTAATGACGACCAGGAGCTGGATCTACGTCCGAAGCCTGGCAACAAGCAACAGCTGCAGGTCATTAATGGCCTGGCCACCCTTTACGACAAGCGACCTCCGGGGAGCCGGGAACCAGCGTTGTCAGCCGCATCTTCGCTAACGGCCAGGCAAGACCGTCCGGCCAACAGGCCCTCGTCACAACAGCGCATGACCGACATTTGTCTGCATCTGCGCCGCATCGCCAAACCGGGAACCAGCATCTACTTTATCAGCGACTGGCACGGCATGAATGCTGACGCCGAAGCCCAGCTGTTTGACCTCAGTCGCCACTGCGATCTGACCGCGATGCAGATATACGATCCGCTCGAAGCCCGCTTGCCTGCCAACGGCTGGCTGACGCTCAGCGATGGCCAGCGGCGCGATCTGATCAACAGTTCATCGCAGCAGCAGCAACACGACCATCAGCACCGGTTTGAGCAGCAACAACAACGCTTGCAACAGCACATGATGCGGTTGCGTATGCCACTGCTGACCATTTCAACCGCCGATGATCCGTTACGGGCCTTGCTCTCCGGGCTTGGCCTGACCACGGCAACAGGAGGATAAAATGGCCACCCATCCCGTCCCACACCCTGCCACTGCCGCACCGGCACAACTGCCACTGGCGGATATACATTTACCCGACCCGGTGTCTGGCTGGCCCGCTCTCGGTTGGTGGCTGCTGGGTGTTGCCGTGCTGATGGCGCTGGCTGCGGCATGTTATGTTGGTTATTTGCGCCTCTGGCTGCCCTGGCAACAACGGCGACAAACCCGCGCCTATTGCCAGTCCTTACAAACCCGTTTGCAACAAGCCAGAACAGAATGGCTGCAGCAGCGCCAGACCGACCGTTATCTACTGACTCTGCAAGCGACGTTGAAACTCTGGTGTCAACGCTACGCCCCGCAAGCAACAACCCTGCACGGCGACGACTGGCTGGCATTTTTGCAGCGCTGCTATCCCAACCACGATTTTGATGACAATAGCCGTCGGTTGCTGCAACACGGGCACTACGCACTGCTGGCGAATATCGACGATCAACAGCTGGAAACCTTGCATCAAAGCATGCTCAATTGGCTGGTCGAAGCCACTGTCATACCCACTACACCCACTACACCCACTACACCCACTACACCAGTAATGCCATCATCCAACTCCGTCACAACGGCACACGTCATTCAGCAACAGGAACCACAATCATGAGCTGGTTCTCACTGACCGCCCTGACGTCACTGCAGTGGTACTGGCCCTGGGCCTTGCTATTGCTGCCATTACCATTACTGGTGCGGCGGTTATTACCCGCCATCAAACCGGAACAATCAGCGCTACGAGTCAGCCAGCTGGATGACTGGACTGGCCAAACGGCCACTGATTCCCGTACCCGTACGGGCTGGTGGAAGATGCTGACCATCAGTCTGATCTGGTGTTTACTGATCATTGCACTGGCACGACCCTACCAGCTGGGAGAAGCAGTCTCCTTACCGACCAGTGGCCGGGATCTGCTGCTGGCAGTGGATATTTCCGGCAGCATGCAACGGCCGGATATGGTAATTGATGGCCACCAGGTCGATCGTCTAACGGCCGTTAAAAATGTCGTCAATCGTTTTATCGACCAGCGTCAGGGCGACCGTCTGGGGCTGATTCTGTTTGGCTCCAATGCCTATATCCAGACCCCCTTAACCTTTGATCGGGAAACCGTGCGCAAATACCTGCTTGAAGCCCAGATTGGGCTGGCAGGTGACCAAACGGCGATCGGTGATGCCATTGGTCTGGGCATCAAACGCTTGCTCAGCCATCCCGCGAATAGCCGAGTGATGGTGCTGTTAACCGATGGTGCCAATACCGCTGGAGAAATCGAGCCACTCAAGGCGGCAGAACTGGCCGCCGAGAACCAGGTACGTATTTACACCATCGCATTGGGGGCCGACTCCATGATAGTACCGGGCCTGTTTGGCAATCGTCGGGTCAACCCCTCACAAGACCTTGACGAGCCGACACTCACCACTATTGCGCAAAAAACTGGCGGTTCCTTCTTTCGTGCTCGTAATATCGATGAGCTGAACCAGATTTATGGCCTGATCGACCAGCTCGAACCCACCGAGAAAGATCCGGAAATTTTTCGGCCACAGCACAGTCTGTATGATCAGCCACTGGGGCTGGCGCTGGCGTTATCACTGTTACTGGCACTTGCCCGGATAGTGGATTTCACCTGGCTACACAATGCCATTCGTCGTTCAGGCTCACGAGGTAAACAGCAGTTGTGATGGATTCTGACGTAGTGACCGCCTTTCATTTTATTCGCCCCGAGTGGCTCTGGCTGCTATTGCCAGCCGCGCTGTTATTGTGGCAAGCCAGCCGCCGCCGACTGTCATCGCAGCAGTGGCAAACCCTGATGGATCCACAATTGTTGGACTATATGGTCGAGCAGCAACCGGCCCAGGGACGACGTCCGGGACTGATCTGGCTGGCGTTGGGCTGGCTGCTGGCGACGCTGGCTGTGGCCGGGCCAACGTGGGAGAAACTGCCTCAGCCGGTGTACAAGAATCAGCAGGTGCTGGTGATACTGCTGGATATGTCGTATTCCATGGCCGCCCAGGATATCAAACCCTCCCGCGCGGAACGGGCGCTACAAAAGATCACCGATATTCTCAACACCCGCCGGGATGGCCAGACCGCACTGATCACTTATGCCGGTGATGCCCATACCGTTACCCCGGTGACCAACGACACTGGCACCATCGCCAATCTGCTGCCCGCCTTGTCGCCGTTTATTATGCCCAGCCCCGGCAGCCGCCCCGACCGCGCCATCGAACTGGCCCAGCAGCTGGTGCAGGACAGCGGTTATAACCACGCCGACCTGTTACTGATTACCGATGGTATCCAGTCGAAAGATGTCAACCGCATCAACCAGGTACTGGATCAGAACCGCTTCCACCTCGGAGTGATTGCAGTTGGCAGCCAGCAAGGCGCACCGATCCCGTTACCCACCGGCGGTTTCCTTCAGGACGGTGATGGCACGATTGTATTGCCCGGCCTCGATACCCGCCCACTGGCCCAACTGCAACAACAACTCGGGGTACCCTGGCATGCCATGACCTTGCTGGATGACGACTGGCAAGCGGTTGTACCGATGACACCCAACTCAGCCACATCCCCTGAGTCAGCCGACAGCGCTGACGCCAGCCGCAGCGACCAGCAGCCGCAGTTTGATCTCTGGCAAGACGAAGGTTTCTGGCTACTGTTGTTGTTGCTACCACTGGCGTTGGCAGGATTTCGCCGTGGTGTGCTGGCCAGTTGGTGGTTACTGTTGTTACTGCCGTTCGGTTTGTTATCGGCACCTCCCGGCTATGCCGATAGTACCGCTGATATCCCGACCACCAGCGCTACCGCCGCAGCCACCAGTATGGGCCTGCAATGGCAAGATTTATGGTCAACGCCGGATCAACAGGGTGCCGAATTACTGCAAACCGACCCTGCCGCTGCCGCCAGCAAATTTGAAGACCCGAGCTGGCGTGGCACGGCGGCTTATCGTGCCGGAGACTATCAGGCAGCAGCCGACGCCTTCGCCAGTGACAGCAGTGCCACTGGCCACTACAACCAGGGTAATGCCTTGGCACAGCAAGGCCGCTATGAAGATGCATTGGCCGCCTACGATAAAGCACTGCAGCAACAACCGGAGATGGAGGATGCACGTAAAAACCGCGATCTGGTCGAGCAAGCACTGAAGCAGCAACAGCAAAACCAACAGCAGAATCAGCAACAGAATCCATCGGATCAATCGGATCAATCGGATCCATCAAAAGACGATGCGTCAGCACCGTCCGGTGGGCAAAATCAGTCTGGCGACAAGCAACAGCAGCCATCCTCCGCTGATGGCAAGCAAGGTCAGAACCCGAGTCAGGATCAGCCACCTGATAATCAACAACAGGGTCAGCAACAACAGGGCCAACAACAGGGCCAACAACAAAACCCACAACAGGGACAAGAGTCAGAGCAATCCGCGTCAGATCAACCGGATCAACCACAGCAAGATGCCAGCAACAACCCGCAGGCCAAAGATGGCGATCAATCCGACCCACAAAGTGGCAAAAATTCAGCAAAGGATACCGTTAATGAGGCCAAAGACTCGGCATCCGTGTCCGACGATGCCGCCGACGGCACTCAAGCCCCGCAACGCGCACTTGGTGATATTCCCACTGATAGCCTCCAGCACCTGAGTCCGGAAGAACAAGCCAGCCTGCGCCAATGGCTCAACCGGGTTCCCGACCAGCCGGGCAAGCTGCTGCAGCGCAAGTTTTTATACCAGTATTCCCAGCAATCGAAAGATCAGCCGCCAGAGGACGTTTTATGGTAATTCAGCGAGGATTCCGGCTGCGGATCCGGTTCGGTTCAGCGTTCCAATACCAGACCCCGCCGTTATTCAAAACCACTGCACAGCCGCTACGCGCAGTACTGCTATTACTGGCACTGATGCTGATCAGCCCGCGCTTGCTGGCTGACAGCTTTACCGCCAGCGTCGACCGCAGTCGTTTAGCGGAACAGGAAACCCTGCAATTGACCTTGAGCCATGACCCGCAAATCATTTTTGGTTCACCGGATCTGACGACCATCAAACAGGATTTCGACATTGTGCAAGGGCCAAACCGCATGAACAGCATGCGCTCGGTTAATGGCGACAGTAGCTCACGCACCGAATGGACCATGACACTGGTGCCCAAACGCACGGGGACACTGACCATTCCGGCAATTGAATTCAAGGGCGAACGCAGCCAGCCACTCACTATCCGGGTTGATCCGTTATCCAGCAGCATCAAGGAACAAGACGACAAATACGCCTTTTTTGATATCCAGCTGGATCAACAATCAGAGCGCTATGTACAGGGACAAATTCTCTACACCGAGAAACTCTACTACCGGGTGAACCATCGCGATGCCAATCTCAGCGACCTTGATGTTGAAGACGCCCGCGTCGAAATGCTCGGCGAACCCAAACAATACACCAGTATGCTCAACGGCGAACGGGTCGGCGTTTATGAGCGGCGTTACGTTATTTACCCGGAAAAAGCCGGCAAGCTGGTGATACCCGGTCAACGCTTCCAGGCCGTCGGCATTGTGCAAAACAGCGGCGATCCCTGGGGTGGTAAACGCACCATGATTTCCGCCGTCACGCGGCCGCTCGAACTGGAGATTCTGCCGATTCCTGCCACCTACCCTACTGCTCCCTGGCTACCCGCGCATCAGCTCAGCCTGACAGAACAGTTCAGTGCCGACCCGGAGCAATGGCAGGCTGGAGAACCGATTACGCGAACGCTAACTATCAATACAGAAAGGATGTCGGCCAGTCAGATCGTCTTGCCGGATTTGCCGCAACCCACCGGCCTGAAGCAGTATCCAGATCAGTCGGAGTACCATGATGACGTCAGTGATAACGGCATCAGCGGCCAGTTTCAACAAGCCGTAGCCATGGTGCCAACCGTGGCTGGCAAGGTAATCCTGCCCGAAGTGCGCATTCCATGGTGGAACACCCAAAGTAATCAACTGCAATACGCTACCCTGCCAGCACGCACGCTGACAGTATTACCGAATCCGGCTCATACCAGCACTAACCCGCCAACCGGTGGCAACACGCTTGCAGCCGCCGGGGCCAACTACCCGCAGACGGCATCCGCTCAAGCCCAGTCAGGCCAACCAGTAGCGAACAGCACAGATGGCATGGCGGCCAGCCATCGGGAAAGTATTCATGGTATCAATACAACAGGGCTGATTGGCTGGATTCTCGCGCTGATTCTGCTGTGTACCAACCTGCTGACACTGTACTGGTGGAGGCGCCGTAATCGTCGACCGTCAGCACCGACCAACGGTCATACAGCTGGCGGTCTGGGCAGCTGGTCCAGTCTGACAACCGCATGCAACCAGGGTAACACCCGTGCAATCCGTACCGCCCTGTTGGCCTGGCTCCACCACGAGATGGCAGATACCCGGATACAGCGGCTCGATCAGCTGGCGGAACACGCCCATGATCCGCAGCTGGCGACACTACTGCAACAGCTGGATGCCAGCCTTTACGCCCCCGTAGCGGATAACGCGAGGTTCGATGGCAAACAGTTGCATACCCGACTGGATAATTGGCGCAAGCAACAGGGTATGCAGGGAAAAGCGCCTGATCACGGCCTGAACGACAGCCTTTATCCAGCCTGAGACCATAACACCCGCGCTGCGATGGCTTGCTGAGCGGGAGACAAGGGTACTGAAAAAGGGGCTTGCCCAAACAGGCCACGCCAGAACCAGCCGTCGTCCAGCGAGTCGCGGCATTGTTGCAACTGACTGGTGTAACGACGGGCCCGCTGGTCAACCTTGCGGGCGATATCCAATAACCATTTTTTATGCTGATAGCTGCCTTTCAAGTAACCACCAGCGCCTTCGTGATAAGCCAGATACAGGCGATAGGCATCGTTGGGGCGAATATGCGCACGCTTGACACTGTTGAGGTTGTACCAGCCAACAAAATCGACGGCGTCTTCAAAATCATCCCGATCGGCACTCCAGCGGCCGGTTTTTTGCTGGTATTCACGCCAGGTGGTATCCAGAGCCTGGGCATAACCATAGGCCGTGGATGGCCGACCACCGGGAATAATCCAGAAGTACCATTTGCGCGGTGGCCGGTTATCGCCGATGAAGCGGGATTCCTGATGAATAAACGCCATGGTGACCGGAATGGGAATGCCATAATGATCTTCCACTGCTTTTGATGCGGAATACCAGTCGTACTGTTCATCAAAGATGGCGCAGACGTCGTTGATATTTTTTGGCTGTGGTGTGGAGCAGGCGGAAAGCAACGCCGCGAGTAACACCGGCAGTAAAAACGCGTTGATGCGTTTACCAACACGACCCGCCATGGCCAACTTGTGTACGAGTACTGCTTGCGATGTCTGTGGTGCTTGTATTCGTGCCTGTATGAGTGCGTATCCTGGTCGCTTCACATCCCTGCCCCCTGTTAACCAATATCAGCGTACCCATCTTACCCATCATTGACTCAAGCAGACATCATTCACATCATTCGGCCCCAAGGGGCCTCCTACCATGTATATCAGCATGTATATCAGCATGTATATCAGACATGAATACCATGTTCTTCCAGTACGGCCAGTAACCGGGTCTCATCCCAGACGCTGACCCCAAGCTGAGTCGCCTTGGCCAGTTTTGAGCCTGCTTTTTCACCCGCTACCAGAAAGTCGGTTTTGGCCGAAACACTGCCGGTCACCTTGGCACCCAGGGTTTGTAAATGGGCTTTGGCTTCATCACGGGACAACGCCGTCAACGTACCGGTAATCACGGCCGTTTGCCCGGCCAGTGGCAAGTCTTCGGCAGCCGCTCTGACCGGCTCCCCTTCGGGCCAGACCACTCCGGCGTTTTTGAGTTGCTCGATCACGGTACGGTTGTGGGCTTCAGCAAAAAAGTTGACGACATGACTGGCAACAACGCTGCCCACATCGGCAACGTCCAGTAATTGCTCAATACTGGCATCCATAATCCGCTGCAAAAAACCGAAATGATCCGCCAGACTCTGGGCAGTCACTACGCCGACTTCGCGAATACCCAGCGCATACAAAAAACGGCCCAGTGTGGTCTGTTTGGCCTTGTCGAGTGCCGCCAGTACGTTGGTTGCCGATTTTTCCCCCATACGCTCCAAACCGGACAACTGCTCCAGCGTCAGGTGAAACAGGTCATCGACGGAATCAATCAGATCGGCCGCCACCAGCTGTTCAATCAGTTTATCGCCCAGGCCTTCAACATCCAGCGCCTTGCGCGAGGCAAAGTGCTTGATCGCTTCCTTGCGTTGCGCGGCACACACCAGGCCACCGGTACAACGGGCCACGGCTTCACCTTCCACCTTTTCAATCAGCGAGTCACACACCGGGCAGCTGTCCGGTATCAGAATGGCATCGGTGTGTTCCGGCCGTTGCTCCAGTACCACGGAGACCACCTGGGGAATCACGTCACCCGCCCGGCGCACAATCACAGTATCGCCAATACGCACACCCAGGCGCGCCACTTCATCCATATTATGCAGCGTGGCATTGCTGACGGTCACTCCGGCCACATGCACGGGTTCCAGTCGTGCCACCGGGGTTACTGCGCCGGTACGACCAACCTGGAAGTCGACCCCGAGCAAGCGTGTCATCTGCTCCACCGCCGGAAATTTATAGGCAATCGCCCAACGTGGCGCGCGGGCGACAAATCCCAGCTGTTGCTGCAATGCCAGCGCATTCACCTTGAACACTGAACCATCAATTTCGTAGCCCAGCTGGTGGCGCTTTTCTCCTAACAGCCGATAGCAATCGAGCGCCTGCTCCAGACCATTCGCAGTGCGGGTTTCCGGGTTAATGCGGATACCCCAACCCTGAATCTGATCCAGAATCCCGCGATGTGTCGTTGCCAGCCCAAATTCATCCGACACGATGCCGATGCTGTAAGCACAGAATTCCAGCGGCCGTTTGGCGGTAATACGAGCGTCAAGCTGACGTAGTGAGCCAGCCGCCGCATTACGCGGGTTGGCAAACACTTTTTCGTCCGCAGCCCTGGCTTTGGCGTTGTAGGCCTCGAACCCGGCTTTGGGCATGTACACTTCACCACGCACTTCAATACGTCGTGGCCAGGCGTCACCCTGGAGGCGTAAGGGTACGTTGTTGATGGTACGTACGTTACGGGTGATGTCTTCGCCGGTCTGGCCATCACCTCGGGTTGCTGCCCGTACCAGCTTGCCCTGCTCATAAAGCAAACTGACGGCCAGGCCATCCAGTTTCGGTTCGCAAACCAGTTCAATCTCGTCCGTCGTTTTCAGGCGATCGCGGATACGCTGATAAAACGCAGCAAACTCTTCCGCGTTCATGGCGTTATCCAACGACAACATGGGTAGTTCATGTTGAACCTGATCAAACGCCGCCAGTGGCTCTGCCCCTACTCGCTGGGTTGGAGAGTCGGCAGTTATCCATAGAGGATATTGCGCTTCCAGCGTCTGTAGTTCACGCATCAGGCGGTCGTATTCCGCATCCGGAATCGCCGCTTCATCCAATACGTAATAACGATGATTGTGGTCGTTGATTTGCTGACGCAGCTGTTCAATACGTGTGCGGGCTTGCGTCGGTAACACATTGGACTGGGTTGACGATGTATCTGGGGAAGACATGACTATCTGGCTCGCACTGGCAAGCGCGGTCAGTGCCGCGCCTGAAGGGTTCGGTTGTTCGGCAATAAGCTGGCAACGAAGTTAACGTCGCTTGCCCGCAGCCTGTTTTTTCGCCAGCAAGGCTTGCCGACGTTCATATTCGAGAATTTGCTGACGATCATGCTCGACCGTTTGTTTGGTGAAGGTACTGTGAGTCGCATCCTTGAGTTCGGCGTTGAGATGGTCTGCCAACAGGCGCGCCATTTCAGACATCGCCTGATAAGCCTCTAACGGACGCTTTGCTCCCGGCAAGCTTAAAAAGAACGTCAACCCGGAAAAGTGCTCATCTTCCATGCTAGCCGGGCTAAAAACACCGGGTTCATAGGTTTGAGCGACCGAAAACTGGATTGGCCCCTTGCCATCTGCATCTTCAAATCGATGAAAGATTTGTTCCTGGCCGTAACGTAAATCGCAACCATCAAACAGGTGTAAGAGAGAACGGCCTGAAAATCCGGCGTCTTCGCGGGCGCGGGCATGAATCACCAGTACCACCTCTGCCGCCGCACGGGTGGACAGTTGCTCGGCATCGTCCCCGGCATAGATAATCAACTCACTGCCCTGGTCAGCGCCCTGCTCTTCCTGCTGGGCAATTTCATCTTCCAGATGAACCGTCTCTTGCTCACCCGCTTGACCGCTCTCTTGATAGTCAGCATCGGCCAGCAGTGGGTCTGCTTCGTCGTCCTCTGCCGTCAGCGGTTGCTCGTCAGCGGTATCCTGCACTTCAACGTGCAACTCCGGTTCGATAATGACATTGCGTTCGCCCAACGCTTCTACCGTCATCAACAGCGGCACGGCTTCATCCAGATTGACTGGCCGGGCTTTTGGAATAATGGCGGCGGGAGCCTGATCTGCGGGTGTTTCCTCCAGCTCACGGCTGCGAGAGTTCAGCCAACTATGGAGATTTTGCTGCAGGGCCTGCTCATCGGATTCGAGGCCATCGGGTTCGAGCGCATGAAATGCTTCCCTGCGGGGAGCTGCCAGTTCATCGCCATCGCTGATCGACTCGCTGATCGACTCGTCGCCAGCTCCGCTCTCCATCAGTGGGTTCTCTGCAGCATGACGTTGTTCATTCAAGGCGCTACGATCGTCCTCTGATATCAAGTCAGGCACGCCATCTGCTGTATTTGCAAATCCATCAAGCCGGGTATCCGTATCTGGCGCACTGACGCGGGCGTCTGCGTCTGCCTCCGCTGCTGCCGGATTACCGACAACCCGAAAACGGCCACCGGGTAATTCCGGGTTGTGGTTACCTTCCGGAAATTTAAAATCTTTGCTGATATCCAGCTTCAGTGCCATGGCGCGAGCACGTTTCATACGTCGTATGCCATCCACTACAATAATCACGACTGCCAGTAAACCCAGCAATATCATGACCGTTTTCCAGGTCAATTCCATAACGTCCTCATCGTTTGTGTTTTGTCGGGCAACTGGATCTGATGTCTCATACAACCCGTTGTAGGCTGCCCGTTATTCTTCCGGTTCTATTTCCAGATTATCGCTACTGTTCGATCATTTCTGTGGCTGCCTCTACATCAACGGAGACCAGTCTTGATACGCCCGGTTCCTGCATGGTGACTCCCAGCAGCCGGGATGCCATTTCCATCGCAATTTTGTTGTGGGTAATAAAAATAAACTGCACCTTGTCTGACATCGCTTTTACCAGTTTGGCATAACGTCCGACATTGGCATCATCCAGTGGTGCATCCACTTCATCGAGCATACAAAACGGTGCCGGATTCAACTGGAAGATGGAAAACACCAGGGCAATGGCCGTTAATGCTTTCTCCCCACCAGACAACAGGTGAATGGTGCTGTTTTTCTTGCCCGGAGGGCGCGCCATAATAGCGACACCGGTATTCAGCAAATCGTCATCGGTCAGATCCAGCCAGGCATGGCCACCACCAAAGACTTTGGGAAACAGCTCTGCCAGTCCGTTATTGATTTTATCAAAGGTCTCTTTAAAGCGGGTACGGGTCTCCCGGTCAATTTTATGGATTGCGCTTTCAAGTGTCGCCAGCGCGGTTTCCAGGTCGTTGTTCTGGGCATCCAGATATGTCTTGCGCTCGGATTGCAGGCGGTATTCATCAATCGCTGCCAGGTTGATATTGCCGAGCCGGCGAATACGTTCACCAAGATCCGCCAGATCCTGCTGCCACTGCTCGGGATCCGCTTCATCTGGCATGTTATCCAGTACTTCTTTCAGGGTGAGTTTCTCTTCTTGCAGTTGTTCAATCAGTGCCTGACGACGTATATCCAGTGCCTGGCATTCCATTCGTACCGCTTCGAGCTGGTTACGTACATCCAGTGCTTGCTGTTCCGCCTGGCTACGTTGTTGTTCCAGCTGACGCAAGCCGGTCTCTGAACGTTCCAAGCGGGAACGAGCTTCCTGTACCTGCTGTTCAGCTTGCTGACGCTGTTCCAATAGTTGCTGCAATTCTTCTTTCAAGTGCGTCAGATCAATACTGTGATCCTGTTTCTGGCTTGACAGTATAGTCTGTTTTCGACTGCGCCACTGTTCCAGCTGGACGCTTAATCGCTGGATGGCGGTGTTCAGCCCCTGAATGCGGCTATCCAGCTCACGCTGGCCCAGTTCTGCCTGATGGGCTCCCTGCTGCCGCTGCTGTAACACTGAACGGGCATCGTCCAGTTGCTGTTGCTTACTGTCCCGCTGCAACAGCAGCTGATCTCGTTCATCGCCGTACAGTTCTATGGCATCACTGGCTTGCTGCCATTGCATACGGGTTTCTTCCAGTTCTTGCTGTAATAACGCCTGCTGTTCACGAGCTTCAGCCAGATCATCGTCGATACGCTGGCTGCGTTGCGCAAACTGTTCTGCTCGTGCCTGATGGGCTGAAAGCTGGGCCTGTAAGGTCATCAGTTGGCTGTTCACTTGTTGCCATTCACGCTGGGCGGCGTCGCGTTGCTGCTCCAGTCCGTGCAGACGCATACGTGCCGCTTCGTATTCTGCTTCCCATTCTTCAACATCCATATCGAGCTGGTCCCATTGCTCCAGCAGTAATTCCAGTTCTTGCTGGCGGCCCAGTACACTGCCTTGACTTTCCGCCTGGCGTTGCACTCGTAACCAGTCACGACCCACCCGTACCGCATCGGGCGTCATCCAGCTTTCACCCGGAGCCAACTCCTGCCGCCGGGCCAGCGCCTGATCGAGTGAACCAATGGTTCGAACCGGAGCCAGTAAATCGCCCAGTTGGTAGGGAGATTGCAGCCGTTGTAACAATGAGTCAGACGCCAGCGGAGAATCTGACGGCGGTAGTTCGAGACCCGACCAGAGCACCAGGTTGCCTTCCTGCAAGCTGTCCAGCCATTGGCTCGCCATGTCCAGATTATCGATCACCAGCGCCTGCAGGTAGTCGCCTAATACCGCTTCCACGGCGGTTTCCCAGCCACTTTCAACCTGCAGTCGTTCTGCCAAACGGGGTTTGCGTGACAATTGTCGGCTTTCGAGCCAACGTGCCATGGCATCACTGCTTTGCCCCAGCGCCGCTTTTTGCAGGGCTTCCAGTGTGGCCTTGCGGTTACTGAGCAGATTCAGCTGCTGCCGACCGGTTTCCACCTGTTGCCGCTGTTGCTCGATATCGGCACGGACTCGTTCGGCCTGCTCCCGACTGCTGTCGACACGTTGCTGCTGTTCTTCCGCTTGCAGTTCATATTCGGCGGCTTCCTCTTGCAGTAACTGGATTTCGTCGAGTTCGGGGTTGTTTTGCAACTGCTGTTGCTCACCTTGCAACTTGTGTATCTGTTGTTGCAATCGCAGCAACTGCTGGTCGAGGGATTGAATGCGTGTGTGTGCGACGTCCGCTTGCCGGGCGGGCTCACCGGCACGCTGGGTAAACTGCTGCCAGTCATCCTGCCAGCGGGATTGTTCGCGTTCGGCATCATCAAGCTGGTCTTTGGCCTGGAGTAATAATTCTGCCAGCAGTTCCTGTTCTGGCTCCTGTTGCAGTCGCTCGGCTTCGAGGTTATCCAGCTGCTGCTGGTCGGCTTCCAGGGCAATCTGACAGGCTTCCAGCTGCCGTTCGGCTTCCGCCAGATTACGATCCAGCTCCAGCGACATTTGCGACTGGTGTTCTATCTTTTGTTCTTGTCGGGCAATTCGAGCACCAACTTCGTAAAAGCGACCCTGAACAGCCTGGAACCGCTCATTGTCTTCACTCTGTAACAGCCGCAGCGCTTCGGAATCCGCGTCAATCCTGACTTGTTCAGAGCGGTGTTTTTCAAAACGGGTGTCCAGTTCTGTAATGAACAACTCCCGTTTCCGATAGTCCTGATCCAACTGCTGCCACTTCAGGGCTTGCAGTTGAGCCTTCTTTTGCCGCTCTTCGGCTTTCAGCGCCTTGTACTTTTCAGCCGCTTCGGCCTGACGTTGTAAATGACCGAGCTGGCGCGTGAGTTCATCGCGGATGTCTTGCAGACGCTCAAGATTTTCCAGCGTACGTCGCATGCGGTTCTCGGTCTCGCGGCGACGATCCTTGTAGCGAGAGATACCTGCGGCCTCTTCGACGTACACCCGCAGCTCTTCTGGTTTGGCCTCAATCAGGCGAGAAATCATGCCCTGTTCGATAATGGCATAGGAACGCGGCCCCAGGCCGGTGCCAAGAAACAGGTCGGTAATATCCTTGCGACGGCAGCGGCTGCCATTCAGAAAGTAGGTGGACTGGCCATCTCGGGTAACCTGACGGCGTACGCTGATTTCGGTGTAGGCGGCGTACTCGCCCCTTAAGGTCTGATCACTGTTGTCAAACACCAGATCGACGCTGGCCTTGCCAACCGGTTTGCGCTCGGAAGATCCATTAAAAATGACGTCCGTCATGGAGTCGCCGCGCAGGTATTTGGCCGAGCTTTCCCCCATCACCCAGCGGACGGCATCAATGGTGTTGGACTTGCCACAACCATTGGGGCCAACGATACCGGTCATGTTGGTATCAAAGCTGACGGTGGTCGTATCGACAAAAGATTTGAAGCCAGAGAGTTTGATGGCCTTCAGGCGCATAGGAATCCGGTGGGCTGGAGACGACAGCCCGCTATGATAGCGGTGTTGATTTGAAGTGGCTAACCCGGCGGGCTACGGCCACTCCGGGTATGTTACACAGACTCTTTCAGTGTGTTGGCTTCGATTGCCTGAACCACCAGCGAGCAATGACGTTTGCAATACTCATTGACCAACGCTGGTATCTCATCATTTTGGTCGCTGAGTGTGCATTCGATCAGGCGAGTAACAAACAGGCTGGTTTCGTCCATTTCGCCAAGGTTTTTGCGTAATGCCAATGCCAGCGCACGATGCAAGGGAGGTTGCAGATTGTCGAGTGCGGTTTTCAAATACTCATTACCAGCGGCGACGGCAGCACTGGAAATCAGTTCAAAATTGGCTTCGATAAAAAGATGGTGATCATGTACAGCAGCCGTATTACGGAGCTTGTTGACCAGCAACTCCAGCTTTTTCTTGTCTTCTTCTTTCCAGCTCCAGGCCAGCTTTTCGGCCAGCATTTCGAGCAGATTACCGTACAGGCGATAAAGGCTACGTACCCGGTCAGCATTCAATTCAGTCACATAGGCACCACGGCGCGGCTGAATAGTCACCAGGTGGCGACGCTCCAGAATCAACAGTGCTTCACGTACAGAGCCACGACTGACTTGCAATTCACTGACGATACGGGCTTCCTGAATACGTTCATTATTCACCAGATCACCCTGAATAATGCGATCTGCAAGGTGGTTGGCTATTTGTTCTGCAAGACTTTCGGCGACGACAAACGCCATAATCAGTTCCTCTAAAGCGTACATATGACTTGAAACGATCAATCTGCCAAAGCTCAACAGCGTTGATTTCAATCACGTTTCAGTCAACAAATTATCGGTAATCATGGTTCCACTGACAAATATCACAAACCGCTAGCTCTAAAAACGGAAGATGCCTCGCAGTTGTCTGCCATGACGTCCTTACATCCGTGAGATAGCAATCCTGGCGTCTGAAAGCCTGTTGGATCGACCTCACCTTCTTACAACGATCCTCTCAATAGAGGCCAGACATCCGCGATTAACGCAATATCTTCAATACAACAGGGTGGAACAGATGAACATTAACAAAACCGGAAAACGCGGAGGCAGCGAAAACAAACCGTGCCCGTAGCTGCAACAAGAGTAAAACTCTGGCAGTCATTTGAATAGAACCGCCGCTCAGCTCGCTTGCGCTGAGTTCATCGCCAGCAAGCTTGCCAGACCATATGGCAACGCGGAAAGCATCAAGCATACTATCTGAACGCCATTTTTCATTTTCTCCAACCAGTTCCACTGCGGTACTGATTTGGGAACATCTTGCTGCGCGTCAAGAGACACTCACAGCCGATATGACCCTTTAATGGGCAAAATCTATAGTCCAAACCCATTTTCTCAGGCAAAAGTACCAATTTTTACTAATGCAAAATCAACTTTGTGTTTTTATACTGCCTGCTGGAAATACACTGACAGTATAAAAACGGTCGCCTTTTGCATGGACACGTAACTGTTTGCCCGCAAATACCCAGCAACCTCTCGTTGGTCTCTCAGAGATGTGCGGAGCATATTGACACATATGCAACCAAGTCAACAGATACAAGCATATATGTGTGACACCAACACTCCGAGTGAGACACACAAGCGGTTTTGCATACCTAACCAGCAGCGACGACATGAATAGCGCACCGACCGACAGTGAAAGTAAAAAATCGATGGATTTTTTGACCAGTCTGGGACAACGAATTGCTGCGATGGCCGATCTGGTCGGCAGCAAGAAAAAACTCGCCGATGCCGCAGGTATCTCGGAGTCACAACTCTATCGTTGCATCAAGGGTGCCAGTGCGACAACCGTTGAGCCTCTGGTCGCCATGGCCAAGGCAGCGAATGTTTCTATTGAATGGGCGGTATCCGGTGAAGGGCTGATGCATGCGGATCAATATGACACCTTGTCTGCCAACGACAGCAAGCTGAAATCGATCCCTTGCTATACCGCCTCTCACCAGCATTGCCAAACCCGGACAGCGAGTCCGGAATTTGCACTGCCGAGCCACTGGGTCAAACAGCGAGGTCTGAACGACCAGTCTCTGGTGATACTGACGGCCAGGGGCGACAGTATGAATCCGACCATTCCCGACGGCAGCCTGGTGCTGATCGACACCCAGAACAGGTCGCTTCTGGATGGTCGCCTCTATGCCTTGCGGGAAGAAAATTTCGAAATGATCAAACGCATCCAGAGAGTACCGGGACAAGGGGTCTGGCTACTGTCGGACAACAAGCACTACAACGACGTATTACTGGAACAAAACGACATGAACCAGCTGGAAATTATCGGTCGGGTTGTCTGGATCGGCACCGATGTGTGAGGCCTGGTTCAGGTATCAACGGATCGGCGCGCCCGAATCGCAATCAAAACACCGGCCACAATCAGCCCCATGGCCAGCAACATCAAGGTTGTTAAACGCTCGGATAACACCAGCGCCCCCATCAATACTGCCAGCCCCGGCACCAATAGCTGTACCTGAGCAGCACGATGGATCCCCAGCCAGGGCAAAACCCGATACCAGCCAAAGTAACCCAGCCCTGAGGCGATGGCACCCGATATCACTGCAAGCAGCAAAGGCCGCCAATTCGACAACTCGGGCTCAACCGTAAAAGGTATTAATAGTATCGACAGCAGACTAGCAGCGACAAAGGCAGCTTGCACATCTGCCAAAGGTGTTGACGAACCCTGGCCCAGCACCACAAAACCAGTCCAACCGAGTGCAGCCGTGACCATTAACAGCACTGCCCACCAGGAAGACAGTGCACTGCCAGGCAGCAGCAGCAAGGCCAGCCCGGTAATCGAGACCAACATCCCCACCAGCTGCCAGGCTCCAGGCCGTGCGCCGCGCCAGATATTTACCCATTGCAGCCCAAGCTGTACTGTGGCGAACAATACGAAAGCCCCGACACCGGTATCCAGACTGACATACGCCATGGAAAATGCCGACGCATAAACAAATAACCCCAGCCCCAGTAACCAGAAGCGCCGGCTGTTCGGGCAGACACAATTGCGGCTCCCCAAGCGGATATTCTGATACCACAGCAACACACTCAATATCACCGCACCCGCCACCAGACGGATGATCGTAAAGCTTTCGGAATCAAAACTGTATTCCCTCAAAGCCCAGCGGCATAAAAGAGAATTGGCTGCAAAAGCCAGTAATACCAGCGCGGTCTGAACCACCATCATATGCTCACTTATTATTAACTTTATTAGCAAAACGGCAATATTGACTTCATTGCTGGACTATCTCTGAAAATCATCTTGCTTCGCTAGATTCATGCTGAATCAGCAGGTACAAGTACCCTACGCTTGCGGTGTACATCCTGCACTGAACAAGCTACAAACGAAAACAGAGGAGCCCTCGACAACAGATCCCGTTGATAGACAATAACGGAATACCCGAGACGAGTATTAACGTCGCAATTGAATATCTCAACAGCAATACCACGACTCAACAGCTGGTGAAAACGTTTCTAGCAGGCTGTTGAAATTCTTATTCGCTTTGCTGACAGAAGCTTTTCAACTCGCTAAATCACGCTTATTTGGTTGTTTTTTGAGTGGTTTTTCCACCGGAAACAGGATGATCCATCCCGTTTCCGGTCATCAGACGGATTGACCCTGTAACTTGGACATTCGCACCAGGTTATAAGCCATCATGGTCATCTCAAGAACACTGTTGACCTTCGCAAGTCCTCTCACTTTTAACTGCCGTAAGTGGCCGACGGTCTTACCCCAGCCGAAAGGTTCCTCGACACGTTTACGCACAATCTGACTGGCGGCATAACCCGCTTTGTTACTGGTTCGACCATCGATGGCTGAGCCACCTGACCGTTTGTCATTGCGAGCAACATGGGGCGTGATGCGGTGCTTCCTGCATTCCTTCACAAACCCTTTGGTGTCGTAGTTTTTATCCGCACCCACGGTTTTACGATGAGCTCCCGGCAGTGCTTTTAAAAGCCCTTGGGCGACGTCTCTTTCCGCTGTTCCGGTCGCCAGACTGGCTTGTGTCGCAACGATCAAACCATTCCGATTTTCCATGACAGTGTGTCCCATGAAGGATAATCGGGCCTCTTGTCCTTTGGATTTTTTGAACAGCCTCGCATCCGGATCCGTGGTTGATTCATGCGTGTCATTACGGCGTTTGGTGCCACGAAAGTTCTCTTCCTGATTGCGTCCGGATGGCCCTTCGCCCTTATCCTGATCGTCATCAGATTGCTTTGGCCGAAAACTCTTTTGGGAAGCCCAGGCCTGCATCAATGTGCCATCGACACTAAAATGATCGTTCGACAGGAGTTGTTGTTTTCGGGCTGTGGCAATCACCTCGGCGAATAATTCGGTGCTGACGTCATGGCGGATCAAACGATCCCGATTGACGCTGAAAGTCGAATGATCCCAGACCGGATCATCAATACTCAAACCAATAAACCAGCGATAAAGCATGTTGTACTGAATCTGCTCGACCAGTTGCCGTTCGCTGCGAATACTGAAGAGGATTTGCAGCAGCAAGGCTCTCAATAGACGCTCCGGAGGAATAGATTCCCGGCCACGCTCGGAATAGATCAGGCTGAGTTTCCAATCGATATTGGTGAGCGCCTGATCAAACAGGATTTTGATGGATCTCAAAGGGTGATCCTGTGGAACCAGTTCATCCAGTTTGATGGTGGTGAACAAGGCTTCTTGGGTAATGTCAGCGCCACGCATGGGAGTCCGGGAATCCATTGAAAAAGAGTATTGTATCGAAGCCAGTAGGCATCAGGGATAAAATCAACGGCCTGCTAGGCCGCAAGTACAGGGTAATCATGACCGAACGTCGGAGTTGATAAGTCACTTATGAATATTTTCAGATCATTTTTAACGCAGTCATCGTCACGCCGATAGATTGTCAATAGCCGGTTAAAAGCGCAACAAGTTCAGGTGGCCCCTGAACACGACCACAGAGATGATTCTGTCGCTTATCAGGGAGATATCGATGAATGCGTTTATAAAAGCAGCAGAAATTTGGGTACCAAACCATACGGAGTCTGACCGCTCCAGTCATTTACACGCTGCAGCCAGTTACTACGGAGAACTGGGCCATTTTGCCGAAATCAGTGCGACCATGACCTTTGGTTATGGCGAGGGTTTACCTGGTAGTGCCTGGCAATGTGGCCACCCGGTTCTCTGGTCTGATCTCAGAAGTGACCGCTTCAAACGCAGCAATTTTATTTCTGATACTGGAATAGACTCAGGTCTTGCAATTCCGATCTTTGCCGGTGATTTTCTTCAAGCGGTTGTGGTGCTCTTTTGTGGTAACCCCGGAACCGCCAGTGGCGCTGTCGAAATCTGGCAAAATGATACCCAAAGCCCACAGCAGTTAAACCTGATGGATGGTTATTACGGTGTACTGGAGCAATTTGCCGCCATATCTCGCAATATGACCATCCAACAGGGAGAAAGTCTGCCAGGCAAGGCATGGCAGCTGGATCAGCCACTGTTACTACAGAATCTGGCGAATCGTCACTGCTTTATCCGTGCTCATCCCGCCGAAGAATGCGGGCTCGCAACCGGCCTCGCTTTGCCGTATATCGATAATCACAGGAATGGCCATGTGGTGTGCCTGTTATCCACACTGGGTACGCCTATCGCCAGCCAATATGAAGTCTGGCTGCCAGATGGCAACCAGCTGAAATTCCACGATGGCTTTGCCATTGATGGCTCAGATCTCCACCAGCGCTATGATGGGGATCAGATTGAGCGTGGAGAAGGTCAGCTTGGCAAAGTCTGGCTCAGTGGTGTCCCCCATCTGGCCAGTCGGAATCTGACCGCTCCCATACTGTGTTTACCCGTAATCAATGCCGGTCGCTTGAGCGGCATTGTTCGCCTGGTTCTATAACAACGCGGAAGCACACGCCCACCTGCTCCTGCGCCTGGTGTGCAGGAGTCACCTAACCCGAAGGGGCCGTTCCAATCAGGCCGACGTTATGCAACCTTCCTGTCAACCTGGTATCTCATGCGTAGATCGACACCCAGTCACTGCATTTTTTCAGCCGGTTTGATCTGTGGTTCTGTAACCACAGACAGAGCAAGCCAGCTATGTCCCCTATACGAACAACAGCGACGAGTGCAGTCCGTAAGGAACCCCAGGTTTGATTCATCACCTAGCCAGCAGAGATAACCCATGATTAAAAAGTCTGCCCTGATCCTGATCAGTGCACTCACCCTGAATAGCCTGATTGCCAGCGCCAATCCATCACCACACTGGAGTTACGAGGGTGACGATGGCCCCGAGCATTGGGCCACCCTATCTGCAGACTATACAAGCTGCGGCAGTGGCCTGAACCAATCGCCATTGAATCTGACCGAGATGATCGCAGCCGATCAGATACCTCTGGTCTTGAATTACCATCCCGGCGGCAAGGAAATCCTCAACAACGGTCACACGGTGCAGGTGAATTACGCCGCGGGCAATACCTTGAATGTGGGTTTTCGCAGCTTTAACCTGATTCAGTTCCATTTCCACACGCCGGCTGAAAACCGTATCGAAGGCAAGTCGTATCCCATGGCCATGCATCTTGTCCATGCCACTCCGGAAGGTCGGCTGGCGGTGCTGGCCATCATGTTCCAGGCTGGTGAAGAAAATAAGGAATTGGCCAAAGTCTGGGGCGACCTTCCCCTGCCTGGTGAGAAAAAGGAATTGGACAACGGGCTGGACATATCAAAACTGCTGCCCGAATCCCTGGATTACATACAATACAACGGCTCCCTGACGACCCCACCCTGTACTGAAGGCGTCAGCTGGTTTGTACTGAAAACCCCGATTGAAGCCTCTGCTGATCAAATTGCCGCCTTCACACGTTTGATCGGTGAAAACAGCCGTCCGATTCAGCCCCTGAATGCCCGAGTAGTTATCCAGTAGCCCGCCATATCACCCTGGCCGCTAAACAAAAAAAGCCCGCAGCGGTTATCGCTGCGGGCTTTTTCCATTCTTTGCAACAACAGACTGTCGAGCCCAGACAGGCTGTTGATGCATTGAATACTTGACGATAATCAGAGGCGTTCCCACACGGTGGCGATACCCTGACCCAAACCAATACACATGGTCGAGACGCCATAGCGTCCACCTTCCTGCTCAAGCACGTTGATCAGAGTGGTGGAAATACGGGCACCGGAACACCCCAGCGGGTGACCCAGAGCAATCGCACCGCCATGGATATTGATACGATTTTCAGCAATTTCGGTTAGCTTCAGATCCTTGATACAAGGGAGTGACTGGGCCGCAAAGGCTTCGTTCAATTCCCAGTAATCAATATCCGTGGTCTCCAGACCAGCACGCTTCAAGGCTTTTTTGGTCGCTGGCACCGGGCCGTAACCCATAATCGCCGCATCCACACCGGCAACCGCCATGGAAACGATACGAGCGCGCGGCTTGAGGCCCAGCTCTTCGGCTTTTTCAGCACTCATCAACAACATCGCAGCAGCGCCGTCAGTGATCTGGGAAGACGTACCCGCCGTCACCGTACCACTCTTGGGATCAAATGCCGGACGCAAGGCACCCAGGGTCTGTAACGTGGTTTCCGGGCGAATGGTTTCATCTTCACTGATCAGCACCTGTTTGCCATCCGCATCGTGGCCATAAATCGGTACGATTTCATTCTTGAACTTGCCATCCAGCGTTGCCTGGTGGGCACGTTGATGCGACCGCACCGCAAAGGCATCCTGCTGATCACGACTGATGCCATGCATCTTGCCGAGCATTTCTGCGGTCAGGCCCATCATGTTGGAGGCCTTGGCAAAGTGCTTGGACGATGCCGGATTATGATCAAAGCCATGGGTCATTTCTACGTGGCCCATATGCTCTACACCACCCACCACAAACACATCACCGTTGCCGGTCATGATCGCCTGGGCAGCGGTGTGAATGGCGCTCATGGCAGAACCACACAGGCGGTTAACAGTTTGCGCACCGGCTTCTTTGGGAACTTTGGTCAGCAGACCAATTTGACGAGCAACGTTAAAGCCTTGCTCTTTGGTCTGATTCACACAGCCCCAGATGATGTCTTCCACCAGCTTGGGCGGGACATCCGGGTTACGTTCAAACAGCGCGTCGATAATCGTGGCTGACAGGGTTTCGGCCCGCACATGGCGAAAGGCACCACCACGGGAACGGCCCATGGGCGTACGAACCGCGTCGATCACTACAACGTCTTTGGGATTCAGGGTTGTCATAAATTTCTCCAGGTTCGCTCTTATTCCGCACTGTCTGTCGTGACGGGGGCGTTGGCTGCTGCCGGGAAGTAGGATTCACCATTGGCGGCCATAACACGCATCCGGTCAGTCGGCTCATACAGTTTGCCCAGATGAGCAAATGTGTCGCACAGGGCGACGAAGCTGGCCAGGCCAACAGTATCCATGTAACGACAGGCACCACCACGGAATGGCGGAAAACCAATACCGAAGATCAGGCCCATATCCGCTTCTGCTGCCGTATCCACAATGCCTTCTTCCAAACAGCGGGCAACCTCGATACACATCGGAATCATACAGCGGGCAATTATCTCGTCGGCGTCAAACTCAGTCGCAGCAGCCACAACCGGTTTGATCAGCTCATAGGTTTGCTCATCAACGACTTTTTTGGGCTTGCCCTTCTTGTCGGTTTCGTATTTGTAGAAACCAACACCGTTCTTCTGGCCATAACGATTGTTTTCAAACATCACTTCCATGGAAGTTTTGTAATCGGCTTTCATGCGATCCGGGAAGCCTGCTGCCATCACTTCGTTGGCGTGAACACCGGTATCAATACCAACGACGTCCAGCAGGTAAGCAGGGCCCATTGGGAAACCGAACTTTTCCATCACCTTGTCGATTTTCTGGAAATCAGCACCATCCCGTACCAGAGCCGCAAAACCGGCGAAATACGGGAACAGTACCCGGTTCACCAGAAAGCCGGGGCAGTCGTTGACGACAATCGGGGTCTTGCCCATTTTTTTGGCGTAGGCAACGACGGTCGCAACCGCTTCAGCAGAGGTTTTTGATCCACGAATCACTTCCACCAGCGGCATCATATGTACCGGGTTAAAGAAGTGCATGCCAAGGAAGTTTTGCGGCCGCTTGAGGTCTGCCGCAAGCAGGTCAATAGAAATGGTCGAGGTGTTGGAAGTGACGATGGTATCGTCGCTGACCTTGTCTTCCAGTTCCGCCAGAACGGCTTTTTTGACGTTCGGGTTTTCAACCACCGCTTCTACCACGGTATTCACAGCGCCGAAGTCGCCGTAGCTCAGGGTTGGGCGAATACGGTTCAGTGATTCGCCCATTTTCAGAGCCGTCATTTTGCCTTTTTCGACGCGCCGGGAAAGCAGCTTGTTAGCCTCGTTCAGGCCCAGTTCAATACCGGCTTCGTTGATGTCTTTCATCAGGATCGGCGTGCCTTTATAGGCGCTCTGGTAGGCAATTCCACCGCCCATGATACCGGCACCCAACACCGCAGCCATGTTGGTTGGCTTGGCGATCTTGTCGTATTCCTTGGCTTTCTTTTTCAACAGCTGATCGTTCAGGAACAAACCGATCAATGCCTGGCTTTCAGTGGTTTTAGCCAGCGTTGCAAAGCCTTTGGATTCCACTACCAGCGCTTTGTCGCGGCTCATGGAGCAATGCTTTTGCATCGTTTTGATGGCGGTGATCGGCGCCGGGTAATGACCCTTGGTCTGCCCCATCACAAAGCCCTTGGCCGTTTCGAACACCATCATCGATTCCATGGTGTTCAGCGTCAGCTTGGCGGTTTTTTCAGCCCGGCGTTGCTGCCAGTTGATGGCACCAGCAATTGCAGATTTGAGCATTTCAAGCGCCTGTGGGCGCAGTGTGTCAGCACTGAATACTGCATCCACGGCACCGTCGGCCAGCGCCTTGTCGGCTTTCTGCTCGTTGCCCATGCAAATCCATTCGATCGCATTGTCGGCACCAATCACACGCGGCAAGCGCACGGTGCCGCCGAAGCCAGGCATAATGCCCAGTTTGACTTCCGGCAGACCAATTTTTGCACTGTCTGCCATCACCCGAATATCGGTGGACAGCACCAGCTCCATACCCCCCCCCAACGCAACACCGTTGATCACTGACAAGGTCGGTACTGGCAAGTCTTCAAGTGCCGAAAATACACTGTTGGCATAGCCCAACCACTCAACGATCGTCTCTTCAGGGCCGGCAAAATAACTGCCGAATTCGGTGATATCGGCACCCACGATAAACGAGTCTTTGCCAGACGTTAGCAGCACGCCCTTGACTGCATCATTGGCGGCAATCGCAACAGTGGCAGCCTGTAATTCTTCCAGCGTGGCACGGTTGAATTTGTTGACGGACTCGCCTTGCAGGTCGAACCTGAGTTCGGCGATGTCACCTTCGATCATGCTGACCGTGATGGCTTTACCTTCGTAAATCATCAACTGATCTCCAAGTGGTGGTTAGCGTAAGGACTGCCTGTTGACAATCCGATCCATTATTAGTGCGTTTGCATCATGTTCTGATTGGTCATAATGCAGCACAGCCGTTTCAAACATTCGATTAATACGACCGTTTGAATTCTGTAGCAACCTTCGTTGAATCGAGGAATAAAGTCAATAGCAAGATTAGACCCTCATGACAGCACCACAATAATGACTCGCTACTAAACAGGTCAGTGACTGTTCGCGCCAATGACGGCTGCGGCTAAGCATCAATGGCTACGCCACAAAGCAGGGATTAACAAAAGCACGGCCAAAATCGGCAATGATGCGACTGGCAATACATCCAGACGAGCCAAGTTGAATATCTGCTTTAATATAGTTACTTTTCGTATCAAAGCGTTCTACTACCAACGTACGAGATCGCGACATTTGCTAGCAGATACCGTAGTATTGTTCGAACCAGCTTTACTTGCAGCGATGCGTCCATCCTGCCTTTTGAGAGCATTTTTCTCATCATCAGACAGACGGTGCTGCTGAAGACCATAAAAATAATCATAAAAAGACTGAGGTCATGATGACTAGATATCTCCAATCGCTGGGCCTTGCCCTGGCACTCCTGCTGACATCCGTCTCCTCCCATGCGGCCGCCAATGAGCTGATGATCCAGCTACAGCATATGCGCCTCGCCTCGATTGGTGTGATGACTGACTTTTTTATGTATACCGGCCTGGATGGTGACAGCAAGTACGGTCGCCGTATGAATGCCGATATGGAATCGTTTAATGCGTCACTAGCCCAAGCACGGGAAAACGTTGCCAGCCAAGAACTGATCAGTCACCTGAACGATATTGAGCAAGAATGGCTGAGCTTTACCCAGTCACTGAACAGCAACCGCAACCTGGTTGAAAACCAGGGTTTTCCAAGCGTTCAGATGGTTGACGAGCTGGGTCGCCTCAACAACGCGCTGGTTACTCGTATTTCAGCGGCCTACCACCAGGTTGCCGGAGTCAGTGATACCAACCCGGCGATAGAAAAAGTCCGTGATATGGCCATGCTGTTGCAGGAAATGACCACCCAGTATGCGGCATCGGCCGCCATGGATGACTCCGAGGTTTATCTGGGTGAATACAAGCGCACCATGCAGAAGATGACTTCGGATTTTGAATTCCGACTGGCAGATCTCAAAGCCGTGGCGTACCAGCGCTCCACTCATATTCTGATGGACAACATCAACAGCAAGTGGCGTTTTCTGCGCAATTCCATTACCCGTCAACACGAAATGGATGTTCCTTTCCTGGTGATCAGTTACAACGATCGTATTATTCGCCACTTGGAAGAACTGGAAGGCAAGATTGGCAGTTGATCTGATCCAACCGATCCGACACCCATAAAAAGTAGCCCTCATCAGGCTACTTTTTTATGGCCAGCATTTATTGGTCGCTCATCAGGCCAAAACAGCCAGTGCGGTCAACACCTGTAGATATCCTTCGGCACTGGCGGCTTTTCGCTCTGCCGGAATCAGACTGACCCGGTTTTCATACAGTTCCAGTAACAGGACGTCATCATTCAGACCCGTCAGCGCTGCTCGAATGCCAGCCCCAAGCGACTCGGCCAACGCCAACCGCTGCTCTTGACCCTGCGCCGGGTCACCCGGTAAATCATGCCACGACAGTCCTTGCGGCAATCCGGCAGTTTCCCACGCCGGTTGGCCGACGATACGAAACAACAGCTGCTGACGGGGCTTGCCCTCGTCATGCGCTGGCTGCCGGAACACCAGCGTGTAACAAGTACCGGTAATATTTTCCCGCACCCCGGTTTTGGCGGCGTCTGCCTGAAACGTATGATGACGAACCTGCAGCCCTGCCTTGATGGCATCAAGCCGCAACGCCGCCAGGCGGGAATCTCGCGGGCTGGGTTTCATCCAGTAGACAGACCCGAACACCACCAGCACCACCGCAAGCGGGATAAGCCAGCTCACGATGCCATTTCCTCAAGTTCCAGCCAACGCTCTTCCAGTTGCTCGATTGCTGTTTCAGCGGCTGCCAGCTCCGCCAGCACAGCCTGCACAGAGTCGGCATCGCCAGCATAAAAATCCGCAGCATGAGTCGTCGCCGCCAGTGCATCTCGCCGAGCTTCGGCAGCAGCAATCTGCTCCGGTAGCTGATCCAGTTCGCGCTGCAGTTTGTAGGAGAGTTTTTTGGCTGCCGGTGGCTTAGCTGGCGCAGGCGCCACTGCTGCCGCCTTTGGTGTCGACTTTTGTGATTGTTTTTGCTGTTTACCGGCTTTTTGGCTTGCCTTGGTGGCGGCCTGTTTGGCCAGATGGCGGGCTTCCCAGTCGGAGTACCCACCGGTCTGTTCGTCAATATGGCCATCACCTTCAAACACCAGCAACTGGGTAACCACGTTATCGAGGAAAGCCCGGTCGTGACTGACCAGTAACAGGGTGCCCTGATATTCCATCAGCCGTTCTTCCAACAGTTCCAGGGTTTCTACATCCAGGTCGTTGGTCGGCTCATCCATCACCAGCAGATTGCATGGCTTCAGGAACAGCTTGGCCAGCAAGACCCGGTTACGTTCACCACCCGACAAGGCCCGAACCGGTGTGCGGGCACGTTCCGGGGGAAACAGGAAATCCCCCAGGTAACCGATCACATGGCGGCTCTGGCCGTTCACTTCGACATGATCCTTGCCATCAGCGACGTTATCGGCGATCGATTTGTTGCCATCCAGCATATGCCGGGACTGATCGAAGTAGGCCACTTCCAGTTTGGTGCCAACCCTGAGTTCACCGGACTGGGGTTGCAGCTGTCCCAGCAGCAGCTTTAACAGGGTACTTTTACCTGCACCGTTGGGGCCAACCAGCCCGATGCGATCACCACGCTGAATAATGGTAGAAAAATGGGCCACTTGGGGCTGGTCACCCCAGGCATAGCTGATGTCCGTCGCTTCAAAGACAATTTTCCCGGACGAATCGGTACTGGTCATATTGATATTGGCGGTACCTTGACGCTCACGGCGAGCACCACGTTCGTTACGCATTTCTTTCAGCCGTTCAACTCGGCCTTCATTCCTGGTGCGGCGCGCCTTGATCCCTTGGCGAATCCATTTTTCTTCCTCCGCCAGACGCTTGTCGAACAGCGCATTCTGGGTCGCCTCGTCTTCGAGACGTTTTTCCCGATATTCAATAAAGCTGAGATAGTCACCTTGCCAAATGTAGACATGGCCACGGTCGAGCTCAACAATGCGGGTCGCCAGGCTTTGCACAAAGGCCCGGTCGTGGCTGATAAACACCAGCGTGCCACTGAATTGCTTGAGTTGCTCTTCGAGCCACTTGATCGTGGCGATATCCATGTGGTTGGTTGGTTCGTCCAGAATCAGCAGATCCGGCTCAACCACCAGAGCTCTGGCCAACATAACCCGACGTTGCCAGCCACCGCTCAGCTCGGCAAAACTGCGTTCAGCGGGTAAATCCAGGCGCTGAATAATCGCCTCGACCTTTTGCTGCCAACTCCAGCCGTCATTGGCTTCGATGCGGGTTTGCAGTTTTTCCATCAGGTTGAGATCCGCGTGCTCTCCCTTGTGAGTTTCTTCATGATAGCGGGCAATGTCTTCACCCACCTGCCCCAACCCCTGGGCAACCACATCGTAAACCGGAATATCCACTTTTTCTGGCAGCGCCTGCTGCAGCGTTGCCATACTCAACATGTCGAGACGCTGAATAACCCCATCGTCTGTTGTCACTTCACCGGTCAGGACTTTCAGCAAGGTTGACTTGCCCTCGCCATTACGGCCAACGATACAGACCCGCTCGCCGGAGTGGATATCCAGATCCACCTTATCGAGCAGTACATGATCACCAAAGGCCAACTCGGCCTGTTTTAAACTCACCAACACCATACAAACCGCCTGCAAACCGACAGAATCGCATCCCGAATACGCAATATACCGGGCCAAGCGCGCAGTTTACTGGTGCTGCCGCCACCTTAACAGGCAAACCGCCATCAGATTGCAAAGTATTGGGGACATCTATTTAATCCGGTGCTCACTCTGGGCTACCAGATGCTTTCGAATCACGAAGCCGACTTGCAGGCCTGACGGGTCACGTCAAACGTCGGCGACACAGCGTCGAGATCATCCGGCAGCCCCCGCAGGGCGCGGGTTGCCGCCGTCCAGTGCGGTGTTGACGAATGTGAAAAGGACGCGTCCTTTCGCTGCATTCGCCGCCTCGCCCTGCACAACGGCAACACTCGCGCAGAGCCGTGCAGGATTAAATAGATGTCCCCTATTTGTAAACATCCAGGCCAAAGTGAATTATCCTTCACGGCACACTGTAACATCGCCATCTGCAGGCCGGACTGGCATCAGGATTTGTATGGAAAGGACGGAATACCATGTCGATTACGCTTAACCGTGGCTACCTTGCCGCTGCCGCCGTTATCATTGCAACCGCCGTATGGATGTTGCTGGGATCGGATGCCGAACCAGCAGCAGATACCGCCATACCGCAGGAAACATCACGGCTTGCCAGGGTACAGGTCGAAGACCTGATCCCGGTTCAGCATGTCCGTTCGATCAAGTTATCAGGCAAGCTGGCGGCGAATCGTACCGTAACCATCAAGTCCGAATTGAGAGCCAGGGTTGACGCTATTCATGCTCACAAAGGCCAGAGAGTCAGGCGTGGCCAGCTGCTGCTCGAGCTTGACCGACGCGATTGGCCTGCCCGAGTGCAACAGGCCCAGGCCAATTTGCGTCAGCGTCAATTGGAACAACACAGCGTGACTCAGCTAAAAAAACAGGGGCTGGCCAACGAATCTCTGTTGGCCCAGGCCGACACGGCATTGGCAAATGCGCAAGCCGAGTTGACTGCGGCGCAACTACAAGTCGATGCGGCAGCCGTTCATGCGCCGTTTGATGGCGTCATCAACAACCGGATGGTAGAGCTGGGTGCCTTCGTCAAGGACGGTGATCCGCTGCTGGAGTTGGTTGATTTTGCTCCGTATCTGGTGACAGCCCAGGTCGCGGAAAATGACGTCAGCCTGCTCAGCCCCGGTATGCCTGGTCAGGCAAGGTTGTTATCCGGGCACGTGGTTAGCGGCACAATCCGCTTTGTTTCATCCCTCGCCAATGCAGCAACCCGAACCTTTACGGTTGAGCTGGAACTGGCCAATCCGGAACACCAGCCGATCCCGGCCGGGCAGAGCGCCCAGCTGATCGTGCCATTGGGGGAGCGTCAGGCTTATCATATTTCGCCCGCCTTACTGGTACTGGATGCCGCTGGCAAGATGGGCCTCAAGGTCGTTAATCAGGATAACCGGGTTGAGTTTGTCAGTGTCGATTTGGAAGGTGCTGATCAGAATGGTGTTTGGGTCTACGGCCCCGAATCCATCCGCCTGATTACCCAGGGCGCCGGTTTTGTTCAGCCCGGACAGCAGGTTGAAGCGGTCATCCGGGTGACGACCAGCCAGCCAACGGGAGAATAATCATGTACGCCCTGATCGATGCAGCGCTCAGCCGTGCCCGCACAGTGATGATGGTGTTTGTGCTGGTTATGCTGGTTGGCCTGTCGGTGCTGGTCTCCATTCCCAAAGAAAGCTCACCCGACGTCACCGTACCGTTTGTTTATGTGTCAGTAGCGCACGATGGTATCTCCCCGGAGGATGCCGACACCCTGCTCTACAAGCCGCTCGAACGTGAATTACGAGGACTCGACGGCCTGAAAGAAATGGTCTCGACCGCCACCACCGGGCACCTGTCAATCGTGCTGGAATTCTACACCGACGTTGATATTGACCAGGCACTGCTCGACGTGCGCCAAAAAGTAGATGATGCCCGCGGTGATCTGCCAGAAGACAGCCATGAACCCAGAGTCCTGGAAATCAACGTGGCGCTGTTTCCGGTGGCTGTTGTTACCCTCTCGGGTGACGTCAGTGAAACCGAACTCTACGCCGTTGCCAATGACTTGCAGGATCGTCTCGAAGCACTGCCAGGCGTACTGGAAGCCGCGATTAAAGGCAAACGGGAAGAAATTGCTGAAATTGTGGTCGATCCGGTGCGCATGGATAACTACCAGTTGTCGATGGCGGAACTGTCCAGCCTGGTTGCCAACAACAGCTCGCTGGTTGCCAGCGAAGACCTGCAAAACGAGGCTGGCCGCTTCAGCATCAAGATTCCGGGACTGGTCGAAAACATCAGCGATATCCTCGACATGCCGGTCAAGGTCAGTGGTGACCAGGTCGTGCTGTTCCGGGACATCGCCGTTGGCCGTTTGGCCTACAAGGATCGCGACAGCAGCGCCCGCATCAATGGCCGGCCCGCTGTGACACTGGAAATCAAAAAACGTATTGGCTCCAACATCATTGATACCATCAGCCAGGTGCGCGATGTCATCGATAGCGTGAAGCCGTATTGGCCAGCGGGTATTGATGCCAGCATCATTCAGGATGAATCCAGCGAAATCAAGAGCATGCTCAACGACCTGTTTAACAACGTGCTGGTCGCCACTCTGATGGTGATTATTCTGGTATTGGGCAGCCTCGGTATTCGCAACTCGATACTGGTGGGGCTGGCCATACCCGGTGCATTTCTGATGGGACTTATTTGGCTCAGCCTTACAGGCAATACCATGAACATGGTGGTGCTGTTTGCGCTGATACTCTCGGTCGGCATGCTGGTTGATGGTGCCATTGTCGTGACCGAGTACGCCGACCGGCGACTGGCCGATGGCGCCACACCCAAACAGGCTTATGCCGATGCCGCCAAGCGTATGGCCTGGCCCATCACCGCCTCAACGGCCACCACTCTGGCGGTCTTTCTGCCCCTGTTATTCTGGCCTGGCACCACCGGCGACTTTATGAAATATCTGCCGCTAACGCTGCTTTATACCCTGACCGCATCGCTGATTATGGCACTGATTGTGGTGCCAACCCTGGGCTCGATTATCAGCCGTAGTGGCGGTTATGAAGATAACACCATCGCCAGACTGAAAGCCGCCGAACGCGGCGACTTCGACCATATCGGCGGTTTCACCGGAGGCTATGTCCGGGTACTTCGAGCGGCATTAAATCGTCCTCTGATGGTGCTGTTTCTGTGCCTGCTGACGTTGGTCGTATCATTTGTCTTTTACGGCAAACATGGTCACGGGGTGGAGTTTTTTCCGGATGTTGATTCCGATATCGGCCTGGTGGATGTCCGCGCCCGAGGCAACCTGTCCATTCAGGAGCGCGAAGCACTGGTGTTGCAGGTAGAACAGCAAATTTTTGCGATCACCGACGTCGAATCCATCTACACCACGACGTTCGCCAAAGCCCCGAACGACTCTGCTCCAGATCTGGTCGGACGTATTCAGATCGGGCTGGCAGACTGGGAACAACGCCGTCCCGCCAATACGGTACTGGCAGAGATTGAAGCACGCAGCGCTTCGATACCGGGCATTATTGTCGAAACCCAGAAAAAACAGGGTGGCCCACCTGGCGGAGCGGATATCCAGCTGCAACTGACGGCCAATACTGGCGAGGCCATTATTCCCTTGCTGGAACAGGTTCGAACCCTCTTTGAACAGGATCCTGAACTCAAGGATATCCGCGACGACCGCCCGCTTGAGGGCATTGAATGGCAGCTCACCGTCAACCGCGAGCAGGCCAGCCGCTATGGTGCCAGTATTTCGGCCACCGGTGGCATGATCCGGATGCTGACCGGCGGCCAGAAAGTCGGCTCCTTTCAACCCGACTTCACCGATGACGAAGTGGATATTGTCTTGCGCTACCCGGAAGCCCGTCGAACCCTGGACGACCTGGATGGCTTTAACGTTTCAACCGCTTATGGCCTGGTGCCCGTCTCACAGTTTTTGACCCAGACCGCCGAGCCACGCTCCGGTGATCTGGTGCGTATCGACGGCAAACGCCGCTACCGCCTGACGGCTAACGTGCACGACGGTGTCAACGTCAACGCCAAGATCCAACAGCTCAGCGAACAGATGAAAGATCTCGACTGGCGCAGTGCCGGGGTCGAACCCAGGTTCCGGGGTGATTTTGAACAAATGGCAGAAACCGGCAGCTTCCTGGCAACCGCCTTCTCCATCGCCATTTTTATGATGGCCACCATCCTGGTGACCCAGTTCAACAGTTTTTACCAGGCTACCTTGATTATGAGCGCCATTATCCTGTCGATTGTCGGAGTGCTGATGGGCTTGTTGATTCGGGGAGAAGCGTTCGGAATCGTGATGAGCGGTGTCGGCGTTATCGCCCTGGCAGGTATCGTCGTCAACAACAATATCGTTCTGATCGATACCTACAACCGCCTCCGCGACGAAGGTCTGGAAGCCGTCGACGCTGCCTTGCGCACCGGAGCCCAGCGTCTGCGCCCGGTCTTGCTGACCGCCGTCACCACCGTCCTTGGGCTGATACCCATGGTCATGCAATGGAATATCGATCTGATTCACCAACACACCAGCGTCGGTGCCCCCTCGTCACAATGGTGGACCCAGCTATCGACCGCTATTGCCGGAGGGCTTACCTTTGCCACCGTATTGACCCTGATTCTGACCCCGTGCCTGCTGATTCTGGTTGACCGCCGGGCCAACCCGGTAAAGCCACCACAGGAATCGGTAAAAACTGGCTGAATTTTACGCAAGTTACTGAATAAATTTAAAAAAACAAAGATTTGTGTTTGACAAAGAGAGCGTCACGAGTAGAATGCCCACTCGCTTTTGAGACCAAGGGTGATTAGCTCAGCTGGGAGAGCATCTGCCTTACAAGCAGAGGGTCGGCGGTTCGATCCCGTCATCACCCACCAAAAGTGAAATCTGAAAGAATTGGACTGGTAGTTCAGTTGGTTAGAATACCGGCCTGTCACGCCGGGGGTCGCGGGTTCGAGTCCCGTCCAGTCCGCCAATTCTTGTCAGTAGCGTGATATCAGGGTGATTAGCTCAGCTGGGAGAGCATCTGCCTTACAAGCAGAGGGTCGGCGGTTCGATCCCGTCATCACCCACCAAACCTTTTGATGTGGTTTGAACATCAAAGCAGTGGACTGGTAGTTCAGTTGGTTAGAATACCGGCCTGTCACGCCGGGGGTCGCGGGTTCGAGTCCCGTCCAGTCCGCCATCTACGCCATCAGCGGTGTAGATAGAGTTTAGATTTTGATTGCTGTACAAAGCGTACTGCAGCAAAAGATAAAACCCAGACAATGGGTGATTAGCTCAGCTGGGAGAGCATCTGCCTTACAAGCAGAGGGTCGGCGGTTCGATCCCGTCATCACCCACCAAACCTTTTGATGTGGTTTGAACATCAAAGCAGTGGACTGGTAGTTCAGTTGGTTAGAATACCGGCCTGTCACGCCGGGGGTCGCGGGTTCGAGTCCCGTCCAGTCCGCCATCTTTTCCGATGTAAAAGGAATGTAGAAAGACGGTCGTCAATACGATCAGTAGAGTCTCTCTGGTTCGCCAGCCTCACTATCTTGCCTACGAATAACGATTCATCCCGCAGTCTGATTTCTCTGAAACGGTTTACCGTTGCTTCCCTCAAAAGACAGAATGATTTCTCAGGCAACACAGCGCCGGCCAATATTGCCGATCATCGCTACCGCCTGCATTGCCTAAGCCTCGTTTTTGGTCACTGATATAGTCTGTTTGGCGTTGGTTACTGCTAGCAGTAACGCCGCGACAGTGGTTACCATCATGTATTTTTGTCTGACAGCGATTGTTTTAGCCCGCTATGACTCAAATACCCGGATAAACCAGCACTCTTCTATCACCGCCAGGTAATACCTCTGCTGCCAACCACTGGCACTCTGGGTATTCTCAAACCGGATTAAACCGTCTTCACAACGGAATACCCGCGCCCACTACAGGGTTTGGTATTGGTTATTACAGGCCAAGAACACGGGCATTCAAACGATTGTGGTCTTTCATGACATCAGACCGGTGAGTCCATTTTTCTGTGAAGCAATTCATGCACTTGTCACAGATAAAGGCTAACTTCAGCCCTGCTTGAACAGGATGCGACGTTGAACTTTCACGGTTTTAACGCATCTCAAACAACAGGCATGCAATGGCGAAAGGATTTTGGCACATCTGCTGCTTGGTTACTGGTACCACAAACAACAATAAGTCGCTTCTGATTGCAGAAGCATTGTTCGAGTCAGCCAAACAGGCTGATCAAAGGAAAAGGAGAAAGATATGTCGGATTACACAGAAGAGCTGCTAGATACCAGCTACGACGAGTACGATGACGACGTCGATGACGCCGTAGAGATGTAAATCTCAGCTACAACTGCCGATACTGGCGTGGTGTTTCATGCGTCCAACGCTTGAAGGCCCGCTGGAAGGCAGTTGCTGAACCAAACCCTGTCAAATAAGCAATTTCCCCCATCGTTAGTACGGTTTCCCGCAAATAACACGTCGCCAGTTCCCTTCGAGCATCATTCAATACCGTCTGAAAGCTGGTGTTTTCTGCTGCCAACAAACGCTTGATAGTCCATCCCGGCTTGCCCATCTGCGCAGCCACTTCAGCCAGCTCCGGTGTTTTACCTTTCAAGAGCGGCGAAATAGCCCGAGCAACCTGCTCCGCCATCGACAAGCCATTACGAACTTGCGCCAATTCCGCATCGGCGAGATCACACAGATACCGAAACTGAGATGCACAAGGATGGCTCAACGAACGTTCAAGTGTGCCATCACGGAGCACCAGCGCATTACAACCCGCGCCAAACTGCACCGGACATGGAATAAACCGGGTATAAGCCTCCGCGTAATCCGGCGCATCAAACTCAACGCATACCGACGCAACGACCTGCTCACCACATGCCTGATTCAGCACACTCATCCAGCCAACCAGCACCGAATCCACCACAAAACAATTAAATTCGTTATAGGGACTGATAGAGTAAAACTGCAACTGCCCCCGGCCCTGTTCAACAATAAAAGCCGAACGGCCACGCGCATTAAAGCTGAACAACAACTCATAACGCACCAGCGCCTCACAGGCATCTCTGAGGGTCGCCGCACTGTGGGCGATCCATCCCGCCAGACCCAGATTCGCAGGCCCCGTCAGCGCCCCCATACGAAGCCCTAACCAAGGGGCTGCCGAGGCTTCAATCAGCGCCTGTCCGGTGCGCATAAAGCGCGGGATACTGACACGATTACCGGGCAATGCCAGCCGGGACGCCGGTAACTGATAGGCTTCCAGCACAGACACCGGGTCAAAACCTTCAGCCCGTGCGGCACGGGCCAGCAGTTCGACGTAAGCAACAGACAGATCTCCGAGCTTCATGATTCAGGCATCAAATCCATTCGATGGCGGAACATCCGTCTGCTCGACAACAGACTCAAAGGACGTCAGAAAACGATAGGACAAAGACAGCATCACCAGCGAGACCAGGCTGGTAACGTAAGTACCGAAGGCGGCCAGATAATTCAGCACGGTGTTATCCAGCAAAAACAACAACAAAAATGGCGCACTGATCAACAGTGGCGTAATCCACACCACCAGCACCAGCCGCGAGCCATTACCCTTGCTCAGGTTCCAGGCACGTTTAAAGCTGGTTGATTGTCCGACGGCTATTTCAGGCAAAGTGACCGAAAGACGAGCGCTGACGTATAAGCCAGCCATAATCGCCACGGCACCACCAAGCACCATCATTTGCTGAATTTGTAACAACGCAAACAACAGCAGAATCGGCGTAATAACAGCAGAAAGCGCCAGCCCCATCAACAACAGCCGCATCAGATAACGCCACTCCTCACGACGCCAGACACCCGGCTGAACCAGGTTTTTCTCAGGCATCAAAGTCATACGATGACAAGCCGTCGCAAAAACAACCCCAAACAGCATGGATGCCAAGGCAAAACCCAACTGACCAAAAAGATGCGATTCAGGCACCAGTGTAGTACTGGCCCAATCAAGAGCCGCCAGTAACAGCATCACTGGCAAAAAACGGGCGAGCACAATACCCCGCTTGACCCACAACAACCCTAGTGATTCCTGCACGATATCCAGCACCGGCAAGTCCGCATCGAGACCCAGAGGGCTCTTCATCCCGTTCTCCTGATCATAATTGCAATAAACACCACAACACACGGCGCAAGCTGGCCAGTATAACCAAACCCGGTCGGCGACTCATCTGCGCTAGCGTAAAATAGAACCGTTGCCAGTGCAGATCGAACACCAAGTACAGACCTTTGATGGCAGGCTATTCAGAACAACCAGAATGGTTCAAGGTTCCCACCGACCTCCCATCGACCAGAAGAGAGCCGATGAAACAGAATGTCATGGTTTTCTGGATATATCAGGGCTGGATCCACAGCATTCATCAGATAAAAATCAATCCCCGGATGAATTTGGAACATTAGCGCAAGGGCGGACTCGGCTTTGTTGGCCATTACATTTTGGTATTTTCTTGCCAATTTAACCCTCATAGCGACCGACATTGACTAAGCTGATTAAGAATGCTCAGGAGGCTGCTATGTCACACCCCACCATCAACACCTTGATTTCCCTGGCTGCGGCAATGATCACAGGTAGTATTGCCGGCATGATATTGGCGTCCGGCGATCTGTCGATCGTTACTCAAATATCGATCTCCGTCTTGCTATCATCGGTCGTCGCAGTGTCCGTCATGCACAACCAGCAGCAACGTTTGCAGAAAAAATTACTGCGTACGATCGAACAGCTAGCAACCGGCGTAGCCCCTCAGACTATCGAGGATCCGGTATTACTGGTAGTAGCCCAACATCTTGGCAAGATTCGCGAGATGAAGCAGCAGCTGTCATCACATGGCGGCCAGATTGCCATTGCTGCCGCCGAAATGTCGTATGCATCAGACCAGATGAGAGACAAAATTCACGACGAAGTAAAAGACACATCGCGCATTGTTGAATCAGCCCGGCAAATATCCGAGGCCATATCTGCCATGGTGGTGCAGACCAAAGAAGCCGCAAAAGCATCGGATATCGCCAAGGAACTGAATCTGTCGGGTAAAAAAGCAGTCGATGAAACCATCCCGCAAATGGAAGGCACACGGGAACGAGTCAATGCCAATGCCGAGCTTATTGCCCAACTTGAATCCAAATCAGAGCAAATCAAAGCTGTTACCCACGTCATTAGTGATATTGCTGAACAAACCAACCTGCTGGCTCTGAATGCTGCCATTGAGGCTGCGCGAGCCGGAGAACAAGGTCGTGGATTTGCCGTCGTTGCTGACGAAGTGCGCGCGCTGGCGGCCAAGACCTCCAGTGCTACGGAACAGATTGGCGAAACCGTCAACCAGATTAACAATGCCATCAAGGATGCCGTCACCAACAGCAAGGAACTGACCGTGGTCATCGACCAAGGGGTAAAAATGACCCAGACCATCAGCGGTCACCTGAATGAGATGTATGCCCGCTCGGAATCGATCCAGCAAAGTGTCAACACCATTGCCGAAAATGTTCAGAACAACAGCGCCAATATTCAACAGATATCTGCCATCGTTGGAGAGACCAGCCAACGCCTTGAACAAACGGAGAATGAGATCGCTTCGATTTCGGACCGTTCCCTGTCGTTATCGGAGACCGCTGAAAAAATCTACGAGGCATTCGGAGACAGCGAACTGGGGTATATCCACGATATTGCCAAACAGGAAGCCGTTGCAGCCGCCAGTGCAATCACGATGCTGTTCGAGCAGGCCATTGATTCCGGGAAACTGTCTGTCGATGACGTTTTTGACACCGATTACCAGCCAATTGCCGATACCAGCCCCAAAAAATTTACCACCCGATACGACCAGTTTACCGATGATCAACTGCCGTCGATCCAGGAACCCATTCTCGATCGCCACCAGGAAATCACCTACGCCGGAGCCGTTGATTGCAATGGCTACTTCCCGACGCATAACAGGCGCTTCAGTCAACCGTTAACCGGGGATCCAGCTCGGGATCTGACTCAAAATCGAACCAAACGCATATTCAACGACCGTACCGGTTTACGCTGTGGACAAAACCAGCAATCCTTCCTGCTGCAAACCTATAAACGCGACACCGGAGAAGTCATGCACGACCTGTCGGTACCGATTACCGTGAAAGGAAGACACTGGGGCGGCTTCCGTACCGGCTACCGCAGTCAATAGGCAGGCAATCCCCCGTTATCAAAACGCGGGGAACCCTGTATCGTAGCAGTTTGCCACCTGACCAAACCGGTTTTTTATGACGCGTCGTACCCTTTTATGTTTTTCCAGCTTACTGACTCTTTGCTGGTCACTATCCGCCAGTGCGTTAAAACCGGGTGAGCCGGGTTTCAACTTTACTCTGCCGTCACTGACTCAGAGCAGCAAGCAACAGCAGCTGAGTGATTTTCGTGGCAACGTGGTTTATCTGGACTTCTGGGCATCCTGGTGTGGCCCCTGTCGCAAGTCATTGCCGCTGCTGGATCAATTACATCAGCAACTGGTGGATCAGCCCTTTATTGTGCTCGGGATCAATCTGGATGACGACCCCGAACTCGGACGCCGCTTTCTCCGCGAGCTGGGCATTCAGTTCCCCAACCTTTCCGATGCATCAGGCAGCAGCTACGACAATTTTGGTGTCAGTGGCATGCCAACCTCCTTCCTGATCGACCAACAGGGAATCGTGCGCTGGGTTCATCAAGGCTTTACTGTCAATGATATGGAAACCATCCGTCCCCGGATTACCGAACTGCTCAAAGAGAGCCAATAAAGAACACCTGACAACCCATTCAAACGACCTCACCCGCTCCTGACGAACACCTTTGATGGCGTCTTAGTGCCTGGGCATCTGGACAAAAAAAGCGCGGCTCGATGCCCGCGCTTGTTTATCCGTACTTTTGCTTCGTATCGTTATCGTCCTGTTTGCTGATCAGTCCGCCTTGCATTCCCTTGAAAGATATTCATGCGATTGCATTTCCAGCATTCGGGAGGTGGTACGCTGAAATTCGAATTCCAACTTGCCACCAAGATAGATATCCGGAATGGCAGCGTCGGCGGACATAATGACTTTCACGCCGCGATCGTAGAATTCATCAATCAAGTTAATAAAGCGGCGCGCCAGGTCATCATTTTTGACACTCATCACCGGGACATTGGATATCAGCAAGGCGTGAAACAGCTTGCCCAGTTCAATGTAGTCGTTTTGTGACCGTGGCCCATCGCACAACGCTTCAAACTCAAACCAGGCAACATCGTCGCAGACGGCCTTGGCCGGGATATTTCGCCCTAATACCTCAACGCCGGCGTTCAGTTCAACGTTGCGCATATCGGGTGCCAATCCCTCAAAACTCTTTTTGAGACTGGCCTCGGCACTGTCATCCAGAGGGTAGTGATACAGCTCCGCTTGTTCCAGCGTACGCAAACGATAGTCCACCCCACTGTCCACGTTAACGACTTCAGTGTACTTGTTCAGCAGCTTGATCGCCGGTATAAATCGGTCGCGCTGCAAGCCGTCCTTGTACAAACCATCCGGCACAATATTGGAAGTAGAGACCAGCGTGACACCACGATCAAACAGCTCTTGCATCAAGCTGCCCAATATCATGGCATCACCAATATCGGACACAAAAAACTCGTCAAAACAAATAACAACCGCCTCATCCGCAATGCGGTCGGCCACAATGGTTAACGGGTTTTTGGTGCCCGCCAGCTCGGTCAGATCGCGATGTACGCGCTGCATAAACCGATGAAAGTGGGTGCGCATCTTGCGGTCAAATGGCAAGGCTTCGTAGAAGGTATCAACGAGATAGGTTTTACCCCGACCCACACCTCCCCAAAAGTACAAACCCTGTTCCGGTTCCGGCTTCTTGCGGCTGAATTTACTGCCCAGCTTACCGACCAGGCCTTTATTGGCACGTCGCGTTTCGGCAGCAACCAGATCATCAAACAAGCGCTGTAAATGTTTGACCGCCATTTCCTGGGCGGCATCGTATGAAAAATCATCTCGCTGGAGATCAGCTTGATAAAGCTGCCAAGGGGTCGACACGGGCGTACTCCATCGTAGGAATCGGGGGACGAAATGTATCCGACCGTGCCGAAAACATCAAACCGACCAACGGCTGTAAACGGGGTAAGAAGGGAATGTTTGACAGAAAATCTTCCACTTCACCGCATCAGCCGCACTTAAAGGCCGACATATCACGCAGCAAGGACTTTTTCAGTGTACCGAGCTGACCATGAAAAAAATGCCCACCGTCGGCAAATACCTGCCAATGCGGGGCTGGTACGACCAGATTGACCCAGTGCTCCACTTCATCAAAGGGCACCACTTCATCGGCATCCCCCATATAAATAAAGGTTTCAAATTCGTGCGGCAGCGTATTGGGCGCATCAAAATGATGAACGGCCGGGGCCATCAGATACAAAGCGGCAATCTCATCTGGATGCACTGCGGACGCCAGGCAAGCCATACCGGCACCAAAGGAAAAGCCTCCCAGCAGAATAGTTTCCCATCCCAGTGTATGTTTGGCGTAATCCAGCGCCGCCAGCACATCTTGCTGTTCGCCACGGCCATGATCGTGTTCACCGTCACTGCGGCCAACCCCACGAAAGTTAAATCGCAAGGTCGACAACCCTAGCCCCATCGCCGTTCTCAACGTTGTGGTAACCACCTTGTTGTCCATCGTGCCATCAAACAACGGATGCGGGTGACACATCAGCATCCCCGTCTTGCCCTGATCTATCATACGGCCGTCCAGTACACCGGCAGGTCCAGCGATACTGATCTCTTGCTCTTGCGCCATCCGCTCTCCTGATCGTTTTGTCAGTGCCACCCCGCCCCAGGCGGGAAGGCAAAATACGCGAGTAAAGACATATAAAAAAGTGCGTCCAAAAGGTATCAAGCGATAAAAAGACCCGCTAAAAAGCGACGCTTATGCGTGATCAATGAGCATTTTGGGCTGCTTGTTAACACCGCTTTTCCGAGCATTGTCACTTTTGGCTGCACCCGTGAGGATAGCATAGCCAGAAGCGGCATTTAGTAGCATAAGCAAGGCCATATTATTAGAACCAAACGATCTTAATACTACCTTCTTATATGCCCCGAGCCTTGGTATAGTCCGGGCAAATCGTAACACTCAGAGTAATGGCAAGCCCAATCACCTGCGAACGCCGTACCTCTGAATCAGCATCCCAACTTCCGAGAATCAATGTCCCATGATCAGTGACTACCATCTCACTCACCTGAAGCAACTGGAGGCGGAGAGCATCCATATCATCCGTGAGGTTGCCGCAGAATTTGACAACCCGGTAATGATGTATTCCATCGGTAAAGACTCGTCTGTCATGTTGCATCTGGCACGCAAGGCCTTTTATCCAGGTAAACCTCCTTTCCCGCTGTTACACGTGGATACCACCTGGAAATTTCGTGAAATGATCGAGTTCCGGGACAAGGTCGCCAAGGAAGTCGGTATGGATATGATTGTTCATATCAATCAGGACGGTGTTGATCAGGGGATTGGCCCCTTCACCCACGGTTCATCCAAGCACACCGATGTGATGAAAACGGCCGGTCTGAAGCAGGCACTGGATAAGTACGGCTTTGATGCTGCCTTTGGTGGTGCCCGTCGCGACGAAGAAAAATCCCGCGCCAAGGAACGGGTCTATTCCTTCCGCGACAGCAAGCATCGCTGGGATCCGAAAAACCAGCGCCCGGAGCTGTGGAACATCTACAACGGCAAGGTCAACAAGGGTGAAAGCATCCGTGTGTTCCCGCTCTCCAACTGGACTGAGCTGGACATCTGGCAATATATCTATCTCGAAAATATCGACCTTGTTCCTCTGTACTTTTCCGACAAGCGCCCGGTGGTTGAACGCGACGGTATGCTGATCATGGTCGATGACGAACGAATGCCGTTAAAAGAAGGTGAAGTACCAGAACTGAAATCCGTGCGTTTCCGGACACTGGGTTGTTATCCGCTGACCGGCGCGGTGGAATCCGAAGCCACCACCCTGCCAGAAATTATTCAGGAAATGCTGCTGACCACCACATCCGAACGTCAGGGCCGCGCCATCGACCACGATTCATCCGGGTCGATGGAAAAGAAAAAACAAGAGGGGTATTTCTAAATGTCTCACCAGTCCGATCTGATTGCTTCCGACATTCTGGAATACCTGGAGCAGCACGAAAACAAGGAAATGATGCGTTTCCTGACCTGCGGTAACGTCGATGACGGCAAATCCACCCTGATTGGCCGCTTGCTGTACGATTCCAAAATGATCTACGAAGACCAGCTGGCATCCGTCACCAAAGACAGTGCCAAAGTCGGTACTACCGGTGACCGTCCCGACCTGGCGTTACTGGTCGATGGCCTGGCCGCAGAGCGCGAACAGGGTATTACCATCGACGTCGCCTACCGCTACTTCAGTACCGCCAAGCGCAAGTTTATTATTGCGGACACCCCTGGGCACGAACAGTACACCCGCAATATGGCCACGGGTGCTTCGACCTGTGACCTGGCTATCATTCTGATTGATGCCCGTTACGGTGTTCAGACCCAGACCAAACGTCACAGTTTTATTGCCTCGTTGCTGGGCATCAAGCACGTAGTGGTTGCTATCAACAAGATGGATCTGATGGACTTCGATCAGGCGCGTTTTGAACAGATTCGCAATGACTATCTGAGCTTCGCAACAAACCTGAATATCGGCGACATCCACTGCGTGCCTATTTCTGCACTGGATGGCGACAACGTGGTTGATCGCTCCAGCCGCTCGCCCTGGTACGACGGCCAGACGCTGATGGAGATTCTGGAAACCGTTGAAATTGCCGCCGACAAGAACCTCGACAACTTCCGGCTGCCAGTACAGTACGTTAACCGTCCGAACCTCGACTTCCGTGGCTTTTGCGGCACTATCTCTGCGGGTGTGGTCAAGCCTGGCGATACCATCATGGCGCTGCCCTCCCAGAAAACCAGCAAGGTCGACCGCATCGTCACTTGGGATGGCGACCAGGACAAAGCCTTTGTTGGCCAGTCCATCACGCTGACGCTGGAAGACGAAATCGACATCAGCCGTGGTGATGTGATCGTCAAGATCGACGACCAGCCCATCGTCGGCAATCGCTTTAATGCCGATATCGTCTGGATGACCGAGAAGTCGATGATTCCAGGCCGTCCGTACGACCTGAAATTTGCCACCGGTGCCAGTGCTGGCACCATCAGCAAGGTTCACCATCTGGTCGACGTCAACACCATGGAGCAGCGCGAAGCGGACGAGGTCAAACTCAACGAAATCGCATTGGTTGAAGTCAGCCTCGATAAGGCCGTGCCATTCGATGCCTATGCCAAGGTACACGGCACCGGCTGCTTTATCGTGATTGATCGCCTGACCAACGTCACCATTGGTGCTGGTATGATTGTCGGTGAAGCCACCGGCTCAGGCAGCCTGGACGCTGTCAGCGCCGACGAAAAAGCCCGTCGTTTTAACCAGAAGCCTGCGGTCGTCGCCATCAATGCGGTGAATGCCGAAGCGCTGGTGTGTGGCCTTGATCGCCGTCTGTTTGAAATGGGTCGCCTTGCCGCCATCGGCGCTGCCAAGACCGCCCAGATTCTGAAAGATGCTGGTCTGGTAGCGCTGGTTGCCGGTGGTGCTGACGGTGCCGATATCAGCATTGCCGCTGATGGACACAGCATCGACACCCTGATCGCGGAACTGCAAGAGCAAGGCATCATCTGAGGATGTCATGCCCTTGCGGGCAGTCCTAACCGGCTCTGCAACGGCCCTCGGTACCTTGGTCTTGGTACATTATTGATTGTTGCAGAGCACAAAAAAAGCGGCTATCACAAGCCGCTTTTTTTGTAACATTTTTTATAGGTTGGTGGCTTTGTTGCCAGAAGCCTACCGACAGTTAGAAGCCTACCGACAATGACGCACCGTAATACACACCGGAGATATCCAGGTCGGTTTCAATATCAGTATCGTCCGGATCCGTTTTCAGCGTCATTTTGCGATAACCCGCTTCCAGACCAAGATCAACCACCGGAATAGGCAAGGTATATCCCAGACCATAGCTGACGTCAGACAGCTTATTGTCGCCATAACCCACGTAGTTGATATCCGCACTGGCATAAATACCAAAAGGCGTATCGATTTTCAGCTCGCCGTAAACCATCGGCAACACAAAATCCAGATCAACATGTTCGGTCTGGGTGCTGCTCTTTACTTCGGCATAGCCATCAAACTGACGACCGCTCAAACCGAAATTGATATCAACAAACGGAATGGGTAATGGCAAGCCCCAGTACAGGGTCAGGTCGGTATGGCTCAGGTCAACGGTACTGTCTGTAGCACCGGTAAATATCTGATCATTAAAGTCAACGGCAACATTGCCGCTACCACTGACTTCCAGACTGGTCTGCTTGATTTTAACATTAGGAATAAACGGTACCGGATGTTCAAAAAAAACGGTGATTTGTTGACCATTTTCCTTCTCCAGATTCAATCCGTCCTCTTCGACCGATACATCGGTATCTATCTGACCAGTGGGTTCAGCATTCCAGATACTGGCTTTAGCGCCAACGGTAAACAAAAGATCAGCCTGTGCTGACAAGGGAGCCAGTGCCATCAGTGCAACTGCAATTACGGTCTTTTTCATTGGTATCTTCCCGTTCCAATTCTGATTAGAGAAAATCGTGCAAACAAATCTGTGGACGCTAGTTTGCCCGCAAAACATCAGAATGCCAATGCTATGTGTCGGCCGTCTGACAAAGCCGGAAATACGCGGCGCCCGTCACCGTTAATATCAATACGGGAGCACAACGCAGCGGTCATATCTCCTCACATAGGCCGGTGGCCAGATACAAAAACAGGCCTTGCGGCCTGTTTTTGTCGAACCTGAGTATCGCCACGTATCAAAAAGTAATACCAATACGACGACCCACTTCTTCATATCCTTCAACGACATTACCCAGACCCTGACGGAAGCGATCCTTGTCGAGCTTTTCACGGGTTTCCTTGTCCCACAGACGGCAACCATCTGGCGAAAACTCATCCCCAAGCATCACTTCCCCTTTGTACAAGCCAAATTCCAGCTTGTAGTCGACCAGAATCAGTCCACCTTCATCAAACATCGCCTTGAGCACCTTGTTCACGGCAAAGGTCAGTTCTTTCATACGATCCAGATGAGCTTCTTCAGCCCAGCCAAAGGAGCGAACATGGTATTCGTTTACCATCGGGTCACCCAGCGCATCATTTTTGAGAAACAGTTCAAACGTGACCGGATCCAGCTCAATACCTTCATCAACGCCCAGCCGACGGCACAGGCTGCCAGATGAGACGTTACGCACGACGCATTCCAGCGGAATCATATCCAGGCGTTTCACCAACGACTCGGTATCCGACAACAGCGACTCGAAGTGCGTAGGAATACCGGCCTCTTCCAGCTTGGTCATAATGAACGCATTAAACTTGTTGTTCACCATGCCTTTGCGATCCAGCTGCTCGACCTTTTTGCCATCAAAGGCGGACGTGTCGTTGCGGAACTCCAACACCATCCGATCCTGATCATCTGTGCTGTATACTGATTTGGCTTTACCCGAGTAAAGCAGTTCACGTTTTTCCATGGGAATCTCCGCCATTAAACAATAAATAATTAAGCATCCGCCTCATTGAGGGGTAGCACCGTAACCCAGCAAACGAAATACATGGAACCGCACCGGCAGACGCTAGAATTCACACCAGTCGGCAACCTGATCCTGCGCTAACAAATGCACTGGCCTGGCCATCGGAGCCAATGCCAGTGCTAATGCTTTTCCGACCAGATCGGGGTGATTGTTTTTTTCACTGATATGGCCTGCCGTGAGGTATTGCACACCAGGCCAGTCTATACGCCGTATCAACTCCGCACATTGAGCATTACTCAAATGCCCGTAAGGCCCGGCAACGCGAGCTTGCAAGCCAGGAGGATACGGCCCCTTGCGTAACATTTCAGGGTCATGATTCGCTTCCAGCTGCAAGCCATGACACCCCTGATAAGCAGCAATAACATGAGGCGTCAGGCTACCAAGATCAGACAGCACTCCCACACGCAGGCCCGCCGCTTCCACCACAAACTGTAATGGTTCCCGTGCATCATGAGGCACAGTAACGGCAGTAACCAACATGCCGGCAACACGCGTAAGGTCTCCACCCGTCAGTGAGCGCCAGCGAGCATGTTCCGTCCAGTCCATCCTTATCGCTGTCCCCTGAGAGCAATACAGGGGAATATCCAGTGCTTCACACAAGGCCAGCGCACCTTTGGCATGATCGCCATGCTCGTGAGTAACCAGGACTGCTTCCAACTGTCCGGCATCGGCTCTGGCCAATTCAATACGTTGCAGTAGCGTTTTGCGGCTAAAGCCACAGTCGATCAGCAGGCTTCTGCCCTGGTGTTCCAGCAGTGTTGCATTCCCCTTGCTGCCACTGCCCAGGGATACGTATCTCACTGCTCCAGCTGTTGTTTGATCGTATTCAGCACGGGCAAGGCATAGTCATCTGCTGCCAGCTTGTCGATATCTTCCAGCAAGGACAGATAAACGCCATTACGAGCGCGATTCATCTTCAGCAAATAATTGCTGGCGATCACTTCCGGTTCAGAATCCCACAATCGCGCCCACCAACTGCGTTCAGAATCCAGCTGTCGACGACTGATTTCCAGATAAAATGTTCCAACGCTGCGATTGAGATCGGTCATCTTCAGATCCGAGGCGGTAATCGCTTCTGTCACCGCCGCCCAGGCATAAGCAAAGTTACCGTCCAGCCGCAGAATCTGGCTGCCGGAACCGTCTTTTTCAATACGGGGATTAAGATCAAGCGAACGGTATTCGTTTAACGATGCTGTTTGCTCTGCCGGATCATCGTTGTCACTGATCACCAGTGCCTGCGGCACTGGCAATACAAAATTATCCGGTGCCGCAGGAATCACGTCCAACTCGGGAATAGGCAAGGCATCCCGGCTCGCCAATGGCTGGCCATCCGGTGTCGTGGCTTCCTTACCCGGTTTCCCGGTCAGGTAGTCATCTGCCCGATCGCGAAAGCGATCGCCAAATATCGTACTACAGCCGCTGACGGCGACGACAAGCATTACCAGCAAATACTTCATGAGATCAAATTAACCCCAGAGCGGTCAGTGCTAGCTCAACCTTGGGTGCATAACGGCGATCCATTTCAACCAACGGCAAACGAATACCCGATTCCATTCGCCCCATACGAGTCAGAGCCCATTTCACCGGAACAGGGTTGGCTTCACAGAACATGGCACCATGCAGCGACATCAGGCTGCTTTGCAAGGCACGTGCTTCCTCGGCCTTGCCATCCAGCGCCAGCATACATAACTCATGCATCAATTTGGGAGCAACGTTGGCGGTCACTGAAATATTGCCTTTACCACCGGCCAGAATCAGTTCATGAGCCGTCGGGTCATCACCGGAATAGACCGCCATGCGATCACCCACCAGCTCAATAATCTTGCGCGCCCGGTCGATATCACCGGTTGCTTCTTTAATGGCAACAATCTGCTCAACATCCGCCAACGCCGCCACCGTTTCAGGCAGCATGTCGCAACCAGTACGGCCCGGGACGTTATACAGCCACTGCGGAATATCAACCGCTGCGGCAATGGCTTCGTAATGTTTGATCAAGCCACGCTGAGGCGGCTTGTTGTAATAAGGGGTGACCAGCAGACAGGCATCCGCACCGAGGTTTTTGGCTTCCTGCGTCAGCTCAATCGCTTCGGTCGTGCTGTTGGCACCAGTACCGGCAATCACCGGGCGACGGCCGTTAACCAGCTTCACAACCCGATCAATCACCGCACAGTGCTCACTGGTATTCAGCGTTGCTGACTCCCCTGTCGTGCCAACAGGGAGAATGGCATCGGTGCCCTGCTTGATGTGGAATTCCACCAGGCCATCAAGAGCTTCCCAATCGAGAGAGCCGTCTGAATGCATTGGCGTAACCAGTGCCACAATACTGCCGGTGATCATGAATTTGTACTCCACAAAACAAACTTTCCCTGCTGTTTATGAAGAAACGCAGGGACCAAAAAAACAAGAGCGCAATACTACTGGTGCGGCGTTAGAGAGACAAGAGAGTCAAGCCGCTTGCAGACGATTAGCAAGGGCCAGCGATCATCCACTGGCGTTATTCTCCTCGCCAGCCTCAGGTGCTACTCCAGTATGTCCAGGCCACGACTGGATAACCGCCTTGAGCAAGGTTGCCAGGGGAATCGCAAAAAATACCCCCCAAAAACCCCATAGACCACCAAACACCAATACCGCCACAATAATCGCAACCGGGTGAAGGTTGACCACTTCGGAAAACAACAGCGGTACCAGTACGTTACCATCCAGTGCCTGAATAATGCCGTAGACCGCCATCAGATAAAAAAAGTCGTTACTCCACCCCCACTGCATATAGGCCACCAGAGCAATGGGAACCGTAATCACCGCAGCGCCGATGTAGGGTACCAGCACCGACAGCCCAACACCGATGGCCAGCAAGGCCGCGTAATTCAGTCCTAACAACAAAAACGCGACATAAGTCGCCCCGCCAACAATTACAATTTCAACCGCTTTGCCACGAATGTAATTGGCAATCTGCAAATCCATCTCAACCCAGACTTCGTTGAGTAATGAGCGTTGCCGAGGCAAAAAACCCAGACACCAGGATAAAATAGCATCCGCATCCTTTAACAGGAAAAACACCAGGATCGGCACCAGCACACAGTAGATCAACATCGCCATGACAAGAGTGATACCGGAAATCGAAAAACTCAGCGCCCACTGCCCTATCGAAGCCAGCTCTTCTCGTGCCTGCTGTACCCAGTCCTGCACCTGAGCAGTGGTAATCAGATCGGGATACTGTTCCGGCAGCAACATCAGCAACGCTTGTCCCTTACTGGCCATACGCGGCAGCTCATAAAAAAACTGCGACAACTGCGCCCAAGAAGCAGGCAGGATAAACAACAACAAGGTCAACATGACCCCGACAAACATAATAAACACAACCACCGTAGCGGTAAGATGGCCTACCCCTCGTCGCTTGAGAAACTGCATACTTCCCTGCAGCAAGTAAGCCACCACCACAGCGGTTAAAAAAGGCGCCAGCACATTGCCCATAAAACCGACAACCAGCAAAAAGACGCCGATCAACACCAGCAACAGCAACGCTTCTTCATTGGAAAGATAGCGATCAATCCAGCGCCGGAAGACATTGATCATCCTTTAACTCCCTTGACAATCCAGTAGTGATATTCATTCCCATTCCGGGTTGCTGACAAGAGCTGATGCTCAGACAATTCGATATAGCGCGGAATATCCCGCCACGAACCAGCATCACAGGCGCGTACCATCAAGACTTCTCCAGCCGCCAGAGTTTTTAGTGCCAGCTTGGTTTTAAGCAACGGCAAGGGACAGCTTAATGCCGTAGCATCAAGCAGTTGATTATAATCATTCGGATTAGACACACATTCCGCCATTTGCCACACTGCGAACCAAAAGGGATCCGGATGATCTCAGACACATGGGCCAATAAGCAATCATCCGACTGCACGCCAAAAGCCAGAAGAACATGCCCATGGACTTTCCATTGATGCCAGGACTCAGGACACTCCGTTTGAAATCCCGTAAAACCCTGCTCGCCAGTACCCTGCTGTTTTGTTTCAGCACCAGCACCTATGCCGCCAGTAATGAGCTGCCGTCACTGGGTGACGCGGCCTCATCGATTGTTTCCCTGCAAGAGGAACACGAACTGGGCAGAACCTGGTTACGTCAGTTACGCGCTCACGCCCACACCATAGATGATCCCCTGACGATCGAGTTTATCGAAAGCCTGGTCTTTCGGATGATCCCTCACAGCGGCGCGCCACAGCAGGATTTCGATTTTGTTGTCATAGACAAAAAAGAACTTAACGCGTTCGCCGTACCTGGTGGCGTCATTGGCATCAACATGGGGCTTTTGCTCTACACCCGTGACGAAGATGAAATAGCAGCGGTACTTGCCCACGAACTGGCTCACCTGAGCCAACGTCACTTCGCGCGTCAAATAGAACGTGCGGAACAACAGCAACCCATCGCCATTGCCACCCTATTGGCCTCTATTCTCCTGATTGCGACCAATAATGCTGATGCCGGATTTGCCGGCCTGATGGCGAGTCAGGCGGCATCCATTCAGTCACAACTGGCCTATAGCCGAGACTGGGAGCGAGAAGCCGACCGCATCGGCATCAACACGCTGGCCGAGTCCGGCTTCGACCCGCAAGCCATGCCATCCATGTTTAACCAGATGATGGCAGCCAGCCGCATTGGCGACAAGCCACCCGAATTCTTGCTCACCCACCCACTGACACTAAGCCGGGTATCTGACGCCGCCGCCCGTGCAGAAGGCTACGCTCCGCAGCCTCGGCATCTGAGTTTTGACTTCGCCATACTTAAAAATCGCGCCCGTATTCGTTATCAACTCACCGAAGCAACGATAACCGACACTTTTATACGCGAAGCCGAAGCAACCGATAATTCAGCACTGACCCGCAACGCCGCTCACTACACTCTGGCCGAACAGGCCTTGCAACAACAAGATACCAAAACAGCCCTCCAGCAACTAAAGCAACTGGACGAAAGCTACCAGCAGTCACCGGCATCTCTGGCTCTGCTGGCTAAAGTCCTGACGGCAACACATCAGGCCGAGCAGGCGCTGGAAATGCTAACCATGGCGTTAACCTATCATCCCGGCAGTTATTTGCTGATCAGTACCCGAGCCAACGTGCTGGCGGATCTCGGCCGTCCCGAAGAGGCCGTCAACAGTTTGCGCCCCTTGACCGAACAGCGACCAACCACACCCGGGCTCTGGTTCCAGTTGAGTCAACTGGCCGCCACAGCCAACAATAGCGTGCTCGCCTACCGAGCCAATGCTGAATATCTGTTTTTTAGTGGAGAGTCTGCCAAAGCCAGCCGACAAATGGATTTAGCCATCGCCGCCGCCGCCAAACAGAAAGATTTTCAACGCCAGGAGGCACTGAAAGAACGACTAAAACAAATGGCTGCCAGCCGCAAACAACTGGAGTAAGTGCCTCTAAAAATGTAGCGAGCGATTTTTGATCGCTGCCATTTATAGATGTGCCCAGCAGGTAACCAACTCAATGCCAGCAACCTGTTAGGCCTTGAAGTCCAGCATTCGTTGCAAGCTGCGAATCGCCCCAACCCGAAGCGGCTCGGCCACAAAAATTTCCTGACTGCCATCATCTAATACACTGGCGATATTACGCAGGCCATTCATCGCCATCCAGGGACAGTGAGCACAGCTGCGACAAGTTGCGCCGTTACCCGAAGTCGGCGCCTCAACCAGTAATTTGTCAGGCACGGCCTGCTGCATCTTGTAGAAAATAGCCTTGTCAGTCGCAACAATCAGCACCGGATTAGGCAACTCCACCGCCGCCTTGATCAATTGACTGGTAGAACCCACAGCATCGGCCAACTCAATCACAGAATGGGGTGATTCCGGGTGTACCAAGATCGCAGCATCCGGATAAACCAGCCGCAAGTCCTGCAACCCTTTAGCCTTGAATTCATCGTGGACAATACACTCGCTGTCCCAGAGAATCATATCCGCACCGGTTTGTCGGCGCACATAATCCCCGAGATGACGATCAGGTGCCCAGATCAGCTTTTCACCCTTGCCGTGTAAATAACTAACAACATCCAGAGCAATACTGGAGGTCACAACCCAATCGGCACGGGCCTTTACTGCCGCTGACGTATTGGCATACACCACAACCGTACGATCCGGGTGTTGGTCACAAAAAGCGGTAAATTCATCCACAGGGCAGCCGAGATCCAATGAACAAGTAGCCTCCAAGGTCGGCATCAACACCCGTTTTTCAGGGCTGAGTACCTTGGCGGTCTCCCCCATGAAACGTACTCCAGCAACAACCAACGTACTGGCCGGATGATTAGCACCAAAACGAGCCATTTCAAGGGAGTCAGAAACGCAACCTCCGGTTTCTTCCGCCAAAGCCTGGATTGTTGGATCGGTATAATAATGGGCAACAAGAACAGCGTCTTCACGCTTCAGTAGCAAACGGATTTGCTCTCTGTAATGAGCGATCTGATCAGCATCAAGCGGAGCTTCGGGAGCTGCCCAGAAATCCTGGACAATATGTCGTTGTTCTTGTTCAGCTGCCTGGGACATAGGATTCTCGGATACCAGTCGGAGTACAAACAGGGCCAAGTGTAACACAGCAGAAATGCAGGCAATGGGCCACTGCGTTTGAGTAAATTGCCAATAAAAAAGGGAGAAAGCAAAGCTTTCTCCCTTTTCAGGAATTGGTGGGTCGTGCTGGATTCGAACCAGCGACCAATTGGTTAAAAGCCAACTGCTCTACCAGCTGAGCTAACGACCCGATACCTTCGCATTGTACTGATCAGGTATAAATTGTCAACCTTTTCAGTAAGTTACCCCACTTTAAATTTAACGACTGAAGAAACTCTGGCACAGGCTTCATTCATTTTCAGTTCGTTATTGCCTGGGGCAACTACAAACTGACGCCGAATTTTAAATGGTGGGTCGTGCTGGATTCGAACCAGCGACCAATTGGTTAAAAGCCAACTGCTCTACCAGCTGAGCTAACGACCCGAAGGAGGCGCATATAATACTTATATTTATCGACGTGACAAGTCTTTTTGATGAAAATTTACTTTGTCGACGCCATTTTTTTTAAATATGCCTCGGCCTGACGTACCGTTCCGGGAGAAGAGGTTGCATAACGTTCCCTGATCGTCTCCAGCCAATGCCGGGCCGCTTCTACATCCCCTGACTTGTGCAAGGTTACCGCATACTTGTAAGTCGCATCTGCTGCTTTGCCGTGATCAGGAAAATGATCGATCACAGTACGAAAACTTTCCAGTGCCGACGGGTATTCTCCCCGCACCAGATACACCTCACCATTCCAGTACCAGGCATTCGCCACCAGAGCATCCTCAGGATACTGTTTGACAAAATTGCCGAACGCCTGATTAGCCTGTTCGAACTGTTTGTCTCGCACCAGAGTCATCGCCTGGTTATAAGCGTCCTGAGCAGACGCCCGTGGCGTTTCAGAGACCGATACCGGTTTTTTATCAACCTCTGTCGTCAAATAAACGATTCGCCGATCCAAATCCAGATAACGATTATCTCCATCCCGCTTCAGCTGGCGCAATTCATTACCCTGCTGTTCAATGTGCCCGCGCAGTTCAGCAATTTCTTGCTGCATTTGTTCAACCTGCATCAACAACTCGTTGACCAGTTCCGGGGAAGTATCCGTAGGAGAGTCATTCAGGGAAGAGGGGGTATATGCAGGCTGGGAAACGGAAGCAGTTGATGCCGCAGGAGCTGCCACAGGGGCAGCTCCTACTGAAACCCACTCCTCCGCTTGTACGCTAACACCCAGTGTCAGAGCACAAAGGAAGTACAGTGATTTCATTAACGGCTCTGGTATTTCACTTCAACACGACGGTTCTTGGCCCAGCTGGATTCGCTGTGACCCATAACAACCGGGCGTTCTTCGCCAAAGCTGACGACTTCCAGCTGGCTGGCACTGGCACCATTTGCCAACAGAAAACGACGCACAGCCATAGCACGACGCTCACCCAGGGCCAGGTTGTACTCTACGGTACCGCGTTCGTCAGCATGACCTTCCAGAACAACACGGGCAGAGCTGTTGGCAGCCAGGTAGGCAGCGTGAACTTTCAAGGCAGCCTTGCTATCACTCTTGATCGTGCTCTGATCGAAATCAAAGTAGAACACAGTCTGCTCAAGCAGTGCTGCTTCGGCTTCCGTCATCCGGGATTCCAAAGACTCACCACTGACGGCAGAAGTATCAACCGCAGTAGTGCTGGTTTCCTCAACCGCCTCTGTTACTTCAGTGGTAACTTCTTCGGCCTTGGTTACAGTCTCGCTGGACTCGCCTTCATTGATTTCACCAGTGCTTGAACATGCAGCGACCAGCAGTGCGCCCAGAGTCAAACCCAAAGCCTTGTACAATGCATTTATTTGCATAACTGTCTTCCCACTCCACTTGATGATTTTAGTTTTTTAAAAAATCGGTGACCACGCAGGTTCTCTGACGTCGCCATATTTCGACGGTAATCGAAATTTAACTTCACCATCCACAGATACTGCGGCCAATATGCTGCGATCTGCTTCACTGGCTGCATAAATTACCATACTTCCATTAGGTGCAACACTGGGCGACTCATCAAGGTCGGTCTCTGTTGTCAGAATATGAACTTGTCCCGAATCCAGATCCTGGGAAGCAATATGGAAGTTCTCGCCCTCACGATGTACGTAAATCAGTTTTCTGCCGTCATCCGTGACTCTGGCTCGGGCATTATAATTCCCTTCATATGTCAGTCGCTTGACGGCTTTGTTACTGGCGTCCAGTTGATATATCTGCGGCCCGCCGGCGCGATTGGATGTAAATACCAGGTGGCGATTATCCGCCATCCACTGGGGTTCGGTGTCAATCGCATAATGAGTGGTCAATCGTTCAATCTTGCGGCTGCCCAGATCCATCACATAAATATCAGGATTGCCAAGACTCGATCGAACAAATGCCAGTCGGGTACCATCCGGTGAAAACGCCGGCGCACTGGTCGAACCCTCCATCTTGAGCACCAGTTCTCGCTTACCGGTTGCCAACTCCTGGAAATAAATGGCACTGCGACCGCTTTCGAACGATACGTAAGCAACCTTCTTACCGTCCGGTGCCCAAGCAGGAGAGATAATCGGATCCTTGGAAGTAAAAATAAGCTGCTCTCTGGCACCGTCGGCGTCGGCATAATTCAGATTAAAACGACTGCGCTCGCGATTGGTCGTCACATAGATAAGCCGGGTGGAAAACACGCCCGGAATACCCGTCAATTTTTCGAACACATAATCGCTTATATAATGAGCGATATCCCGTAACTGGTTTGCCTTACCTTTAACTCGATGACGCAATAACTCTACTTTCTGATGGACATCCAGAACATGGAATTCCATTGTATATCCGCTTTCATCCATTGAAATACGGCCAATTACGACAAAATCCTGACGCAGATTACGCCAGTCACTATAAGCGACCGCCTCAAGAGTGGTTGGTTGGCTGATCATATTGGCAACAGGCAATACCTTGAAATAGCCGCTGCTGCCCAGATCATTAGCGACGATACCGCTGATGTCTTCCGGCAACGCCCCCTCGCCACTCCACTCAAAAGGCACAACTGCCACAGGAATAGCCGATTGTTTACCCTGGGTAACCTCGATAACTAACTCTGCCTGTGCCAACCCTGCGAGCATAAACAGCACCAGCGCGCTGATCCATTGTTTTACCACGTTGCATTCTCCGGTCTGAAAACCATGGTGAGTGTTCGGAAACTGCGCTCAAATACATGAACGTCTTTGGGAACCGGCAGCGGCGATGCCTTTAGTACTGCTTGCTCAACCGAGCGATCCAACGCCGTATTGCCGCTCCCCTTGATAACGACAACGCTGATCACTTCTCCGGTCGGCACCAAATTAATACGCACCGTCACTTGCTGCTCCGGTTTGACCGCTGGCGGATAAAGCCAGCTGCGTTCTACTTTTTCTCTGAGTTGGGTAACAAAATCGGCTTCCAGCTCTGCTTCGACTTTGGCACGGCGCTCATTTTCTTGCCGTTGCTGCATTTCCTGAGCAGCCTGTTCGGTTGCCAGCTGCTCCATCAATTGCTGCTCATCCGCACGTGACTGCTGCTCACGGAGAGCATCAGCAGCGGCTTTTTCTTTCGCAGCCTTTGCTGCTTTTGCTTCAGCATCTATTTTTGCCCTGGCGGCGGCCTCTGCTTGCTGCTCTTGTAGTTGCTGTGCTTTTTCCTGTTTGGCCTTGTCTGCCTGCTGATGTTGTTTTAATGCCAGCGCGTCTGCTTCACGCTGTTTTTTTGCTTTGTCTGCCGCTTGTTTTTTCTTTAGCTCAGCTTCTGCTTGCTGCTTGCGACGCTGGGCGTCCTGCAATGTCTGCTGCTGTTTTTTATCCTGGTGCTGCTGGCGTTGCTGCACCGCGCGGTTTTCTGTCTCGACGACGTTGGCAATAATATGTTTGGGCACCGGTGGACGAATATGACGAGTATCGTCTGGCAATTCCAGCAGGAACAGACCGGCCACGACCCCGTGCAACACAACAGCCAACACGACAGGCAAGGGGTAAGATGAAGGTTTGAACCACTGCTTCACTCGGTCACTTCCGGATCAGGGGCTTCCGTAATCAAACCCACATCGGCGATACCTGCCATTTGCAAACCACCCATTAGCCGAACGACCTTGCCATAGGCAACCCGTTCATCGCCCCGAATCATCACACGGGTAGTGGGTACCTCGGCTTTTACCTTGGTAACGTAATCCTGCACCTGAATCAACGTCATGGCAGCGGGCTGATCATCATCACGCTCGATAAAATACACGCCTTGCTGGTTAACCGAGACAATGATGGTGTTATCGTCGGGTTCAATTTCGACAGGGGCTGAATCAACCCGAGGCAGATTGACCTGAACACTTTGTACCAGCATCGGAGCCGTCACCATAAAAATGACCAGTAGCACCAGCATCACATCGATGTAAGGCACTACATTTATTTCTGCGATAGGACGTCGTTTCGCGGCGGGGGGCTGCATTGGCTCCATTATTTTTCTCCGCTTGCCGCAGGCTTGGCCCCTTGTTTCAAGCGTAATGCCTGACGATACAGCAGAGAGGAAAATTCATCGGCAAAGGTGTGCATACCAGTGGTCAGATGATCGACCCGCGAGGCAAAACGATTGTAGAAAATAACCGCCGGAATCGCCGCCAATAACCCCATCGCCGTGGCGACCAACGCTTCGGAAATACCTGGTGCAACCGTAGCAATTGTCGCCTGCTTGACCGATGCCAGGCCGTGGAACGCACTCATGATACCCCACACCGTACCAAACAGACCGATATACGGGCTGGTGGAACCGACGGTGGCCAGCATCGGCAGATGCGCATCCAATGCTTCCGATTCACGGGTAATGGCAATCCGCATGGCACGCTGACAGCCCTGGATCATGGCATCCGGGTCGTGGGTATTCTGCTGACGCATTTTGCCAAATTCCTTCAGTCCAGCCATAAATACGTTTTCGATCATGCTGGTGGTTTCTTTCGCCTGACATTCCCGATACAGATCGTTGAGGTCAACACCAGACCAGAAACGATCCTCGAAATCCAGCAACTGGGCGCGACTGGACGATAACAATCGACTGCGCTGAAAAATCACTACCCAACTGCCGACCGATGCGGCTAACAGCAGCAGCATCACCAATTGCACAACGATACTGGCACTGGCAACCAGGCTGAAAATGGACATGGATTCGTTCACTGCTACTCCCTGACATCCGTTAGTTTAGCGACTGCTGGATTGATGATCCTGCAGTCGGGTTGTAATGATTGGTGGTAAAGCCACTGGCCTGCCTTCGATATTCATGGCGGCCACAACGACCCCGGCCTCAACCAACAGCTCATATTCACCAGACTGGTTGATACGACTGACCTGATGCGAAATATGTAAGCGGGCCTTGCCAACGTTATCGACCTGAACCGAGACATTCAGTTCATCGTCCAGCCTGGCAGGCTTGCGGTATTTGGCCTCAACGGCGGTGACCACAAACAGGATGCCCTGCTGTCGTAATACTTCCTGACCAATCGCCATTGCCCGCAGCCATTCGGTACGGGCACGCTCCATATAACGCAGATAATTGGCGTAGTAGACAATGCCGCCAGCATCCGTGTCTTCAATGTAAATACGCACAGGCCAATCAAACCGGGTCATCTTGTTGTCCAAACCGTGTCGGCAGTTGCAAACCAAAATGCAGATATGCCAGCCGAGTCGCCATGCGACCGCGTGGCGTGCGGGTAATATAGCCTTGCTGCATCAGATAGGGTTCCAGCACATCCTCAATGGTATCCCGCTCCTCGCCTATCGATGCCGCGAGGCTATCGACACCGGCCGGACCGCCGTCGTACTTTTCCATCAGGGTCAGTAACAGGCGGCGATCCATGTGGTCGAACCCTTGGGCATCGACATTCAACATATTCAATGCGGCATCCGCACACGCCAGATCCACCGTACCGTCACCCTTCACCTGGGCGTAATCCCGTACCCGGCGTAATAACCGATTGGCAATCCTTGGAGTGCCTCTGGCACGACGGGCAATCTCACGCGCACCCGCACTGTCAACCTCTAACCCCAATAACAACCCGGAGCGACTGACGATATAGCTGAGGTCGTCCTCATTATAAAATTCCAGCCGCTGGACGATTCCAAACCGATCCCGCAGTGGCGAGGTCAACAAACCTGCCCGAGTCGTCGCGCCCACCAGCGTAAAAGGAGGTAATTCAATCTTGATGGAACGGGCAGCTGGCCCCTCCCCCACCATAATATCGAGCTGATAGTCTTCCATCGCCGGATAAAGCACTTCTTCTACCGCTGGATTCAAGCGATGAATCTCATCAATAAACAGTACATCTCCGGCTTCGAGATTGGTTAACATTGCCGCCAGATCACCGGCTTTTTCCAGTACTGGCCCGGAGGTTGACTTGATCGCAGCCCCCATTTCAACCGCGATAATATTGGCCAGGGTGGTTTTCCCCAACCCTGGCGGACCAAACACCAGAGTATGATCAAGTGCTTCATTACGGGCACGGGCAGCGCCAATAAATATTTCCATCTGCTCCCGTACAACCGGCTGACCAATATAGTCTTCGAGTGTTTTGGGACGGATGGCCCGATCCTGATGCTCTTCCCCCGGAGCAGAGACGGGGCTGATAAAACGATCCGTTTCTATCATGTGTTACCCAGACTGTTTTTAAGTGCCAGACGAATCAGCTCTTCTGAGGTCGAGGCCTGATCAGCGATTTTATTTAACATACGGGCCGCCTCTGTTGGCTTGTATCCCAGAGATACCAGCGCCGACTCGGCCTCCAGCAGTACTTGATCAGCGGAAGCCCGCTCAGCATGATCGGCGGCTTGCCACAGAGGCGCTGGCGTCTGCCATTCTTTCAGCCGGTCGCGCATTTCCACAACCAGGCGTTCCGCCGTTTTTTTACCAACGCCTGGCAGTCGAGTCAGGGCAGTAATATCTTCATTATGAACACACATTGCGAACGCGTTCACATCCATGCCAGACAAGATGGCCAGTGCCAGCTTGGGGCCAACTCCGCTAACCTTGATCAGGGTACGGAACAGCGAACGCTGGCTTTTATCACTGAAGCCATACAGCTGATGGGCGTCTTCCCGGATCGCCAAATGGGTATATAAAACAGCGGATTCACCAATACGGCCAAGCACCGCAAAAGTTGTCAGTGGCGCCTGAACCTCATAGCCAACGCCATTTACATCAACCAGCAAATCCGGGGCGGATTTTTCGAGCACAATGCCCTGTAAACGACCAATCATAGCGGTACCTGCGCGGAAAACGGCCTAGACTACCAGCAAAGCCAAGCACTGCTCAACAGTCCTGCCAAAGCTCCGGCGGGGTCAACCCGGAAAGTTGAGAGGACGCCCTCTGCGGCTGCCGCGTGCACCGGCCTGGGCGACCAGACTGGCGGCGGTAAACGCATGACAAAGTGCGATGGCCAACGCATCGGCGGCATCGGCCTGAGGACGCCCAGGAAGTTTTAATAATGTCTGAACCATGTGCTGGACCTGTTCTTTCTCGGCCCCTCCCGTACCGGTCACCGCCATTTTGATGGCTCGTGGTGCGTATTCAGCCACCGGTAATTGCTGCAACGCCGCTGCTACCATGGCCACACCACGAGCCTGACCGAGTTTCAGTGCCGAAGCCGCATTTTTACCCATAAATACCTGCTCGATCGCAAACTGCTGTGGCGACCAGGTTTCAATCAATTCGTTAACGGAAGTAAAAATGGTCTGCAGCCGCTGCGGCATCTCGCCGTCACCACACCGAATACAGCCACTGGTGATGTACTCCACCCGCTGGCCAATCGCGTTAATCACACCAAAACCGGTCACGCGGGAACCAGGGTCTATACCCAATATAATTGCCAAACCAGCTCCTAACGGGGGTTAGCCGGATTGTAAAATTGCCAGACACCACCAGAGTCGCTGCTACTGATCCGCATCGATTGCCACTCCTCCGGCAACGTCAATACCATACAGGGAGACGTCATGACCTGCGCCACCGCCATGCCTTGCTGTGGTTGTTGTTCATGAAAGCGAATCAGTGCCACACCATCCAGCATTTCACTTTGATCAAGCATCACCTGGTAACCTGGCGTTGGACGCTGACCCAGAGCAATCACCACCTGACTGCCATCATCCTTCAGTGTGACTCCGGCCAACGTCCCGCAATGAAGGTTATGCTCGGCACGATTGCCAAGATCAACAACAGAACCGGCGACTGATGCACAGGCACCCAATAGCAACGTGGCAACGATAGCCAGTAGCCGACAAGAATTCGCCAGCCATTGATTTTCCATGCGCGGATTCATAACAATTCCCTCCAGATCCCTTGTGACCGGTAACGCAACGTTAATACGCCACGACAACATCCCGATGATTATCATACAGACACAAAAGATAACATGCGGAACCAGCTCCCATAAAAAAAGCGGCCCCTTCAGGCCGCCAGTCGGATTGACGCTCAAATAGCTTACGCCATTGTTACCATTTACTGCCGTGCACTGAATACCAAGGTCGACTCTCCATCGTCCTGGTTAATCACATCCGCCACAATGGTGTCACCGGGCATAAATTTGCCCGAGAGGATATCTTGCGCCAACGGGTTTTCAATCCAGCGCTGAATCGCACGCTTCAGCGGACGGGCACCAAATACCGGATCATAGCCAATGTCTACCAGTTTGGTGATGGCGGTATCACTGAGCTCCAGCGCCAGATCACGCTCGCTCAAGCGATCACGCAACAGTTGCAGCTGAATATCGGCAATGCCACGGATCTGATCTTTCATGAGTGGATGGAACACCACCGCCTCGTCAATACGGTTGATAAATTCCGGCCGGAAGTGGTTACCAACGATTTCCATGACCGCATCCCGCATGCCTTCATAAGGTTGGTCGGCGAACAGGGTCTGAATCACATCAGACCCCAGGTTCGAGGTCATCACCAACACAGTATTCTTGAAATTAACCCGGCGCCCATGACCATCGGTCAGCTGGCCATCATCCAGTACTTGCAACAAGATATTAAAGACATCCGGATGCGCCTTCTCGACTTCGTCGAGCAAGATTACCGAGTAGGGCTTGCGCCGCACCGCTTCGGTTAGATGACCACCTTCTTCATAACCCACATAGCCAGGAGGTGCACCGATCAGGCGGGAGACGGAGTGCTTCTCCATATATTCCGACATATCGATGCGCACCATGGCGTCCTTGCTATCAAACAGAAAGGTTGCCAGTGCCTTGCACAACTCGGTCTTGCCCACCCCGGTAGGGCCAAGAAACAGGAAAGAGCCATTGGGGCGATTCGGATCAGACAGACCGGCACGGGAACGACGTACGGCATTGGCAACCGCCTTGATAGCCTGATCCTGACCGACGACCGATTCGTGCAGGACGTCTTCCATACGCAGCAGTTTTTCCCGCTCCCCTTCCAGCATCCGGTTCACCGGAACACCAGTCCAGCGCGAAACCACTTCGGCGATTTCGTCTTCCGTCACTTTATTGCGCAGCAGGGTAAACTCTTGTGAGCCATTAGCTTCGGCTTCGTTGGCACTGGCTAGCTGTTTTTCCAACTCTGGAATACGGCCATATTGCAGCTCCGACATACGTTGTAAATCACCGCTACGACGAGCAGCATCCAGCTCAATCCGTGCCTGCTCCAGTAACTCCTTGGATTTTGATGCCCCTTCCAGCAAGGATTTTTCCTGTTTCCAGACATCTTCCAGCTCGACATAGGCACGACCGGATTTATTGATTTCTTCATTCAGGTCGCTCAAGCGTTTTTTCGCCGCTTCGTCCTTTTCTTTACGCAGAGCCTCGCGTTCAATCTTGAGCTGAATCAGGCGACGTTCCAGTTTGTCCATTTCCTGGGGCTTGGAATCGATTTCCATTCGAATCACCGATGCGGCCTCATCAATCAGGTCAATCGCCTTGTCGGGTAATTGCCGATCGGCAATGTAACGGGTCGATAGTTTTGCCGCAGCGATAATGGCACTGTCGGTAATTTGTACGCCGTGATGAACCTCGTAGCGTTCTTTGAGACCACGTAAAATCGCGATGGTATCTTCAACGGAAGGCTCATCCACCAGAATCTTCTGGAAGCGGCGCTCCAGGGCAGCGTCCTTTTCGATAAATTCCCGATATTCATCCAGCGTGGTCGCTCCCACACAATGCAGCTCACCACGAGCCAGCGCTGGCTTGAGCATATTGCCAGCATCCATTGAGCCTTCGCCCTTGCCAGCCCCCACCATGGTATGTAACTCATCGATAAAGAGTACGATGCGGCCTTCTTCCTTGGCAACATCTTTCAATACGCCTTTCAACCGTTCCTCAAACTCACCCCGATACTTGGCACCCGCCACCAGCGCGCCCATATCCAACGACAAAATGCGCTTGTTCTTGAGAGTATCCGGTACTTCACCATTCACAATACGCTGCGCCAGACCTTCCACCACGGCGGTTTTACCGACGCCAGGAGCACCAATTAATACCGGATTGTTTTTGGTTCGGCGCTGCAATACCTGAATAGTGCGGCGAATTTCGTCATCACGACCAATCACCGGATCCAGCTTGCCCGCTTCTGCCCGTTCGGTCAGGTCGATACAGTATTTTTCCAGCCCTTGACGGCTGTCCTCGGCATTGGCGTCACGCACGGACTCACCACCTCGCATATCTTCAATCGCTTTGCTGACCTTGTCCTTATCGAGACCCGCCGCCTTCAGCGCATTACCAGCAGCACCCTTGTCTTCCAACGCCACCAGCAAGAAAATTTCGCTGGAGACGTATTGATCACCCTGCTTCTGAGCGGCTTTTTCAGTGAGGTTCAACAACCGCCCCAGCTCCGGTGAAATCTGGATTTGCCCGTCAGGGTTGCTTACCCGTGGCTGATCCAACAACACCCTTTGTAAAGCCTGCTCCAACTGTGGCACATTACTGCCGACACGACGAATGACATCCTTGATTGAACTATTGGCCTGCTGTAGCAATGCCAGTAACAAATGGACAGTGTCTATCTGATTGTGATCCTGGCCCAGCGCCAGGCTTTGGCTTTCTGCCAATGCGTTTTGCAAACTGGTAGTTAAACGATCCATACGCATACTGAGTTTCTCCTCTGGAAATACCGGCAAACACCAGCCCAACCAGGCAGGCACTCGCAACTGTTGTACTAATTAATCACTACCACCTAAATGGCGACTGAATGAATAAATTTCAAGTAGTAAAGGATAAAACCAAGAAAATCTAATAGTTACTTTGTTGATCCTGAGCAATATTCATCGCCGAACCGTATACTGCCCACATAGCAACAATCGCGGTCGGTGCAAATAAACGATACTCCTGCACTCCACGTCCAATATTGAGTCATTTCAAGTAATTTAAAGGAATTTCACCACCGTGAGTCGCGAACTGCGTATCGGAGCACTGTATTTGCTCGTTGGAGAAGCCCTGCTGGCCATTATGGGCGCGTTAATCAAACACCTGTCAGAAGACCTTTCCACCGAGCAAGTGGTGTTTTTCCGCAATCTGCTTGGGCTGATTGTGCTGGCACCACTGATTCTCAATACCGGCATTGGCAGTCTGAAGACTCAAGTCTGGCACTGGCACCTGATGCGCGGCCTTGTCGGTGTTGCTGCGATGTACTGTTATTTCTGGGCACTGGGCAATATGCCCCTGACAGAAGCCTTTCTTGTCAAACTGTCGAGCCCCTTTTTCATGCCGTTACTGGCCTGGTGGTGGTTAAAAGAACCTGCGGGCAAATTTAGCTGGCTGGCACTGCTGATCGGATTTTCCGGCGTTGCTGTTATCTTGCGGCCGGGTGCCGACAGTGCCTTTACCTTTGCGGCACTGATCGGTCTGTTGGGGGCCGCGCTGGCAGCGCTGGCCAAAGTCACCATCCGCCGAATGTCGGTGACGGAATCCAGCCAACGGATCGTTTTCTATTTTGGCCTGATCGCCAGTCTGGTATCCCTGCCAGCCGCACTGCTGAATTGGCACCCGGTTCCCACCGATGCCTGGTTATGGCTCGCAGCTATGGGCGTCGTCGCCACGACGGGTCAGCTGGCATTAACCAAGGCTTACCGCACAGCACCGACGGGTAAGGTCGGCGTCTATGTTTACAGCGCCGTTATTTATGGGGCCTTGATGGGTTGGTGGTTCTGGGATGAAATTCCCGGCTGGACAACCGCAGCAGGCGCAACCTTGATTATCCTCGCCGGGGTGGTCAATCTCTGGCAACCCCGTCGCCGTAGCACTCCCAATGCCAGCGACGGCGTAACGCCGCAGGATAATGGCCTGTAAACGACCCTGCGATAATCAGCCAACAGGATGTTAATGGCCGCCAGAATGCACTGATTCGCTGACAAACTGCCTGGCAGGTGTCGAATGAGTGTCAATTCGACACAAAAGACACCGGAAGCAAGCTGATTATTTCCTCAGGATTAACTATACTGCGGCACTAATCTGGTTTTCGGCAAGAATCGTATCCATGTCCCGAATAGACACTCTGCAAACATTTGTTTCTGTTGTTCGCGCTCGCAATTTTACCTCTGCCGCCGACTCGCTTGGCGTCACACCGTCAGCCGTCAGCAAGCAAATCAGTGGCCTGGAAGAACGACTGGGGGTGCGACTACTGAATCGCACCACCCGCTCCGTTAGCCCAACCGAAGCGGGACAGATGTTCTATCAGCATTGTGAGAACATTCTGGAGTCCATCTCTGAAGCCGAAAAACTGGTCACCGATTTTGATGTGACGCCACGCGGACGTTTGCGAATCACCGCAATGTCCAATTTTGGCCGCCGCGAACTTGCCCGGATGTTTAATGATTTTTCAGAAAAATACCCGGATATCAGTTTCGATCTGCATATCTCCGACCGACCGCTGGATATCGTTAAAGAAGGCTACGACTTTGCCTTGCGTATCGGCACACTGGAAGATTCCCGCCTGATCGCCAAGCCAGTTGCACGCCAGAACATCGTGGTTTGTGCTTCCCCAAAGTACCTCAAGGTCTGGGGCACACCCACCTCGCTGGAAGATCTCAACCGTCACCGTATCCTGATGGTCACCAATGCCGAATTTGCTCGAATCAACTGGTTGCGCCAGTTCGAAAAGGATCATGGCTTCACCTTGTCCAGCGTCGAACGCAAGCTGTCGGTCAACGATATCGATATGGTGTACGAAGCCTGCCTGGCGGGTATGGGGATTACCGCAATACCCACGTATATTGCCGACCATCACTTGCAGAATGGTGAACTCGTACGCTTGTTCAGTGACGTCGAAATTCCGGTCAGGACGATCAAGGTCGTTTTTCCGCAAAACCGCTACCTGGCGACCAAAAGTCGTGCCTTTCTCGATTTTATCACCGAATACTTTGACGACCTCGGTATCAGCAGTGACGAGTCCTGAGGACTCGTTTTTTCTTGCTGACGCTATCCTGCGGCGGAACAACGCTCAATAAAGACCGCCGGTACCCGAGCCAGCTTGCGTTCCTCATAGTCAAAAAACACGATGCCAGTCTTTGCTTCAGCCACTAATTTCCCTTGCGCCTGATTGCTGACGCGATAGATAAAATCACAGCCATACTTGTTGAAATCCGTCACCCCGACTTCAAACGTCAGTACATCACCAACAAAGGATTCTGCCCGAAAACTGACTACCAGATCCGTCACCATAATACCAAAGCCCTCAATATTGAGTTCGGCAAAATCAAACTGGCGTAAATAACGCAAACGCGCCTCGTGCAATAGCGTCACCATACGGTCATTGCCCAGGTGATTACCGTAATTGATTTCCGATATCCGCACATCGAGATCCACCGAAAACTCAAACGTCTGCGGTAATTCAAGCGTTACTCTGGCCATACTGCCTCCTGATCGTAGTGTTCGAAAATGTCCCGCTACAGACTGCAGCGAAGTCACTCACAAGCCCGTCTTTCCAGTATCAATGGCCACAGACAAGGAATTATTTTTATTCTTTGGCATCAAAACCTTCCTCAGGCTTCCGTTATGTGCCAAGCGGTTAGCAAGGCAGTCTATAATTGACAGCTTGGCATCCGCATCGGCCTGCATTATGGTGCCTTACAGTAGCGGCCAAATGGCGGCGATCAAGCATACCCATGCCCCTGTGGTTGTACAAATTTGAAAACAACGAGTAGACGTCTGGCTGTAACTATGTATTTGAGACTATCAAAAGCGCTTTCGTCATTGCTGTTACTGACAGTAATCTTTACTTCAACAGCTGCTATCGCCGCTATTCAGGACGTCAGTCCCGGAACGCCCTTTACGCCGTTGAAACCGACCAGAGAACAGGCCGTTACCACCCAGCAAATACTCAATAATTTGCTGCGCGGTCACTATGAGCTTCAGCGGCTTGACGACCGTTTGTCGAGCAAGATATTTGACCTCTATTTGGAAGATCTCGACGGCACGCGCAGTTATCTGCTCGCCGGTGATGTGCAGTCATTCGAAAAATATCGCAAACAGTTTGACGACGTACTGATGCGCGGAGACCTGACAATTCCTTTCTTTATCTACAACCGGTTACAACAGCGGGTCAATGAACGCCTGACCTTCATGCTCTCTGAACTGTCAGAACGGGCAGCAGAATACCACTTTGACAATGATGAACGACTGAATCTTGATCGCGAAAACGCACCTTGGGCAACATCAACCATTGAGCTGGATGACCTGTGGCGCAAGCGCTTGAAAAATTCGATTCTGAATCTCACCATGAGCGGCAAGGATCACAAGGCAGCCATTGAGCTGTTGCAAAAACGCTATCAAAACCAGCTCAACCGGATTCATCAAAACAAACCGGAAGATGCCTACCAGGCAGTGATGAATGCGGTAACACGGGCGTTTGATCCCCATACCCAGTATTTTTCTCCCCGTAACACCGAGAATTTCAACATCAATATGAGCCTGTCGTTACAGGGAATTGGTGCTGTATTACAAGGCGAAGATGAATACACCAAGGTTGTGCGACTGGTGCCAGCCGGCCCCGCTGACAAAGCCAAAAACTTGCATCCTGCCGACAAAATTGTCGGGGTTGGCCAAAATATGGATGGTAGCATCACCGACGTCATTGGTTGGCGTCTGGATGAAGTGGTTGATCTGATCCGTGGGCCCAAGGGAACCACTGTGCGCCTTGAAGTCATCCCGTCCGACAGCGTCGGCAACGATACCAAGGTGATTGCCATTGTCCGTGACGAAGTCAAACTGGAAGAGCAGTCGGCACAAAAAGAGCTGCTTATTATCAAGGGCGACGACGGTAAGGATCATCGTATCGGTGTCATTGATATTCCCACTTTCTACATTGATTTTCAGGGACGGATGGAAAATCGTCCTGACTACAAGAGCACAACCCGCGATGTCGCTCGCCTGATCAAAGAGTTGCGCCTGGAGGGTATCGAAGGCTTGATTATCGACTTGCGCAATAATGGCGGTGGCTCACTGGAAGAATCGATCAGCCTGACCGGCCTGTTTATTCCCCAAGGCCCGGTCGTTCAGGTACGCAGCACTCGTGGCAATGTCGAAGTGCTACCGGACGAAGATCCAACCGTACTTTATGATGGTTCGCTGGTCGTGCTGGTCAACCGTCTCAGTGCATCAGCCTCCGAAATTTTTGCCGGTGCCATTCAGGATTACGGTCGCGGCATTGTGGTCGGTGGCCAAACCTTTGGTAAAGGTACTGTCCAGTCACTACGTCCCCTGCGCCACGGCCAGCTCAAAATCACCCAGGCAAAATTCTATCGCGTGTCTGGCCAAAGCACACAACATCAGGGGGTTATTCCTGACGTACTGTTTCCTTCGTTATTCGATACCGACAAAATTGGTGAAAGTGCTCTGGAAGAAGCCCTGCCATGGGATGAAATCCGCCCCGCCAAATACGCTGCTGACGAACAAATTCGCAACAGTGTCGTAGCATTGCGGCAAAAACACCAACAGCGCGTTCAGACCGATCCTGACTTTATTTTTCTGCGCGAGCAAAAGACACTGATTGAAGAGATGCGCAAACAGACCGAAGTCTCCCTGAACGAAAAAACTCGCGAGTCTGAACGCCAGGAAAATGATCAGAAACGTCTCGACCTGGAAAATAAACGCCGTAAGGCCAAAGGGATGGCCCTGCTCACCAAACTGGAAGATGAAAGCAACCCTCAGGCCGCAAAACCGGAAACTGACGACCCCGAAGGGATCAAAAAAGAAGAGGATGATGCCCTGCTCACTGAATCAGGCCATATCCTGCTCGACTTTACGGAACTCAATCTGCAGCGCCAGGCAGCACGTTAGTTCGCCACTGACGAACAGACCAAGAGTGCTTCGTTGAGCATTTCACAAAAAAGCCCGATATCCTCACGGTATCGGGCTTTTTTTACTTTGCCACCTGAGCCAAGCAGTCTGGATGCCTCTGGACGCTACTGACTAGCCAGCAGTGCCACCGCTTCTGCTACCGCAACCCCTGCAAAAATCAAGGTGGCATAACGCCAGAAACACACCGGATCACGGGTCAGCAATGAGCGACGCAAATGCATTCCGACCAATTGCTCATTCGGTCGATACAGGTCTTCACGCAGCTCCGAAAACGCCTGGTAGCGCTCGTTGGTATGCGCTGATGTGGCCCTCTTCAGCACCAGATCCAACCACAGAGGAATATCAGGACGATGAACCCGAATACTCTGATAACGCCACTCTGACGAAGAACGAGCACCGCGCTCCTTCACTCGATCAAGCCGGAAAGGCGTTTGCCCTGCCAGCATTTCATAAATAATGACTCCCAGTGCAAACAGATCGCTCTGGGCACTGTATTCCTGTTCCAGCAAAATCTCTGGTGCCTGATAAATAACCGAATCATAAACCGGCCAATTTTTCAGCGCCGGAATCTCACGACTGATAATAGCGCCCAAATCAACCAACTTGACTCCGCCATCCTGACCCACCAGCACATTGTCTGGAGTCAGGTTACGATAAATCAAACCGGTGCGCTGCAAGGCACGTAATCCATGAATAATTTGCTCAACAATCAAGCGCACCTGGTTGATTTCCGCACCGGGGTTATCGAACATCCATTGACGCAGTGAAACACCATCAACCCACTCAAAGATATGATAGTTGTAACGTGATTCTTCCTGAGGCAGTGCACGAATCACATTACGATGATTAATACGTTCAGCAACCCACTGCTCGCGAGCAAAACATTCCAGGTAGTCGCTATTTTCCTGTATTCCCATCGCCGGGGCTTTCAGCACATAGAGACGACCATTACGCTTGTTAACAACCTGGTAGGTAATACTGGAAACACTGGACTCAATAATGTGATTGATCTGGTAATGATCGATACTCTCACCAGCAGACAATACGGCCGGAATATGGCGTTCAGAAACCTGCGGGCCAGACTCCTGCAAACTTTCATCTGGCAACTGACGAACTCGCAAGATCACACTGGTTCCGTTACCGTCACTGCCCGCATCAATCGCCTGGCTGACCAGCGCCGAGCACACCGCTTCAACATCAGCCTGGCTACTCTCTGGCCGTATTCCATTCAAGGCATCCACCATCGCCTTGCGTGACACAAAGGAATGAACCCCATCCGTCGTCAGCAGAAAGACATCCCCCTGATGAACATCACGCTGGAAATAGTCGACCTCAATATGGCTGTCCATCCCCAGTGAGCGTGAAAGATAGGTATTACCACCACCTTCATGCACATGATCACGGGTTATTTGCTCCAGGCTGTTGCCACTCCACAGATACACCCGGCTATCGCCAACGTGAAAAAAATGTGCCGTACTACCGTGAACCAGAACGCAACTAAAGGTCGTCACCAGACCATTATTATTAGAAGAAGCCTGCTTGCCATGGTGATATAGCCAACTGTTAAGCGAAGTTAACACCTTGCTGGCAGAGCGCTTCACATCCCAGCTATCGGGGGTACTGTAATAATCGTGAAGAAAATGCGTAACACTGGTGGAGCTGGCCTGTTGGGCATTTGTGGTACTGCTGGCACCGTCGGCAATACAGGCACCGACACCCTTGAAGCGAATCACGCCAGAGTCTGGCTGAAATACCGCAAACGCATCCTGATTATCGTCTCTTCCACCTGAAGCGGAAAAACCTCCGAACTGAACATCTAGAGCTATTGTCATTATTAAGTATCTTTGTCTGATCGCTGATCGTTACACCATCCGAGTGTGCGCAAAGCATACATGGACAATAATCCTCCTTGCTACCGCAAAAAAGGCTGATTCACCTATTCGGGCGACAAATAAGGCGTTAATAAATAATTTGCGGCTGCCTGGTGCAGGGGCCTGTAAATAGGGAAACTCATGGTTTTTGACACGACGCAGCCGAGGTTGAACACATGGAAATGCCTGAAAAATGGAATGACAGGTTAACAAACACCCATTTTCAGATTATTTTCGCAGTGCTTGCAACGCCAAAAGACAGTCAGCCGCCGAGCATGGAAACTTGTCCGTTCTGATGAAAAGTCATTCAGAAACAAGGCCAATGAGCTACCTGACTCAGGGTGATAAGACTATCAGTTTGGATTACAAAAACAACAGGAATACAGCACAAGCAGAAAAAGGAACCACCCGGGCCACAGACCGATGAAGGAAAACTGAGGGGGAAGCCGGGTAGCCCAAAACATAGCCGCCGTTTAAATTTCAGTGCGAAATTCAAAAAATGGCTTTAAACGATAAAACAGTTCAAGAGCATCCTTGCTCCCTTAAATCAAACAACGATACTTGAAAAATCAGCTGGCAAGTTCAACCAGCCCGGCTTCAACGCGGGCACGATAGGCTTTTACCGCTGCTTCGGTATCTTCCAGGCATTCGCCGGTCGCCAGATCAAAATGCTGCTTATACAGCGGCGAAGCCACTACATAGCGATCACCGATAGAGCCAACAATACCACGCGACAGAACATTCGCCTTGCCGATTGGATCGTAGTTGCCGATAGCAAATACCTGATCACTACTTCCCAGGCGAAACAGGGCAACCTGTTCGCCATTATGCAAGGCACATACACCGGTATCTGGAGCGATATCGGTCAACGCACATACTTGAGTCCACTGAGTCATGATGTTTTTCCTTATTTGCCAGAGTTCAAATCAACAAGTTCAATACGCTCAACGTCAGTTGCCGGACGACGCTGACCACGCTCACGTACATAGAGCAGGTTATCGTCTGCGGCATCCGCGTTGATGTAATGCTGGAAACGCTTCATTTTCTCAGGGCTTTCGATCGTCGTCTTCCACTCGCACTGGTAAGTACCCACAACCTTGGTCATACCGTTTTCCAGTTCTTCACCAATGGACAGCTTGTCGTTGATAACAACGTCTTTCAAATAATCCAGACCACCGTCAAGGTTTTCCATCCATACCGATGTCCGCTGCAGACGATCTGCGGTACGGACATAAAACATCAGCACACGGTCGATATAACGAATCAAGGTTTCATCATCCAACTCAGTAGCAAACAGATCCGCATGACGAGGACGCATACCACCGTTACCACAAACGTACAGATTCCAGCCCTTCTCTGTGGCAATAACACCGATATCCTTGGACTGGGCTTCTGCACATTCACGGGTACAACCCGACACACCGAACTTGATCTTGTGTGGTGAACGCAAACCCTTGTAACGATCCTCCAAAGCAATCGCCATGGAAACCGAGTCCAGCACGCCGTAACGACACCAGGTGGAGCCAACACAAGACTTCACGGTACGCAGCGACTTGCCATAGGCGTGTCCGGTTTCGAAACCGGCAGCCACCAGCTTTTTCCAGATTTCTGGCAACTGATGCAACTGCGCACCAAACAGATCGATCCGCTGACCACCAGTAATCTTGGTGTACAAGTCGTAGTCGCGGCCGATCTCGCCCAGCACAATCAGTTTTTCAGGGGTAATTTCACCACCAGCAACACGCGGTACAATGGAATAAGTACCGTCTTTCTGCATGTTACCCAAGAATATATCGTTGGTATCCTGCAGACCGATGTGCTCATCTTTCAGAATATATTCGTTATTGAAAGACGCCAGAATCGACGCCAGCGCAGGTTTGCAGATTTCACAACCATGGCCCTTGCCGTGGCCTTCAAGCACCTGTTTAAACGTGGTGTATTCCTGTACCCGGACGATGTCAGCCAGCTCGGCACGGGTATAAGCGAAGTGCTCACAAATATCGGTATTAACCTCAACACCCAACGCTTCCAGTTCCGCATCCATGACCTGTTTAACCAGGGCAGCACAACCGCCGCAACCGGTTGACGCCAGGGTTGTGGACTTGATGTCCCCCATGGTGCAGCAACCACCCTGCACGGCTGCACTGATGTCGCCCTTGGTGACATCAAAACAGGAACAAATTTGGGCGGTTTCCGGCAACGATGACACACCCAGCCCAACTGGCTCCTGACCATCCATCGACGGCAAGATCAGCGCCGCCGGGTTGCCAGGAATATCCATATCGTTGAGCATCAGCTGCAACAAAGTACCGTAGGCTTCAGAATCTCCTACCAGCACTGCACCCAGCAGTTTTTTGCCGTCAGCAGAAACAATCAGACGCTTGTAAACTTCAGCAACATCATCATTGAATATATAACTGTGGGAGCCGGCGGTACGACCATGGGCATCACCGATAGAGGCTACTTCAACACCCAGTAATTTCAACTTGGTGCTCATATCCGCACCCTGAAAAGCCGTTTTCGCGGGCTCGTGGGTAATCAGACTGCTAACAATATGGCCAACAGTTACTTTGGCCATATTGTAGCCAGGCGCTACCAGACCGTAGATTTTGTTATCCCACAGGGCACATTCACCGATGGCATAAATATCTTCATTTGAAGTCTGGCAGTAATCATTGATCACGATGCCGCCACGTTCGCCAATTTCCAGGCTGAATTGACGCGCCAGCTCGTCTTGTGGACGAATACCGGCAGAAAACAGGATCATGTCGGTTTCCAGGAAGGAACCGTCGACAAAGTTCATGCGGTAACGGCATTCTTCACCGGCGACAATCTCTTTGGTGTTCTTTTCGGTATGCACCTGAACACCCAGGCTTTCAATCTTGCGACGCAGCAGCTTGCCGCCGCCTTCGTCCAGCTGCACAGCCATCAGCCGTGGCGCAAATTCCACCACATGAGTTTCCAGACCAGCAGCCTTCAAGGCATTGGCGGCTTCCAGACCCAGCAAACCACCACCCACAACAACGCCTGTCTTACTGACTTTGGCAGCCGTAGAAATCGCTTCAAGGTCTTCAATGGTGCGGTAAACCAGACAGTGTTGCTGGTCTTTACCGGGAATGGGAGGAACAAAAGGATAAGAACCCGTTGCCAATACCAGCTTGTCATAGCCTTCTTTGCGGCCACTCGCAGTGGTAATGGTTTTTTCGTGGGCATTAATGTCTACAACCTTGTCGTTCAGTGTGTAAATAACACCCTGAGACTGGTATTCAGATTCGGTTGTTAATGCGAGGTCTTCAGCGGTAGAGCCGGAGAAATACTTGCTCAGCTGCACCCGGTCATAAGCCAGACGAGGTTCTTCTGAGAAGGTAATAATATCAAATTCGGAGGAGTGTTCTGAGGTGGCCAGTGTATTGATGAAATTGTGGCCAACCATGCCGTTGCCAACAACGACGACGCGTTTCTTGCTCATGAAGGAATCTCTCTATCTAGTCATACGGATGTTTATCTCCTGTGTGCGTCGTTGCTCTGACCCGTCTCTTGCTCCATTGCAAGAGAAGGCATCGACGTGGTTATAGCAATTACAATGCCAACTAAAATAATTGACGAATGCGCGGCATCAAAACACGCTAGATACAGGTTAAAACCACCTTATCCGCGTGATAGCCCCAAGTCATACAATGCCGCTACATCCGCGCTGATTCAGCCCATATATAGGAATCAGCCAAGGATAATTGAATATTTATCGCCACCGGCGGACGGTGGCGGCCAACAAAACGACCACCACTTAAAATACAGAATAATCGCACCACAAAAAAACATAACCTCTTTAAATAGCACTATTAGCGTGCATAAAAACAGAAGTAGGTAATGACACCCTCCGGCTTCGATGAATAATTAACCAAACTGGCGCTCCCAAATGACATCCATGCACAGGATAGTTGTACCAGCGGAACATCGCCGCCGATGCTGCAGTCAATTTCCAGACATACAACCGCTGCCGCTGCCACACCGGTCTGCATGCCTGAGGGCAAGGGTGCTGCCGATGATTCCGTTACAAGACGCGAACTAACACAGCAACTTCGCAGCGACCGATCAACAACCTGAAAGGTCATACCAGTCTTCTCTTGCTTGCATCCGGGCGCGATTTTCAGAGGCGACTCAGGCAACCAGCCAACCCTAAATCCCCATCGGTGCAGCTATTTGGCACTTTTCTTGTATGGTTTTAAGCAGAATTTGTCGATGCCCAGGCTCGGCGATGTGTTTTACCGATACCAACGCGGGTATCATCAGCTGTTTTAGTGTTGTGCAAAACAGAGCATTGGCGCTCACTGATTTATATCAGTGGGCGCTTTTTTTTTGCGTTTTGGAAAGCCCCTTATGAACCAGACAGAGACAAAGAACCGGACCACTCAAACGACCTGCCCATATTGTGGAGTTGGTTGCGGCGTGACCGTCAATCAGGATAGCCAAGGGTTAGCGCCAGTGTCTGGCGACCAGCAGCATCCTGCGAACTTCGGCCGTCTCTGTGTCAAGGGTTCCTCTCTCCACGAAACCGTCGATCACGTCGACCGTTTGCTCTACCCAACCGTGTTGGGCAAGCACAGTTCGTGGGAGAGCAGTCTCAATCTGGTGGCCGACAAGATGCAGCAAGTCATTCAGGAATATGGGCCGGAAGCCGTCGCGATCTATGCTGCCGGACAGATTCTGACGGAAGATTATTACGTTGCCAACAAACTGATGAAGGGCTTTATCGGCAGTAGCAACCTGGATACCAATTCCCGCCTGTGTATGGCATCCGCCGTTGTCGCCCACAAACGGGCCTTTGGTTCAGACACTGTACCCGGCTGCTACGAAGACCTTGAAGAAGCCGATTTGTTAATTCTGATAGGCAGTAATGCTGCGTGGGCGCATCCGATCCTGTTTCAACGAATGGCGGCGGCAAAACAGGCGCGGCCCGACATGAAGGTGGTGGTTATTGACCCGCGCCGAACCGCCACCTCCGACCTGGCCGATCTGCAGCTGTCGATTCGTCCTGGCAGTGATGCCTTTTTGTTTAATGCCCTGCTCTGCTGGCTCGATCACAGCAATGCCCTCGATCACGATTTTATCGCTAACCACTCGGAAGGATTTGAGCAAACACTGCAGGCAGCGCGCGCCAGCACCCCTCAATCCCTGCACGAGTGTGCCCAGCAACTGGATGTTGACGAAGATGACCTGCAGACATTTTTTCAATGGTTTACTGCGACAGATAAAACCGTCAGCGTCTTTTCCCAAGGCATTAACCAAAGCAGCACCGGAGTCGACAAAGGCAACGCCATTATCAATGCCCACCTCGCTACCGGACGCATTGGCAAGCCCGGCGCAACGCCGTTCTCTGTCACCGGACAACCCAATGCGATGGGTGGACGTGAAGTCGGCGGCCTGGCCAATCAGCTGGCGGCTCATATGGACTTCTCCGCCCGTGAAGTTGATCGGGTTCGTCGTTTCTGGAATGCACCCCGAGTCGTCACTCGTCCGGGACTCAAGGCCATCGACATGTTTGATGCCATCAAACGTGGTGAAATCAAATTCCTCTGGATCATCTCCACCAACCCGCTGGTCAGCATGCCCGACGCTGATGATGTCAAAGCGGCACTGGCGAAGTGCGAACTGGTAGTGGTATCCGACTGTATGGCCAATACCGACACCACTGCAGCCGCCCATGTGTTATTACCAGCGGCCAGCTGGGGAGAAAAAAACGGCACCGTCACCAACTCAGAACGCTGTATCTCCCGCCAGCGCAGTTTTTTAAGCCCCGCCGGAGAAGCCAAACCGGACTGGTGGATACTGTCTCAGGTCGCCCAGCGCCTGGGCTTTGGCGAAGCGTTTGACTACCAGCACCCGGCCGATATCTTTGACGAATACAGCCGCATGACCGGATTTGAAAACCAGGGCGAGCGCGACCTGGATATCTCCGGCCTGAGCGGCCTCAACCACGACCAATACGATGCCATGGCACCGGTACAGTGGCCGGTCAACAGCCAGTACCCACAGGGCCGCCAACGTTTTTTTGATGACCACCGTTTTTACACCCCGAGCCAAAAAGCCCAGTTTATTGTTATTGAACCGGAGCTGCCTGCTTCACGCAGTCAGGATGGCAGCCTGATCATGAATACCGGCAGGGTACGGGATCACTGGCATACCATGACTCGTACGGCCAAATCGGCCCGGCTGGCACAACACATTCGTGAGCCTTATGTCGACATTCACCCAGACGATGCTCAGCGCCTGTTGTTAGCCGATGGCAGTCTTGCCCGCGTGAGTAACGGCCGTGGTGAAATACTGCTGCGTACGCAGATCACCACCAACCAGCGGCCGGGAGAAATTTTTGTCCCCATGCACTGGACCAGCCGCTATGCCAGCGCAGCACGCATGGGTGCCTTGATCGACAAGAGTTGTGATCCTTTTTCCGGCCAGCCGGAACTGAAATACACCGGAGTTGAAGCAGAACCTTTCCCGACAACTTGGCAAGGCATGATACTCAGCCGCAGCGACCTAGGAGCGATTCCGTGTGACTACTGGGTTTATGGCCTGAATGATGGCTGTCACGGCTACGAAATCAGTGGCAATCAGCCGCTCGACAGCCTGCAGCAATGGGCGCAACAGATCCTGCCGGATGCCGAATGGCTGACACTGCTCGACCCGGATACACACCATATGCGCTTGCTGGCCATTGTTGATCAGCAGTTAGAGCTGGTGCTGTTTGTTCATCAAGACCAGGCCATAGGCACTCGTCAGTGGTTAATTGAACAATTTGCCCAGACCAGCCTGACAACCTCAGAACGTAAAGCCCTACTGGCTGGTCGACCACTGGAAGGCGTTGTCGACCACGGCCGCATGGTCTGCTCTTGTTTTGGTATTGGCGAAAACACCATTCGCGCAGCCGTTCGTAATGGCTGTGACGCTGTCGACACACTGGGTGAGACACTCAAGTGTGGCACCAACTGTGGTAGCTGCGTACCGGAGTTAAAAACCATTATCCGCCAAGAAACAGAATTGGCTTAAAATAGCCAAAAAAGTGTCAAAAGATTGTCTGGAAAGACCTATTTTCGGACAATCGCCATTACTTGAAATATAAAAGTGTTATCTACTTCACACTATGACAAACATCTCTATCAGGATGACGTGATGGATATCAAGCTACTCAAGCTCAGTGACACCGTTCTGACGGCGATTCAAATCCTGAAGTTACAGGTCGAGTTACAAGACGGCCACTCAATACGGGCTAATCGCACGGTAGAAGAACTGATTGAGCTGATCGAAAAAGCACTGGAATCCCGTTCCAGTCAGGTTTATCAAGCCCTGATACGTCTGGTTAGCCTGCTGACCGACAAACAGATTATATTTTTCGAAACCCTGAGCGTAGACTTCAGTCCACTGCGACACTGGGCAAAGGCACAGCAAGCGCAACAACAAAATCTCCAGCGTAGCAACCGCAGAAGCCTGTTTTCAACCAGCGCCGTATCTGCCACAACGAAGGTCTGATGGAGGACAATTCTGTCATAAAAAACGCTGTGCTATAAAAAGCAAGCGAGACAGAGATAGATAAAAAGCGCGATAGCTAAAGCGGTGAGGTTGGGAGTTATAGATGAGATCGGTGAATCCAGCATGAACATCCCAGCCAGAACCGATCGCATTACATGTATTTTTTTAACACCAGCAAGCGATTATTGGCAGGCATCGCAATATCCTTGATCAACCGCAGCTTTTCCTTGCGCGCCGCCAGTACGATTTGCTCAAAATCCTTGATACCCGCTTCCGGGTCAATATCAGCCTTGAGCCAGGCATCCAGCGCTTTGTTACCATCACTGGTAAACTTGCCACCATAATTGAACGGCCCATACAGAAACACCAGACCGGCAATGCGTAATACCCGACCAATACCCGACATCATCGAACGGACTTTCGGCCAGCCGACGTAATGAACCACATTGGCAGAAAACACCGCATCCACCTGTTTGACCGGCCACAAATCCTGCGAGACATCCAACACCAATGGCGGCAGAAAATTATCCCGCCCGGCCCGCAGACGCCAGGCATTAATTGACGCAATACGGGCAGCCATCTCCGAGGGTTGCCAGGTAATATCCGGCATACGTTCACTGATAAAGGCGGCGTGCTGCCCGGTGCCGCTACCAATTTCGAGTACCACAGAATGCTTCGGCAATTCCTGGGTCAAGACATCACAGATAGGTTGCTGATTGCGCAAGCAGGCCTCCGAAACTGGTAGCTCCGAATCCTGTGCAATTTGAAATTCCGGCAGAATATTCACCCGGTTCATAGCGGTTCCTGTTGTCCGACGGGACAATCCTCAGTCTTGCTGGCGGCAGAGTATGTCACAGCCACAGGTCAGCAGAAATAGTGCCGCTTCGAAATAGCGCTATATTTCTTGCGCGTCATTTTCTCCACAAACTCAGGCTCAGGCAAATTGCCGCCAGCCCGCCCAGCCAGTAGAATCAGGGGCGATTTTTTCGATTAATAAACCGGATTTGAACTAGCCCCATGCGCGCAACCGAATTTTTACTCGCCACAGAGAAAGAAACCCCTGCCGATGCCGTTGTTGTCAGCCATCAATTGATGCTGCGGTCAGGCATGATTCGCAAACTGGCCGCCGGTTTATACACCTGGATGCCGTTGGGGTTACGCACCCTGCGCAAAGTCGAAGCCATTGTGCGCCAGGAAATGAACAAAGCCGGTGCCCAGGAAGTGCTGATGCCCGCCGTGCAGCCAGCCGAACTGTGGGAAGAAACCGGCCGCTGGTTTCAGTACGGTGGTGAACTGCTGCGCGTCAAAGACCGCCACAATCGCGATTTCTGCATTGGACCGACTCACGAAGAAGTCATTACCGACCTGGCTCGCAACCAGCTGAGCAGCTACAAACAGCTACCGGTTACCCTGTACCAGATTCAGACCAAATTCCGTGACGAAACCCGCCCACGGTTTGGCGTTATGCGGGCGCGCGAATTTATCATGAAGGATGCCTACTCCTTCCACCTGAATGAAGCCAGCCTGGAACAAACCTACCAGAACATGCACGTCGCCTACTCCGCCATCTTCACGCGTCTGGGCCTGGATTTCCGTCCGGTATGGGCCGATACCGGCTCCATTGGTGGTGCCAAATCCCACGAATTCCACGTGCTGGCCGAGTCTGGCGAAGACGATATCGCCTTCTCTACCGACAGCGACTACGCCGCCAACGTCGAACTGGCAGAAGCCGTGGCTCCTACGGGCGAGCGCCCTGCCCCAACGGCAGACATGCAGATCGTCGACACCCCGGCTGCCAAAACCATTGCCGAGCTGGTTGAGCAGCATGGCATTGCCATCGAAAAAACCATCAAAACCCTGATCGTTCACGGCGAGTCCGACGACAAAGGCAACTACGAACTGGTCGCCCTGATGGTACGTGGCGACCATGAACTGAACGAGCTAAAAGCTGCAAAAATCGATGGCATTGCCTCTCCATTCGAATTTGCCAGCGAAGCAGAAATACGCCCGATCGTTGGTGCCGGCCCAGGCTCGATCGGCCCGGTCGGCCTGACACTGCGAATCATTGCCGACCACGCCCTGCGTATCAGTTCAGACTTCGGTGCCGGAGCCAACGAAGACGGCAAACACTACTTCGGCATCAACTGGGAGCGCGACCTGCCGCTGCCGGAATTTGCCGATCTGCGTAACGTGGTTGCTGGCGACCCAAGCCCTTGCGGCGCAGGCACACTGGAAATCAAACGAGGCATAGAAGTCGGCCATATATTCCAGCTCGGCACCAAGTACTCCGAAGCCATGAAAGCCACCGTACTGAATGAAAACGGCAAAGACAGCACACTGGTCATGGGTTGCTATGGCATTGGTATCAGCCGAGTGGTCGCCGCCGCCATCGAACAGAACAACGATGAAAACGGCATTATCTGGCCCGATGCGATTGCACCCTTCCACATTGGTATCGTACCGATGAACTACCACCGTTCAGAAGCCGTACAGCAAGCCACTGAAACACTGTACGCCGAACTGACCGCAGCAGGCTACGACGTCTACCTTGATGATCGCGACAAAAAAACCAGCCCCGGAGTAAAGTTCGCCGACATGGAGCTGATGGGCTTTCCACACCGTATCGTGCTGTCAGACCGAGGTCTGGAAGCGGGAACCGTGGAATACAAGGCGCGCAGCTCTGATGACAAGCAAGACATCGCCCTGGATGAACTGATGACTTTCCTGCAACACAAGGTGTCATGCTAAACAGCAAGGCACCTGCCCTGCTGCTGACCGTCATACTGAGTGGCCATTGTGCCCCCGGTATGGCGGAAGCCATGCCCAATCACGATCCGGAATTGCGGGTCGCGTTACTTGGTGCCGTTTCCACTGCAGAGTCCTTCCCCGACCGCTTTGATGCCGAAGTCTGGCTGATGGATATGCAATCCCGACTCGACGGCATGAAATGGATCAAACTGAAAAACCAGCGCGAGCGGCTGGAATTCCTGCGTTTGGTGCATCACGAAGCCAGCCGCGCCGGTATTTCACCGGAAATGGTCTTAGCCGTGATCCAGGTTGAAAGCGCCTTTGACCGTTTTGCCGTTTCTCGTGTCGGTGCCCGAGGCTATATGCAGATCATGCCGTTCTGGAAAAACGAGATCGGCCGCAGCGATGACAACCTGATGCATACGCCGACCAACCTGCGTTATGGCTGCACCATACTGCGTCATTACCTCGACAAGGAAAATGGCAACTGGATCCGCGCCCTCGCCCGTTACAACGGCAGTCTCGGCAGGACGGTGTATCCTGAAAAAGTCATGTCCGCCTGGGAGAAATACTGGTTTGTGAACTACTGAACATAGGCCATCAATCACAAAAACCAGTCCCATCACCAGCGACACTATCCAGTCACAAGATCCAACCTTGATACGACTCGTGATACAACACCGAATACCACCGAATACAGCTACCGAAAACAACCACCGGCACAAGAGGATAACCCATGAGTAAACAACCATTCCTGTGGCCGAGCCTGAACATACAAATACTGATAGGTGCCATCGCCGGGCTGCTGCTGGGCTACTGGCTCAACGGCATGGACGCAGATTCAGAGATTAAAACCTGGACACTGTACGTCGCCAGCCTGCTCGGCGGATTGTTTATCGACCTGCTTAAAATGATCCTGATTCCACTGATTTTTACCTCCATCGTCGTCGGCATTGCCAATCTGCAGTCACACCAACAGGGAAGCCGTGTCTGGCGCTATACCCTCGGTTTTTTTGTATTGTCGATGGTGTTCGCCATGGTGCTGGCCCTGGTCGTCACCGACTGGATAAAACCCGGCAGTGGTATGCAGCTAACCATGTTCGCCGACAGCATGCAGAACGTTGAAGCAAAACAATTAAGCGCCAGCGAGTTTCTTGCCCAGTTCCTGCACAGTCTGTTTATGAACCCGATTGCTGCCCTGGCAGACGGCAAAATTCTGCCCGTTGTGGTGTTCGCCGTGTTATTGGGTATTGCGCTGGTCAAATCCGGTGAACAGAAAATGAAGGTGTTGATCGTACTGCAAGAATTACTGGCACTGCTGATGCGCATGATCGAATGGATCATGTTACTCGCACCACTAGGGGTATTTGCCCTGCTCACCAAACTGATGGCTACACAGGATTTACGTCTGCTCGCCACCATGGGCGAATTTATAACCCTGGTGTTCGCCATTACCCTGATCCACGGTGCCGTCATTTTACCGGGCCTGCTATGGATCTTTACCCGCAAGTCACCACTGTGGTTGTGGCGAGGGGCCAGACCAGCACTAATCACTGCCTTTGCCACCAGCTCCAGCGCCGCCACCCTACCCGTCAGCCTGCGCTGCAGTGAAGAACAACTGGGCGTCAGCAAAGACGTCGCCGGTTTTGTACTCCCCATTGGTGCTACCATGAACATGGATGGCACCGCCCTCTACGAAGCCTCGGCGGCACTGTTTATCGCCTATCTCGCCGGTATTGACCTGACTGTTGGCCAGCAAATCATCGTCATGCTCACCGCCATGATTGCCTCCATGGGCGCACCAGGAATCCCCAGTGCTGGCATGGTCACCATGGTCATGGTGCTACAGTCGGTTGGACTGCCAGCCGAAGCCATCGCCATCTTGCTACCCATCGACCGCATACTCGATACCATCCGTACTGCCGTCAATGTCGAAGGTGATATTGTCGCCAGCATCGTGGTAGACCAGGCATTGGGAAATACCAACACCAACAGACAATAACCTGCCATGACCGGGCACACAGGTAATCCCGCCCGATCGAACATCTCAAGATTGAACGCCCCCAGATTGGATGCTATCTGGTAGGAGGTTTTGGGGCCGAATGATGATTTTCTGGTAGTTCCCGGTGAGTTTCAAAGTCCTGAGTTCAACCAGGGGGCTCTCAGCAGATCCGATTGACCAATTGAGAACGCCCCCTAACAGACGGAACGGAGTTTTAGGTGTTGAGTAAAAGGTATAAAATCCTTATCCACATAGAGCAACGGGATTTGGTTCTCAATACAAAAAGTAGCGATAATTACATCGGCGGTTTTTCTAACCGTAACGCCTTTTCTCCAAAGCTTACGGTAATTCTCCGCAGCCAAAAGAGCCAGATCAGGAGTCAGCATGTTGTATAAATCAAGATTTAAAAGATATTTTTTCGCCGTATTGTAATCCTTGTCGGAACGAAATCCCTGCAAAAGTTCAACCATTATCAGGTCACCAATAGCAACTCCCTGGTAGCCTAGAACTCCGTCAAGAATCTCAACTTCGCGGTTACTTTTCCCATTAAAAAAATCTATCCAAACGCTGGTATCAACCAGTATCACTTACCCGTTCTCATTTCATCGAGATCACCAGACCACTCAAGGCTGCCTCTCAGCTTGCGGATGTCCGCTTGTTTTTTTAATCTGATCAACGCCTTAAGCCCCTCTTCTACAGCCTCTTTCTTGGTTTGGAAGCCGGTGATACTAAGGGCATCAGCCATCAATTTGTCGTCTATTACTATATTGGTTCTCATATTGCACTTTTGTGTAGAAACAAGCCATTTTATACACATTGCGGCCCAATAAATAAAACAGGACAAGTGGCTCATGCGGGCTGTGTTCTGAGCTTGTTTTCCGCAGGGCATCCAAGCGCCACTTGTTCGTTCCTATCAGTCGTCGGAGACTTCTATCTCCGGCATGGTCTCGGCGGCTTCACCTCCACGAGCCAACGCTACGGCCAGTCGGCGGGCGGCATGACGGTACATCATGGCGACTTCGGAGCTGTCATCAGCAGCCACAACCGGCACTCCGGCATCGGACTGTTCACGAATGTAGGTCGCCAGTGGCAGTGAGCCAAGCACTTTGGTGTGGTAGGTTTCGGCCAGCCGGTCAGCGCCGTGTGCGCCAAAAATAGGTTCGGCATGGCCACAGTTGGAGCAGATGTGCATGCTCATATTTTCGATCATGCCCAGCACCGGAATACCGACTTTACGGAACATTTCGACGCCTTTTTTGGCATCGGCCAAGGCAACGTCTTGTGGTGTGGTCACGATCACGGATCCCGACACCGGGTATTTCTGGCTCAGGGTCAGCTGAATGTCGCCCGTGCCCGGCGGCATGTCGATCAGCAGATAATCCAGTTCGCCCCATTGGGTCTGGGTCAGAATCTGGGTCAGCGCGCCTGCCACCATGGGGCCGCGCCAGACCATCGGGGTTTGTTCTGTTACCAGATAAGCCATCGACATGGTTTTGATGCCATGGGCTTCAACCGGTACAAACCATTTGTTATCAATGGTTTCTGGTCGTGTGCCAGCGGCCACGCCGAGCATGATGCCCTGGCTGGGGCCATAAATATCGGCATCCAGCAAACCAACTTTGGCACCGTCTTTGGCCAGTGCTACGGCCAGGTTCACGGCGGTGGTGGATTTGCCCACGCCACCTTTACCGGACGATATCGCGACGATGTTTTTTACCGCTGCCAGTGATTCTCCGCCGTCGTGGCTCTTGTGGGCATCCACATGCCAGCCAAGGGTTACGTTGGCTTCATCACAGCCAGCGATATTTTCCAGTGCGGTGATTAACAATTGCGCCACGCCGCCGTTGAGAAACTCCGACGGGTAATCCAGCTCCAGTGTTACGCTAATCTTGCCGCCATCAATCGTGACGGCTTGCAAGGCACCGGCAGACACCAGATCCATTTCCAGATAAGGGTCGATATAGCTCGCCAGAGCTTGTTCTACTTGGGTTTGTTCAATTTGGGCTTGGGGCAGTTGAGACACAACAAACTCCTGAATCGGTCAGACGGTTTGCACCGCAAAAAATAAATAGGCTGTCAACGAATCACCGGCGCAGCATCCAGCAGCGCACGGGTATACGCATCTTGTGGCTGGTTCATCACGCTGGCGCAATCGCCCTGTTCTACCAGTACGCCCTGGTTCATCACCGCCACCCGGTGTGCCAGATGGGGAATAATCGACAGGTCATGGGTGATAAACAGGTAGCTCAGGCCCATCTCCTGTTGCAGCTCTTGCAACAGTTCAAGTACCTGGCCACGAATGCTGACGTCCAGTGCACTGGTGGGTTCGTCACAGATAATCAGCTCAGGTTCTACCGCAATCGCCCGTGCAATGGCAATACGCTGGCGCTGGCCACCGGAAAATTCATGCGGATAACGATCGAGATGAGCCACTTCCATTCCAACGCGCAGTAGCAACGTCTGCAACTTGGTTTCCCGTTGTTCGGGATTATCCAGCAACCCCAGGCTAATCATGCCTTCAGAGAGGATTTCACGAATGGTCATCCTCGGGTTCATGGAGGAAAACGGATCCTGAAAAATCACCTGGATACGCTTGCGATAGGGTCGAAACGCGGCCTGATCCAGTTGATCAATACGCTGGCCATCGAAAGTGACGATACCGGCAGTCAGAGGTTCCAGTGACAGTACCGCACGGCCCACTGTCGATTTGCCGGAACCGGACTCTCCTACCAGCGCCAGGGTTTCACCTTTACCGATCGCGAACGATACGCCATCCACGGCTCTGGTATAACCGACCACCCGTTGCAATACACCTTTACGTTGCGGAAACCAGACCTTCAGCCCCTCGACGGTGAGGAGCGCCTGTTGGCTGGCAACCGCATCACGAAACGTACGTTTGGGCAGTGAGTGAATTAACTGGCGACTGTATTCATGTGCTGGTGCCTGGAAAAACTCATCGCAGGGACGGTATTCAAGAATTTCACCGTGGCGCATCACAGCCACCCGGTCGGCCATTTCCGAGACCACGCCCATATCATGGGTGATCAGTAAAATCCCCAATCCACGCGCGGTGCGGATCTGGTTCAGCAGTTCCAGAATCTGCTTTTGAATGGTGACATCCAACGCTGTAGTTGGTTCGTCAGCCACCAGCAGATCCGGTTCACAGGCCAATGCCATGGCAATCATGACCCGTTGTTTCTGACCACCCGACAATTGATGCGGATACCAGCTCAGTCGCTGTTGCGGATCAGGAATACCGACTTCATCCAGCAGTCCAATAACCGCTGTTTTTAGCGCCGCGCCGGTCAGACCCTTATGCAGCGTCAGCACTTCGCCCACCTGCTGCAACAAGGTTTGTACCGGATTAAGGGCACTTTGCGGCTCCTGAAAAATCATCGCGGCGCGATAACCGCGCACCTTGTTCATTTGCCGTTCGGTACGTTCAAACAGTGCGTCGCCATCCAGTTCAATCGTTCCGGCAGTAATCGCCAGGGCATCGGGCAGTAACCGCAAGATAGCCAGGGCGGTCAGCGATTTTCCTGAACCACTCTCACCTACCAATGCCATGATTTCACCCGCAGCAATGGTGAACGAAATGCCTTTCACCAGCGGCCGCGCTTGTCGCCGTTGCGGCTGCTGGGCGTTGGGTATGGCGGGTAGTTCGATTCTCAGATCACGTACACTTAACAAAGACATATCCATTACCCTGCCGACCTGGGGTCAAACGCATCACGAACCTTGTCGGCGAACAGGTTGGCAGCAAGCACCAGGATAAACATCAGCACAAACGCTGCGGCCACCGACCACCACACCACGGGTTCACGGGACAATTCCGCCCGCGCTTCGTTGATCATATTGCCCCAACTGGCCATCGAGGGATCAACCCCGACGCCGATATAAGACAGCACCGCTTCCGCCAGTACAAAACCACTGAAATCCAGCACCAGTGCTATCAGAATAATATGGGTGACATTAGGCAGGATATGACGTCCGATAATGCGTCCATGACGTACTCCGAATGCCCGTGCCGCCTGGACATAATCCAGTTGGCTGACCTTCAGGGTTTCAGCACGAAGCAACCGGCATAAACCGGTCCAGCTGGTCATGCCGAGAATAAAGCACAGCGCCAGGAATTTAAAATCCGCTCGCTCGCTGGTGAGCTGGAACTGTTGCTGATGGGTTTCGATATACACATCAATCAGCAATACCGACGCCGCAATCAGCAAAATACCCGGAATCGAACTGAGCGTGGTGTACACATACTGCACCAGATCATCCACCCAACCGCGGAAGTAACCGGCAGAAATACCCAGCACAATCGCCAACGGCAGGGTTAACAGGGTAGCCAGAGTGCCAATCAGCACACCGGTACGGGTCGCCTTCAGCGCCAGATAGAGTACATCCTGCCCAACCTTGTTGGTGCCCAGAATATGGTAGTACTGACCCAACTCCAGTACCCAGCTGGAGCCAACCACCAACACCCCCAGCGTGATATAAATAGTCGTCCATGGCAGCACCGAGCCAATGTCACCACCGCTTTGGGCACGATTGCGAGAACGACAGCGAAACCGCCATTGCAGATGCAGAATCACCAGCGCTGCCATCATCGCCAGCCCTATCAGTACTGCCTTGAACGACCGTTGCAGCACATCCACTGCCACGCTTTCCCCCTGCTGCAAATGACGGCCAGCATGGATCAGACGGGGAAATTCTCGCACCACCTTGCCGTCATCGGAGGTCTGGTTTTCACGGGCGAAGGAGTAAATCGAGAAGGGTTCAGAATAGGTTTTTTCGTCCTGGGCATGTAACCCGGCCAGCACCGCATCCAGTACGCTATTCACTTGCTGACTGTAATGAACTTTATCCTCAATGGTCGGCTGCTTGTCAGTTTCGTCGGTCTGAGCCAACGCGTCATCAACCTGAGTCTCAGCCACAGCGGGCAACGGCTCGCGGTAGTGCAGTGAATCCAGCAATGCCAGCAACACATAAAACAGGATCACCATAAACGCACTGGAACCAAGGCGGGATTCAAACACCGAACGCCAGCGTCCCCGCGCCAGAGGATCACGCGCCAACTGTACAAAAAACAGCACCAGCGCCGCTACCAGGGCAAAAATCAGCAAATCACTCAGTAAGACAACCGGTTGAACAGCCAGCATCAAGACAACCTCACACGCGGATCAACCAGGGTATAGGAGATATCGGTCAGAATCAGACCGATGATGTACAGCACAGAGCCGAGAAAAACCATGCTGCGCACAATGGCAAAGTCCTGAGCCTGAATCGCATCCAGGGTGTAGCTGCCCAAACCGGGAATGCCAAAAAAGGATTCGGTCAGCAAACTGCCCATAAACAGCGATGGAATCACCACCACCACGCTGGTCAGAATCGGAATCAGGCCATTGGGCAAAATATGGCGAAACAACACCGTCAGTTCCGGTACGCCCTTGGCGCGGGCGGTACGGACATAATCCTTGTTGGCTTCTTCCAGAAACAGCGTGCGATACAAGCGTGTACCACCGCCGATGCCGCCGATCACGCCGATAATCACCGGCAAGATCAGAAACCGGGCGGCGTCGATGCCGGTCAGGTAACCGGAGATCGGCACCAGATTCCATTCCTTGGCAAAGAAATACTGACCAGCAAAGACGTAAAACACACCCGATATCGACATCAACACCACACACGCCACCATCGCTGCGGTATCAAACACACTGGCACGAAACATCACCACAAACAGCGCGAAGGCAATATTCACCGCCAGCCCAATCACAAACGTCGGCAACGCGACGGCCAGACTCGGCCACATGCGCTGCTGGATATCGTCGCCAATGGAGCGCCCTTCGTCAGATTTGCCAAAGTCCAGCGCAAACAGCCGGACCGATTTGTCGAAGAAGATAGTATCGGTCAGCAGCCCCTGACTGTTGTCACCGTCGTTAAGAAACAGGGGTTTGTTGTAACCGCGCTGCTCTTTCCACTGTTCAATCGCTTGCGGGTCAATGTGTTTGTCACCCAACTGCACCAGTGCCATCTGATCCGGCGAGTTGACCACAAAAAACAGCGCGAACGTCAGCAGGTTCACCCCGACCAGAATCGGCAGAGCATACAGCAGACGGCGGATAATATAGGCCAGCATCAGTGTTGCCCTCCGGTGTCCGGGTGTTGACGGGTGATCACGCGGGCATGTTGCCGCCGCTGATAAGCGCGATAACCGGGAACCATCAATATCAGCATCAGCACGGCGACCAGAATCAGTGGCCACAGCACCGGCTGGTTACGCTCTGCTCTGGCCTGTTGCCGTTCGGCGTTATCGATGCCGAAATATTTTAGTACTGCCTTACTGATACCGTGTGCCTTGGTGTTTTTTACCCAGGGATTGTTTAACACGTAGGAATGCGGATGCCAGGCCGAAGCCCAAGGGGCATCGTGATGATAAATCGCCAGCATCTGATCGATAAGCGCCAGGCGTTCAGGGGAATCCGGCATCAGTTTCATCTGTTCGAACAGCCGGTCGTAGTCGGCGTTGGCGTAGTTACTGGAGTTGACGCCGGAACCTCCCGTCACCACCTGGCCATTGGCGCTATACAACAGGAACATGAAGTTCTCGGCATCCGGATAGTCCGCCATCCAGCCCCACTGGAACAGCTGGGCGTTACCGGAGCGCATTTTTTCCTTGAAACGGTTGTAGTCGCTGCCACGAATATTAAGCTGGATATTCAGCTTGCCGAATTGCTTGATCATCCAGATCTGATTGGCACTGGCACCACCGCCGCCGCTGGGTGTATCCAGGTTCAGCACCAACGGCTCACCGGTCACGGCATCACGACCATCGGGATAACCGGCTTCTGCCAATAACCGGCGTGCTTCATCCAGCGATTTGCGTACCGGTGCACCGGCTGTTTTTGATCCTGTCGAACGTGCGTTCGGATCCCAGTCAAAGACATAGGAGTTAATCCCTTGCTGCCCCGACTGGTAGCCAAAAATACCTGGCGGAATCGGGCTTTGTGCCACCTCGCCACGACCATTGGCAAAAATCGAAATGGCTTCTTCCTGATTGTAGGCAATGGCGATGGCCTGACGCAGCTTGCGCGCCCGCTCCTGCATCACCGGGTCTGGAAGTACTGCTGACCCCGGCTCCGACAAGCCACCCACCACTGGATCGAGCATGTTAAACGCCAGATAGTAGGTGCCCGGTACAACTTCGATTTCCATACCGATGCCCATCGCCTGCATCTCGGCACTCAGGTTCACTCCCGTCGATCCAATCGAGACTGCCTGGTCAAAACTGTCGCTGGCAATCCCGGAGCGGTCGTAATAGCCCTGCAGAAACTTGGTCCAGAGTGGAATGGATTCTTTTTCCAGCCGGTAAACAGCCTTGTCGATCAGCGGCAAACGGGCACCGGCGGCATCCAGCAAGCCCGCTTCGGCATCGCCGGGTTCACCTTCAGAGGGGTAAAAATCATCCCGATAATTGGGATTACGCTGCAGGATAATGGCTTCGTTGGGATCGTTTTTGGTCATCATAAATGGCCCTGTACCCACCGGATGCCAGTCCAGCACAATATTACGGTCGGCCAGCCCAGGCTGATGGTAAAACGCATCAACCAGCGCCGGCAGCGGCGCAAAAAAGTGCATCGCCAACCAATATTTGAACTGCGGGTATTTGCCATTCAGGCGCACACTGAACTGGTAGTCACCCTGTTGCTCGACCCCTTGCAGCGGGTATTCCCTGAGATCAAGCCAGTCGGTTTGCTGAAAACGGGGATCCGTTTGTTTAAGCTGTTTGCGCGCTTCGGTCACGGTTCCGGCAAACGTGTCCATGCCGACTATATACTCCGCCAGCAAGCCCCGGATCGGCGACAGGTTGGCGGGGTCGGCTAGCCGTTTGATCTGGTAAATGTAGTCATCGGCCACCAGCTCGCGAGTGGCTGTCTGGTCAAAATCCTCCAGCCCGTGAAAAGCGGCACTGTCTGCTGCCGTATCGAAGCGGTACAGCGGATCGCCAGCGGCATTGGTGGCAAATGCCGGATGCGGCTGATAATAAATACCCGGCTTGAGCGTAAACACATAGGTACTGAAAGCCAGGTCGGCGGCGTTCTCAGTCACCACGTCGCCATTCGTATTGGTGTAAACAATATCGGGCAACTGGGTCAGGGTGTTGGCTTCCAGTTCGTACGGGCGTTTCAGATAATGGTATTGCAGTGGCGGATCATAAATCTGGTCAATAAAGCGGCCCTCATCCGAACTGTAGGATCGCGCCGGATCGAGGTGTTTGGGGCGCTCGGAGAAGTTTGAATACAGCACGGTTTCATCGGCATCTTCACCTGCAGGGTGAGGGCTGTTGATTGCGCTATCGGAACAAGCCGTCAGTCCACCAAGCAGCACCAGGCCAAGCACCGCCAAGCCAGAAAACACCGCCAGTCGTCGCAACTGTCGCAACAAACCAATAACATTCAGCATATTGCCCGCGCTCGCTGCAACCGACCCCAACCGATAAATCGCCATAACCATCCGCTAGAAAAAAACCTGTCACAGTGTGCCATCAAATAAGAAACAGGCAAGTATCGCCCCAGCACGGTTCAATCAGGTGATTAACGGACGCTTAACATCGCACCAATGGCATCAACCGCCATCTTGCTGACCGTTATTTGCGCTGCCTCACACTACTGCCTTTGCGCCTGTCACGTTGCTTGATTAGTATTCCCGCTCTCCGCTCAGTACCAACAGGCTGTATAAACAGTATCCGAGGCAGTGCGGGAAGGCAGTAACCAACCGAAAATAGATTCAGAGGGTGCATCTGAAAAGGTAACGAGCGCTGCAAGGACAAGGTAACAATCAACGAAAAGGCGCATGCCTATACGGATGCAGGCGTTAGAGCGACGCAGGAAGCCAAAGCCGAGTTTATGAGTACTAAATAAGCATTTTGAGTCGATTTTTAATGCCGTTATTTCAAGCGCCAGCGTTTTCAGATGTGATATCAAGCCATTCCACATTCAATACGTCATCATTCAACACGTCATTTATCAAGGAATTTGCCTGTGAATAACCCCGTCGTCGCCCTGCAGCAACTGCACAAAAACCTCGCCAAAGTTATCCATTGTCAGCCCCAGTCGTTGCTGTTTACCCTCACCACCCTGCTGTGTCGCGGCCACTTGCTGATTGAAGATGTCCCAGGTCTGGGCAAAACCACACTGGCGCGGGCACTGGCCAAATCGGTACAGGTGGATATGCGGCGTTTGCAATGCACACCGGATTTGATGCCGTCCGACATCACCGGGGTGAATATTTTTAATCAGCAAGAGCAGCTCTTCCGGCTGGCACCGGGGCCAATTTTTACCAATTTTCTGCTGGCCGATGAAATCAACCGGGCAACACCGAGGACCCAGTCGGCGCTGCTGGAAGCGATGGCCGAAGGCACTGTCAGCCTCGACCGTGAGATTCACTCGCTGCCGGATATTTTTATGGTGATCGCGACCCAAAATCCGGTCGAGTTCAGTGGCACCTACCCGCTGCCCGAAGCCCAGCTCGACCGGTTTTTTATGCGTATATCGCTGGGCTACCCAACCGAGGAGCAAGAGCTCAGTATCCTGCAGGGGCAACTGACCGGCCACCCGTTAGACTATCTTGAAGCCGTGATGACCGAAAAATCCCTGCTGGCACTGCAAGCCCACTGCGAGAAAATCCCCTTGAGCGAACCGCTGCTGGGTTATATCAACCAGCTGGTACGTGCGACCCGTGAACATCCCAAGGTTCAGCTTGGTGCCAGCCCTCGGGGTGCTCTGGCACTGATGCGTGCTGCTCGCGCCATGGCGTTGCTGACCGGAAAAAAACAGGTCACTCCACAAACCGTACAGCTATTAGTGGATCCGATCCTGAGCCATCGGCTGATTTTCCGTGACCCGCGCATGAACCAGCCAGAACAACGCCAGATATTCTGGGACGAGCTGCTAGCGCAGTTGCCCGTACCGGATTTTGCTACCACACTCGTGAAAGAAAACGACGACGCCAAAACCGCCTCCCGTGGCACCCCGACTGGCGAGAGTCTCTAACATGTCCCTATCCCACGGGTCGGGACGGTTATTACGACCGCTACTGACCTGGCTGCAACAGCATATAACGGCCCAACGCTTCCTCTGGCTGCTGGCACTGGCCTGTCTGCTGATTGCCTGGAATCGAGGCTTATCACTGCTCTACGGCATGCTGGCGCTGGTATTGGCGACGCTACTGCTGTCCTGGCTGATGCCCTGGCTGGCGCTCAGGCATATCCGCGTCTCGGTGCAACAAATCGGTGATGCCAGTGCCGGTGACCAGGTCATACTGGAATATCAGTTCCAGCTGCCCAAAACCCGCTATCTGATGCTACTGAGAGAAGATCTTGAATACGCCGATCAACCGGTCACCCACCGTATTGCCATGCTGGCCAACGGGGATCGCCTGCGAACCCGCAGCCTCTGCCGTTATCGAGGCGTCTTTCCGCTGCAAACCGTCGAAGTTGGCTGTTGCTGGCCTTTCGGTTTTGTCAGCCTGTTCCGGCAGCTGACCGTACCGGAACGCCAGATCGTCGTCGCGCCCCAGACCTTTCAGGTGCAGACCTTGCCAGGTGGTGCCGGTGACGACGACGCCATGATCGAGTACCAGAGCACCAGCCAGCCGCACGCTCAGGCTGAATACTGCGGTTTGCGGGAATACCATCCGTATGATTCGCTCAAGCATATTCACTGGTCCGCCTCTGCCCGCCACCAGCAGTTGCTGGTGCGGGAGTACAACAGCCAGGCACAACCCGACTTTTTACTGCTGCTGGATAACTGTCTCGATGACGACATCGGGGAACCACCGTTATCCACCTTTGAATTTGCGGTCTCGCTGGCGGCCTCGCTGATGGCCTGGGCAAAAGACCAGCAGCAACCCATGCGCTTGCTGGCCCACGGCAGTCATCCTACTGACATCGCCATTGGCGGCCACCACCGTGGCAGCAGCGATTATTTGTCGGCATTAGCCTGGACTCAGGCGGACGGCGACAAACCCTACGGCACGCTGGTTGAGCAGGCATTGTTGAAATACCCCCACAGCGCGACCCTGATCACCGTGCGTAACCTCAGCCAACTGCCAGAACTGCCTGAGTTTCATGGCTGTCATATCGATATTCTGATCGCCGACCAGAGCTTTATCTATCCAATGCAATCCTGGGAGGAAGGCTGGAGCCACCCCACGGCCAACCACTATCAGCTGCGCCTGCATGCCAGCAGCAAGCTAGAGAGGCAATTCCGCTATGGCGCATTCTGAACCCCATCTTGCCACCACTGCCGACCAGCGGTCAGCCTCCGTCAGAACCTTGATCGGCTGGTTTTCAGCGCAACTGGCCCTGGCGGTTGCAGGTGCAGGAATATCCCTGTTTGGATTCTGGCCCGGACTGGGATTGGCGCTCCTCACACTGATCGGCAGCGGCTTGACGCTATATCTCGGCTGGCAACCGGATCGCACTCCGAGCCACCAGGCCGATAGTCCTGATAAAAAACGCTTCAAAACCGTTTCTGACAGCCTCGCCATCGTCGGCCTGATTGTCTTCGCCGGGCTGATATTCACCGTCGGTATTCTACCCGCCCTATTAGTGCTGCTGTTACTGGCACAGCTCGCCATTAACCTGGTTACCGAAAAACCCTTATTGCTGTTTTATGGGCTGGTGAATGGCTTTGCCTTTTTACTGCTTGGCGCGGCAGAAGCCACCAGCGGTGGTTATCTGTTGGTCATTGCAGGCTATGCGTTTTGTGTGGTGATGACGCTCTCAGTGCTCTGGTGTGTGCAGGCGACAACCGATAGCCGCATCAGCCTGATTCGACAGCGGGCAATCCATGAGGATCTGCTGTTTTTCAGTGCTGCAACCCACCCGCCCGAGAGTCAGGCAAAACGGTCTGAACGCTTCAAACCCTCAGCGACCATCCTGGCGGCGGCACTGCTGGTGATCTGTGCCGGGGTGATCTATCTGTTTTTACCACGCTTGCCAGCCGCCAACCTCGGCAGCCAGCTTTCCAGGGCCACAACGTTGTACAACAACGTCGACTGGCAGGCACAGGCCAAACGGGTTGACCTGACCAGCCAGGATGAACACTCCCAGACGCATAACAAGGGACAGGCCAATGACCTCAACCAGGATCAGCTGAACAGCGACCTCAGCGATAGCCCGCTGCCACTGTGGGAAGGACTGGATCCGAGTGCCGCACAATTTGACTATCGCGGCTTCCGCGATGAAATGAACCTCAACGACAGCCCCTATGGCAATAACACCACCACTGCTGATCTGAATCAGATCATTGCGCTGATGAAAGCCCCCCACGGCAGCTATCTGAAAGTACGTACCTTCGACCACTTTGATGGTCTGCGCTGGACCTCATCGGTCACTGCCTTCCGCAAGCAGGAAACCGATCTGTGGGGCAACGTTGTGCTGGCTGGCGAGCAAATAGACAGCGGCAATTTCCAGCAACAAATCACTCTGAAGCAAGGCATGTCGGCCTGGTTACCCGCCGCTGCCGACCCGGTCGCACTCTGGCTACCCGCCGTGGTAATGGCCACCGACGCTTTTGGTCAACCGGTATTACCCGCCCCACTACAGGCCAATACCCAGTACACCGTACTGTCACGGCAGCAGTTGGTTGATAATCGCCCGGCTTCCTACACACCCAAACCACGCGACCACGACCTGCAATTACCCTACAACCTGGATGACCGTATTCCGGCGCTGGCCCAATCCGTCACCGCCAATGCCCACACCCCGTACCAACAGGCCCAAGCGCTGGAGCAGCATTTACGCAGCGAATATCGCTATAGCTTCGATTCCGCACTTACCTCCCAGGGCGTGACTCCGCTGCCCGCATTTCTGTTTGAAAGCCGCGAAGGTCATTGCGAATATTTCGCCAGTGCCATGGTGATCCTGTTGCGCACCTTAAAAATTCCGGCGCGTCTGGTGACCGGGTTTTCCGCCAGCCAGCAGAATCCACTCACCGGCTATTTTGAAATTCGCGGGATTGATGGTCACGCCTGGGCAGAAGCCTGGATCGATAATCGCTGGATCACCTTTGAACCGACCGCGTTCTACCAACTGCCCGCCAGCCAAGCCAGTACCCTCAGCGCCGACCAGATCAATGACTATGTCGACAGCCTGAGTCAGCGTCAGCAAGCCCTGTCGGCCGACAATACATTCACCGTTGGTGGCTTACTCACGACACTCTGGAATGCCCTGTATCTGTTACTGGTGATTCCGATCAGCTATCTGCTGCTGGCGCTGTTTTGGCTCTGGCCAGTGTTATTGCTGTTATTGATCATTGCTGTGGCAGCGTATCTGGGTCGCCGTTACTGGTGGCACCAATGGTGGCGTAAAGTGGCTGGAAAGTGGGTAATCTTTCGTCTGCAGCGTTATCAACCGCAAGACACTGGCACAGCCCTGGGTTTTTACCTGCGCCAGTTGCAATGGCTTGGAGCAGCCAACGGCGTCACACGGCAGCCAGGGCAACATCTGGAAAAATGGTGTCAGGCATTGCAACAGCAGCTGCCCAAAGACACCAGCAACGCCGCGCTGATGCAGTTAAAGGACTTACTCAACGCCTACTGGTATGGCAGCAACAAGGCCAGCGCTGGAATCAACTTGCCAGCACAGCTGCAGCCCGACCTGATTGATCTGGTCAAAGCACTGACAGATGCTCACCCACACAAATCAGGCACAGACGGAGAAGGGTGAACCCAGTTCATCCAGAAAGCTCAGGTCGTTCAACTCCAGACATAGGTTGACACACAGGGCGGTGATATTGCCGGTTCCGATGGCGTAGTGTAGCAAATGCGGATGAAATTAATCACTGGACGCTGTGATCGCCCAGTCCTTCACTGTCGTATAACAGGTCGAGCTGATACGGGCTGCTATCGCCAGCCCGTATCTGTTTGAGGGCGCGGGCAACGATGCCAATCCACTGTTGTTGCTTGAGTTGGTCGTCGGGCAACTGGTTGATGTCGATCAGGGCAATGGGGCGCTGAAACAGCTCAGTCATTCACTTGAGCAGAACAGTCCGGAGTAGTAGCGGTCGTGGGGATTATACGGTAGCGGGTCAGCAGTCGTTTATTGGCGCTGACGATTTCTCCGGTGCCACCCAACCCAGGATCTGGTCGTATGCTGGTGTCCCCTCAATGGGCTCGCCCATGTACATGGCGGCGGATTCGCTGTCTTTGAGGCCAATTGAGTTTTTCAGTAAAGGATTAAGCGTAAGCGCCAAAGAAATCAGCATCAGATCTTGTTACCCCGGTACAACAGACGCTTATCAGCCTGGCCAGTCGTTGAACCATGATGGTTGTTACGCCCGCGGCTTTGGCTTTTCTGTGCCAAGCCATCTTCGTCGGTAGCATCTTCTAATGTGCCTGTTGCTCCCCGGTACCGTCGTTGTCGAATAAGAACATGAGCGGGTTGTCCATGCTCAGTCTGAGCAGCTGTCGAAGTCGCTTCGATGGCCGCACGGACACCGAGTGCGACCAGTCGCTGACGATCTTCTGCTGGCAGCAGCACCAGCACTTGTTGCGCCAGCGCCCGTAACTCCGGGTGATCACAAGACAAGCCGTACTCCAGCATCGCATCCACCCCGGATGAATTATTACGCCATTTCACCGGATGACCCGCAACGATCTCAAACTTCAGCGCTAATGCCAGTAGCTGCTGTTGTGTCTCAATCGAATATCCCTTGCTCAACGTCTCTCTCCTCACACTGACTCTTTGGTCAGTTTATTGCTTTAAAATTTGATGACTATTTAATGACAATTTAAATACCACATTGTGATTCTGTGAGAGCGACATACTGGTGTCAGCGCCGGAGCTCTCAATAACATCTACGCCATTGCGGACAATTGAGCGATCAATTCACAGTTGGAATAATATGAGTTCTCAAAGGAGTATTCCATTATAACTATATGACGCCACAAGTTGACCCACGACACTCAGCGACCTCCTACTCTGCGCTAGTCTGTCACAGACTGTCGTTAATCCAGCATCAGTTCATTGTTCAACTCGCAGCTCTGCCGAACATTGGTGATTTGATATGGGGTTCGGTTTATAACGTCAGCCTTACGCCCGGAAGTGATCATGGTCTCTAAGGTTATTCCTAAAACAACTTAAAACTCCCCCTTTACATGCTTGAGGGAAATAACAGAAGTTTGGGATAATGCGCCCCCTGATTTTCACTCTGGCTACTTTTTAGCCACAACACAGCAACAAAACTGCTGCATTTGCGGAGCACTGCATGACCGAGTATTTGCTGATTCTGGTAAGCACCATTCTGGTGAACAACTTTGTGCTGGTTCAGTTTCTCGGCCTGTGCCCCTTTATGGGGGTTTCCAACAAGCTGGAAACCGCCATTGGTATGGGTGCTGCCACCACCTTTGTGCTGACGCTGGCATCACTGTGCAGCTATCTGGTGTACACCTTCTTGTTGGTGCCACTAGAGTTGGTGTACCTGAAAACCATCAGTTTCATTATGGTGATTGCCGTCGTTGTCGGTTTTACCGAATTGGCTATTCGGAAAACCAGCCCACTGCTGTATCGGGTTTTGGGTATATTCCTGCCGCTGATCACCACCAACTGCGCCGTATTGGGCGTGGCGTTGCTGAACATCAAACGCGATAACAGTCTGGTGGAATCCATCCTTTATGGTTTTGGCGCTGCCGTAGGCTTCTCGCTGGTGATGGTGTTATTTGCCGCCATGCGCGAACGTATTGCTGTCGCCGATGTACCAAAACCATTCCAGGGCTCTGCCATTGCCATGGTCACTGCGGGCTTGATGTCGCTGGCATTTATGGGCTTTACCGGCCTGGTCAGTATTTAACCGGGACGAACGGAAGCTATTTATGAGTACTGTTGTAATCGCGATTGCTGTACTGGCAATTCTGGCCCTGATCTTTGGTGCCGTGCTCGGCTTTGCTGCCGTACGCTTCAAGGTAGAAGGCAACCCCATCGTTGATCAAATCAACGACCTGTTACCCCAGACCCAGTGTGGCCAGTGCAGCTACCCTGGTTGCAAGCCTTACGCGGAAGCCATCGCCAATGGCGAAAAAATCAACAAATGCCCACCCGGTGGCGAAGGCACGATTCAATCATTGGCGGACTTGCTCGGTGTTGAGCCAGAGCCACTGGATGCCGAACACGGTGCCGAAAAAACCCTGCCGACGGTAGCGGTTATCCGCGAAGACGAGTGCATTGGCTGTACCAAGTGCATTCAGGCTTGCCCGGTCGATGCCATTATTGGTGCCGCCAAACAAATGCATACCGTCGTGGCCAATGAATGTACCGGCTGTGATTTATGTATTGAGCCCTGCCCGGTCGACTGCATTGATATGGTGCCTGTTACTCCAACCACGACTACCTGGTACTGGCAAGCACCCGCTGCCGAGCTGATTGTTACCGATCGCAACCCTGGTCTGACTCCTGCCCTCAGTGACGACAGCGACAAGGGGCAAGCCGCATGACCCATATGATTCAGCTGCACAGTTTTGATGGGGGCATTCATCCGGCCGAAAACAAGCAGCAAAGTACCCAACGTGCGATTCGTAGCGCGCCAATGGCAGCACTGCTGACGCTGCCATTAGGCCAGCATATTGGTGCACCGGCCGTGCCTTGCGTAACCGTGGGTGAGCGTGTACTCAAGGGCCAGACAATCGCCAACGCCCAGGGCTTTGTCAGCGTCCCCTTGCATGCACCCACTTCCGGTACGGTGGTAGCGATTGAAGACCGCCCCGTCCCTCATGCTTCTGGCTTGACCGCTCGGTGTCTGATCATCGAGCCAGACGGCCAGGAACAGTGGATCGAGCACCAGAGTCTGTTTGATGAGCTGGGGCTGACCGATCTGGTCGATCTGGATCCCGCCGCACTGGTGAGCCGTATTCGCGACTGCGGTATTGCCGGTATGGGTGGCGCAGGTTTTCCGACCTCAGTGAAACTCGCCGTCAAACACGATGACAACGGCAACAGCCCGATCAACACCCTGATTCTCAACGGCGCGGAATGTGAGCCCTATATCACCGCCGATGACATGCTGATGCGCGAGCGCGCAGACGAAGTGATTCGTGGTGCTCAGGTGCTGCTGCATATTCTGGGTGCCAGACGCTGTCTGATCGGCGTTGAAGACAACAAACCCGAAGCCATTGCCGCCCTGAATGCCGCCAACACAGCGCTTAACGAGCAACATCACATCGACGTCGTTGCCATCCCCACCAAATACCCGTCCGGCGGCGAAAAGCAGCTGATCCAGATTCTGACCGGCGCGGAAGTCCCTGCCGGTGGCATTCCGGCCAACCTGGGTATCGTTTGTCAGAACGTCGGCACCGCCAGCGCGATTTACCGGGCGATCTATCATGGCGAGCCGCTGATCAGCCGTATTACCACCGTCACCGGTGACGCCATTAAAGAACCCGGCAACTGGGAAGTGGCCCTGGGTACGCCGGTGTCGCACCTGCTGGCGTTGTCTGGCTACATGGCCCAACAGCAGGAACGTATCATCATGGGTGGCCCAATGATGGGCTTTACCCTGCCGGATGATTCGTTACCTATTGTCAAAACCAGCAATTGCCTGCTGGCCCCCGGCAGCCGCGAGATGCCGCTCAACGAAGCCGCCATGGCCTGCATTCGTTGTGGCATGTGCACCGTTGCTTGCCCGGCGCAATTACTGCCACAGCAACTGTACTGGTTCAGCAAAGCGGAAGAATTCGACAAGGCCGAGCAACACAACTTGTTCGATTGTATTGAATGCGGTGCCTGTTCCTACGTTTGCCCCAGTCAGATTCCGCTGGTGCAGTACTATCGTCATGCCAAAGGTGCGATCCGCGAAGAACGTGCCGCGCAAGAAAAATCCGAACGTGCTCGCGAACGCTTCGAGCGCCGCCTGGCTCGCCAGGAACGCGAAGCAGCCGAAAAAGAAGCCAAGCGTAAAGCGCGTGCCGAAGCGGCTGCCCAGGCAGCTGCCGACAAAAAAGCCGCTGCTGAATCTGCCGCTGCCCAAACGACTGCGACACCGGCTCCCACCGCCAGCACCGCTGCACTGGGTTCTCCGGCATTGGAAAAACTGCAAAAACAGCTGAGCGCCAGCCAAACCGCGATCAGTAAAACCAAGGAAAAACTGGCGGCAGCGCAGCTGGCGCTGGCGGCGGGTAATGAAGATCAGCAAGCCAAGGTCGACGCCCTGGAAAGTGCCCTGGTCAAAACCCAGACCCGGATGAAAGACCTGGCCAAAGACATTGCGACCGAGAAAAAAGCCCTCAAGGCACAGTCGGTAGCCAGTGTTGCAAGCGATACAGTAACCGGCCCCGACAAAGGTGATCCCAACAGCCCGGAACGACTGCAACGCAAATGGGAAACAGCCCAGGCGCGTCTCGACACCGCTCTCAAACGTCTGGAAGAAGCCAAGACCCAGGGACTGGATACGGTGGCTGCGCTGGAAACCGGCATCACCAATCAACAGCTGCGGGTCGACGAGGCCAAAGCAGCCTGGCAAGCGGCAGCAAACCCGATAAAACCAAAACCCGTAACACCAGAACCGGCAACCTCAGAATCGGTAAACAATGCACAGACCGATATCGAAACGCTGCGGAAAAAAATACTGGCAACACAAGACCGCCTCAACAAGGCTCAGGAACGACTGACGATGGCCAGGGAGCAAGACCAGGATACGGTTGATGCCCTGACTTTGGGCGTCAACAAACAACACGACAAATTAAACGCCCTGACCCGACAACTGGATGAGCTGGAACAGCTATCCGGGGCAACCACCACAAGCGGAGCCCTGTAATGGCGTTGATCACCCTTTCTTCCCCTCACGCACACGGTCACAACAGCACCCGCAAGGTGATGCTGACGGTCACCCTGGCCACCTTACCGGGGCTGGCCGTCATGACCGGCCTGTTCGGATTTGGCAACCTGATCAACGTGGTACTGGCCGCACTGGTTGCGATGGCGACCGAAGCCCTGGTACTGAGTATTCGTCAGCGCCCGGTGATGTTCTTCCTGAAAGACAACAGTGCGCTGCTGACCGGTGTACTGATCGGTCTGGCCTTGCCGCCACTGGCGCCCTGGTGGATCACGCTGGTGGCCACTGCTTTTGCGATTGTATTTGCCAAACAACTATACGGTGGCATGGGTAATAACCCGTTTAACCCGGCCATGATTGGGTACGCGCTGGTATTGATTTCCTTTCCGGTACAAATGACCACCAACTGGGCAGTGTCCAGCCAGATGGGGGGTTCCACTGCCGGATTGGGCGATGCCCTGTCGATCATTTTTACCGGTGCCGGTGGCAGTGCCGACGCTTTCACCGGGGCCACGCCTCTGGATGCTTACAAACATCTGATCAGCAACAAAACCGCCGTCGAAGTGCTGACAGAATCGACGTTTAATGGCTGGCTTAACGGTGGCTGGGAATGGGTCAACCTGGCCTTTATGGCCGGAGGGCTGGTACTTATATGGCAACGTATTATCACCTGGCATATTCCCGTAGCGATGCTCGCCGGACTGTCGCTGTGCTCGCTGATCCTGGGCTGGGATGCCGACATGTACACCCCAACGTCGCTGCATCTGCTCAGTGGCGCGACCATGCTGGGGGCTTTTTTTATTGCCACCGACCCGGTATCCGCTGCGACCACTCCGCTGGGCAAACTGATCTATGGTGCCGGTATCGGTATTTTGCTCTATGTTATTCGCAGCTGGGGGTCCTACCCGGATGCGGTGGCCTTTGCCGTGTTACTGATGAACTTCGCCGCCCCCTTTATTGACGCCTACACCCAGCCACGCACTTATGGTCATACCAAAGCCAATCGCGGCCTCAACAACCGAGGCCCAAAAAAGCCGGAGGCTAAATAATGCAGGAACTGCTTGCTTCCATTCAGCGTAACGCCATCGGTCTGGGTCTGTTTGCCATTGTCACAGCCGGGGCCATTGCCGTCGCGCAAGTAGGTACTGCGGATCGTATTGCCCATAACATGCGCTTGGCCCAATCACAGGCATTGAACGAAATCGTCCCGGCAAACCAGTACGACAACGACCTGCTAGCCGATGTCATTCCTGTCGATGAACGCTTTAACCAGCAGTTACTGGGGCCGCTCCCCGACGATGCCACTATCCATCTGGCGCGCCGCCATGGCCAGGTCGATACGGTGATCCTGCCGGTGGTAGCACCCGACGGTTACACCATGGAAATTGGTCTGCTGGTGGGGATTCACGCCGACGGCAGCATCGCCGGAGTACGCGTCATCAGCCACCGCGAAACCCCCGGACTGGGTGACAAGATCGATCTGAAAAAATCCCGATGGGTGATGGAATTCAACGGCAAGTCGCTGGCATCTCCTGGTGAAAACGCCTGGGCTGTGAAAAAAGACGGCGGCAGTTTTGACCAGTTCACCGGGGCGACGATCACCCCGCGAGCCGTCGTTGCGGCGGTCAAACACGCCCTGCGTTTTTTTGAACAACATAAAACCCAACTGCTGAGCTACCCGCTAGCAGCACCCGCCAGCCACGTGGAGAACAACTGACATGGCAACCAAATCGCTGCGGGATATTTCCCTCGATGGCTTATGGAACAACAATCCGGCACTGGTGCAGCTGCTTGGCCTCTGTCCGCTGCTGGCCGTCACCGGTTCGGTAGTGAATGCTCTCGGTCTTGGCCTGGCCACCATGATGGTACTGGTCGGCTCCAACTTTGCGGTATCACTGATTCGCAACCACGTCCCGGACGCCGTGCGGTTACCCGCGTTTGTGATGATTATCGCCTCGTTTACTACCGTGGCTGAACTGGTGATGCAAGCGTTTACTTACGAGCTGTATCAGGTATTGGGCATTTTTATCCCGTTAATCGTCACCAACTGCGCGATTCTCGGACGGGCCGATGCCTTTGCCTGCAAAAACCCGGTAATCCCCTCCATTGTCGACGGTTTCATGATGGCTCTGGGGTTCACCACCGTGCTGGTTATCCTCGGTGCGATGCGCGAAATACTGGGCCAGGGAGTACTCTTCTCGAACATGCAGTTGCTGTTTGGCCCATCAGCCGTCAACTGGAAAATCGAGCTATTCAGCAACTATCCCGATTTCCTTTTTGCAATTTTGCCGCCCGGTGCCTTTATGGCCATGGGCATTTTGATTGCCCTGAAAAATATTATTGATGGCCGTATCAAAGCCGCTGCCGAAGCGACAAAAGCCCCGATTGAAGTGGGCGGTAAGCGTGTACGGGTCACTGGCAAGATCAGCTGATTAGCCGTTTTTCCAGGTTCGCAGCCTGCCGCAGCGAGCGATTGTCCGCCTGCCACTGCAAGACCATAGCCCAAAACCATCACTAAAATCTTTATTCGGCCCCCAGGGGCCTCCTACCGATGTATTGCTCATCACAGCAAACTGCCTTTTAGCCCAATAAAGGAGCACATGTCGCCAAAAGAGCACCATTAAAAGGCGACACCCTCCGTTCTCGCGACCTTCATCCAGGCATCCTGTCCTGTCTGGATGATTGAATTTTTTCCGACACTGCCACGAAGCTGATAGAGTGTGGCCATGAGCAATTTCAGTGCATACACGGGTCAATGGCTGTTCATTGACAGTTCATTGGCACCCAAATTGAATGAATGTGCCGAGCGAGCACACTCTTTTATTACTCGACGACTCAAACAGGGAGCACACACTATGTTGAAACAGGTGACGATGGCGGCAACAGGCCTCGTACTCGGTCTTTCCATAACCGCGCAGGCAGGCACGCTGGAGGATGTCCAGAAACGTGGTGCGGTGTCCTGTGGTGTCAGCACCGGACTGGCTGGCTTCTCGCAAAAAGATGAAAAAGGTAACTGGAGTGGTATCGATGTCGATGTCTGTCGCGCCGTTGCTGCGGCCGTATTGGGTGATGCCAGCAAGGTGCAGTACAAACCTCTGACCGCCAAGGAGCGTTTTACCGCTCTGCAATCTGGCGAAGTCGATATGCTATCGCGCAATACCACCTGGACCCTGACTCGTGATGCCTCTCTGGGCCTGAACTTCGTGGGTGTGAACTACTACGATGGCCAGGGTTTTATGGTGTCGAAGAACCTCGGCGTCAGCAGCGTTAACGACCTCGACGGCGCTACCGTGTGCATCCAGGCAGGTACAACAACAGAGCTGAATCTGGCCGATTATTTCCGCGCCCACGGCATGGAATACACCGCCATTACCTTTGATACCTCTGACCAGACCCGTGCCGGTTTTGAAAGCGGCCGCTGCGACGTCCTGACGTCTGATCAATCCCAGCTGTACGCCTTGCGTATTGGCTTGCAAAAGCCGGGAAACGCGATGGTATTACCGGAAGTGATTTCCAAAGAGCCACTAGGCCCGGTCGTACGCCAGGGCGACGATGCCTGGTTTAATATCGTCAAATGGTCGCTGGCGGCGATCATCGAAGCTGAATACCTCGGCATCAGCAGCGCCACTGCCGCCACTGCCGCCAAGTCCGGCACCCCGGAACAGAAACGTCTGCTCGGCAGCGACGGTGACGCAGGCTCGAAACTCGGCCTCAGCGCCGACTGGGCCAATAATATTGTCTCCCAGGTCGGTAACTACAGTGAGGTCTTCGAACGTAATGTCGGTTCCGGCTCACCTCTGAAGATCGCCCGGGGTCTGAACGCCCAGTGGAATAAAGGCGGCATCATGTATTCCAACCCGATTCGTTGATCGCCTTGATGACATTCACCCGCCTGATGGCGGGTGAATGTGTTTTACCGAATACAGAGAGAGCCTTATGACCAACGGTACGCGCCCCACCCAGCCTGCGGGCTCGGCTCCCGCGTTTTATAACAATCCCCATGTCCGCGCCCTGTTTTACCAGCTGCTTCTGGTAGTCGGGATTGGCTACCTCGTTTTTCTGATTATCAGTAATACCCTGGCTAATATGGAAGCCCGCGGCATCAAGACCGGCTTCGACTTCCTCAGTACCACCGCCGGGTTCGATATTCTGATGACCCTGGTGGACTACGACGCCACCCATACCTATCTCGATACTTTTATCGTCGGCCTGCTGAATACCTTATTGGTGGGTGCGATTGGCATTGTCCTGTCCACTCTGATCGGCTTTGTCATGGGCGTTGCCTACTTTTCCAACAACTGGCTGGTACAGCGCCTGTCGGTGGTGTACGTCGAAATATTCCGCAACATTCCCCTGTTATTACAAATTTTCTTCTGGTACTTCGCCGTGTTGGCCGCGCTGCCAAGTGCACGGAACAGCTTCAGTCTGGGGGAAGCCTTTTTCCTTAATATTCGTGGTCTTTACCTGCCGAAACTGATCGGTGAACCCGGTTCCGGTCTGGTTTACGGCACTGTTGTTGCTGCGATTATTGGTATCTTTGTGCTGCATCGCTGGGCCAAACGCAAACAAGAGCTGCAAGGGGTGCAACTGCCCGTAGTGCGGCTGTCACTGGCGTTGCTGATCGGTTTACCACTGCTGGCGACTCTGGTAACCGGCATTCCTTTCGCACTGGAATATCCGGAATTAAAAGGCTTTAACTTCCGTGGCGGCATCACCATCATCCCGGAACTGATGGCGCTGGCGCTGGCGCTGAGCATCTATACCGGTGCGTTTATTGCCGAAGCCGTACGGGCTGGCATACAGGCCGTTCCCCACGGCCAGACCGAAGCCGCCCGCAGCATCGGCCTGAAAGACAGCCAGATCATGAAGCTGATTGTCGTGCCACAAGCCATGCGGGTGATTGTGCCCATGCTCAACAGCGAATATCAGTCACTGGTGAAAAACTCGACCCTGGCGACCGCCATCGGTTATCCCGACCTGTTTACTGTATTTGTCGGCACCACGCTGAACCAGACCGGCCAGGCCATTGAGATTGTCTTTATGACCCTGACCGTGTTCTTCGTCATCAACATGACCATTTCCTTCGTGATGAACTGGTTCAACCACAAAGTCAGCCTGGCAGAGAGGAAATAACCATGAGTCATCCGGTCGAACCCTCCCGTACCACAATGCCAACGGCAGCCATACCAACGCCTGCTGATGGCCGCATTTTTCACCCCAAACCCGCTCTGCCAGCGCCGATTGATAGCGTTGGCAAACGTGCCTGGCTAAAAACCAATCTGTTTTCGTCACCTCTGAACACGCTGGTCTCGATGACCTTGCTGGCACTGTTGGCCTGGGCCATACCGCCGCTGCTCGACTGGCTGTTTATCTCCGCCAACCTCAGTGGTCAGACCCAGGCAGCCTGTACCGGCGATGGTGCTTGCTGGGTGTTTATCAAGGTCTGGTTACAACCGCTGGTATATGGCAGCTACCCGGATGCCAGCCTGTGGCGAGTCAACCTCAGTCTGATACTGCTGGCAGCGGTGTTATCGTCGCCCTATTGGCTGCCACGCCAGCTGCGTAACAAGGTCGATATCCTGTTGCTGCTGGCGTTCCCGTTTATGGCCATTATCCTTCTGGATGGTCGTCTGCTCGGGCTGGAATACGTCAGTACTGCCTATTGGGGCGGCTTTTCATTAAACCTGTTTCTGGCATCTGCCAGCATTATTCTCGGCATGCCGCTGGGCTTTTTATGGGCACTCGGACGCCGCTCGCAGATGCCAATGGCACGCAGTATTTGTGTGATCTTGATCGAATTTTTCCGTGGTGTTCCGGTACTGGCGCTGTTTTTTATGGGCTCGGTGATGTTGCCACTGTTCTTCCCGGAAGGCACCAATGTCGACAAGCTGCTGCGTGTCTGGATCGTGCTGACCCTGTTTATGGCGGGATATATGGCAGAAGTGTATCGGGGCGGTTTTCAGGCGATTCCGTCTGGGCAGTATGAAGCCGCTGCCGCCATTGGCCTGAGTTACTGGCAAACCACGCTGTTGGTGATCTTGCCGCAGGTGATCAAGATATCCATGCCGAATATTCTGGCTACTGCGGTCATGCTGTTCAAAAACACCACCTTCCTGATGATTATCGGTATTTTTGAAGTCCTTAGTACCGCCCAGAATGCCCTCACCAATTCCAGCTGGCTGGGTGGCTTCTCAACCGAGGCCTATCTGTTTGTCGCGGTGGTGTACTGGATATGCTGTTTCAGCATGTCGATGGTCGCCACCCGCATCGAACGTAAACTCGATACCAGCCACCAGTCCTGACTTACGGAAACCAAGCGATGAGTACCCACAACCACAGCAACGTCTCTCAGGGCACAAGCCAACGGCCAGCCCCGTCGCCGGACGACGTCATCAGCATCACTAATCTGAATAAATGGTATGGCGACTTTCACGTCCTCAAAGACATTAACCTGACGGTCAAAAAAGGCGAACGGATCGTCGTTTGTGGCCCATCCGGTTCCGGTAAATCGACCATGATTCGCTGCATTAACCGACTGGAAGAATTTCAGCGCGGTTCACTGGTCGTCAACAGCATCGAGATGATCGACGATATCAAAAATATCGAAGCCATCCGCCGCGACGTCGGTATGGTGTTCCAGCATTTCAACCTGTTCCCTCATCTGACCATTCTGGAAAACCTCACCCTTGGGCCAATCTGGGTGCAAAAAAAGCCCAAGGCAGAGGCTGAAGCCATGGCCATGAACTATCTGGAACGGGTCAAGATTGCGGAACAGGCACTGAAATATCCCGGCCAATTGTCGGGTGGCCAGCAGCAGCGTGTTGCGATTGCCCGCTCGCTCTGCATGGCACCCCAAATCATGCTGTTCGACGAACCCACTTCTGCCCTCGACCCGGAAATGGTCAAGGAAGTCCTCGACGTGATGGTCGAACTGGCGGACGAAGGCATGACCATGATCTGCGTCACCCACGAAATGGGCTTTGCCAAAAAAGTCGCCGATCGGGTGATCTTTATGGACGGTGGCGAAATCGTTGAGGAAAACACACCAGTCGAATTCTTCGAACACCCTGAAACCGACCGTTTGCAACTGTTCCTCAGCCAGGTATTACAACACTGAGCAATACGCCACGCGGCGACTCCCCTGCGAGGTTGGCTCTGACTATTACGATCGAGAGCCATCCCACGCCAATTTACCCGACAACTCAAAGCCAGAAGTGATTCAGGGCGCGGCAATCATAGGAATCAACGTCACTGCAACTCATCGTGCCAGAAAGCAGCACGATCAAAACTCGCCAACTTCGTACACTGCACTATGGACATCAATCGCCACCACTGACGTTTTTCCTCTGCCCTGACAATGGAGACCGATTATGAGCAATAACACCTATACGCCCCCCAGTGTATGGAACTGGGAACCGGGTAACGGCGGCAAGTTTGCCAGTATCAATCGCCCGATTGCCGGTGCTACCCACGACAAGGAATTACCCTTGGGTGAACACCCGTTGCAACTCTATTCGATGGGCACTCCCAACGGCATCAAGGTCACTATTCTGCTGGAGGAATTATTGGTGCTGGGTAAAACCGCTGCAGAATACGATGCCTGGTTGATCCAGATTATTGACGGCGACCAGTTCGGCTCCGGTTTTGTTACGGTGAACCCGAATTCGAAGATTCCGGCGCTGATGGATTACAGCGTTAACCCGCCCCAACGAGTGTTTGAATCTGGTTCCATCCTGATGTATCTGGCAGAAAAATTTGATGCCTTTATCCCAGCAGACGCAGCCGGTCGAGCCGAGTGTTTTAACTGGCTGTTCTGGCAAATGGCCAGCGCACCGATACTGGGAGGTGGCTTCGGTCATTTTTATGCTTACGCACCTGAAAAATTCGAATACCCGATCAACCGTTTCACCATGGAAGTCAAACGTCAGCTGGACGTACTGGATCAACACCTGGCAGATCACGCCTTTATGTGTGGCGACGAATACAGCATTGCGGATATCGCAATCTGGCCCTGGTATGGCGCGCTGATACTGGGACGGCTGTACGACGCAGCGGCGTTTATTGAGGCAGAAAGTTATACCCACGTTATGCGCTGGGCCAAAACCATCGACGAACGCCCGGCTGTTACACGCGGCCGTATTATCAATCGCAGCTGGGGCGAACCGCACGAGTACTTGAAAGAACGCCACAGCGCCAGTGATATTGATGCGGTTTTGCAAACAGGCATGTAGATCTAGGCATGTAGCTCTAGGCCACGGACGGAGCCGGGCCCTACGTCGGTTACAACCATCACACGTCATTTTGCCTCGTTCCCACACTCTGTTTGGGAACGAGGCAAAATGATTACTTCAATTTTCGAACGCGTTTTGGTAATTGCGCTTTGCCGGTATTTTTGCCGCCACTGTTGCCTGTCGTGCCCTTGCTTACCACACTACCTTGAGTACGCGGTTTGCTGGCTGCTTCGGCTTTTGAGGCAACCGACTGCTGCTTGGCCACCTTGCCCTGCACACCTCGGCCTTTGGCTTGATAGCCCGGACGCTGACGCCCTCCTGCCGGTGCATCTTCCGCCGGGATCAGGGCATTAGGGCCTTTGCCAATCAGGTCGTGTCGACCCATACGCTTGAGTTCTTCACGCAACATCGGCCAGTTACGTTCGTCATGGTAGCGCAGGAAGGCTTTTTGCAGCCGACGCTGTTCAATATCACGGGGAATGGTCATTTTTGCCGTTTTATAACTCATCCGTTGCAACGGATTGCGCTCAGAATGGTACATGGCAGTGGCCAGTGACATCGGTGACGGATAGAAGGTCTGTACCTGGTCAACGCGCATTTTCTGGCTCTTGAGCCAGCGGGCCAGATTCATCATATCTTCGTTTTCGGTACCCGGATGCGCAGCAATAAAGTACGGCACCAGGTACTGCTCCTTACCCGCTTCCTTCGAAAACTTGTCGAACATACGTTTGAAATTGTCGTAGGTACCCATCCCCGGTTTCATCATTTTATTGAGGACGTTTTTTTCGGTGTGCTCCGGAGCAATTTTTAACAAGCCACCGACATGATGAGTCACCAGTTCGCGGACGTATTCCGGGTCTTCCACAGCGAGGTCGTAACGCAGGCCAGAGGCAATGGCAATACGCTTGATCCCCGGCAAGGCACGAGCGGCACGGTACAGTTCGGTGGTCGGTTTATGGCTGGTTTCGAGGTTTTTACAAATCCCCGGATGCACGCATGACAGGCGACGGCAATTTTTCAGAATCGTCTCGCTCTTGCACTTGAGCATGTACATATTGGCGGTTGGGCCACCGAGATCGGAGACGGTGCCGGTAAATCCTGGCACCTTGTCACGGATTTCCTCAATCTCGTGAATGATGCTTTCCTGGGAGCGACTCTGGATAATGCGGCCTTCGTGCTCGGTAATAGAGCAGAAAGTGCAGCCACCAAAGCAGCCACGCATGATGTTCACCGAGAAACGGATCATATCGTAGGCGGGAATACGCGCTTCACCATACGCCGGGTGAGGAATACGCTGATACGGCAACGCAAAGACAGCATCCATTTCATCGGTTTCCAGCGGGATCGGGGGCGGATTGACCCATACTTCCTGGCTGCCGTGCTTTTGCATCAAGGGGTGAGCGTTGTAGGGGTTGGATTCCTGATGTAACACCCGTGAGGCATGAGCATAAAGAGCACTGTCGTTACGTACCTTGTCGAACGAGGGTAAACGAATATAGGTGCGACTGTTGTCGTGTTCGACCTTGCGCTGCAATGGCATGGGTATAATTTTAATCGGCATGACGTCCGCGTCCACACCAGCCTCAATACCCGCTTCAGCGGCTTGCTGATCCGAGGCACAGCTTTCACTGTTGGCTTCTTTCATTTCGTACGGGTTGGCAATGACGTCGATTTTCCCCGGCCAGTCGATACGGGTAGAGTCGATTTCTGTCCAGCCTTGCGGTGGCGCATCACGCAGAATTGCGGTGCCGCGCAGGTCGATAATATCCTTGATGTCGCGGCCCTCGGCCAGCTTGTGGGTCAGTTCCACCAGCGCTCGTTCGGCGTTGCCGTAAAGCAGAATGTCAGCGCCGGAGTCAATCAGTACCGAGCGCCGCACCTGATCGCTCCAGTAATCATACTGGGCAATACGGCGTAAACTGGCTTCGATACCACCGATAACAATCGGGACGTCTTTGTAAACTTCACGTATTTTCTGGGAATAAACAATCACCGCCCGATCCGGGCGCTTGCCAGGTTCACCGCCGGGGGTATAGGCATCTTCCGAGCGTACCTTGAGGTCGGCGGTATAACGATTGATCAGTGAGTCCATATTGCCCGCCGACACGCCGAAGTAGAAATTCGGCTTGCCCAGTCGGGTAAAGTCGCCCGGATTGTTCCAGTCCGGCTGACATATCATACCAACACGAAAACCCTGGCTTTCCAGCAACCGCCCAATGACGGCCATACCGAAGCTGGGATGATCCACGTAAGCATCACCGCACACGACAATAATGTCGCAGCTGTCCCAGCCCAACTGATCCATTTCCTCTCGCGACGTTGGTAAAAACGGTGCGGTGCCGAAACACTCGGCCCAATAGGGGAAATGCGAAAACAGATGCGGTACCTCGGTGGTGACCGGCTGCTGGTTGGACTGCGACATAAATTTCAAGCTCTTGTATACACGGACTGGCGGACGCCAAAGAGCGGCTATTCTCCCAAAATTCGGGCCAAGACTGAAGAATAACCCAGTTAAATAGTCGGAAATTAACCATAATATAGCAATTAACCCTGTCAACACTTGGCGAGCATGTAAGTAAGACGGAAGAACATGCCTTATTCCGGCTCCAGCTTGCCTGCTATCCCGTTTTAAAACCCGGCACCGGCAAGGAGATAGCAGAAATCCGGCATTGGCAGCTGCGTCCATGACAACAGTCAGTCGCTCCCATACGCTGCTGCTATTCCGCCAAAAACTGCTACCATCGCTCTCCTAACTTGCCGAGATACAGCTCAACATAATGTCCCACCGTGAATCACAAAAAAGACCGGGGAAAAACGCAACACCCCGAATCATGGTTGTCGACGATCAGGCGCCTCGTGCCGCGATCCTGCAGCAGGCCTTGTCGGATGCCGGCTGCGAAGTCGTTGCCTGTCTGGCCAGTGCTCAGGGCCTGATGAAAAAGGTGATGGAACACCAGCCAGACGTCATCATTATCGACATCGAAAGTCCCGACCGAGACATGCTGGAGCACATGACCGTGCTTAACCAACATAACCCTAAACCGGTGATTATGTTCTCCGATGAAGACGACCCCGCCACCATTGAAAAAGCAGTGCGTGCGGGTGTCAGCGCCTACGTCGTCGACGGGCTCAATCCTGCCCGCGTCAAGTCGATCATGGATGTCGCCGTCGCCCGTTTCCGGGAGTTTCAGGCATTACGTGGTGAACTGGAAAAAACCAAAAACCAGCTGGCTGACCGACGCTTGCTGGACGAAGCCAAATCTTTGTTGATGAAGCAAAAGAACATGTCGGAAGAAGAGGCGTATCACGCCATGCGCAAGATGGCTATGGATCGTGGCCAACGTATGGTCGATGTCGCTAAAAACATCATTTCGGTGATGAACCTGCTGAACGGTTAACCTGACTATGACAGATACTGATACCCAACTGGAAAAATCCGACCTGATACTGGGCTACATGCCACTGAGTGACAGCCTTCCATTACTGGTTGCCGATACCCAGGGCTATTTTGAGGCCGAGGGCCTTCACGTCGAACTGCAACAAGAAGTATCCTGGGCCAATATTCGCGACAAGGTACTGGTCGGTCACCTCGATGGTGCCCAGATGCTGGCCCCCATGCTATTGGCAACCCATCTCGGTCTTGGCGGCCTGAAAAAAGCCATGATGACCCCCTTTGCCTTCGGCCTGAATGGCAACGCCTTTACCATCTCACGATCGTTAGGTAAACAACTGGACGCCAATTCTCCTGAGCATGTTCTAGCCGGTGACGCCGTCGCTGCTGGCAAGGCATTAAAACAGGTTATCAAGGCACGGCGTTCTTGCGGCGACCAACCGCTGGTGTTTGCCACCGTTTACCCTTACTCCATTCATAATCTGTTACTGCGTGACTGGCTGGCAGCCTCAGGTGTTGACCCGGATCAGGACGTCACGCTGGTCGTTCTGCCACCGTCACAGATGGTAGATCACCTGTCGCTGTCCCACATCGACGGATTTTGTGCTGGTGCACCCTGGAACTCAGTGGCTATCCAGAAAAATGTCGGTGAATGCCTGCTGACTGGCCCCGACTTATGGCGCAGTGCCCCAGACAAGGTACTCGGCTTGACTCAGGAGTGGGCCAACGCCCATCCCAATACCACTCTGGCGCTGGTACGTGCGCTGGACAAGGCGACGGTCTGGCTGGATGAGAATCGCAACGCCGCAGGCACATTACTGGCTGAAGCCATTCATGTACCCATTGCCGCAGCCCTGCCTGCGCTGGTCGGCGAATTTATCTACCGCACTGGTGAAACCAAACAACAACAGCCGGATATGTTGATATTCCATCGCTCTCTCGCCAATTATCCATGGCAGGAACATGGCTGCTGGTTCCTGAAACAGATGCAACGCTGGGGCTGGGTCAGTTCCGCACTGGACTGCGAAGAAGTGGTGAGCCACTGCTACCGCACCGATCTGTACCACCAGGCGCTGCAGCTACCCACCTTGCTGGAAGGCACCCAACTGTCGTTGGATCACAGCGAAGAATGGCAACTCGAAGGCATTGTCATGTCACCCACTGCGTTTACCTATCGTCGTTGACCAAGCCAAACCGCATGCCACTGGTTTGGCATGCGGGCACTGCCTGGGCCATATGACACCCCATCAGTGACACCCCACCAGTACCCTTCCTTCCCTGAAACCTCGTAGTCTGCCCACTGTCGCCCCTCCGTAAAGCCACAACCTACCCTGGAGCCATCGGTCAATAAACGCCCCAAACCGGGGTGGGCTAGCAACATGCTGCACCAGATTTGTGCTGTCATATCGTGCGATCACGATGCCATACCGTTCACGACCCAGGGAAAAGATATCGATTCAAGGCCAACAGAATGCCCGCTATTCGGGCTTTCTGGCCCGTTTCGTTCATTTTTCTGGTTTATTAAACGCTTTTGGCACAGCGTTTGAATAACAGTCCATACATAAGCCCAACGGCGGGCTTCATTTGAAAACACAGAATCCAAGCAAAGGCGCTACAACGTTAATCGTTGTCGCGCCTTTTTTTTGTTTAAAAACCCGCTCCAGAGAGAGGAAGCATAATGCAAGGAATTAACCAACTGCGCCGGAAATTACTGACCAGCGCCGCCATTCTGGCAACTGGTCTGGTAACAATTGGTGCACCTGCAGCGCTGGCGAAAGAGTATCCTGAAAAAGAAGAACTCAAGTTTGGCTTTATCAAGCTGACTGACATGGCTCCTCTGGCCATTGCGTATGAAAAAGGCTATTTCGAAGACGAAGGCCTGTACGTCACTCTGGAAGCGCAAGCAAACTGGAAAGTACTGTTGGATCGCGTTATTGATGGCCAGCTCGACGGTGCACACATGTTGGCAGGCCAGCCTCTCGGTGCCACCATTGGTTTTGGTACCAAGGCCGACATCATCACCGCTTTCAGCATGGATCTGAATGGTAATGCCATTACCGTTTCCAACGACATCTGGAAGCAAATGAAGCCTTACGTGCCTATGGGTGCCGATGGCAAGCCAGTGCACCCGATCAAGGCAGATGCACTGAAGCCGGTCGTTGACAAGTACAAGGCGGAAGGCAAGCCGTTCAACATGGGTATGGTATTCCCGGTATCCACGCACAACTATGAGCTGCGTTACTGGCTGGCGGCTGGCGGCATTCACCCTGGCTACTATGCACCAGCCAAGGGCGATACCTCCGGTAAGATCAACGCCGATGCGCTGCTGTCTGTCACCCCGCCACCACAAATGCCATCCACCATGGAAGCTGGCACCATCTATGGTTACTGCGTGGGCGAACCCTGGAACCAGCAAGCCGTATTTAAAGGTATCGGCGTACCGGTGGTTACTGACTATGAAATCTGGAAAAACAACCCTGAAAAAGTCTTTGGTGTAAGCCAGCAATGGGCTGAAAAATACCCGATTACCCATAAAGCCGTGGTCAAGGCACTGATCCGTGCAGCAGCCTGGCTGGATGCGGACAACAACGCCAACCGTCCTGAAGCTGTAAAAATTCTCTCCAAATCTGACTATGTCGGCGCCGATTACGACGTTATCGCCAATTCCATGACCGGTACCTTTGAATACGAGAAAGGCGACAAGCGTGACGTGCCTGATTTCAACGTGTTCTTCCGTTACAACGCCACCTACCCGTACTACTCCGATGCTATCTGGTACCTGACCCAAATGCGTCGTTGGGGTCAGATTGCCGACGAGAAGCCAGACAGCTGGTATATGGACGTGGCCAAAAAAGTCTACCGTCCTGACATCTATGCCACAGCTGCCAAAGAGCTGATCAAGGAAGGCAAACTGAAAGCGGCTGACTTCCCTGACTTCGGCAAGGAAGACGGCTTCAAGGCACCACAAACCCAGTTCATCGATGGTATTACCTACGATGGCAAAGAACCTAATGCCTACTTGAAGAAATTCAAGATTGGTCTGAAAGGTGACGACACTATCTAACTATCCATAGATAGGTCTGATCAGTGTGCCTGCCAACGCCACAAGTGATGGCAGGCACACGACACATAGCGGGGAAGTTTCCCCGAAAGTCAGCAACTACCCCGCTACCCCGGAGATATAAAAAATGAATATTGCACTGTCGAACCTGCCGTGGCTTGAGCCCATCGTGAAAATCATACAGGGCGACAACATAAGCCAGAATGTCCAGATCATAGCCAAAGCCATTGGCGTACCGCTGGCAGGTATCCTGGTATTTTTGATGATCTGGCACGGAGCGGCCAGCAATATCGAAACCTCGCTGGGTAATTTCCCCGGCCCGGCCGATGTTTACGAACAAAGCAAAGGTCTGATTGCGGAACATTTTGCAGAGCGCGAAAAAGCCGAGGCCTTTTATGAGCGCCAGGATGAGCGCAATGCAGCCCGTATGGCGAACGACCCGGATTACGTACCCAAAATTCGTGATTACACAGGTAAAGCCACCTATTTCGATCAGATTCTAACCAGCCTGATCACCGTCCTGACCGGTTTTATTCTGGCATCGATTATCGCCATTCCACTGGGCATTCTGACCGGTCTTAGCTCAACGCTGAATGCCGCGTTCAACCCGATCATCCAGATATTCAAACCGGTATCGCCATTGGCCTGGTTACCACTGGTGACCATGGTTGTCAGCGCTGTGTATGTCTCTGATGATCCGACCGTACCCAAGTCGTTTATCAACTCCATGATCACGGTGATGTTGTGTTCCCTGTGGCCTACCCTGCTGAATACTTCCGTCGGTGTTGCCTCTATCTCACCGGATTTGCAAAACGTCAGCCAGGTACTGCGTCTGAACTTTATTACCCATGTCACCAAGATTGTACTGCCATCGGCCATTCCGATGATGTTCACCGGCTTGCGCCTGTCACTGGGGATTGCCTGGATGGTATTGATCGCAGCTGAAATGCTGGCCCAGAACCCAGGCCTCGGCAAGTTCGTCTGGGATGAGTTCCAGAACGGATCATCCGACTCCCTCGGCCGTATTATGGTTGCTGTTATCACCATTGGTCTGATTGGTTTTGCCCTCGACCGCCTCATGCTCAGCCTGCAAAAAGCAGTGTCCTGGGACAAATCCGCCAACGTACGCTAAGTCACGTCAATCGACACCGGAGAATTTATTATGAGCGTTATCCTTGACATCAGCCGCGTTGGTATCGAATTTCCAACCGCAAAAGGCTCATTCCGCGCCCTGATCGACGTGGATCTGAAAATCAAGCAGGGTGAATACATCTCCCTGATTGGTCACTCGGGCTGCGGCAAATCCACCGTACTGAATATCGTTGCGGGCTTGCTGCAAGCCACTGAAGGCGGCGTGATGCTGCACGGCCGTGAAGTCAACTAACCCGGCCCTGAACGTGCTGTTGTGTTCCAGAACCACTCTCTGTTGCCGTGGCTGACTGCTTATCAAAACGTTGAGCTGGCCGTCAAAACCGTCTTCAAGGGGAAAAAATCCAAAGCCGAGATGCGTGCCTGGATTGAACACAACCTTGAACTGGTGCACATGACCCACGCCATGCACAAACGCCCGGACGAAATTTCTGGTGGTATGAAGCAGCGGGTCGGTATTGCCCGTGCGCTGGCGATGGAACCAGACATTTTACTGATGGACGAGCCGTTCGGGGCGCTGGACGCCCTGACCCGTGCCCACCTGCAGGATTCCCTGATGGACATTCAGAAGGAACTGAATAACACCATCATCATGATCACCCACGACGTCGACGAGGCCGTTTTACTGTCGGATCGGATCGTGATGATGACCAATGGCCCATCGGCGACCATTGGCGAAATTCTGGAAATCGACCTAGAACGGCCACGTAACCGTCTGGAACTGGCCGATGACCCCCGTTATAACCACCTGAGACATCAGGTGCTGCAATTCCTGTACGAAAAACAAAAGAAGGTTGAAGACATCAGCCCGGCAAAGAAGAGCAAACCCGACGCTAACGAAAAAGTAGCGTAACACCCTATTTAATATCACAAACAAGGGGCGCAACCTCCGCCCCCTTTCTGGTGTTCACCAACACCGGACGGGGATCGGCTGGTCTGCAAAAAGCCTCCGGACGTCTATGAAGGAGAACGTTCCATGTACTATAAGTCTTTACTCGCCGTTGCTATTACTCTGGCTGCCACTCAATCCGGCATCGCCCAGGCATCCGTTGCCGAAGCCCTTGAAGACGGCAAAATGCTGGCGGATTTCCGTCTGCGTTATGAAACCAATGATACCGACGGCGGTACCAAAGCAGCCGAAGCCATTACTCTGCGCTCACGCCTTGGTTATGAAAGCGGTGTTTACAATGGCTTCAAGGTGTTGATTGAAAACGAAATGGTGCATGCCTTTCAGGATGAATACGCCGCGCTGACACCAGGATTTGATCCGGTAGCCGACCCAACCGGTAACGAAATCAACCGTGCCCAGATCAGCTACGCCAAGGACGACTTCGCGGCCGTTGTTGGTCGTCAGCGTATCATTCTGGATAACGCTCGTTTTGTGGGTAACGTTGGCTGGCGCCAGAATGAACAAACCTACGATGCCGTCAAACTGGATTACAAAACCGGTGATCTATCCCTGACCTACGCTTACCTTGATCAAGTCAACGGTATCCTGTTTCAGGAAGTAGACGTTACTGACCACCTGCTGAACGTTTCCTACAAGGTATCTGACGCGGTGAAACTGACCGGTTTCGGTTACTTCCTCAAGAACGATGATACCGATGCCAAAGACGACACCATCGGTGCCAGCATCAACGGCAAGGCCAGCAGCATCATGTACTCTGCTACCTACGCATCCCAGTCTACAGACAATAACGATGCCACCTACATGGCGCTGGAACTGGGTACCGCAATCTCGGCTGCCAAAGTCTTTGTGGGTCATGAAATACTCGGCAGCGACGATGGTGCCTACGGTTTCCAAACTTCATTAGCGACCAAGCACGCCTTTAACGGCTGGGCCGACAAGTTCTTGTCAACGCCTGCCTCTGGTCTGACCGATACCTATCTGAAAGCCGTTGGTATGTTCAAGGGCTACAAATTGCTGGGTATGTACCATGAGTTTGGTGCCGATGACGGCGGCGCCGATTTGGGCTCTGAACTCGACCTGCTGGTTGCCAAAAAAGTGGGCAAAACCACCACCGTCGGCATCAAGTCTGCGATGTATAGCAAAGGCGACACCGGTGCAGATACTGACAAACTGTGGATCTGGGCCGAAACCAAGTTCTGATCACAGCTCATAACCTGCACCAATTCTTGGCTGCACACGAATAAAAATAACAAAGTGCAGCACAGGTCAGCAGGGCGGAGTAAAGCAGCCGCTCGATTTATCGAGCGGCTGGGAGTTTCCCCACAATACTTGTGGAGAAACTCCATTCTAGCGTTACAGGCTCCCCGATCGAAACCACCACCACTGCAATAACAGCAATAGCACCAGCACACCGGTACTGACCTGCCAGAAGGATGTTGGCGCCCTTTCTATGAGCGGTTTGCGTTCATGACCCCGCAACAACTGCTCATTCGGTTTGTATAAATCGGCTTCAAATTCTGAAAAGCTGCCATAACGTTGGCTGGCCACCGGATGACAGGCTTTTTTCAAAGCCAGATCCAGCCATAGCGGTAAATCCGGACGATGCTCTCGCAAGGAAGAATAATGCCAGTCGGTCGCCGATTTGGCGCCACGTCGATGCAGTAACGGGATGTTATAAGGCAACTCGCCAGACAGCATCTGATACAAGGTTACCGCCAATGAATACTGATCACTGGCCGTTGTCGCCAGGCCATCAAGCCAGTATTCCGGGGCCATGTATTGAATATCCCCTTCCGGTCGTTGCTCAATCACACCAGAGTTCAGCTCCGTCAGACCTTTTACCGCAACTGCGCCATAATCGATGATTTTGATCTGCTCATCCGGCTGCACCAGAATATTTTCCGGCTTGATATCCCGATGCACCATGCCCCGCCGTTGCAACGCCCTTAAACCGGCAATCACGGGTTTGATCATGTTTCTTGCCGTGGCCAGATCCATCGCCGGGTGATCATAACTCCATTGCCGCAAGTCGACGCCCTCGAGCCATTCCGATACCAGGTAAACAAACTGGCTGTTCTCTTGCTGCGGCAGCATTTTCATCAGATTGGGATGATCGAGACGACAGCCAACCCATTGTTCACGGGCAAAGGATTCCAAGTATTGGTCATCATCTTCGAAGTTGATCGATGGAGCCTTGAGTACAAACAAATCTGCCGTAAAACGATCCCGAACCTGGTAAACGTGACTGCGGCTGTTGGCGTGTAATACCTTCAGTACTTCGTAACGATCCAGTTTCTGACCGGGTTCCAATACGGGAGGAATAACACGGGAACCGACTTCTCGGGTCAATTCGCCCAGTTCTTTTCGCGGCAGGCTGACAATCTGCACCACAACACAGGTAAGGTTATCTTCGCTCTTGTTCGCCAGCGCTTGTTGTATCAGCCGCTGACACGCTTGCTCCAGTTGATATTGACTGGCCTCTGGTGGCAAAGCGGCAATCCAGTCACGTAATGCTTCGGTTGGCAAATGCCCATGGACACCATCCGAGGTGAGCAGCAACACATCACCCGCCTTCAGTTCTCGCTGCAAATAGTCCACTTCGAGGTGACTATCCATACCCAGCGCTCGGGACAAATAGCGTCCTCCTTGCTGCACATGATCCCGAGTAACCTGCTCCAGGGAACCATCAGAGTAATGGTACAAACGACTGTCACCGACATGAAAAACATGTGCCGTTGATGACTTGACGATCACCCCGCTGAAGGTAGTCACCAGACCGTTATGGCGAGCCGATGCTTGCTGGCCATGATGGAACAGCCAGGCATTTAACGATGACATCACCTTGCTGACCGCACTTTTGACATCCCAACTTTCCGGTGTGCTGTAATAGTCCTGCAAAAAATGCGTCACACTGGTCACGCTGGCCTGCTGGGCATTGTCACTGCTGCTGACCCCATCGGCCAGGCAAATACCCACGCCCTTGTAACGGGTGACCGGCAAATCTGCCTGCCAGGCAGCAAAGGCATCCTGATTCTGCGGTTTGACGCCCTTGTCGGAACAACCACCAATACGCAAATCCAGCCGGTCAGATGGCGTTATCGCCGGTGTACTTGTCGGCATCTACCACCTCTCATCTGCTAAATACATTGGAAAACCAATAAAAAAGCACCCGGTAAACCGGGTGCTTTCAGGATAATAAAAAAGGGGGCTAACTGCTTCCGTCATCAGAAGGGGAGTTGAAGACGACAGAATAACAAGCCCCCAAAATCGAATGCCAGAATCAATTCACACTGATCATTTCAACCGTGCCATCTTCGTTCACTTCTGTCATATGGCCTTTGGGTTCTTTCATCGCTAACAGTGCGATAAAACCAATCACTGCAGTACCTGCGATAACCAAGAAGAAGGTCGAGTATTCAACCAGAGACAATACCGTCAGATAGGTAACCGCACCGACGTTGCCATACGCACCGGTCATACCGGCAATCTGACCGGTCAAACGGCGTTTGATCAGTGGCACCACAGCAAATACCGCCCCTTCACCCGACTGCACAAAGAAAGAGCACACCATCGCAGCCACCACTGCCAGCCATACTGGCCACTCGCTATCCACCATACCCATCACCAGATAACCCACCGCCAGACCAGCAGTCAGAATCAGCAGTGTTGGCTTGCGTCCGAACTTGTCTGACAACCAGCCGCCACCAGGGCGCGACATCAGGTTCATAAAGGCATAGGCAGACGCCACCATACCCGCCACCACAGGAGACAGGTCAAAGGTTTCAGCAAAGAACAAAGGCAACATGGACACGACAGCCAGTTCGGAACCAAAGGTCGCGAAGTAAAGAATGTTAAGTACTGCCACCTGCTTGAACTCGTAGCGGTGCAGTTCAGGCACTTCTTCAGTAAACACGGTTTTGTTCACTTTCCAGACGTGTGATACTTCATATATATACAGTAGAACCAGGCCGACATAGCACAACAGCACCGTGGTTTCTGACAGCATGCTCACACCGGCTGGCGACAGCTTCCAGGCCAGTAAAGCCATCGCGGCATACATTGGAATTTTCATAATCAGCAACAAAAAGAAATCGCCCTTGCTGGTGACTTCCATTGCTCCCATATGCTTGGGCTTGAAATAGGTAGAGCCTTTAGGGGTATCCGTAACGTTTTGGTAATAGACAAAACTGAACAGCAAGCTCATCAGGCCAGTCAGGCCAATCGCATAACGCCAGCCATCGTCACCACCAAACCACAAGGCGATCACCGGTAAACAAAAGGCAGCAGCAGCAGAACCGAAGTTACCCCAACCACCATAAATACCTTCTGCCGTACCCAATTCATTAGCCGGGAACCACTCACTGACGATACGAATACCAATAACAAAACCGGCACCGATAAAGCCCATCAAAAAACGGGCAATGGCCGCCTGGGCAAAATCATCCGCCATGGCGAACATAAAGCAGGGAATCGAACAGACCGCGAGCAAGGCCGAATATACAATACGAGGACCAAAACGATCGGTCAGCATACCGATAATAACCCGTGCCGGAATGGTCAGTGCCACGTTAAGAATCAATAACGTCTTGATTTCAGATGGCTGCAAACCCAGGCTGGCCGCCATAGCCTGCAACATGGGGGCATGGTTAAACCACACCAGAAAAGTGATGAAAAATGCCATCCAGCTGAGATGGAGGACTTTCATCTTGCCGGTAAACGACACCAGATTAAAACGTTCAGCGCTCATAACATGCTCTCTGATTCATAGTAAATACAGTCGCTCACGCTCCCCCCACCCGGTTTTAACCAGGATAACCAGGGATATACAACGAATTCAAAAAGACATGGATACAAGCAGAGGGGTTGTGGCGCAAAATATGCGAAAGAACAGGTACAAGATGTACCAATACTGCAGCAACGGCAACGACACATCAGGCGATCAATACGCCAAGCTGTCGATTAACTCTCTGACCAGATTTTTTGAATGCGCCGTTGCGTGAGTGCCAGGCAGCAACACTGCTACCTGACGGATGGCAAAGTTAAAGCAGAAATAGTGCCAACTATTAAAGCTGGTTAAAATAATTAGGTTCGATTTCGGTGCAAGAATCAACAAAAGGCCCAATAAATGGGCATTGCCTCATCAATTTGGCGGCACCTGCGTCTCGTTTCCTGGTGACAAAACGGCGTAAACCGCCCCCGACACCGTGAAATCATCAACCCATATCGCACCAAATTCAGGCAAAAAACAAACCAACAGTTCCAATAGTGTGCAAAAAGAAACAGGGTTACAACCCAGAAGCAAACGCCTGTTTTCCGCTGTCTGGCAGTACAAATCAGACATCCACAGGCCGATGGATCCGTCATTCCGTCATTACAGACGCATGGCATGAAACCTGCTTGATGATTACTACGTCGACGCCGCAGGTAACACCTGGCTGATCAAAGTGGATCACGGCCACCAAGTACTCCATCGACACACACATTCCCGATAGCAAAGGCGCTCCCAGGTTGACTGGTGAGCGCCTTTTTTTATGCGAAAAAAATGATATGAACAGCAACAGTCTAGTCGTCATTGGTAACGGTATGGCCTCCAACCGGGTACTGGAAGAACTGGGTAAAGACCATCCATTCGATGCCATTCATGTACTGAGTGACGAGCATCTTTCCCATTACAACCGCATTATGCTGTCACCACTATTGGCCGACGAAACCACACTGGATGCGATTACCCCACACGATGCCGACTGGTATCAACAGCGCCGCATTACAGTGCACCTGAATACCTCGGTGGCTCGCATCGATACCCGACAAAAAATCGTCGTGGCAGGCAATAACGAGCCGTTCAGCTACCACGCTTTGTTGATCGCCACTGGCTCCCGCTCCGCCATCCCTGCCATGCCGGGTACCGATAATGGCACCTTGCCAGACAACGTACTGGGGTTTCGTACCATGTCCGATGTCGATGCCATGCTGGCGGCACTGCCGACCCTCAAGCACGCCACCGTGATTGGTGCCGGACTGCTCGGAGTTGAAGCGGCTGTCGGCCTCAAAGCCCAGGGAGTAGATGTCACGCTGATGCACCGCAACCCGATCTTGATGAACCGTCAGCTGGATGCCACCGCTTCCGGTATTTTGCAACGCGAGCTGGAACAACGCGGTATCGACGTCCGCACCGGTGTATCACCACAAGGATTGAACCTGACGGGCAACAGCGCCACAGCCGTTCAATACCGCTTGCGCGGCGAACCAGCAGAAGCAGCAGTTAAAACCCTGAACACCGACCTGGTGGTCTTTGCCACCGGTATTCTTCCTAACCGCGAACTCGCCAGTGCTGCGGGTATAGAAACCCAGCGCGGGATCTGCGTTAACGAACGTATGGAAGCTTCGGCAGAGGATGTCTACTCACTGGGAGAATGCTGCGAATTTGAAGGATTGACATACGGCCTGGTTGCCCCGATCTGGGAGCAGGCCAAAGTAGTGGCTGCGGGTCTCTTGTCCATCAATGACCCATCAAGAAAAAGCCAGTTATCAGGCTATGCCGAACAGGAACATCTGACCAAACTCAAGGTGTCCGGCGTCGATATTCACAGCATGGGACAATTTGAACCGTCCGATAACGACCAGATTATCCAGCTTCAGGATCTGAAATCCGGGATCTATAAAAAACTGGTTATTCGTGAGCAACAGGTTGTCGGGGTACTGTGTGTGGGTGACGTACTGGACTCCAGCTGGTACTTCGACCTGCTCAGTCATAATGCTGACATCAGCGCCATTCGCACCAATCTGATTTTTGGCAAAGGTTATTGTGAAGACGACACCAGTAAAGCAGGAACCCAAGAAGACAACGCTGCCTGATATAGCTGAGGTGCGACAGGATGACAGCGGAGAAGCAAGATACCAAACAAAAATGTCCTGGTATCTTGCTGAACACTGAACACCCACCGAAGTAAAATCAGCATGCGGACAGATTTTTTCCGCCTGCTAAACCCTGAGCAGTGCCTTAACCAGCCGTTCCGACAGCTGATCTTCGGTAAACTGTGGTTCATTGGGTGGGTACAAGGAATCTTCCACCAACTCGAAACCGTTATCCCGAGCCAATGCAAACAGCTCTTTCATCTTCAGGCACGCTTTCAACTGCGCAGCCAGCTCTGCATCCTGACGTGCTTTTTCCGCGAAGGCTTTAACCACAGCAACAGACATTTGTTTACTTCCTATTCGATTTAGTTAATGACTATTACCCATCGCAAATATCGAACCAGCTCTCACCTCGTCATCAAACGCTGCACGGAAAATAAAATACCAATAAAAATCAAATACTTATAATTAAAAAATAAAAACATGACCAACCAAAATTCAAGAGCTGCCTGTTACTACTCCCACGTTGGCACAAACATTTTGTAGCCTTTACGACAAACATGACACGGCACTATCGGGCCAAACAGGCCAAACCATCGACGCAATAACAAGGTAACAAAAAATGTCGTAACAACGACAACGACGCTGAAAAATACCGAAAACAACGATGGAAAAAGGTTGAGAAAAAGCTTGGGGAAAAGACGCTTGCTGGGATAAATAGCCCAGGAGAAAACCAGCAGCCAAAAAGGACAGAAACGCGATGTTTCTGCCCCGGTAACCAATCAGAACTTCAGCACAATACCGGCAGAGACAGCCTGAGGGTCGTTGCCCGCCGTCGTTTTCAACTCATCATTCACACCACCGTCAACGCCCTGATAACGGGCATTGGCATCGTTCGCCGTACGGGTATAAACGGCATAGGTTTTCAGTACTTTGGACATCGAGCGCTCAACGCCCAAAGACGTCATAACGGCACCGGTATCGTCGCTGCCCTTGTAGCTCTCTGCTACAAATACACTGCCAATCCATTTGAACGAGCCGTCTTTTAATGCCAGCTGAGCTCCCCAGGCCTTACGATCCAGATCGCCAGATTTACGCAGGTTTTCAGCCAGCACTACCCCGCTCCAGTCCCCCTGCTTGTATTGGGTCGCCGCACGGGTGAGATGCATATTGGCGCTAGCACCATTTTTCCAGTAATCATGCGCCAGCGCTGCCACCAGACCGCCCTGCTTCCAGGTCACGCCCATGGCAGCAAATCCGGCATCGTTATTATCAACCGTGCCTTTACTGTCAGTGGCCTCTGCCGAATACTGCGCCGACAACGCGACCTTGCTGCGACCGCTCTCGACATAGTAGGTACCCAGCAGCATATTCGCGACGCGCTTGTCCGCTTTATTGCCAGACGTAGCACCAGCACCCATGATGGCGCGACGATCGGCTACGGTATCACCCAGCATCGCCAATCCCCCCACAGACTTCGCCAGGGTATCGTGGTAACCCGCCTTCACTTCCCAGCGGGTAACGCCTTTTTCCAACCCTCTCAGTCCCAGATACGAGTTACGCGTGGCGAAGGTATCACCATCATGGCCATCCAGATTGATTGTTTGTTCCAGTTGATAAAAGGCCACCAAGTCATCAACTCCTGTCGGTATTTCTCCCTTGAAACCAATACGCGACGAGTTGGAAGACAAACTGACATCGCCATCTGACAGACCACTGCCATTGTCGACCTCACTTGCGTCAACACCGGAGTCCATATAGCTCAACGCCAGGTGAAACTTGCCATACACTTCGAGGCTGCTTTCAGACACATCAACAGCATAGACATTTTGAGACATAAAAAAACAACAGGCTGATACAGTCGTTGCTTGGAAAAGGAATTTCATAGAAGGGAGGTTCCAGATTTACTCGAGGGGCCGTAACGGATTTAGTTATCAAGAGAAACCAGACCAGTATCTTCAGGACACTCAGTCGTGCTACAGAACCAGCCTTGCCTGACGGGTCTGTACCCTGACAGCGAATGACAAACGCAAGTAACCTTGACCAGTAACACACCCAAGCACGTCATTGATCACAAGATCAGCCATTCTTCAGATTGGTGGTCGATTTCTCAGGGGCGGCATTGTCATCCAAAAGACATAAATATGAAATATTTATGCAATCAATTTGTCATAAAAAGAGACTTCTTGACTTTTCTGCAGCCAATCACGGACACGATTGCCGTTCAGCGGCCCGGATGGTGACAATGGCATAAGAAGGGAAAAATAAAGCCAGGTGGGCGGAGAATGAAAAGACAAGATAACAGCGAAAACCGCAAGACACTGACACGGGTACCGGATCATGCGCTGGTAATATTCAACCAGCCAGTCCCGTCAGAGAATAAATACACTGTCATTTCCAGATGCCAGCCAGGCTACATCGACCTGATAGCTGACCGGCACTGGTATCATGACAGCCGCTACCGAATTACCGGGTAACACCCAACGCTGCCAGCAACTCCTTATCCGAGAAGATATGTCCCCATACCTTGTCGAGGGCTTCGTTCACCCACTCCTGGTTATAACTGGCGACCGGCGCAGCCACCACAGAACGGCTCTCGTTAAGTTGGTAAGGTTTGCTGAACTGACGTGGGCCATCAATGACGGTAACACTCAGTTTCAGATCAAATGAACATTTCGAGACGATCACGCCTTCGTTACACTCATACTTGAACGTATTGATATCAAGCTGGAATTTCAGTGGATCCAACGTACTGCTGCCACCAAACCCCAGCTCTGCCAACGTGGTTTTCAAACGTTTGGTCAGTGTTTCATACAGTGCGATATCCGCCATCAGCGGCGAATTTTCTGGTAAACGACCACCCCGATAGCCAATCAGGTCATCATCAACGCCCCGGTCGTCCAGCACCCGCACCAGAGCATTACGGTCGGCACTGAGCTGGCCACTGCCAACGTCACTGCGGTCGTTCAGTTCAATCACCTGAGGCGACAGCACACAGCCACTCAAGCCTGCGACCAACGCCGCAACACACATTATTCTTGTCATTCCAAACATCTTACTTCTCCGGCAGGTCGGCTTCGCGACGATTAAAAACCCAGGTATTGCCCTGGGAGTCTTGCGGGCTGTAACGGTATCCGGCCATATCAAATGCCTTTAGTTCGGCGGCATGGTCGATACGATGATTGATCAGATAACGAGTCATCAATCCTCGGGCTTTTTTGGCATAAAAACTGATAATTTTGAACTGGCCGTTCTTTTCGTCTTTAAAGACCGGTGTGATCAGTTCCGCATTCAGTTTTTTGCTTTGTACCGATTTGAAATATTCGTTCGACGCCAGATTAACCACCACCTGACTGCGGTGCTCGGCCAGCTCACCGTTGAGGGCATCGGTGATACGTCCACCCCAGAATTCGTACAGATCCTTGCCCCGGCTATTCTTCAGTCTGGTGCCCATTTCCAACCGATAAGGAGCCATCAGATCCAGCGGTTTGAGCATACCGTACAAGCCACTCAACATACGGATATGCTGCTGGGCAAAGTCGAGATCATCCTGCGACAAGGTTTCAGCTGCCAGCCCGGTGTAGACGTCGCCTTTGAAGGCTAAAAACGCCTGTTTGGCATTGGCTTCCGACAGAGGCAGAGACCAGCTGGAATAACGTTCCACGTTTAATTCCGCCAGCTTGCTACTCAGCCCCATAAGACCACTGATTTCTTCCGCAGAGTACATTCGCAACACATCAATCAGCTCAGCCGACTCGTCCAGAAAGCCCGCTTGGCTGGTACGCCGAGTGGTCGCAGGGGTTTCGTAGTCGAGCGTCTTGGCCGGCGATAATAACGTCAACATGGCGTAAGCATATCCATCTAAATAAGCAGAGCGGACGATAATACCGGCGCAACCGCTGCAACCCAAGCATTCACGATGGCTGCGAGCGGCAGTTTTTTCGATCCATATAATAGCATTCCACTATAAGACCCTGCTGTTTGTTAGTTTTTCACCCGACTGTTCACAAATCCACCGTGTGCTACAATCCGCCGCTTTCCTGAACATCGGCCATGCCAGACGCCGTTGTCTGTACCGCCTGATGTGTTTGCCCTTGTGCATCCACGCCGGGGTCCCGAGTCAACGATGGCCCAGCCTGAGCAACTGCTTATACAGGCATGGCTTCTATTCCAGTCTGGCAGGCGTTAACCGGAACCAACGCGCACTCGCAGCGGCTCCACACGGTAAGAAAGCAAGAGGGTTTACCCAATGACAGTACAGGTTGGCATCATCATGGGATCCAAGAGTGATTGGCCCACCATGCAACACGCCGCCGAGATGCTTGATTCTCTGGGCGTTGCCTATGAAGTCAAAGTGGTGTCTGCACACCGTACGCCGGATTTGCTGTTTGATTACGCCAAAACCGCCCAGGCACGGGGCCTCAAGGTACTGATTGCCGGTGCTGGCGGTGCTGCTCACCTGCCGGGTATGGCAGCGTCGCAGACGTCTTTGCCAGTACTTGGCGTGCCGGTCAAATCCCGCGCCCTGAATGGCCTCGATTCATTGCTGTCCATTGTGCAGATGCCCGGTGGTATTGCCGTTGGCACCTTGGCGATTGGCGATGCCGGAGCCAAAAACGCCGGCTTGCTGGCTGCCCAGATTCTCGCCACCAGTGATCACGAGCTGCTCAAGCGTGTGGATGCGTTCCGCGCCCAACAGACGGAAACCATCCTCTCCGAGCCAGACCCGCGAGACGCGTTCTGAGCGAGCAGGTAAACTCTCCGATTATTCGGTTATAAATCCCGTGAAAGCGGCCACTTAATGGCCGCTTTTATTGTTTGAAAGCACGCGATATTCGCCAGACCAAGGTAGCAAATTTATGAACATCGGCATTCTGGGCAACGGCCAGCTGGGCCAGATGCTGGCCGCCAGCATCTCCGACCTGAGCGACATTCAGGTCAGTCTCTATGACTTGCGCGCCCACTCCGACGCAACACTGCAGACATTTATTGCATCGGTCGATTTAATCTCATACGAGACCGAGAATATCCCGGCCGCCATCGTCAGTCAGCTCGAAAGCTGTGCCGACAAGCTGTTCCCCGGCCTGGATGCACTCAAAACCTTTCAGAATCGTTTGCTGGAAAAAAACGCCCTGCGTGCGGCTGGCATAACCACGGCGGAATTCGCAGCGGTCAACTCTCTCGATGACCTGAAAGCCGCCATTACCACGCTGGGTTTACCGATTGTATTAAAGACCACCACCGAAGGTTACGACGGCAAAGGCCAGTATGTGCTCCGCAGCGCCGCAGACGCGGAACCGGCCTGGGCAAGCATTGGCAATCGCGAGCTGATCGCCGAAGCCTTTGTGCCTTTTACACGGGAAACGTCCGTCATCGCCAGTCGAGACCGGGACGGCAACCTGGTGATCTGGCCAATGACCGAAAACGTTCACCACGACGGTATTTTGCGCTATTCACTCTACCCGGCTGCCGACGTCAGTGACGCCAAAACAGAGCAGGCCCAACAGTATATTCGTCAGCTGGCAGACAGCCTTGATTACGTCGGCACCCTCACACTGGAACTGTTTGACACCGATACCGGACTGGTTGCCAACGAAGTCGCTCCCCGAGTTCACAACTCCGGGCACTGGTCGATTGAAGGTGCCGCAACCAGCCAGTTCCGCAACCATATGCTGGCTGTCGCCGGTAAACCGCTGGGAAGTACTCACTCCCGTTACCCCGCCGTTGCCATGCTCAACGTGATCAGCGACGAAGCACCCACCGAGGCTGCCACGGGTCTCACGAATGCCTTTGTCCATTCCTACGGCAAAGAAGCCCGACCAGCCCGTAAACTCGGACACGTCACGGTGGTAGCCAACAGCACCACCGAGCGCGACAATATCATCACGCAACTGGCCGGGCTGATGCCTGCCGGTGTGTGGCAGCACTAACAGGGAATCTCCATGGCCAAGTCACTGCAAGAACAAATGCTGGAAATGGGTCTGGTTAACCAGAAAAAAGCCAAAAAAAATGCCAAGGAGCTGAAAAAGTCCGCGCACCTGAAGCGCACCGGTAGCGAAGATGCACCGGAAGACACCCAGGCCAGCGCCGAAGCATCACGCAAGGCCAAGATGGAACGGGATCGCGAACTGAACCGCCAGAAAGAAGCCGAAGCCCAACAAAAAGCCATCTCGGCCCAGATTCGCCAGTTGATCCAGACCAATACCGTCGAGTGCGATGGCGATATCAAATACAACTTCCTGCACGACAAGAAGGTCAAGCAGATGTACGTCAATCAGGCAGTCTGGGATCGACTCAGCCGTGGCCAGCTGGCGATTATCCTGTTCGAGCAAACCCGCCAGGGCCCTACCTACAAAGTGGTGCCATTACAGGTGGCGGAGAAAATCCGCCAACGGGCAGCCGATCACTACATTCTGATTGCAGAATCCGCTGGCGAAGAAATGGACGAAGATGATCCATACGCCGCCTACCAGATTCCTGACGATCTGATGTGGTAAAGGTGGTAATAGCGGCGCAGTGTTTATGAGTGATCAACAAGCCTTTTGAGTCGATTATTAACACCCTGATGTTTATAGCTATGTATGCCCTACAGGAATTGAATCATGTACATCACCACCACCCCGAATATCGAAGGCAAAACCATTACCTCCTATCGCGGCATCGTGGCCGGAGAAACCGTACTCGGCGCAAACATCTTCAAGGATCTGTTTGCCGGTATTCGCGACATTGTCGGTGGCCGCTCCGCTACCTATGAAAAGGAGCTGCAAAAAGCCCGTGATATTGCCTTGCAAGAACTGCAACAACGCGCTGCCGAGCTGGGAGCCAACGCGGTGGTTGGCGTTGATATCGACTATGAAGTCATGGGTAAAACCAACGGCATGCTGATGGTTTCTGCCAGCGGCACGGCAGTGGTGGTTGAATAATCACCAGCGATAGTCTGACTTGTCCGTAACACTCTCCATCCAGAAGCCAACCGGAGCGTGTTACCGGCAGGTATCAGAGCCAGTCACCCAGCAGCAACTTGACGGCCACCACCAGCGTGACCCCTTCGTACAGACGTTTGATGGTGCGATTACCCGCCTTGATCGACGAATTCGCACCCAGATAACCACCAATAACAGAACCCAGCAACAATGCTGGCAGCCAGCTCCACTGCACCTCCGCTACCGTTCCCATAGTGATTGCTCCCGCTCCATTCCAGCCGAGACCAACCGCCACCAGCGTATGCGCCACCGCACGTTTGTATTCCAGCCCGAACCAGTACACCAGCCACAAGGTCACAAACAGGCCACTGCCCGCCGACAAGGCACCGTTCATAATGCCGATCAGCAGCAAACCCAACGCTCCCAGCACCATACCGGGGATATCGCGATGACGTAACTCCGCTGCCATGCCCAGCTGGGGTTTGAACATCGAATAAGCCGACAACGATAACATCAGCACTGCCAGTGCGATTTCTGCCGGGCGATCGGCAATGCCGAGAATCAACAGCGCACCGCCGACAACACCAGGAACACCTGCCACTACCACCAGCGCCAGCAACCAGGGTTGAAGGTGCCCTTCCCGCAGGTGCCGACCTGTCGCCCCCACTCCCAATGCGACCGTCGCCACCTTGTGGGTCGCCAGTGCCAATGGAAACGGCAACCCCAGAAAGATCAGCATGGGGAGTTGAATCAAGCCTGCCCCACCACCCGCAAGCGCCGAAAACCAGTTGGCGACCACCGCCAGTACCAGCAGAATAACGTGTTCAATATAATCCATGGGTAATACACTGTCAGAGAGTAACGCAAATGCCTACCGTCATTTGCCTTGAACAGACCAGAGGAATGTTATGACATACGCGCTTTACTACTACGATAGCTGCCCGTTTTGCCAGATGGTGCTGCGCACCCTGCCGGGTTTGAATGTGGATGTTGAGAAATGCAATGTGCAGAAAAATCCGGCCTACCGGAAGCAACAACAGCAAGCCACCGGCCGCACCACGGTTCCCTGCCTGCTCATCACCAGTGAACAGGGCAAGGAAGAATGGATGTTCGAGTCAGCCGACATTATGACTTACCTGCAGTCCCTGTAAGCTGGCTCAATACCGCTGGATCCGCCAGCATCCGGGTCACGGTATCCACCACTGCCTGGGTTTGCGGATCCACTTCCAGATTAATGGCATCCCCCACAGCGACCGAGCCAAAGGTGGTGACCTCTCGGGTCTCTGGTATCAGATGCACCGAAAACCGGTCGCCTGCCACTTCCGCAATGGTCAGGCTACAGCCATTCAGCGCGACATAGCCCTTGTCCAGCAAGTAAGGTAACAATGCCGCCGGACGCTCAAACCAGAGCACCAGATTATTGACCGATTCCCGCCGTTCCAGAATACGTACCTGGGCCATGACATGGCCAGACAACAAGTGGCCACCGATTTCATCACCGATACGGGCGGCACGCTCAATATTCACCTCATCTCCGGCGGTCACGCTGCCAAGATTGGTAACGGCCAATGTCTGGCCAATCGCATCAAAACTGACAGCGGCACCATCCAGTGCCCGTACCGTCAGACAAGTACCGTTTAACGCAACCGATGCACCGGTTTGCAGGCCCTGTCGTAACGCTTCCGGAAACAGCAGCGTAAACGTGGCAAAATCCTGCTGTTTATCGACCTGGGCAACGGCCAGCCGGGTTTGAACAATTCCAGTAAACATAAGGCTCTCCTCAAATTTGCCAGAACATTATGCACTATACTCTGGCTTTACCGGTACGCATGCGGGGCAGCCTCTTACGCATGTAAGGGAGTAAAAAGAATCACAGCAACCATCGCACCCCTGTCATCCGCACATGTCAGGGTTAAAAAAAATGGTTTACGCCTGCACAGGGGAACGGCATGAAGGTACAGAGGACTGGTCTGATATTGTCCGGCGGCGGTGCTCGGGCAGCGTATCAGGTGGGCGTACTCAAGGCAGTACACGAAATTTTGCCCCGAGGTCACTACAACCCGTTTGATATTATTTCCGGTACATCCGCAGGCGCAATCAACGGTATTGCACTGGCCAGTTACGCTGAAGATTATCGCCGTGGTATTCGTCACCTGGAACGCATCTGGCGTCATTTCACTTGCGACCAGATTTACCGCACCGATTTTTGGGGGATATCCCACTCCCTTGCCCGTATGAGTCGCAGCCTGATTATTGGCCGGGGCTACAAAAATGATCCGGTTTCGCTGCTCGACAATGAACCGTTACGGGAGCTGCTCAACGAAGTCGTCAACTTCACCAGCATCCAGAAGGCCATCGATGACAACTACCTCTACGCCGTCGCCGTCAACTGCTCGGGCATCGATAGTGGTGAGTCCACCAGCTTTTTTGCAGGACACCCGGATATTCAGGACTGGCAACGCCAACGTCGTGTCGGAGTACGTACCCGCCTGAGCTGTGACCACCTGCTGGCATCATCAGCCATTCCCATGATCTTTCCCGCCGTGTTTCTCGGCGACCAGTATTATGCCGATGGCGCCGTACGACAGCTGGCCCCTATTAGCCCGGCGTTACACATGGGGGCAGAGAAAATAATGGTGATCGGCGTCAGCGCCATTGCCCACCGTAACAAGCCGGACATACCGGACGACATCTACCCCGCACCGGCCAAAATGATGGGCCATATGCTCAACGCTGCCTTTCTCGACAGCATGGAAACCGATATCGAACGTCTGTTGCGTATTAACCAGACCTTGCAACACATACCTAAATCCGTACGACAGCACTACGACATGGAACTACGGCCGGTACAGCTGCTCGATATCAGCCCCAGTGTCTCGCTCGACACACTGGCAGGAGAACACGCCCACGAGATGCCCAAGGCACTCAGAATGGTGCTCAACAGCCGCGGCAACAATCGCGGTAACGGCTCAGGTATTCTCAGTTATTTACTGTTTTCCGAGGGTTACTGCCGACGGCTGATTCAGTTAGGATTTGACGACGCCATGACCAAGCGCGCCGACATTCGCGACTTTTTCAGAGACCACTTTGATGACAGCCAACTCAACTGATCGCCGGTTTGTCAACCGGCCACCACAACGTATCGTGGTACTGACCGGAGCCGGCATTTCTGCCGAATCTGGTGTCCGTACCTTTCGCGATAATGACGGCCTGTGGGAAAACCACCGCCTGGAGGATGTCGCCACCCCCGAAGCCTTCGAACGTGACGCCGAACTGGTACAGCGCTTCTACAACGCCCGCCGGGCGCAACTGAACGAAGTACAACCAAATCCTGCTCATATCGCACTGGCCGAATTTGAACAGCGCTATAACGGCGACTTTTTACTGGTAACCCAAAACGTTGATGACCTCCACGAACGGGCTGGCAGCCAACACCTGTTGCATATGCACGGTGAACTGAAACGCGTACGCTGCACCCGCACCGAGCAGCTGTACGACATGGATACCGACATCACCGCGACGACCTGCTGCGCATGCTGCAATGCTCCCAACCTGCGTCCACACATCGTCTGGTTTGGTGAGATGCCACTGTTTATGGATGACATATTTCACGCCCTGGAGCAATGCGACCTGTTTATCAGTATCGGTACTTCCGGTCATGTCTACCCGGCGGCCGGTTTTGTCGAAGTGGCTGCCAATGCCGGAGCTCATACCATCGAAATCAACCTGGAACCCAGCCGTATCAAGGATAATTTTGCCGAGCATCTGTATGGCAAAGCGGGAGATGTCTTGCCCGGTTACCTGCAATCCCTGCTTGATGGTGAATAGTCGCGACAGACCCTGATCTTGCAAGCTTCAGTCTTGTATAAAGCCTCGGTATAGTTTACAAAATGTTAAATAAAATCCATCTCAGGGTCGGAGTGATCGGCCTGGATGTTTATCGGATGAACGGCGGATTATTTCCGTTTTAATTGAAAGGTGTTTCATGACGATTTCAGCCTGTATTGCACTTGCTTCATCAGGATCCAACCGACTTACCAGGGTATTATTGTGTATTCCGTTGTTTGGGCTGCTGGCAGCCTGCTCTGACGGCAACAGCAGCAGTGAAAAGACTGCAACAGTCGCCCGCCCCGGTGAAATTTATCAGGTCGTCAGTAGTAAAGACGCCCTGCTACGCCGTTTTCCCGGCCAGGTAGAGGCTTCCGATGAGGTCTCTCTGGCCTTCCGGGTTCCCGGAGAATTACTGGAATTGCCCGCCCAGGCAGGCAAACGGGTCAAGGCAGGAGAAGTCCTGGCGCGACTTGATCCTGCTGATTACCAGTTGCAACTGGACGAGCGTCAGGCCCGTTTCAACCTGGCCAATTCACAGTTTGAGCGTATCGAAAACCTGTTCCAGCAACGTCAGGTATCCAAAGCCCAATACGATCAGTCCAAAGCTGAGCTGGATATCAGTAAAGCGGCTCTTGGGGCAGCCCGCAGCAATGTTAGCTACACCACGCTGAAAGCACCGTTTGCCGGAGTGATCGCCGAAGTCTATGTTGACAACCATCAGTCTATGGCAGCAGGCACGCCCTTACTGAAATTGCAGGCTCGCGGCCAGCTGGTTGTCAGTATCCAGGTGCCGGAACAGCTGATGATTCAGCTCAGCCAATCCGGCAGCAGTTATCATCCAGATGTGGAATTTGATGCCCTGCCTGGCCAACGCTTCAAGGCGACCTACAAGGAGCATAATACCCAAGCCGATCCGGCGACTGGCAGCTATCGCTTGCTGGTCACTTTGCCTAAACCCGCCGACCTCAATCCACTCCCTGGTATGTCTGCCAGTGTCTACGCCGACCTGAACCAGATACTGGCCGTCAACGACAGCAATGTGCTGGTGCCCGCCCAAGCCATATTTCAGCAGGCAAAGCAGGCGACAGGCAGCAAGCAAGGCATGGTATGGCGGCTAAACGAACAGAATGAACTGGTTGCCCAGGCGGTTGAAACCGGCCGACTGACCCAGGAAGGCCTTGAAATTGTGGCCGGTCTCAAACCTGGTGACCGGATTTTGGCAGCGGGAGTACACCAGGCCCGCGAAGGCATGGTGATCCGCCCATGGATTCAGGAACAAGGTCTCTGACATGTCACAACCCAACACCGTCAACCAACTTAATGCTGCCACTTATTTCATCAAGCACAGTACCACCAGCTGGATGCTGGTACTGATTCTGTTGGCAGGTGGCATCATCAGCTACCTCGGACTTGGCCGCCTTGAAGATCCGAAGTTCACCATCAAGGAAGCCATGGTCTACACCTACTACCCAGGTGCCAGCCCCTTGCAGGTAGAGGAAGAAGTCACTGCCAGGCTTGAAGACACCATCCAGTCCTTGCCTTACATCAAACACCTGGACTCCATCTCCAAAGCCGGACTGTCACAGATACACATTCAAGTTAAATCCGAATATCAGGGCGACACTCTGCCGCAAATATGGGACGAACTGCGGCGCAAGATCCACGACAAGACCAGCTCATTACCACCAGGTTCTGCCACTCCCATCGTGCTGGATAACTTTGGTGACGTCTTTGGTGTACTGCTGGCGTTAACTGGCGACGGTTTTGATTACAGCGAATTGTTCGACTATGCCGAGTACCTCAAACGCGAACTGATGACCCTGGAAGGTGTTTCCAATATCGAGATTGCCGGAGATCAACAACAACAGGTCTTTATTGATATTTCCCACGAACAAATGACCAACCTGGGTATTCCGCTGTCGCGTCTGTACCAGTTATTACAAACCCAGAACAGTGTCAGCAATGCCGGACACATCCGGGTTGGCAATGAATATATTCGTATCTACCCGACTGGTGAATTCCAGAGCGTTCAGGAGCTGGGCGACCTGCTGATCAGCACACCGGGCTCCGACAAACTGATTTATCTGAAAGACATTGCCCGTATTACGACCGGGGTTACCGAAAATCCGACCCACCTGGAGAACTATCAGGCGATACCCTCGCTACGCTTGGGTATCGCCTTTACCGACAGTGTTAATGTCATCGAAGTCGGCGCACAGGTTCGGGCCAAACTGGCAGAACTGGATAACAACCGTCCCCTCGGCATGGCGTTGCATACCATTTACGATCAGCCCGCTGAAGTCGATGCTTCATCGCAGAATTTTATTCTCAACCTCGCCATGGCCGTCGTCATTGTGATTGCCGTATTGCTGCTGTTTATGGGTGTCAGGGCAGGACTGATTATTGGTGCCATCCTGCTACTGACCATACTCGGCACTTTTATTGCCATGGCAACGTTTGGTATCAATCTGCATCGTATCTCCCTCGGGGCGCTGATTATTGCTTTGGGGATGCTGGTTGATAATGCGCTGGTTATTACCGAAGGCATTATGGTCGGCTTGCAACGTGGTCAGAGCCGGGTTCAGGCGGCTTTTGATATTGTAAAACAAACCCAGTGGCCATTACTGGGGGCTACCGTGATTGCCATCACCGCTTTCGCACCTATCGGACTGTCGCCGGATTCGGTGGGCGAGTTTGTCGGTTCGCTGTTTTATGTCCTGATGATTTCGCTGTTACTCAGCTGGGTAACGGCACTGACCCTGACCCCCTTCCTCTGCAATCTGTTATTTCGGGAGCAACTCAGTAACGCCAGCCCGGCTGAAAACGGCAGAACGAATTCGTCTGCCCCTTATCAAGGTGCCCTGTATAACGGTTACCGTGCCATCCTGGCGACCATGCTGCATCATCGTGGTGTATCCATGATACTGATGGTTACCTTGATGGTGATCGCCGTTATCGGCTTTAGTCAGGTCAAACGAGCGTTTTTTCCACCATCCAATACCCCCATTTTTCTGGCGGATATCTGGTTACCGGAAGGCAGCGATATCCTTGCAACTCAGAAGCAGGCCCGCAAACTGGAGCAATGGTTTCAGCAACAGCAAGGCGTGGAATTTACCTCGTCCACCGTTGGCCAAGGAGAAGTCCGGTTTATGCTGACCTACGCTCCAGAAAAGCAATATGCCGCTTTTGCCCAGGTGTTGATCCGTACGGAACAACGCGAGCAGATTCCGGCGCTGATCAGCAGTGCCCAACAATACACCGCCACCGATATGCCTAACGCGTTTGTCAAATTCCAGCGGCTGCAAATTGGTTCCAGTACTCCGGCCAAGATTGAAGCCCGTTTTTCCGGCCCGGATCAAACTGAACTGCGAATGCTGGCCGAGCAGGCAGAACAGATCCTGCGCACCGACCCGGCAGCCGATAACATCCGTCACAACTGGCGCGAACGAGTGAAAGTTATTCGTCCGCATCTGCAAGAAGAGGCAGCCCGGCGAGCAGGTATTTCCAAACAGGATCTCGACGACCTGCTGCAACTGAGTTTCTCCGGCAAACAGGTCGGACTGTACCGGGAAGGCACCCACCTAAAGCCCATGGTCTTGCGTCCACCGGAACAGGAACGCCTGAACGTCAACAACCTGATGGACTTGCAAATCTGGAGTCCGGTGTTTAACCGCTACATCCCGATTCAGCAAGTGGTCGATCGCTTTGATATTACCTTTGAAGATCCGTTGATCATGCGTCGCGACCGCAAACGTACCATCGAGGTTCTGGCCGACCCATCCTTTGCCTCAGCCCAAACTGCCGACGAATTGTTCCAGCGGATACGCCCCCAGCTGGAAGCCATTCCACTCCCCGCCGGATATCAACTGGAATGGGGCGGAGAGTACGAATCGTCCCGAGATGCGCAGGCCAACGTATTCGCCTCGCTGCCAATGGGCTACCTGATCATGTTTATCATCACCATACTGCTGTTTAACGAATTACGGGCAGCGCTGGTGATCTGGGCCTGTGTACCACTGGCCATTATTGGCGTCACTGCGGGTATGTTGCTGCTCAGGGCCGAGTTTGGCTTTATGGCGCTGCTGGGATTCCTCAGCCTATCCGGCATGATCGTCAAAAACGGCATCGTGCTGGTGGATCAGATTCAATTGGAAGACCGCAGCGGTAAAAATGGCTACGACGCTATCTTTGATGCCGCAGTCAGTCGCTTGCGCCCAGTCACCATGGCAGCGCTTACCACTATTTTGGGCATGGTGCCGCTGTTGACCGACCCCTTCTTCAACAGCATGGCAGTGGTCATCGCCTTTGGACTCGGCTTCGCCACGATACTGACACTGGGCGTCGTACCCGTCCTGTACAGTTACGCTCACAGAGTGAAAATTCCAGTCTGAGTGGATGGCAAACGACCCCTGTTTGTCGCTCAAATGCAATACGGGTTCCTGCAAACCGGAACCCGCGTTCGCTCCCTCCATTAACAAACCGGCTAGTGTCCCCTAACAGCCGACTCTGCCAATACAAACCATTGTCATCCTTGTGCAACACCCCTGACATTTAAGTTCCACATTATGTTGTCTCCAAAACAACAAGGTGAGATGGAACGATGCAACTATTGAAACTGGTTCAGGCAATTGCCCTGGCCACGCCGTTTATGCTGGCGGGCTGTGCTGGCGATGATGGTAAAAATGGCAAAGATGGTGCCCAGGGTGAAACTGGACAAAATGGTACAAACGGCTCTACCGGATCGGCAGGGACTGCTGGTCTGGTCAGCCTGATCAAGCAAACTGAACTGCCAGAGCTGAGCGCCAAATGCTACGCCGGTGGCCTACAGGTTGACTCCGGTATCGATCTGAACAGCGACGGCGCACTGGATGCCGACGAAATCACTGCAACCAGCTACCTGTGTAACGCCAACAAAGAGATGAACTTTGTTCGCATCGCGACGTTCCCGGTGTGTCAGCAGATTTCTGCTAGCTGTGATATCGATACCCAAACCGTGGCGGAAATCGTCGATTACAGCAAGGATGGCCTGACCCTGATCTACACCGACAGCCCAATGGAGCAGATCGGTTTTGTTGATATCAAGGATCCTGCCAACCCGGTAGCAGCAGGTACACTGGATGTCGGCGGAGAGCCAACGTCGGTGGCCGTAGTGGGCAACTATGCTCTGGTAGGGGTTAATACCTCGACAGACTTCGTTACACCTTCCGGTTCACTGACGGTCGTTGATATTGCGACCCAGACCATTGTTGCGACGATTGATATGGGCGGCCAGCCAGATTCTGTGGCTGTTAGCCACGACGGCATGTACGCCGCCGTTGCGATCGAAAACGAACGCGACGAAGACCTGGACGACGGTCAGATTGATGTTTCGCCACAATTGCCCGCCGGTTTCCTGATGGTGGTTGATACCAGCGATAGCGACCCGGCCAACTGGACAGCCACCCAGGTTGATATGACCGGGCTGGCGGATATTGCCCCCACCGACCCGGAACCAGAATACGTCGACATCAATGACAACAATATTGCCGTTGTCACCATGCAGGAAAACAACCATCTGGTACTGGTTGATCTGGCAACCGCCAGCGTCATTAACCACTTCAGCGCCGGCACGGTTGACCTCGACGGTGTTGACCTGACCGAAGAAGATCCTGCCATCATCTCCCAGACCGAATCAAAACTGGATGTTCCACGCGAACCAGACGGTGTTACCTGGGTGAACAATGAACTGTTTGTGACCGCTGACGAAGGCGACATGAACGGGGGCAGCCGTACCTTCACGGTATTCAATACCTCTGGTGATGTAGTTGAATCGCTGATGATGGATCAGGTCGTGGCCATGATCGGCCAATATCCCGACGGCCGTTCCGGCAACAAGGGTGCCGAGCTGGAAAATGCTGAATACGGCAAGTTTGGTGACAACGGCTTCCTGTTCGTCAACTCCGAGCGCGCCAGCCTGGTATTTGTCTTCGACATGGCCGACCCTGCCAATCCAGAGCTGTTCCAGGTACTGCCAGCCGCGATGGGGCCTGAAGGCGTCAAGGCGATTCCTTCCCGCAACCTGCTGGTGGCTGCCAGCGAAGAAGATGATCGTGGTGGCAAGTTCCGTGGCAGCCTGAACATCTACCGCCTGGCGCAGCAAGAAGATGCCTACCCAACCATTATTTCTGAAGAACGCGCCGATGGCTCGCCGATCCCATTCTCCGCCCTGTCCGGCTTGTCTGCCGATCCATCCAATGCTGACATGCTGTGGTCGCTGGAAGACAGCTTCTATGGCCAGAACCGCGTATTTGGTATCGATATCAGCACCAAGCCAGCCATGCTGACCACCGAAATAAAGCTGCTGGACAGCAATGATATTTTTGCCGCCGTCTCAACGTCAGGAGCTGCTATCGACGCCAACAGCTTCGACGATGCTGACCTGGCTGCCATGATCAATGACGACAAGTCGCTCAATATTGACGGCGAAGGTATTGCCGTTATGACCGATGGCAGCTTCTGGATTGCTTCCGAAGGCGCGGGCACCTTCAACGATGATGCCCGCGACATCACCAAGCTGAATTTTCTCTTCCATGCCGACTCTGCTGGCGTGATCTCTGACGTCGTTACCTTGCCGGATACCCTGAATGCAGTGCAGCTGCGTTTTGGTTTCGAAGGTGTCGCCGAATACGATGGCAAGCTGTATGTTGCCTTCCAGCGCGCCTGGAACAGCGAAGCCAACCCGCGTATTGGCATTTACGACCTCACGACCCAGAACTGGAGTTTTGTATTCTACCCACTGGATGCGGTTGAATCCCAGAATGGCGGCTGGGTCGGCTTGTCCGACATCACTTCACTGGGTGACGGCCGCTTCCTGGTGTTGGAGCGCGATAATCAGGGTGGCCCGGATGCCGCAATCAAGCGCCTGTACAAGATTGATATGACCAATATCAGCAGTGAAACTACCATCAGCAAGACGCTGGTACGTGACCTGATGGATGACCTGAAAGCCGCCGGTGGACTGGTACCTGAGAAGATCGAAGGGTCTGCCATGACCGCTTCTGGCGACGTCTACATTGTTAATGACAACGACGGTGTTGACGACAACAGCGGTGAGATCCAGCTGATCAATCTGGGTCAGCTGAATTAAACCGGTTCAAACCGCCCAAGCGGGCTTTGGCCCGCAAACATTGCCGCGAAGACATCGCATAAAAACGATAGGCATAAAAAAACCCGTGCTCTCCTGAGTACGGGTTTTTTATGACAATGCGGTTTTGCCCGGTTATCGGGTTCAACAATCATCAGAGATTGACATTTACTCTGATCCGCCTCCCCTCGGTTAGAACCTCACCTTTACTCCGTTCCTTGACGGGCATTGGCCTGATTCTCACCAGCGGTTCGAGTGCTAATAACGTCGCCCTCGATACAAACGTTTACCCTTACGACTATCCGACTCAGCATCTTTGTGGGTTACCGGCTCTTCGTAGGCAACGCCACGATAAGTTCTGTGTACCAGACTCTGTTCGCCTGCCTGCTGATCCGCATCCGTGGATCGAAGTTGTCGAAAGGCAACCCCTCGATACATTTCAACCCGTGCTTCAAAACCGTCCGGTACAATCTCCTGCTGCAATCGTAAAAAAGCCTTGCGTCCGGCAACAGGCTGAGCTTCCAGAAAGGCCACCGCCGCCTGAAATAATTCGTTCCTGCTACTCGATAACGCCTCCATTACCATCTGAAAAGCAGCTTCTGTATCTTGCCGCCATTTCACCCGATTACCGGTAATCACTTCATATTTTAATGCCAGCGCAAATAATGCTTTTTCCGCTGGTGTATCCATAGCTGCAGCGTTCACGCAGTCTCTCCTGAGTTATCTACCATCCTTTTTGAGCGGTGAATCCCTGTCTGAAAAACGCTCTACTACTCACTTCAGAAACGTTACTTTTTTGACAGCATTCCACCCCCTTGCCACAAAAAACGCCGGGAATCGAACCACCTGTTACGGCTATCGATAGCGATCACTGGTTCCCCCCGAGACAAAAACCCGGCGACATGTGCGCAGATGCAGGTTTAATGCATAACGCATTGAATGAACACCACCAGATATTCGAGCCACTGGTCGTGCTTCCCAACCACATCGGCCAGACTAACAAAGAGAACAAACAAGGGGGTGAAAAAATAAAGTTTGACTTAACAGCTAAAAAGATTTGGCCTTTTATGATCCACAAGCGGGGGATTAAAAAGAACACGGAAGCAGTCAATATGACTCGTATGAGATGACACGTACTTCGGTAGCGTTATCGATAGCGGTCTGACAACCGTTACAGATACTCATTTTATAATCTTACGGTAGCCGCTTGCTGACCGACAGCGCCTGCAGGCAGGCACGTTCCGTCAATACCCTTCCGGCCGGGTTTTGATAATATCGCGGCGAAAGTACTCTTCGTAGCTCATCCAGATGGTGATCAGCAAGCCGGGCATCTCATGATTTTTCAGGGTTTGTTCCATCAACAGCAGTTGATAATCAAAAATATCGTCGCTATGAACCATCCAGTGATGGGCATGGTCAGGCCTGTCTCCAAAAAAACTCGGCTCACCACTAAACACGCGCTGATAGAAGCTGAAAACCTTTTCCCTGGAACGACGCCGGGTGATGTTTTCAAAATAAGGGGACAAAATCGGATCAGCAAAAATCTGCAAGTAGAAGTCTGCCACGATGGTGGCAAGGCGATTATCTTCATTGAGCCAGGCCCAAAGCTCTGGTTGAGGGTCAGGGTAATCAGGCTGACACTCGTCATTCTCTGGCAAAGCCACCAGCGGTTGGCTTTCAAACGGATCAAACCGCATACGGCCTTCCGGAATCCCCAGCCGTAATAACTCATCGCGACTCTGATACACCGCGTCCGGGCTACCACATAAAAACCAGTAGGCATCGCAATAACGGCTGTTCAACGACGCCAGTGATGTAAACAGTTCACTGCGACTTTCAAGACCGGTGTATTGCATTGAGGCACTTGCTTGTATCTCACCCGCCAGATCCCAACTGTCCGATTCGCCATACAAGCCATTCTTACCGTGGGCGACATGGAGCAGGTGTCCACCCACAGCCGCTTCACCACCATCCAGTATTTGCTGGCTAATACCAGCCATTGGTGCCAATCCGGCACCAAAAGCCACCATCACCACCGTATTCATACCGTCTTCAAGGCAACAGTCACCATCCGCCAGACTGAGAGCAATGTCCGTACCCGCCGTCAACTCGTCCGTAATCCAGCGGCTGACATGGCCCTGATCATGACGACGAATATGAAACTCCAACGGCTGTCGGCGTTGCGGAGAGCAAGCCAGCGAATAAGGACGTGCCTGGCCATCTGAGTGGTAGAGCCAGACAAACTGCCCGGCCTTATAAATCACATCAACCGATGGCTGAACATGTAACTGTACAATGTCATCGGTCAACCAGCGCTTGCCAACCACCAGTCCGGTCACCGTCGTCCTTGCATAAACAGGGTTATCAGCCAGTCCAGGAGCAGGATCAAGCAGTTCGATGGAACCCTTGAGCCGTGTTTTACAAGGTAGAAAATGCCCGCTCGCCACCAGGTTAGGTGCCAGTGTTCCGGTTTTTAGCCGTTCCAGATCCGGGTCAAATGCCGTTGCCCTGATGATGCAGGCGTTACAGACACCTGCCCGGCAAGAATATTCGAGTTCAACCCCCTGACGCAGCAGGCCCGCCAGAATGGTTTCATCCTCTCGTAATTGAAAAATGCGCCCCTGATAACAAACCTCTGGCATGGCGTACTCGTTGTGCCCTATCTGACAGGGATAGTGATGAATAAACCGGAATAAGTGAACAATACACCATAAAAAACAGCGGTTTTCCATAACCCTGCTTATGACAATCTACGCTATTGCACCACTCCGCTATTCCATAATACTGGCTTAGTGACTTGCTGATGCACCACGGGGGCGCTCTCAATGATAGAACGCCCCTCGGAGCCTGTCGGACTTAGGCGTTCGTCGCGAGAGGAAGTCTGGCTTGAGCGTTTTTTGCGCAAAATTGAGGCGAATTCAGTTTTTCTGCAATAGGACAGCCCGAAGTCCGACAGGTCACGGCGAAAACGTGCTATTGGCAGACAGCGGATACAATCGAATCGTTAACCGGTCATGTTACTCACAGGGTTGTAGATGTTACGTGAGATGCAGCTCAAATTCCCCCAATGGCCAGGCTTTACCATTAACCAGCAGTTCAATACCATGCACACCCGGATAATGGCGACGGGTACTCTTGTCCGTTAGCGACAGTTTTTTGCTGAGCGTCACGATTTGGCCTGGCACCAGCGTCAGCTGTTTCAGCTTGAACACCTTGGCCGAGGTACGGCCACTGGCTTTGACATAGTGCACCCGAAAATCCACCATCAGCCGCAGCGGTTCACGGGCGGATTTCGGTAATGTCAGCGTTGCCTGCAATTCCACGTCCCCACCCATCGGCACAACCCCCGGTTGAACACGAGTCTGCTCCACCCGTACGGTTTGCTCACTGTCAAACCCGAGTACCGCCAGAGCAGCGACATCGCAGCGTTTAACCGCTGAACGTAACGCATGACGTACCACCCAGCGACGCTCTGCGGATGCATCCACCATCCAGCGACGACAGACGTCCACCAGCAATTCCGGGTGATCCTTGCCAATATCATTGAGGTTATTGGCAACCGAGCGCCGTACATAAAGCTCCGGGTCGTCTTTAAGCTCTTCCAGTAACGCCAGTACCGGCGTTGGATCGCGCTGAAATTCGGGCAACCGTCGCGCCCATGGCAAACGCGGTCGCGTTCCTTCCGATACCAGCCGTCGTACATGGTAATCCGGGTCTTCGCACCAGCGTCGCAAGCAGACCAGCGTCTCAGCCGGTCGTTGCTGAAGAAAGGTACGGATACTGAATTCGGCGGTAAAACGCCGAGTCAGTTGGTACTGGGCGGCCATTGACTCGTCAAAATGTTGCAGCCCGTACGATGCGACAAAGCAGGTATGCGGCAGGTAATAGAAAGCTGACATCGAAAAGCTGCGGGCGTCTTGCAATGGTACACCCACAGATTGCATCAAAATGGCAATCGCCTCACCATAATCCGCTGGCAGATACTGTTGCAATACATCGGCGATCTGCTGGCCTCTGGCCATCAGATCGAGTCCTTCATAGCCCACTGACACCTGTTTCATAAAAGCACGGGAGTCAAAGTCGGGCCAGACAGCGGTGATCTGTTGCGCCAATACATCGGCTACCTCCAGCCCATAACGATTTTTTAGCGGTTCAGCCACGGTGGTCTATTGCTCCTGCTGTGATTGTTTGTTTTCAGTCGCAGACAATCGGCTCAGCCATTGGCTCTTAATCAGTTTACGGCTGGATAGCGACACGGCATTTCCCCGGTAACACAACAGATTGTTGATAAGAAACGTCTTATTCAATGCCATGCAATCATGATAGCCAAGCAGAGAATTGCATCTGTCACAATTATCCAGCAGCATGACGACAGCATACTAACGAGAAGGAAGGATCGAAATTATGGCTATTCACCCGGATGCCGGAAAAGTCGCGCCACGCGCCAGCCTGGTTAACGTACCTGCCCTGATGGCAGCTTACTACCGCCAGCAACCAGACATCGTGAATAACCCGGAGCAAAAGGTTGCCTTTGGGACTTCTGGCCATCGTGGTTCCGCGTTTAACACCACGTTTAACGAAAACCATATTGCTGCCGTGTGTCAGGCTATTGCCGAATATCGGGCCGAAGCCGGTGTTAAAGGTCCCCTGTATCTGGGTAAAGACACTCATGCGCTCTCGGAAGCAGCCTTTGGTACAGCGATGGAAGTTCTGGTCGCCAACGATGTGCGCGTTCGTATTCAGGATGGCGATGGCTACACCCCGACACCGGTGATTTCACACGCCATCCTGACCCATAACCAGGATGCCGATGCCGACGATATGGCCGACGGCATCGTCATAACGCCCTCCCATAATCCTCCAGAAGACGGTGGCATCAAATACAACCCGGCCATGGGTGGCCCAGCCGATACCGATATCACCAGCTGGATTGCCAACCGCGCCAACGAGTTGTTAGCCAATGATCTGGACGAGGTTGAGTGGATACCGGCAGAAGATGCCAACGAAAGTAACCTGGTGGAAGACTTCGACTATATCAGCCACTACGTCAGCGACCTCGGCAACGTGGTGGATATGGCCGCAATTGCCAAGGCCGGTATCCGGATTGGGGTTGACCCCATGGGCGGCTCTGGTCTGCACTTCTGGAAGCCAATTGCGGAAAAATACAAGCTCGACATCACGGTCGTCAACGATGCCATTGACCCGACCTTCAGCTTTATGTCGCTGGACAAGGACGGCCGCATTCGTATGGACTGCTCCTCGCCGTACGCCATGACCAACCTGCTGGCCATGAAAGACCAGTTTGATATCTCTGTGGGTAACGACCCGGATTACGACCGTCACGGTATCGTCTGCCCCTCTTCTGGCCTGATGAATCCGAACGCCTACCTGGCCGTTGCCATTGAATATCTGGCCACTCACCGACCGGACTGGCCGCAGAATGTGAAATTCGGCAAGACGCTGGTGTCTTCCGCCATGATCGACCGGGTGGTCAATGGCCTCGGGCGTGAGCTGTGTGAAGTACCCGTCGGTTTCAAATGGTATGTGGAAGGCATGTTCAAGGGTGACATGGCCTTTGGCGGTGAAGAAAGCGCCGGGGCTTCGTTCTTGCGTAAGGATGGCAGCGTCTGGACGACCGACAAGGATGGCATCATCATGGCGCTGCTGGCGGCTGAAATCCTGGCCGTTACAGGGAAAGACCCGCAACAACTGTACGAAGAGCAAGTCGCCCGTTACGGCCGTCCCTACTACAAGCGTATCGATGTTCCCTGTGCCGCTGAGCAAAAAGCCGTATTGTCTTCACTGAGTGCGGACGCCGTTCAGGGCGATACTCTGGCAGGCGATGCCATCACCCGTATTCTCACCACGGCACCGGGTAACGGTGCTCCGATTGGTGGCCTCAAGGTAGAAACAGCCAACGGCTGGTTCGCGGCCCGCCCTTCCGGCACCGAGAATGTCTACAAAATCTATCTGGAAAGCTTTGTCTCTGAAGCCCATATCGATCTGCTGGAAGCCGATGCCAAAGCATTGGTCGATTCCGTTCTTGGCTAGTCTGCCCTGACGGCTAACGGCGGTTTGCCTCACAACCGCCGTTACTTTTCCGCCGTTAACAACACTCCTGTTCCAGCTGCCACAACAATGCCAGCGCCGCGTCGTCGTCACAGCTTTCAAGGTAACTGTACAAGCTGTTCATCTGCGCACCAATAAAATACAAATTATCCTGATTCATCGCGGCCTGCTGTTCGCGCTTTTGCTGGAAGTAGGTCTGCCAGCGCGTATCACCATCGCCCGTGGCCAAATGGTTTTCCAGCATGGCCAGCAGCCGATTGGCATTGCCATCGCAATCAATGCCGCAGAAACTCACATAACGATCAAGAGGATCCCGATCGATCTTATCAGTGGCGGTGGGCGTAGTATCGGATGCGCGGATATTCATAATATTCAACCTCATTATTGTGTTAGTCAGATAACAAGGTAATCGCTGTGCTTGCCTGATTCTGTCAGCCAGCTGACAGTGCGGAAACCAGGATCACGGATGCAGGCCTACGGAAAACAGTTTTACTGGGTAACTAATCAGGACACGCTTGCCAACTGTTGCAGCCGCAGCGTATCCAGTAGTGTTAAATGCTGACGATCCGGACGCGCCACAATGCCATCGCGGATCATCCGGTTTAGCAACGTCGACAAGGTCTGACGCGATGTACCCAACAGGCTGGCCAGCAGCTCCGTTTGACCGGTCAGTTCGATGGTCTGGCGCTGCTGCGTACTTTCTTCCAGCAACAGATAACGTGCCAATCGTGATTCCACCGAGCGAAATGCCAGGTCTTCGATCAGACTGGTCGCCTGCTGTAGCATCTGCCCCACTTCCCGCATGGCAGTAATGGCAATTTCCGGCGCCTCCACAATCAACAGGGTGAGCTGCTCGATCGGCCAGCTGGTAATGGTTGTGGGTTCAAGCGTTTCAACCCAGGCACGGGTATGTGTCACGTAAATACTGCCAGGCTTGAGACAGCCCAGCGTCAACTCCCGATGCTCCGCCGAGAGGCAAATACGGGCACTGCCACTGTTCAGCAGAAAGACCCGGTTATGGGTCATGCCCGGCCGGCAGATCATCTCACCGCTGTCGTAGCGATTCTGCCGCCCAGCAGGCAAGCGTTCCAACCAGTCTGAAGCGGAAGCATTGTGCCCTGCGCCATGACCAGGACAATGCGGTGGATGGCCATCAGAAATTTTCGTCACCATCCTCCAGCACCTTGTCTTCCATCAAACTGAATTCCATCATGGGCTTACCATCCGTCCCGATTTTCTCTTCATTCGCCATCGAACCACCGTTTTCGGCCAACTTGATCCGTAAGCGTAAATTATTCGCTGAATCAGCGTTTTTTAACGCGTCATCCAATGTAATACGCCCTTCGCGGTAGAGATTAAACATCGCGGCATCGAAGGTTTGCATCCCGAGGTTTTCAGACTTCTCCATGACTTCTTTAATGCTCGGGAAGTCGCCCCGCATAATCATATCTTCGATGGTTTTGGTGCCCAACATGACTTCTACCGCCGCACAGCGCTTACCATCCGAAGTAGGAATCAACCGCTGTGACACAAATGCCCTCAGGTTCTGCCCCAGCCCCATCAACAGCTGCGGACGACGTTCTTCCGGAAACATATTGATGATCCGCTCCAGCGCCTGGTTGGCGTTGTTGGCGTGCAGGGTAGAAATCGCCAGGTGACCGGTTTCTGCAAAGGCTAACGCATGTTCCATCGTTTCCCGATCCCGAATCTCACCAATCAAAATTACATCCGGGGCCTGGCGCAGGGTATTTTTAAGGGCGGCATGGAAACTTTTGGTATCGGTGCCGACTTCACGTTGATTAACAATACATTTTTTGTGCTTGTGGACAAATTCCACCGGGTCTTCGATGGTAATGATATGACCACCAGCGCTGGCATTCCGGTGATCAATCAAGGCTGCCAGCGAGGTCGACTTACCCGAACCAGTACCACCCACAAACAGGATCAGACCACGCTTGGACAACACCACGTCTTTCAGAATAGGCGGCAGCTTCAGCTTGTCGAGATTAGGAATTTCGGTGTTGATATTACGCGCCACAATCGACACTTCGTGGCGTTGTTTGAAAATATTGATCCGGAATCGGCCAGCACTGTTCGAAATCGCCAGATTCATTTCCATTTCTTCGGCAAATTCTTTTTTTTGTGCATCTGTCATCAGCGATTTGGCTATTTCTTCAACGTCACCGGGACCCAGCGGATCCTTCGACAATGGACGTAATTGCCCCTGAAATTTGGCACAAGGCGGTGCTCCGGTACTGAGGTACAAATCAGAACCATCTTTATGGGACAAAATATTCAGCCAGGCTTCCATACTCATAAAACGTTTATCTCCAGCTATCTATATATGAACGAACGTCTGGTCGCGATTAGCTTACTGCAGCTTGGTGACAGGCCGCGACTGTATTATGAGAGTCGGCGAAAATGTCAGCTCACCCACCTGTGAATGTGATCCAGTTCACAATCACAGATGGGTGATTCCCCTATCTCTCTGCCAGATTGTTACTGACATACCGCAACATAACGGCAGCTGTTGATCCAGCAACTATCAACGGTGTCACTCCAACAGGTATTATTTGAGAGATTCGCCTCCCTTTCACCGTCTCTGGAGAACACCATGTACATCGCCATGAACCGCTTTCGTATCAAACCCGGTTGTGAGCAGGATTTTATCGATATTTGGAAAAACCGCGAAACCTTCCTTGAAGAAGTACCCGGTTTTACTTCTTTTAACTTGCTGAAGGGTCCAACCACGACAGAGCAGGTCTTGTTTGCTTCCCATTCGGTGTGGGAATCCCAGCAGGCATTTGAAGACTGGACCAAGTCTGAAGCTTTCCGCAAGGCACACGCCAATGCCGGAGGCACACGTAAGGATATCTATATAGGGCCACCGCAGCTGGAGTGTTTTGAGGTGGTGCTATAACGTTTCTTAACATGACAGAACCCCAAAAGGCGCCGGAGCGCCTTTTTTGTCTGGTCGGCAACGGCAAATATCATCCATCGTCGCTGGTAGAGCCGATTTTGTGAATCGACAAATCCGCACCATTAAACTCTTCTTCTTCGGTCAGCCGCAGACCTGCCACAACCTTAACCAGACCATATACAATAAAGCCGCCGCCAACCGCCACCAGAACGCCAGCCAGCGAACCAATAACCTGGGCAGTAAAACTGACGCCTCCCAATCCACCCAGCGATTCCGCCCCGAAAACACCCGCCGCAATACCACCCCACAAACCACACAGACCATGTAAGGGCCATACACCAAGGACATCATCAAACTTGCTGAAACGGTTCTGGGCCAGAGTAAACACAAAGACAAACAATGCCCCGGCAACCCCACCAACCAATAACGAGCCGATCGGGTGCATAATATCCGAGCCAGCACATACCGCCACCAACCCCGCCAGCGGGCCATTGTGAATAAAGCCAGGGTCATTTTTACCGACGACCATGGCCACCAGGGTACCGCCAACCATCGCCATCAGACTGTTCACGGCCACCAAACCGGAAATACCGTCAATCGTCTGGGCTGACATCACATTAAAACCGAACCAACCCACAGTCAGAATCCAGGCGCCCAATGCCAAAAAAGGAATGTTGGATGGCGCAAACGCCACGACACGACCATTGCGGTAACGTCCATTACGCGAACCCAACAAGTAAACCGCAGCAAAGGCAATCCAGCCTCCCACACCATGCACAACGACAGAACCGGCAAAATCATGAAACGCGGCACCAAACTGACTCTCCAGCCAGTCTTGAAAGCCATAATTGCCATTCCAGATCATCCCTTCAAACACGGGATAGACAAATGCCACGGTCAAGCCAGACCCAATCAGGAACGGATAAAATTTGGCACGCTCGGCAATGCCACCCGAGATAATGGCAGGAATAGCCGCAGCAAAGGTCAGCAGAAAGAAAAACTTGACCAACTCATAGCCATTATTGACTGCCAGGGTATCTGCGCTGGCAAAGAAGTGATTACCGTAAGCAATTTGATAACCGATAAAAAAATATGCCAGCGTCGAGATACCAAAATCGGTAAGAATTTTAACCAGGGCATTTACCTGGTTTTTATGACGAACCGTCCCGACTTCGAGAAAAGCAAAACCCCCATGCATTAACAGCACCATAATGGCACCCAGCAAAATAAACAGCGTATTGGTACCAGACATCAGTGTTTCTACGGCACTGTTAACACCGTTCAAATCCAGATTCCCCACGAGAATTCCCCTAATCGTTTACTCAGGCATTGACCGATAGACGCTATCGAGTAATGGCACCAAAATGGCGCTTCATATATTCAGGGGGGTTAAAAAAGCAGGATTCATACCAAACTGTCAACTTTGCTACAAATTAAGCTAATAATTTGCTCTATTACAGAGCAAAGTGGAAACTATAGGCACCAGCACTGTGCGCAAATAATAAGTATTCAGTCTTTAAGTGAGGAAGTTAAGCTTTTTATAAGTGCCAAAGAAGACAAAAATGTCTCATTACCGTGCAAAAATAAGACAAAAGCATCGTATAGGTGCACAAAGAGGACAAAAACCTTGCGTCGAACAAACAGACAATAAACCTGAGATTCCCCTACAACATCTTGTCGGAGATCTTGTAGGGGCTGGATCGATGACAGCGGAGAGCGATTGATTCCTTCACCGTATGGCTACAAAAAACTACTCAGCCACCTGAATATGAAAGCAATGATGAATATTCGGACGACGTGAATAATCAAAAGGAACAGACCATTTACTGACATTGCGGATGCTGAGCCCACTCAACGCTTCTTCCTCGATGGCAAACTTGCGCAGATTGGTCGAAAAGATCAACGTTCCCCCCGGCTTAAGGCAAGCAACCGCCTGCTGAATCAACAGCACATGATCACGCTGGATATCCAGCACCCCTTCCATCCGTTTGGAGTTGGAGAAGGTCGGTGGATCCATGAAAATCAAGTCATACTGTTGTGAGCAGTCTGCCAGCCATTGCAGCGCATCAGCCTGCACAAATTCGTGTTTACTGGTATCAATGCCATTCAGATCGAAATTTTCCCGCCCCCAACCCAGATAGGTACGCGACATATCCACACTGGTGCACACAGCACCGGCTTCTGCAGCATGAACACTGGCAGTCGCGGTGTAACAGAACAGGTTCAGGAACGACATACCTGGCTGTGCTACAGCCCGCTTGGCTATTTCCAGACGGGTCGGGCGATGATCCAGAAACAGACCGGTATCGAGATAATCTTTCAGGTTCACCCAGACTTGCACTCGACCTTCCATGGTCGGAAAACGGTGCCGAATCAGGCCATCACTGGAACGTTTTTCATACTGCCGTTTGCCACTTTGACGTTCACGACGCTTGAGCACAATATGGTCAGCAGGAATACCTGTGACTTCAGGCAGCACCGCCAGCACATCCAGTAACCGTCGCTCGGCCTTAGCTTCCTCAATCGTTTTCGGTGGTACATATTCCTGTACATGTAACCATTCAGCTCCGCTCTGGCTAGTACCCTGCGGACCGGACACTTTGGCAGCATCAATGTACCAGTCGATGGCTACGGCGTATTCCGGCAAATCCTGATCGTACACCCGATAGGAGGATACCGACTCCCGTTTGGCCCATTTCTGTACCGGCTTGAGGTTTTTCTTCAGGCGATTGGCAAAGGCTTCCACCGGGCCACGAATCATCGACATTTTGGGGAGAGATGAGCGCTCATCGGCAGCGCCGAACACCAACAGCTTGGTTTCGATCTGGCCATTAACCAAATTATATTGCTTATCTAACGGTCGTCTTATAACCCGTGAAAGATCGGTATTAGCGGTGAATACCGCGAGTTTCCATTCCGGCATTTGCATGGTGGCATCGTGGAATTGCTGATACAGAGAAGCCAGTTGCGGCAACTCACTCAGACGTTCACCGTAAGGCGGGTTACAAATCACCATCCCCCCTTCTTCAATCACATCCTTGCTTACCCGTAACTGATCAATCGAACGATGCTCCAGATGAATATGAGCAGCCAGCCCAGAACGTGACAGGTTGGCCGTCGCCGCTTCCAACTGTCTGGCATCGATATCGAATCCATAAAAACGGCTGTTCATGGCCTCCAATCCAGCAGTACGCCGTAATCGTGCTTCATCGACCAGTGACAGCCACAGCTTGCGGTCGTGGCCGCGCCAGTGCTCAAAGCCATGCTGCTGACGATTCAGGCCAGGCGCAATATCTGCTGCCATCAATCCGGCCTCGATCAACAAGGTGCCCGAGCCGCACATGGGATCAACCAAGTGTTTGCCTGCCGCCGCCAGAGCTGGCCAACCGGCCCGTACCAGCAATGCTGCTGCCAGGGTTTCTTTTAACGGTGCCAGGCCAGGCTGCAAACGGTAACCACGGCGATGCATACCTGAACCACTAAAGTTGTAATATAAGGCCAGTTTGCCTTTACGCAGCTGAGCTTCAATCCTCACATCAGCGTTTTTATCCACGTTGGGACGGGTGCCAGTATCCAGACGAAAGCGGTCAACAATGGCGTCCTTGATTTTCTGGGCACCAAACTGGGTGTTATTAATGAAATCCGTTCGGCCATGGAAGTCGATTCTGAAGGTCGATGACGGCGAAAAAACTTGCGTCCAATCAACTTGGCGCGTTTCTTCATATACTTGGTCGACATTGCTAACCTGACTTTCATGCACTGGTAACAGTATTCGGCTAGCCAGTCGAGACCATAAACAAACTCGATAAGCCGTCTCCAGATCTGCTTTCCAATGCACCCCCAGATGGGTTTCTCGCTCCACCTCCCCACCCAACTCATTGATTTCATTGGATAAGATGGATTCAATTCCTTTACTGCAACTGGCCAGCCAGTGATAGATGGTAGATGAGTCTAAATTTTGCATAGTCAGGTTGGCCTATTCTTTCAAATAGCGTATAGCTACAAGAGGTTGTCATTTTATAGAAATAAATTCGTTAACAGACCGACCGTCAACGCGCTACAACTGTAGATGTCGCTGAGGGGGATCGTCTTGAACTGAACGACCAGCAGCGATATTTGTTTAATAAGCGAGGATGCATCGTATGAAAAAACAGAAACGCGATCTGCAAGAACGAGCTTTTTCCCGCGGCTATCGTGCCGGTATTGAACGTCGATCCAAAGATCTGGCTCCGCCAGAAGGAGCGATGAGGGATGCCTGGTTGTCCGGTTGGCGCTCTGGTCGCTCAGATCACTGGGATGGTTATACAGGCGTTTCTGGTATTCATCGTATGGTCGTTTGACCACTTAACACCCCGAATTCCTGGCCATATGTGGCCCACCCTTTTATCCTAAGCCTCCTCACCAGGGAGGTCAGGCCCCGCAAGCGGGGCCTTCTTTTTCCGGACAACCTCTACAGGCTATTTACTAGGTACCTGAAAACAAGTCTAACGATTGTTCGCTACTGCCTCAACGGCTTCACGAATCAACTCTGGACCACGATAAATAAAGCCACTGTAAATCTGCACCAGCTGGGCACCCGCTTTAATCTTGTCAATGGCACCTGCGCCATCGGTAATACCACCAACACCAATCACTGGAATACGACCAGCAAGTGCTTTAGTCAGATTCTCCAGCACTTCGGTGGCTTTTTCTTCCAGCGGAGCACCACTCAATCCACCTTGCTCGTTGGAGTGTCTACAACCTTCAACACCGGTACGATCCAAAGTGGTGTTGGTGGCAATCACACCATCCATACCACAATCCACTAATGCGTTTGCGACCAGTGCCACTTCGTCGGTATTCATGTCTGGTGCAATTTTGACAAAGATTGGCTTGTAACCAAAGGATTCTGCCAACGCCGTTTGCTTCACTTTGAGCGGCTGCAGCAGTTCTTTCAAGGCATCACCATACTGTAAGGTCCGAAGCCCAGGTGTATTGGGAGAGGAAATATTCACAGTAATATAAGAGGCGTACGGATACACTTTTTCCAGACAGATCAGATAATCATCGACTGCATTTTCTACTGGCGTATCAAAGTTTTTGCCGATATTGATACCCAGTATCCCGCGGTAACGGGCAGCCTTGACCCGTTCAATCAGGTAATCCACGCCTTTGTTGTTAAATCCCATACGGTTAATGATCGCCTGACGCTCGGGTATACGGAACAGGCGAGGCTGTAAATTTCCAGGTTGCGAGCGAGGAGTGGTCGTACCAATCTCAATAAAACCAAAGCCAAGTCGCGCCAAGGCATCAATATAATCGCCATTTTTGTCCAGGCCTGCGGCCAAACCAACCGGATTAGGAAATTCAATACCCGCCACGGTAACAGGTTCATCCTTCACTTCTGGCACTAACCACGACAATATTCGTAGTCTCTCGGCCGCGCCCAGTAAATCCAGACTGAGTTCGTGAGCGGTTTCAGCACTAAGACTGAACAATAATGGGCGGAAGGTGCTGTACCAATCCATATAAAACCTCGTAGACAAATCTCAACGCGAGTCAAAACCAAGCCGCCAGCCGCTTTGGATAACGGATCAGGGCTTCCCTGAGAAGTTGGTAAATGGGCGTAATTATACGCCAGGCAGCTCGACAATGCGCTGGAACTTGCCTTCGTCATCCGTATCAATAGCAAACTGACCGTGAATACCATCATGGCGAATCACATGGCGCAGCACACCGGCAGGAAAACGTATCATTCGACCATCCAAAGCTCGTGCTTGTACCACATGGACAGAACCCGAGTAGTATCGCTGATAATCATCAGCAGAGAGATGAAGGTCTAATACAATTCTTGGCATAAAATACAACAGCCGACAGATAGGATTAAAGAATGTAATACTACTTAAAATAGAGTAAACGACAAACTGGGGATTTTGAATTGCCAGGGGGGCGTTCTCAATGATTAAACCGAGCCGGCTGAGAGCCAGCTAGTTTCAGAACAAGGCATGAGGAGCGCGGTTTAGCGAGCTAAACAAGTGACGAATAACGCCGTACTGGACGCCTCAGCCCGAAGGGTCAGGGTCAATATCCCGCCATACGGTATTATTGGACTTGAAAAGGACGCGTCATTCTCGGCGTCCAACGCCTTGCCTTACAGGCCGTGTCAAATAATTGAGAATGCCCACTAGGCATTCGACCTATAAGACCCAGTTAATAGGCAGCTGCCCTTGCTGACTCAGATACTGATTGATCGTCGAAAACTGTCTCTGACCAAAAAATCCCCGATGTGCGGATAGCGGTGATGGATGCACTGATTTCAACACCAGATGTTTATTCTGATCAATCATGGCACCTTTCTTCTGCGCATAACTACCCCAAAGTACAAATACCAGTCCCTCGCGCCGTTCATTCAGTATTCGAATGGCTGCATCGGTAAACTGCTCCCAGCCTTTTTTCTGATGAGAGCCAGCACTGGCTTGCTCAACCGTCAGAGTGGCATTCAACAACAAAACACCCTGATCTGCCCAAGGTGTCAAATCACCGCTGCCACTCATCGGAATGCCGAGGTCGGCCTCGACCTCTTTGAAAATATTCACCAGTGACGGTGGTAAACGAATACCGTTTTGTACCGAAAAGCTCAGACCATGGGCCTGGCCGGGGCCATGGTAAGGATCCTGTCCGATAATCACCACGCGTACTTGATCAAATGGAGTGTGATTAAACGCATTAAAAATAAGCGGTCCCGGCGGGTAGATGATTTTTCCAGCAGCTTTTTCTGCTTTTAAAAACACCCGTAACTGTCGCATATAAGGTTGCTCCAGCTCATCGCCGAGAACCTGCTGCCAGGATGGGTGAAGGGCGCCAGCTTTAGGCATAAAAAGCCTTATATCAAAAAAGAATCAGGCCCCAAATTATAGCCTGCTCCTATCGACAAACCCAGTCCCGTGATAAAAAACCAGCGCCGATAGAGATTACTTCATTCAGTAACAATCTTGGGCAAGTATCCTGACATCAAAAAGCGACTTTCAGTAAGGCATAACGTAAAAAACCCCGCCCTGCAGCGCAGGACGGGGTGTTCTATTTAAGAGCTTGACGATGACCTACTCTCACATGGGGAGACCCCACACTACCATCGGCGATGCTGCGTTTCACTTCTGAGTTCGGGATGGATTCAGGTGGTTCCACAGCTCTATTGTCGTCAAGCAAACTGTTATGGTGTTGTCTGTCTGAAGGGGATCGGTCGATCGACCCGGCAGAGTTTCACCAAATAGGGTTGGATACATGAGTTTTTTGAGAGATTCTTTGTAGAGGCAGCAGTTGCCTGGTGTTTCCGTCTGTTATAACAGCCCGGTTTGGGTGTTATATGGTCAAGCCTCACGGGCAATTAGTATCAGTTAGCTCAACGCCTCGCAACGCTTACACACCTGACCTATCAACCTGGTGGTCTTCCAGGGCCCTACAGGGAACTCAAGGTTCCAGTGAGATCTCATCTTGAAGGAGGCTTCACGCTTAGATGCTTTCAGCGTTTATCCCGTCCGAACGTAGCTACCCGGCAATGCATCTGGCGATACAACCGGAACACCAGAGGTTCGTCCACTCCGGTCCTCTCGTACTAGGAGCAGCTCTTCTCAAATCTCAAACGCCCACGGCAGATAGGGACCGAACTGTCTCACGACGTTCTAAACCCAGCTCGCGTACCACTTTAAATGGCGAACAGCCATACCCTTGGGACCGGCTTCAGCCCCAGGATGTGATGAGCCGACATCGAGGTGCCAAACACCGCCGTCGATGTGAACTCTTGGGCGGTATCAGCCTGTTATCCCCGGAGTACCTTTTATCCGTTGAGCGATGGCCCTTCCATACAGAACCACCGGATCACTATGACCTACTTTCGTACCTGCTCGACGTGTCTGTCTCGCAGTTAAGCCGGCTTGTGCCATTACACTAACCTCCTGATGTCCGACCAGGATTAGCCGACCTTCGTGCTCCTCCGTTACTCTTTGGGAGGAGACCGCCCCAGTCAAACTACCCACCACACAGTGTCCTCGATCCAGATAATGGACCTGAGTTAGAACCCCAAATTGACCAGGCTGGTATTTCAAGATTGGCTCCACGACAACTAGCGTCATCGCTTCAAAGCCTCCCAGCTATCCTACACAAGCCAATTCAAAGTTCACTGTGAAGCTGTAGTAAAGGTTCACGGGGTCTTTCCGTCTAGCCGCGGGTATACGGCATCTTAACCGCAATTTCAATTTCACTGAGTCTCGGGTGGAGACAGTGTGACCATCATTACGCCATTCGTGCAGGTCGGAACTTACCCGACAAGGAATTTCGCTACCTTAGGACCGTTATAGTTACGGCCGCCGTTTACCGGGGCTTCGATCAAGAGCTTCTCGTGAGATAACCCCATCAATTAACCTTCCGGCACCGGGCAGGCGTCACACCCTATACGTCCACTTTCGTGTTTGCAGAGTGCTGTGTTTTTAATAAACAGTTGCAGCCACCTGGTATCTTCGACCGGTCTCAGCTTACGGAGCAAGTCCTTCACCAAAACCGGCGCACCTTCTCCCGAAGTTACGGTGCCATTTTGCCTAGTTCCTTCACCCGAGTTCTCTCAAGCGCCTTGGTATTCTCTACCTACCCACCTGTGTCGGTTTAGAGTACGGTTCATTTGTAGCTGAAGCTTAGAGGCTTTTCTTGGAAGCATGGCATCGACCACTTCGGACTCCGTAGAGTCACCGTTATCGCTTCTCGGCATTAAGATCCCGGATTTGCCTAAGATCTCTGCCTACCAGCTTAAACACGGACAACCAACGCCGTGCTGGCCTAGCCTTCTCCGTCCCCCCATCGCACTACAAACAAGTACAGGAATATTAACCTGTTTCCCATCGACTACGCTCTTCAGCCTCGCCTTAGGGGCCGACTAACCCTGCCCCGATTAACGTTGGACAGGAACCCTTGGGTTTCCGGCGGGGGAGTTTTTCACTCCCCTTGTCGTTACTTATGTCAGCATTCGCACTTCTGATACCTCCAGCCTGGTTCACACCTTGACCTTCAACGGCTTACAGAACGCTCCTCTACCATGCGTATAAATACGCATCCGTAGCTTCGGTGTACAGTTTGAGCCCCGTTATATCTTCCGCGCAGGCCGACTCGACTAGTGAGCTATTACGCTTTCTTTAAAGGGTGGCTGCTTCTAAGCCAACCTCCTAGCTGTCTGGGCCTTCCCACATCGTTTCCCACTTAACTGTAACTTTGGGACCTTAGCTGACGGTCTGGGTTGTTTCCCTTTTCACGACGGACGTTAGCACCCGCCGTGTGTCTCCCATGATTGAACTCACCGGTATTCGGAGTTTGCAAAGGGTTGGTAAGTCGGGATGACCCCCTAGCCTTAACAGTGCTCTACCCCCGGTGGTTATACAT